>NZ_JAMBOJ010000034.1 GCF_023715565.1 Cytobacillus firmus | reverse complement strand
GGAAATTCACTGCCAAAAAATAAGAATTTAAAGAATTAATACCCTGAAATAAGAGAAAGGTGAATTTGAGCGCACTCAAATTCACCTTTCTTACTATCTGAAGCTAGTTTTGTCCCAGCCCCTTCCTATTTCTGCTTAGTGAGTGGGTGCTCCTCTTTTGCCTATGCCGTGACCGCCTTTCATCATTGTCTTGATATAAGGGATGGCAAATCTGTCAATTCCCCAGTAGTAAGCACCCGCGCCTGTAAATAGAAGGATGATTGCTGCCGTATACAGTATTGGGTTAGTGCTTGTTGTTCCTGCTAATAAGAAGTTTAAATTCATGAAAGCTGCTGCAATTAAAGCCGGTATGGTCGCAGCTCCAAGTATAAGTCCAACTCCCACAAGAACTTCGCCCCATGCCACTAGAGTGCTGAATAAATCCGCGTTTGGCAGTGCTACATTTTCAAGGAACCCCGCATACCAGCCCTGCACTGCCGGATGATCGCCAGCTGCTTTAGCAATGGCCCCCTGCATGAATCCGCCTGCATCAAATCCATCTGCTACCTTATGCCATCCTGCTTCAAGCCATTGTATACCAAGCCAGACTCTTAATACTGTCCAAACAACTGCTGCCTGAGGTGTTCTCCACCATTTCATTATAATCATCTCCAAGTTGTTATTGTGAATAGTTTCACATAATATCTTAAATTTTTTCCCTCTTGGGGATTAATAAGCCGGCCAGCTCTTAGAAGGAAAGGATGATGTAGTGAAGTTTTTTATAAATTGTTTTGTGAAATTCTTCACTAACTTTCCTCACTTATAATATACTCCATCCCTCCCTTTTTCGCAATACACTTCACCAATTATTCACAATTATTGGGCTATCCTAAACAAACTGTTTTCAACCTGCCAAAGCGGGAATAGTAAGAGAGTACTTTGTGAATTTATTGCTGTATTAAAGGAGGACCTTTGACATATGCTTGAAAACTTACTGAAAGATCTTATTTCCATTGACAGCTCTACAAAGGATGGAGCAAACCAGGCCATTGAATATTGCCATCAATGGCTGTCGGGACATGAACTCCCTTCTGAAATCGTCGAAAATAATGGCTATAGAATGGTTGTCTGTGAAATTGGAAGCGGTGATCAGACCATTATTTTTAACGGACATGTGGATGTTGTTTCAGGAAAGGATGAACAGTTCATTCCTGTAGAAGTCCGCGATAAGATCTATGGACGTGGAGCTGCAGATATGAAGGCCGGGGTTGCTGCTATGATGTGTGCGGTAAAAGAGCTCAAAAATATGCCTATTGGCATAAAAATTCAGCTTCAAATTGTTTCAGATGAAGAAATTGGCGGCTTTAATTGTTCCGGGTATCTGGCAGAACAGGGATATCGCGGCGATTTTGTTATTTGCTCTGAACCTACTCAACTTGGGATTGCGCTCGAAGCAAAAGGCGTTATCAGGCTGGACATTGAGATAGAAGGAGACCCAGCACACGGCAGCCGTCCATGGGAAGGAGTCAATGCCATCGAAAAGGCTTTTGAAGTGCATCAAAAACTATTAAAATTGCCTTTTGCAAAGGAATCATCTGAATTTTACCCATCCCCTTCGATAAACCTTGCAAAAATAACCGGTGGGGATGTTTATAACAAGGTGCCTGAAAAATGTTTAATGTCGTATGATATCCGTTATTTGCCGCACCAGAACCATGAAGAGATCATCAAGCAAATCGAAGGTATCACAGATGGGGAAATTATCATGAATATGTTCTCAAATCCGCTTGTGACAGCAAGAGACAATCCTTTCATCCTAATGCTTGAACCTATTGTGGAAAAGCATACTGAAGATAAAGCTGTTTTCTTTGGACAGCATGGTTCTGCGGATACTGTGTTCTTTGCCAATTACGGGATACCGGCCATCGAATTTGGACCTAGCGGCATGAACTGGCACGGTGATAAGGAATACGTTCTGCCGCATTCCATACATTTATATGAAAAAATGCTGATCGACTTTGCTATGAAGTTTTCAAATTAGTAGGCTATATTAATGCGGATAGTCTCATGGGATGATAAAAATCGGAATACACGATTGATTAAAGAGAAATAGATGGCCGCTATATTGATAACGCAATAAACTTTTTCCACATTAAAGATGTAGTGCCCATTTCTGATACCCAGCAGAGAAAAAATGTCATTTAAGAGATAGCAAAAAGGCGGATTTGATCGTAATCAGGTCCGCCTTTTGTGTTGGGATTACTATTAATTTCAAGCATTTGCCCCTGCTGCCGCTTTACCATGCAGCCGATAATAAAAGCCCTCCTGTTCAAGCAGTGATTTATGTGTTCCTTCCTCAATAATCCTTCCCTCCTCCAGAACAAAAATCTTATCTGCATTTTGAATAGTGTTCAAACGATGGGCAATCACAAAGCTGGTTCTTCCTTTCATCAGCTCCTGAAGGGCATCCTGAATTTTCAGCTCTGTCACTGTATCAATGCTGCTTGTGGCTTCATCCAGAATTAATATGTCCGGATTGGCCAGAAAGGCACGTGCAATGGAAAGAAGCTGCTTTTGCCCCTGGCTGATGCCATTTCCGTCCTGGCTCAGCACTGTATCATACTGTTGCGGAAGTTTCATGATAAATGAATGGGCATTGGCAAGCTTAGCCGACTCAATCACTTCTTCATCCGAAGCTTCCAGCCTGCCGTAGCGGATATTTTCGCGGACAGTGCCGCGGAATAGAAATGAATCCTGCAGGACAAATCCCATATGCTTTCTAAGGCTTTCTTTTTTCACATTGGCGATATCCTCACCGTCAATTAAAATACAGCCTGAATCCCGTTCATAAAAGCGGGACAGCAAATTGATCATGGTAGTCTTCCCCGCACCTGTCGGACCCACGAAGGCAGCGGTCTGGCCAGCTTTGACATGAAGATTTACGTTTCTTACCGTATTTCCGTCTTCTTCATACGAAAAAGAAACATCCCGGAATTCAACTTCGCCTTTCATTCCGGCAAGCTCTTTCAGCTGCTCTTCATTTTGGAATTCTTCATCCTCATCCAAGATGTAAAAGACCCGCTCTGCTCCTGCAAGTGCAGATAGAAGTGTGTTAAATTGGTTTGCCAGGTCATTAAGCGGACGTGTAAATTGCCGGGAATACTCCGTGAATACGACAATCACACCGATTGAGATCATCCCATTCAGGGCAAAAATGCCCCCTACCCCGGCGATAACGGCAAAGCTCAAGTTGTTCAGGACATTCATCAGCTTCGGGATAAACCCGGAATAGGTTTGAGCCCAAAACCCTGCCAGCTTAAGTTTTTCTCCTTTTTCCCGGAACTCGGCCATCACTTTCTGTTCTTGAGAGAAAGTCTTGATGATCCTCTGTCCGGATATGGTTTCTTCAATAAAACCGTTAAGCTCCCCAAGATTCTTCTGCTGCTCTTTGAACAGCCTTCCTGTCCGTGCTGTAATCCATTTCATTCCAAAGAACATCAGCGGCACAATGATCAGGGTAATGAGCGTCAGCAAAGGACTTAGCCAAAGCATGACGGAGACAGTGCCAATCAAGGTCAGCAGGCTGGAAAAGACCTGGATCACCGAACTGTTCAGAGTCGAGCTGACATTTTCAATATCGTTTGTGACCCTGCTCATCAGTTCGCCCTGCTGCCGCTTGTCAAAAAACGGAATAGGCAGCCTGTGCAATTGGCCGAAAAGCTTCGTTCTCATCGTAAAAACCGTTTCCTGTGCGATGCCGATCATCCAATAATTCTGAAACCAAAGGGCAAGTGAGTGCATTACATAAATGACTCCAAGCCAGATTAGCAGAGCGATAAACCCAGCGCTGTTCTTTGTGACAATGTAATCGTCAATAGCCATTCCGACTAAATAGGGACCAAGCAGCCCCATCGCCGAGCTGATGACCACCATGACTAAAACGAGAAATAATAATCCCTTATTATAGGCTAAATAGGACCAGAGTCTTTTTAGTGTGGCCCCCATATTTTCAGACTTTGGCTTTTTTCCTTTTGAAATTTCGCCATTCAGCTCAACCGGAATTTTTTTATGCTGGAAAGGTTCTTTAATCTGCTTAAGCATAGTTTCTGTTCTCCTCTCCAGACTGGGATTGGAAAATCCGTTTATACAATCCGGATGATTTAAGAAGAGTCTCATGGTCTCCCTCAGCAAGAAGCACTCCATCCTCAAGCAACAGGATTCTGTCCGCTTCCATTGCTGTGCTGATTTTCTGTGTAATAATCAATGTAGTACAGGTATACTCTTTCAATGAATTCAGAAGTTTTGCTTCTGTTTTCATATCCAGTGCACTTGTACTGTCATCAAGAAGAAGGATTTTTGGCTTACGCACAAGCGCCCTAGCAATGGAAAGGCGCTGTTTTTGCCCGCCGGATAAGTTAACACCCTTTTGCCCCACTCTTGTTTCATACCCCTGCGGAAGCTTCAAAATGGTTTCATGTATCTGCGCATTGACAGCTGATTCAGTGATTTCCTTCATCGTTGCATCTTCTTTTCCCCATGATATGTTTTCTCTCACACTGCCTGTAAAGAGCAGGGCTTCCTGAGGAACAAAGCCGATTTTCCTGCGGAGGTTCTCCATTTTCAATTCCCTGACATCCCGCCCGTCAATTTCAACCTTCCCGCCTGTTACATCATAAAGGCGGGGGATAAGCTGGAATAAAGAGGTCTTCCCGGAGCCTGTTGCACCCATTATTGCCACTGTTTCCCCGGGTTGGATGATAAAGCTGATGCCATCGAGTACCTTCTCTGAAGTGCCGGGATATTTAAAAGATACATCTTTAAAGTGAATTTCCCCCCGGCTCACTGTTAAGTCCTTCCTATCATGAGATCCTTGACGGTCAGTCAGATCCACGTCAGTGTCCAGTACCTCTGTTACACGTTTTGCAGAGGCCCTTGCCCTGGAAAAAGCCATGATAATCCAGGAAAAAATGGAGAAGGCGGCCGTTATTCTGGTTGCATAGTTCACAATCGCAACCACCTCTCCTACCTTTACATCCCCTGCATTTACCTGTATGCTGCCAAACCAAAGTACTCCAAGAATACTAAGGTTCATAATGAAAAGCAGAACAGGCATGGTCACTTCCATCAGGCGCAATGCTTTAACGGTTCCATCTCTGAGATCCTCATTTGTGCGTGTGAAACGTTCCACTTCATGATTTCTGCGGACAAACGCTTTAATGAGCCTGATCCCCGTCAGGTTCTCCTGCATGACACTGTTCACAGAGTCCAGCTTTTCCTGTACTGCCTTAAAAAGCGCTCCGCCTTTTCCCATGACCCAAAACAGAAACAGAAAAAGGAATGGGGCCACAGCTGATAAGATAAGAGCAAGCTTTACGTCCACCACAAATGCCATGATAAGGCCGCCGATAATTAAAAGTGGTGCTCTCATCATGATTCGAAGACTCATAAAAACAGTATTTTGAAGCTGCGTAACATCATTGGTCATACGGGTAATTAATGAAGAGATCGGAAAAAGATTAAAGTTGGCAAAGGAGAAGGATTGAACCTTGTCATATAAGCTTTTCCTTACATCAAAACCGAAGTTCTGGCTGACATGGGCAGCATAAAAGGAATTAATGACTCCAGCCGCAAATGCCGCAAAAGAAGCAGCCAGCATGATCCCTCCCCACTTCAGGATCTCTTGAAGATCATTCTGCAGGATACCTTCATCTATAATTTTCGCCATTAATAATGGCTGAATAAGCTCAACAGCAAGCTCAGTCAGCATTAATAGCAGAGCTATAGCCACCGCTATCCGGTAAGGCTTAAGAAGTGCCAATATTTTTGCCATTTATAGTCCCCCAAGCTGTAATTGCAGTTAATATATGTATAATCATTCTCGTAAAATCCTTCGTTAAACTAACTAACCCTATCATTATCATAATCTTTTTTACGGAATTTTTAAATAATTCCATTAAAAAAATCTAAAAAACACCTGGATCACACCAGGCGTCTATTCTTTCTTATATACTGGGCCAATCAGCTCAATCCTGTTTGTCCAGATGCCTCCTGAATAGCCATCAGGGAGCCGTTTCAGGTCTTTCGGTCTGTCGAAGCCTTCCGACCAGCTGCCATCCCCTGCAACCACAATGACTCTTGTGCCTGCTTCATCCATTCGGTTCAGGAATTTATTTGGCCATCCCCACAATAGTTTTGTATACGATTCTGGAATATGAACCTGTGTGTTTTTGCAGGCATTTGGCATATAGCCTGTCCACCCTGCTCCTATATATGGCAGGAGGCACTCTTTCAATGTTGCCTTTGACATTACCCTCATTCCTGGCATTTCTTCCTTCAGTGCGGCTATTGGATTGTCTCCTCCATATACAGATATTTTCTCCAATCTGTCAGCTGGAAACATCGACAGGTATTTAGCAAGCATGACTCCTTCCTCAGGGTCATTGCTTTTAATATGGATTAAGAGATCTCCTTTCGGGAACTCTTCCATGACTTCATCCAGACTTGGCATCATACCGATTCCTTTACTACGGAACGGATGGGTTTTACCATGATCGGCTGTATAGCCGTATCCAATGTCCAGCTTTTTTAATTCCTCCATTGTATACTCTCTCGTATTGCCTTTTGCATTTGTCCGGCAATCCAGCGTCCAATCATGGAAGACCGCAAATTGTCCATCCTTTGTAAGCTGTATATCCAGTTCAACTACATCTGCACCTGCCTCAAAAGCTGCTTTCATGGAAGGAATCGTATTCTCAAGAAAGTTATGTTCAGGCTCGTAAATCCTTTCTGCGGTACATGTCTCCCCTGTGATCCCTTCCATATGAAAGGACTGTGCCATTCCTCTATGTGCAAGAAGCAGCGGATCATTATTTCTTTCTTTTGTAAACAGGGAGGTATTGTTTAAAAACATAAATACAACGAGAACTAATAAAACAATAATTAGCCGTTTAAAGATCTTCATAAACTTTTTCATGCGTCCTCCGAAATTTTATCCAAATAATTTTTTCTCACTAATTTTACCACAATACACCAGGCAGAAATATAAAAGGCCAAATCATAAGATTTGGCCTTTTAGGGTTAACTTGATTTCCGTCCCAGGTATGCTTCCATGATACGCGGATCATTCAGAAGCTTCTGTGAGCTTCCTTCAGCAACCATTTTGCCTGTTTCCAGGACATACCCATAATGTGATATTTTCAGTGCCTGCCTTGCATTCTGTTCTACCAATAGAACAGTCGTGCCCGCTTCATTAATTTCTTTAATAATTTTAAAGATGTCAGCCACAATCAGAGGGGCCAGTCCCATTGACGGTTCATCCAGAAGAAGCAGCTTTGGTTTGCTGAGGATGGCCCGCGCAATGGCCAGCATTTGCTGCTGTCCGCCGGATAATGTTCCCCCAAGCTGTTTTTGCCTTTCTTCGAGGATAGGAAATCGCTCCATAACGCTCTTAATATCCCGCTCAATTTCATTATCCTTCCGATGGTATGCTCCCATTTCCAGGTTTTCAAGCACAGTCATTCCGGAAAGAATCTGGCGGCCTTCCGGAACAAGGGCAATCCCTTTGCGCAGCAGCTGGTCCGGGCGGAGTCCCGTTACATCTTGCCCCTGAAATTGAATGCTGCCGGATTGGGGCTTAAGCATTCCGGAAATGGTCTTCATGGTCGTTGTCTTCCCGGCACCATTTGCGCCAAGGATCGTAACAATACTGCCTTCTTCCACTTCGAGGCTGATGTTTTTAAGAACCTGGATTTTCCCGTAAAAAGCGTTAATCCCATTAACCTTAAGCATACATATCCTCCTCCTCACTGCCGAGATAGGCTTCGATGACATCAGGATTATTCTGGATTTCAGCAGGTGTGCCTTCAGCAATCTTCTTGCCGAAATTAAGGACGGCAATACGGTCGCATAATTTCATGACAAGCGGCATATCATGCTCAATCAGCAGGACCGTGATGCCCTGTTCCTGAATTCTTTTAATAAGCCGAAATAATTCGCTTGTTTCTGTTTCATTCATACCGGCTGCCGGTTCATCGAGCAGCAATAGCTTTGGAGAGCTGGCCAGCGCACGGGCAATCTCGAGCCTTCTTTGCTGGCCGTATGCGAGGCTGTCTGACACCGTTTCGGCGAAGCCGCCCAGCCCCACAAACTCTAATAGTTCATTCGCTTTGCTGCGGATTCTCTCTTCTTCCTGCCGCTGTGATTTTGTCCTGAATACACTGCTGAAGACTCCTGATTTGCTTCGGCAGTGCTCCCCAACCATCACGTTTTCTTCTGCTGTCATCTGAGGAAACAGGCGAATATTCTGGAATGTCCTGCAAATGCCTTTTTTCGTGATCAGATGCGGCTTTAAGCCATTGATATTGTCTTCATTAAAGATAATCTCGCCTGAGGTAGGAGTAAACATCGATGTAATCAGATTGAACATCGTAGTCTTTCCTGCTCCGTTCGGTCCGATCAGCCCAAAGATTTCACCCTGATTTATAGAGAACGAGACATCAGACAGGGCACTCAGCCCGCCAAAGTTTTTACATGCTTTTTTGACTTGAAGTACCATGCTTTTGCCTCCTCTTTGATGTTTTAAGCTTAACCCAGTTTAAAATATTTACATCAATTAATCCCTGTGGCCTGACTGCCATCATAATAATAATGATCAGACCGTAAATCATGTAGCGGTATTCGCTGATAAATCGGAGCACTTCCGGCATTACAGTTAAAAAGAGCGCCCCAAACACCGGTCCCCAGATGACTTCGCTTCCTCCAAAAACGGCGAAAATCAGAATCTCAACGGCACGGTGATAGGCAAAATCGGCAGGACTTATATACGCAAGAACATGGGCAAACAGTGCACCTGCAAAACCGGCTACCATGGCCCCCTGTGCAAATGCCAGGACCTTATAGTACGTGATATTGATGCCCATTGATTCTGCAGCTTTTTCATCCAGCTTAATCGCTGCGAAAGCCCGTCCTACTCTTGAGCGGTTCTGCCTTCTGAAAAATGCGATGATGCTGACTGTCACGGCTAATAAAATGAGAAAGATTGCAAGAAATACAAACTGGTTATTTTGAAGTCCAAGTACTTTCGGATCAAAGCCTAAGTCTTTTACTGTATTCAGCAGCTCCCGGCCCATATGCGGTATGCCTGATAAACCGACAGCTCCCTTTGTCATAGACTCCCAGTTTACAAAAATAACGCGGATAACCTCTCCAAACCCAAGGGTAACAATGGCTAGGTATACACCCTGAAGTCTTAATGTCGGTATCCCGATCAGGATTCCGAAAACACCTGCCAATAAAGTTCCTGCCATTATACCCACAATAATCGGAAGGTCAAAATTCAGCGTCAATAGTGCAGAGGTATAGGCACCAATCCCCATAAATCCGGCATTGGCGAGCGAAAGCTGTCCAGTTGATAGAGTAATATAAATACTAACCCCTAATATAATGTTGATTAATATAAAAGAAGCTACTTGTAAATAATATGGATTTATTAATTCTGCAAGCATGAGTTCACCTTCTTACGCTGAAATTTTTTGACCAAACAATCCCTGCGGCCTGATGAGAAGTATGATGATGATAGCCGCAAAAGCGATGGCATCCTTGTATCCTGAATCGCCGTAGACAACGACAAAGGTTTCGGCCAGACCAAGGATAAGGCCCCCAGCCATCGCTCCTTTGACATTCCCCATACCGCCAAGAATGATGATGGCAAGTCCTTTAAGCCCGATGGACAAGCCCATCTGCGGTGTAACAGAGTTAAAGGCCATTCCGACAAGGATACCGGCGATCCCTCCCATTGCCGATGCGATAATAACCGTCATTGTAATGGTTCTTTTGACATCAACACCAAGAAGACTTGCCGTTTCCAGATTTTCAGCAGTTGCTCTTAGGGCTTTTCCTGCCTTTGTTTTGCCCAGCCAAAAAGAGAGGGCATACATGAGCAGGACAGATATGACAAAGATAACAATCTGCACAAGATATACGGTTATCGAACCGATCTGGAAGCTTATTTCCGCAAAAGAAGCACGGAAAGGATGGTTGCCCGGGCCAAAAATATGGTGGGACAGGTTTTCCAGGAGGATTGATACACCAATTGTGCTGATCAATGGCGCCAGATGAGATACCCCCTGCTTATTCCGAAGCGGTCTCAGGGCAAATCTTTCAAGCAAATATCCCATAGCTGCAGTTACCGCTACCGCTGCCAGAAAGGCCAGCCAAAGCGGCCCTTTAAATGTAGAAGTGACAACAACACCAATGAAGGCGCCGAACATAAATATCTCTCCGTGTGCCATATTGATAATCCCAAGCACCCCGAAAACCAATGTAAACCCCAGTGCAACGATAGCATAAATGCTGCCAAGGGTAATTCCGTTTATTAATTGTTCGATTAACACGGCATTCACCTGCTTACTCGTAATTTTCTTAAAAGTAAGCTCTGGCACTGAAGGCGCCAGAGCTTCACTTTTGCTGCTTCTTTAATTAAATTCCTTAAATGCTCCGCCTTCAATAATCAGGACGGTCGGATCCATTACGACATCTCCTTCTTCATCGAAAGAGAACTCTCCAAGAATTCCATTAAATCCTTTTACCTCTGCCAGGGCATCCCGAAGTGCATCACGGTCAGCTTCACCGGCATTCTTTAATGCCTCAGCCATGATGTACAGAGCATCGTAGGCCTGCGCTGCAAACTGATCCGGTTTTTTGCCGTATTCCTTTTCGTATTTGCTTACAAATTCCTTGACCTTATCATCTTCTTTTTCGCCATACCATGGAGTTGCCACAATCAGGCCATTTGCTGCATCCCCTGCAATATTGATGACCTCAGGAGAATTGAATCCGTTTCCACCAACAAACGGAACATCAATGCCCATTTTTCTGGCCTGATCCATGATGACCGCCCCTTCATTGTACAGAGCTGAAGCCAGGATAAGGTCGGGCTTTAAACCTTTAATCTTTGTCAGCTGCGCATTATAATCTGATTGGCCTTTTTGGAACGTTTCAGTCGTTAAGATTTCAAGTCCCTTCTCTTCCGCTGCTTTTTTCATTGTGTCATAACCCGATTTGGTAAAAACATCATCATTTCCATATAGAATTGCTACTTTTTTTGCATCATATTTTTTAATGGCTTTATCTATTGCAGCCGGAATCGCCAATGCTTCAGGCAGCGAGTTGCGGAAGACATAATCCCCAATTTGCGGAATCCCTTCTGCCGTTGTTGAAGTTCCCATGATCGGCACTCCGTTCAGATCGGCTTCAGGACCTACTACATTCATTTCAGTACTTAAGGTAGGCCCGATAATGCCTGTAACATTCTCCGAATTCATTAGCTTTTGAGCTGCTGTCAATGCTTGATCCTGCTTGCCGGCAGAATCCTCAACTACAAGGTTTATCTTGACTTCACCCTTGCCATTGATTTCTTCCAGTGCAAGCTTTAAGCCATTTGTAATAGCTTCACCATATGCTGCTCCCGGTCCGCTAATATAAGAAATAACTCCTATATCCGCTTTAACAACACCTCCGCTGCTTTCCCCATCCTCATCCCCTGCAGCCTGATTGCCGCCGCATGCAGAAAGGACAAGCAAACTGGACAGTGCTGTAAATTGTGCGAATTTCTTCAACTGCTTTTTCATTTCCTTTTTACCCCCATTTTTCTGAAATAAATAAATATTCAAAACTATATTACTATTTAAATACAAATGCTTGTCATTGTAAACAATAATTAATATAGAAACTTCTTACATACTAAATTGGAGTGAAATATGGAAAATAGAGCCTTTCATTGTCTTCTGTCAACAATAGAAATAAAGAATCTTTGTTTTTTATGAACATTGTCGTAACTTGTCACAGAATTGTAAGATTAATTTAAAGATAGACCCAATGGAGGTGCCGAAAAAAATGGAAGCGATTACAAGAGATTTTTTCCTATATTTATCTAAAAATGGCTTACTGAACAAAATCGCCCAGAACAGAGGCGGAAGCTTTGCTGCAGGAAAATTAATTGGCGGGGTTGATTTCAAAAGCAGCGTCCGCTTTATCAGAGATCTAAATAACCAGGGACTTTCTGTAACAGTGGACCATTTGGGGGAATTTGTTGACTCCGTAGAAGTCGCGAATGAACGGACTGAAGAATGTATTTCAACTATAGAAATGATCAGTAAAGAAGGACTGGATTCACAAGTATCTTTAAAGATGACTTCTCTTGGCCTGGATATTGATCATGACCTTGTTGTGAAAAACATGACTAGAATTCTTGATACTGCTGAAAAGCATAAGATCATGGTGACCATCGATATGGAGGATGTTCCGCGCTGCCAGGCTACGATCGATTTGTTTAGACAGTTTAAAGAGAAATACAGCTTTGTAAGCACGGTTCTGCAGGCTTACCTTTACAGGACTGAAAAGGATCTCGCGGATCTCGGGAAATACCAGCCATTTTTAAGACTGGTAAAAGGCGCTTATAAAGAAGCACCGGAGCATGCATTTCCTGAAAAGTCAGATGTTGATGAAAACTATAAGAAATTGATAGAACAAAGTCTCCTAAACGGAAACTATACCGCAATAGCTTCCCACGATGATCAAATCATCGAGTTCACAAAAAAATTAGCGAAGAAGCATAACATTTCAAACGATCGTTTTGAGTTTCAAATGCTTTATGGCATGAGGAACAAAACACAGCTGGAACTTGCAAAGCAAGGCTATAGGATGCGCGTTTATGTACCATACGGCATGGACTGGTACGGCTATTTCATGAGAAGGCTTGCTGAACGGCCTGCTAATATTGCATTTGCTTTTAAGGGTATTTTCAAAAAATAATATTTTTCTTCCAAAATAAAATAATCAATTCTTGATTTCTAGGTATTGAGAAAGCAAACCACGGCTTTCTCACCACTTATTTTATCTAAATATTTTGTTAAACCAGAAAAAGGAGGATAACAAATGGATTATGCATTAATTATATCTATTACCGTGTATATGATTGGAATGCTTTTGATTGGCTATTACGCCTATAAGCGTACATCAAATCTAAATGATTACATGCTGGGCGGAAGAACACTGGGCCCTGCAGTTACTGCGTTAAGTGCCGGAGCATCCGATATGAGCGGCTGGCTTCTCATGGGTCTGCCAGGCGCCATGTATGCCACTGGATTAAGTGCTTCCTGGATTGCAATTGGCCTGACATTGGGAGCCTGGGCGAACTGGCTTTACGTTGCACCGAGGCTTCGCTCTTATACGGAGGTAGCCAATGATTCGATCACAATTCCAGGTTATTTAGAAAACCGCTTCGGCGACTCTTCCAAAATCCTGCGCCTGATTTCCGGATTAGTTATTTTAATTTTCTTTACATTCTATGTTTCATCAGGGATGGTTTCCGGAGGAGTATTATTCCAAAGCACATTTGGCCTTGATTACCATACAGGCTTATGGATTATTACAGGAGTGGTTGTAGCTTATACACTGTTTGGAGGATTCCTGGCAGTCAGCTGGACAGATTTTGTTCAAGGTCTGATTATGTTTATTGCATTAATACTGGTTCCAATAGTTACCTTAATGCATGTTGGCGGATTTGGACCTGCCATTGATACCGCCAGAAGCATCGATCCTTCATTGCTTAATATTTTTACAGGAACAAGCTTGCTGGGTATAATCTCGTTATTCGCATGGGGACTTGGTTATTTTGGACAGCCTCATATTGTTGTCCGCTTTATGGCTATCACATCCGTCAAAGAAATCAAAAAAGCAACTCGCATTGGTATGGGGTGGATGATCTTTTCAGTAATTGGTGCGATGCTGACAGGCTTTATTGGAATTTCCTATATCCATGATTCAGGTACTGCAATCGAGGATCCTGAAACGATTTTCATCCTGCTCGGGGAAGTTTTATTCCATCCGATTATTACCGGGTTTTTAATCTCAGCAATTCTGGCAGCCATCATGAGTACAATTTCATCACAGCTGCTTGTTACATCCAGCTCTTTGACGGAAGATTTATACAAAACCTTCTTCCGCCGTTCTGCCTCAGACAAAGAGCTAGTTACTATTGGAAGATTATCTGTATTGCTCGTTTCTCTTATTGCATTGTTTATTTCATGGGAAAAGAACGAAACGATATTAAGCCTGGTTGGTTATGCATGGGCAGGCTTTGGATCTTCGTTCGGCCCGCTTATTATCCTTAGTCTTTATTGGAAGCGCATGACAAGATGGGGAGCTTTAGCCGGAATGATTGTTGGGGCCAGCACTGTCATCATTTGGTCTCAAGCCGGATTATCAGATTTCCTTTATGAAATGATTCCAGGTTTTGCTGCCAGCTTAATCGCTATCATAGTGGTCAGCCTTCTAACTGCTAAGCCATCAGCAGAAATCGAACAACAATTTACAGATTTTGAAAAGTCCTTAAAATAATCTAAACTTATCAGGACCGGGCTAAGAAAATGCCCGGTCCTATTTCTTTCGACAAAATTCGGGTGGTGCCTGTCACCGTTTTTCACTATAATAAGGACAGCAATAAATTGGAGGGAGCTTAATGAGCCAGCCGCTGGAGAAAATTCTTACTTTGACTGATATTGATGAGATCACAGAAATGGTCAGCACTTTTTTGAAGAAGCCTGTTGTCATTGAGGATGAGCAATTCTCACTGCTGGCTTATAGCTCGTATTATATTGAACATTTTGATTTGGCAAACCAGCAGACTATTTTTTCGAAAAGATGGCCCATTCCCATTTTGGAGAAGTTTATGGATGAAGGCATTGTTGATCAATTAAAGACCATCTCTGAACCATTCAGAATAAAGAAAATGGACGAAATCGGCCTTAACCAGCGAGCAGTTGTAAGCGCTAAATATAAAGAACAGATACTTGGATTTATTTGGGTTCAGGAATTGGACGGCTGTCTGTCCGATAGCGATATGGAATTTCTTCATGACGTTTCCTTCCATATTGGAAAGCTATTATATCAGGAAAACCTGAAAAAGCAGCG
This sequence comes from Cytobacillus firmus, assembly GCF_023715565.1. Classification (GTDB taxonomy): domain Bacteria; phylum Bacillota; class Bacilli; order Bacillales; family Cytobacillaceae; genus Cytobacillus; species Cytobacillus firmus_C. The sequence goes on along the minus strand of NZ_JAMBOJ010000034.1, from coordinate 33,135 downwards.
CAAAGAAGAAGAAAAACATCAATTTTATCAAAGAATTATTGATCGAACGTTTCAGACGGAGGATCAGATTAAGTGGGAAGCAGCCAATGTTAAAATCATCCTCCCGGAGGCCTTTATCATCAATGTATTTACGGTCGTCCAGGGGGATGAAGAGATGTTTGCGGAATTAACTGAAACCGTTCGGCTGTTCGCAAATGCTCTCAGCCATCCAGCTCATATCTTTACGAATCAGCATGAGATCATCGTTATGATCGGCAGCAGCTCCCCTGCCCCCGGCAGCCTTTCAGAAGACGCACATGAATTAACCAATACCGTTCTAAGCCAATTCAGGCAGCTGACTGTTTATGCGGGGATCGGAGGAGAATATTCCTCCATCCTAAAACTTCCCAAAAGCTATAGAGAGGCCCTTGAAGTTATTAAAGCTGCCAAATTCATTGGCTCACCTGAAGAACTGCCTTATGAATATAAAAAGCTTTGGGTGTTCCGTTACCTGGAACCAATCGCCCAGCATAACAGCAAGACAAACTATGTAAGTGAAGACCTGATGAAGCTGCAGAAAAAAGACATGGAGAGCCAAACCAGCCTTTTGAAGACGCTTGAGGTCTATTTATTGAACAACTGCCGCCTCAAGCCGACTGCGGAACAGCTTTTCATCCATACCAATACATTAAAATACCGGATGAAACAAATTACTGATCTGACCTCAATCGACTTTGATGACTTTAACACAAGATGCCAGCTGTATATTGATTTACAGCTGCTTAAGCGGAGGAAATAAAATCGCGGGGAGGACAAAGCTCCCCAAAAGAAATGCCTGTCCCCTTTCCAGGGAGCAGGCATTTTATTGTTCGTCTTTTTCGGGCTTGAATAAAAAATAGGAGATCACACCTGATAATAGTGCAGCACCGGCTGCTATCATCAAGCGAACCATCAGGTCTATCTGCTGATAATCCTTATTCAGCATCCACATGGCAGCCCCTGCTACAAGTATCATAATGGGAATGACAATAAGCTTTCTATTTTTCAAGATTTCTTACATCCTTTCGTGCTCGTGATAGTCATATCTATTATATAAAAATTATACAAAAATAGATAATAGCATCCACTTCTGTAAACCCTCCCAATTTTCTTAATTATTAAACCTTATTTTTTTCCTCTCATTCCCTTTACAAAGGGGCTTGATGGGCTTTATAATCCCGTTGTTCCACTTTTTACGGAATCCGAAAAAATACTATAAAAAAGGAGGTTGCGGCGATGCGGCAAAAACTATTTTCTTTTATGATGATCAACCTGGGAGCTTTCCTGGTTTCTATAAATGTTCATTTTTTCTTGTCCCCCAATAATTTAGCAACAGGAGGGGTCAGCGGATTGTCGATTATCATGAATGATTTATTTCCAGATTTCTCGATTGGTACATTCATGATTCTTGTCAATTTGATATTGTTTGCAGTTGGGTTTGCTTTTCTTGGATCTGGTTTTGGGGCAAAAACCATTTATGCAAGCTTTGCCTTGTCCTTTTATGTGTGGGCGCTTGAGAAGTTCGCCCCGATGGCCCATCCGCTTAGTGATGACTTGCTTATTCAGCTTATTATCGGGCAATGCATCGCCGCAACCGGCATGGCCATTGTGTTTAACCAGCAGGCATCCACCGGTGGGACAGACATCATCGCTATGATTTTTAATAAATATTTAAATATTGAAGTTGGCAGAGGTGTGCTTCTGGCTGATTTATCCATTGCTCTGTCTTCCGCCATTCTATTTGGTCCGCAAGTCGGCATGTATGCCTTTTTTGGAGTCATTATTAATGGATTAGTGATTGATTATGCACTTCAGCAATTCAATTCAAACAAGGAAATTGTGATTATCAGCCACCACAGTGATGAAATTAAAACCTATATTGTTCATGAACTTGGGAAGGGTGCAACCATTCACACGGCAACAGGTGCATTCACTTCAGATAAGAAAGAAGTCATTACCACTATCCTGTGCAGAAAAGATTTTACAAAGCTGAAAGGCTACATCACCCAGGTTGATAATAAAGCATTTATCACTGTTCATACCATGAATGAAATACTCGGCCAAAATTTTAAACGGCTCGCATAATTGGCAAAGCTCTATCCTCAATGGATGGAGCTTTATTTTGAATAAACCTCTTTTGCAGTATTCTGACTCATACCTATTAGCACATGGTTTTCATTGTAGACATTATGGAAGTAGGACTATGGTTCTTATGGGAAGCGGAACGCCAAACGCGCGCAGCTGAAGAAAGAAAATTGAACAAATGGGAGCCCGGTCCTGAATGGTCCGGGTTTTTATAAGAAATAGGATTTACCAATATCCCCTTTTTCTGACATAAAAACAGGACTATCGTGTTATTTTGAGGTTATCATTCGAAATCCCCCGGCAATAAAGGTATAATTTAGTTTGGTAAAAAAATAGATACCGAGAAAAAAAGTGTTTACATAAGGGAGGATTTTAGGATGGGATGGGTAATTGCCATATTATTTGGTTCAGCAGTCGTGCTGCTCATTTTATCGTTTTTAAAAACGGCGCAGTCGAAATCAAATATTGAGCAGCAAATTGATCAGGTTACTTTTACACTAAAGAATGAAATTCATGAGCTTCAGCAGCAAATCAGAAATATTGAATTGGACGCAGAGATTACGGCTAAGCAATCAGGAGCTATGAGCGGGTCATCAGAAGAAAGATTGCTGCTTCGCGAAGTACTGGATATGCATAAACGCGGATATTCCAATGAAAGCATTGCAGTAAAAAAACAGCTTACGCCTAACGAAGTTGATCTGATGCTCTTGCCCTATTCAGCGAACAAGGATGAAAGGAGCATGGTTGCCCAATGACACCAAATTCCTTGCGCAGTTTTGCAGCGGGCCTTTTAGCGGCTGCCATTTTGACAGGAAGCGTTTACCTATTTGGACCTTCTGAAGCCAAAAGCTCTGAAAAACCAGCGGATAAAACAGAGAAAACCGAAAAGCTGTCAGATGAAGAAATGATTGACCTGCTGGCATCCAAAGGCTACGTCATCAACACAGAAGATGAATGGAGCAAGCAGCTTGCTGCTGCCGCAAAGTCCAGCGAGAAAAAAGAGGACAAAGCAGACAAGAAGGCTGATGACAAAACCGGCGAAAAAGTTGTTTACCGGACTATTTTAACCGTATCAATGGGAATGACCAGCATTGATGTTGGGAACGCGCTTGAAAAAGCCCATATTATTGAAAGCGGCATCCAGTTCTATAAAGATGTAGAAAAACGCGGTCTTGAGAATGATCTGCGTCCTGGCACGTTTGAAATAGAAAGCGGAATGACGACGGACGAAATCATTTCCGTTATATTTAAGTAAGTTAAAGCTCCTTTTCGGCTTGAAAAGGAGCTTTTTTTCTATATTTCAATCGCAAAATGTTTGATTTGGCCGCACAGGAATCTTTCTGTGCGCATAACGCCAATTTATGTGCGGATAAGATTTTTTATGTGCGGATCCTATAAATTTATGTGCGGATAAAATATTATGTGCGCTCCAAAACAGACACTGCTTACTCTTTCAAAAATCCGCGGATAGCTTCTGCCAGTTCTTCCGGTGCTTCGTACATGCTCATGTGCCCCGCATCATCAATGGTTACCTGATTGATGTTAGATCCTTTGACTGCAAATGATTTTTCTGGAGGGACAACCTCGTCCTGTTCTCCAGCGACAATTAATACTGGCAGCTCCGTATTTTTTAAGACTTGACTGCGGTCACCGCGCAGTTTCATCGCTTTCAGGGCAGCCTTTGCACCTTCAGCACTTGTTCGATAGCCAATTTCTTTTGCGAGTTGAATTTCTTCGGGATGTTTCTCCCCTGGTGCAAAAAGCTTCGGCACAAGTCCATCTATAAATGATTCCATTCCCTCTTTATCAATTTTACCTGCAGCAACATCCCTTCCCTTCTTCCCTTCTTCGGAATCCGGGCTGGCTGTTGAATGGATAAGGGAAAAGGATTTCAGCTTGTCCTCGTATTCTTCAGCAAATGCAAGGGTTACATAGCCGCCCAATGAATGGCCGAAAAGAGATACCTTTTCAAGACCCAGCTCATCTATAGCCCCTTTGATCGATTCTGCCATCCCTTCAATCGAGGGTTCGCCTTCTGGCAGCCCTGAACCTCCATGCCCCGGAAGATCGGCCGCAATGACGCGGTAGTCCTCTGCCAATAATGGAATCACTTTTGCCCAATAATCTTTGCTGCCGCAAAATCCATGAAGTAATACAAGCGGCTCTCCCTGACCTTCATCATAGTATGAAATAGATGTTCCATTTACCTCTTTTATTTTTGCATCCATTTAGAAACCCTCCTTTAGTTTGCAAGCAAATCCTGATATTCGCTTTTTCTGTCAAAAGCAGCCTTGGCATATGAGCAGGCAGGAATGATCTTATATCCCTTGCTGCGCGCCTCCTGTACAACGCTTTCCAGAAGCTTTCCTGCAATGCCCTGACCGCGCAGGGAGTCACTTACATATGTATGGTCTATCATGATGACAGAATCATCGCTTGGTGTATAGGTGATCTCGGCAATCATATTCCCTTTTTCATCATTCATAAAGAACCGGCCATTTTCTTTTTGTATAATTAAACTCATTTTCTGCCTCCTGCATTTTAGATTTACTCTATACGATTGTTTTCCCTTCTTGCTGATGGGGCTAAACATTCATTACCCTTGTAATTTCTTCACACAACACACGTGCATGGATATGTATGGGATATTTTGCACTATACAGCAAGGTCACATTCTGCTTTTCTGCCATTTTCGCCAGTTCCTCAGTTTTGCGTTTTTTCACTTCCTGTGAACGCAGTTCTGCCAGATATTTTCCCTGGAATTTTGCAGAAAGCTCTGACTTATGATTAATTGCTCTTCGAAATTCACTTCTCGGTGAAGCGGCCTTTTCCCCATGCCGATATCTGGCTTTTCTTTTCACTCCGCGTGGCCACTGTCAAATCAATACACCTAACCATCTTCCATATCATATGAACCATAAATCCGTTTAACATAAATCCCGCTAAAGACGAGTCACCCCTTGAAAGCTAATAATAAACCAGAAAAAAAAGCAAACCCCGTACACGTTTGCTTCTGAAAATCTGGTTTCATTACTGTATTCATAGTCTGCCCCTTTGATGTATGTAATAGACTAACAGTGGTAGTTAGACTTTTGGGGAGACTCATTGCTATATTGCTTTTTTTTCAAAAAATTCCTTTTATTTCGCATAAAATGCATCCAATCTACAAGCTTTACAATAAAAATGATACAAATCAAAGTAAGGAAAGCAATGTCATACATGCCCACCCCGATGGTTAACCCTACCATAGCAGTTGCCCACAATTGCGCTGCTGAGGTGAGCCCGACTTTTTTTCCTAAATCAGTAGTATAAACAATTCCTGCTCCAATAAACCCGATGCCAGAAACAACTTGAGCAGCAATCCGTGTTGGATCATTAACTATGCTAATTTGTTCATTATAGGTGTGCTGGCTGACTATATAATCGAGACTAAAAATGGACACAACCATAATAAGGGTTGAACCCAAACTTATTAAACTATACGTCCTAATTCCAGCCGGCTTTCCTTTGCTGGACCGCTCATATCCAATAATTGCTCCCATGATCATGGAGAGGAAGATGCGCAGATAAATTTCAGGATTCACGGTAAAAAAATGATTGGCAAACCAGTTAATCACATTCATTCCCCTCCTTAGAGTTTCACTCCGCTTCCTTCACTCCAGAAGATTCATAAAATCGGTCTGGCCACTCCATTTTAGGATGAAAATTATAATGCAGAGCATTCGTACCTATTGCTGCATTAACCCATCTTGTCTTAAACATGAGCGGCTTTCTTTGCAGCCATTCCAACGGATCAACAGGAACTGAAAAATTTATATATTCTTCAAATGTTCCTTCAAATCCAGCGGGCCAGAATCTTTTCAAAGGATGGTCAGGAACCCTGCCTCCCGTTTTAACCTGAGTGAAGGTTTCTCTAAGCCACTGCTTGATAGGGATTCCTGTCAACGGTTCATTCATTTCTTGCCACCCGCATAGCAATGATCCATGTTTTCCCCATTCAATTCGAATGACAGGTCTATGGCAGTTGCTTTTTGCTTCTTCTACAGCTGGTTCAGATTCGATCACACGTGCATGAAACCAGCACATTACCTTCACTATTTCTTCCTTTAAGGGATCGTATTGCACCCAAACCTCTTCATGATCACAAGGTTCATAGTCATCTGGAAAGTCATAATCATCTTCCCAAAACAAGTGATAACCAATCAAAGGTTTGCTGGGATGATGAATAGCTGCCACATCCTTAAGAGGGAAACATTCATTAGGAGTTACAAGCAGGTTTGGACAAAACTTTTGTATAAATCGCTTTTCTTCTTTAGATATTGACTGGAGCGGGTCTATCTCCAGTACTTTACGGTACAGGTCCCCCGCTTTTCTCAAATGTCCATCTAAATGGTGATATTCAGCAAGGTGAGATAAATGAACTGGATTCTCTGGATCTGCTAGATTTAGCTGCTCTAGTTGAGAAATGGCCAGTTGGTAAAAACCATTATTAGTCACTTTTCCCTCTTGTAAATATTTAATAATATCTTTATTTCTTTTCTCATATTCAAATAAGAAAGTATCTATCATCGCATTTCTCCATTAGTTTGACCTACCTTATTTCGCCTCTTAAGTTAACAAGTGCCTCTACTTCATTAGTAGTAATGGAATGTACACCGCTCCTTAAAAACTGGTCCATTGCTGGAATATCATCAATAGTCCAGACTAAAACTGGCAAACATCTTAAAGAAGCAACTTCCACTAACATGTTTGAACAGAACTTATAATTAATATTGATCCCGCAACACGATGCACCAATTGCATCTTGACAGGTTTGTTTCACAAAAGCTTCATAATCATTTTGATTAGAGATAAATAATTGAGCACTTGAATTCAGCAATACTTGATAGGACGGATAATATCCTTTAATATATGTGGCCCTTTCTTTTTCACATCCGGAAATGATTACCTCATCACGCATCCGATGCTTTTCTATGACAGCAATCATCGCATCTACTGCATGATCTGTTTTGACATCCAGGTTAATAATTTTATGATGCTCCCGGATAAGCGGTAAAATTTCTTCTAGCCGAACGATCTCTCCCTTTTTATCAATCGCTTTCAGTTCATCAAAGGTGATCGCTCCAATTCGGACATTGCCAGAAATTCCAGGTATAAATTCATCATGGACTAAAACAGGGATTCCATCTTTCGTAGAATTTACATCAGCTTCAATTATTTCCGCACCGGCTTTTATGCCTTCCAGCACAGACAAAACAGAATTTGGCCTTGTATTCATACATCCCGTATGGGCTGTTATCAATGGCTTTCTCATACAGCTCTCCTATCTTTAACCTTGAATCACTTCTATTAGCTCTTCATGAATTTTAGCATTGCTCGCAACTAAAGAGTCAAGATGAAGCTGATAAGGCTGACCATATTTGTCTGTCACAAAGCCTCCAGCCTCACTTAAAATTAATACTCCTGCAGCAGCATCCCACGGATTGAGACCTTCATGCCAAAAACCGGTCAGCCTTCCTGCCGCTGTCCAGCACAGGTCTAAGCTTGCTGAACCGATAATCCGAACATTTCTTCCTTTTCCTGCCAACTGATTAATCTGTCTTACTGCACGTGAATCAGGTTTCCAGTCATTGGCCTGAAATCCGGTAGCAAGCACTGAATCAATTAATTTTGTTTCTTTGCCTACATGAATAGACTGTCCATTCAAGAAAGCACCAAAGGACTTTCTTGCTGTAAAAAGTTCCCCTGTAACCGGATTATAAACGACACCAATAACAGGCTGGCCATTCTTTACAATCCCTATAGAAACTGAGAAGTGGGGAATGCCATGTATAAAATTTGTGGTACCGTCAATTGGGTCAATAATCCATCCGTATTCTCCAAATTTGGATTTTAACGCATCATAGGCGTTTTTCTGCCCGGTCTCTTCCTCTGATAGTATCCAATGATCAGGATATCTCTGCATAATTTTGGACTTCAAAAAATCTTCACTTTTACGATCAACTTCTGTAACAAGATCATATGAATTTTTCTTTTGTTCAATCTGGCCCATGCTTTCAGTATGATTCAGAATCAGCTTGCCAGCCTCTTTGGCATATTCCACTGCAGATATACACAACACTTCTTCCAGCTCTGTTTGCATTCTCTCTTCCATCACTTCATTCCTTTTCATAATCTATGAATTTATGACAAGTTTATTATCTTGTCCTTCTCCTATTGTTTCTGCTGTAAGGTTTTCTCCTGACTCACAATCGAACAAGTGAATAGATGAGATGGATGCAGTTAATGTGATTTTGCTGCCCCTCTCAATTTTCTGAAGCGGGTCCGCGAAAAACCGAATTCGATCATCTCCTACTTTTACATTTACCATTTTAGAATGTCCAGTGGGCTCGACTAGGCTAACTACACCATCAAGAGTGATATCACCCTTTTGCCCTAATTTTAAGTCATAAGGACGAATCCCTGCATAAATGTCTTTAATAGAATTATGGGATTTAATTTTCGGCAAATGATTATTCAAATCAACAGTCGTATCATTGATATAAAACTGGCACTTCCCATCTTTTACTGCTAATTGGGATTTCAGGAAATTCATCGGCGGATTTCCTATAAACTGAGCAACAAAATAATTTTTGGGACGGTTATACAGTTCCATGGGAGAACTGTACTGTATTAGCTCTCCCTCTTTCATGATTGCCACTCGGTCAGCCGTAGTCATAGCCTCCTCCTGATCATGTGTAACCATGATCGCCGTAATACCTAATTCCTTTTGTATTCTGGAAATCTCCTCCCGCATTTCTATTTTAAGTCTTGCATCCAGATTAGACATGGGCTCATCAAGGAGCAGCACCTTTGGTTTCTTAACAATAGCCCGCGCTAATGCCACCCGCTGCTGCTGGCCGCCGGACAATTGGCTTGGCTTGCGATCTAAGAGATGTCCAAGGTGTACCATATCCGCAGCATTTTTTGCCCGCTCGTATCGCTCCTCCTTTGGCACCTTCTGCTGCTTTAATGGAAAAGCTATATTATCCAGTACTGTCATATGAGGATATAATGCATAACTTTGGAATACCATTCCAATATTTCGATCCTTCGGCTCCAAGTCATTAACCAATTGCCCGTCAAAGTATAAATTGCCGCTCGTAGGCTTATAGATTCCTGCAATCATCAGCATCGTTGTCGACTTTCCGCATCCGCTCGGTCCAACAAGAGCCACAAATTCGCCATCATTTATTGTCATATCCAGGTTATTGATTGTATTGGACTGCTTATTGAACGTTTTACAAATATTTTTAAGTTCAATTTTCATACACCCTTGCCTCCTCCAGCACTCACTTGCATCAACGATTTTTGCGTAAAGATAAAGAAAATTAAAACTGGAATCATATAAAACAGAGAAACGGCACTCAAAAGACCATAATTCACTAAATTTGGGTCACTTATCAATTTCTGCAGATACGTGGATAAGGTGATATTGTCATCACTGAGTACAAAAGTATACAATAATAAGAATTCAGACCAGCCTGCCAAAAAAGAAAAAATGGAGACTGCTGCTATGCCAGGCTTGATAATAGGAATAACAATTGTGTACCAAACTTTAAATCGGTTACACCCATCTATTAATCCTGCCCACTCTAAATCCCAAGGCACATCATCAAAAAATCCTTTAATAATCCAAGCAGTCATCGGAATCTGCAAGGCAGTCTTGACCAGAATGACTCCAAGGAGAGAGTCGAAAAGACCCATAAAGTTTAAAATGAAAAATACGGCAATCAGCAGTGCTACACTAGGAAATGCGTGCAGCATCATTGTCATTTTCATAATCCCTTGACGGCCTGGGAATTCCATACGGGAGAGCGCATATCCTGCCATCACTCCGATGATAACCTCAAGGACTGTCAGAACCCCAGCAAATACAAATGAATTCCAGGTAGCTGTCCAAATACTGGGATAGACTGAACCGACCATTTCCACGTTCGTCCATAAGAATCTCCAATTCTCCAGCGTAAACTCAACAGGAATTACCCCGTGTTTCATCTGTGTAGAAAAGGAGCTCATAAGCAGCCATAGATACATTAATATAATAGGAAGCGTAGTAATTCCTAAAGTTCCATAAGCTATAATATAGGGGATTCGTGCATTCCATTTCGAAACTGTTTTAATTTTGGGAGCCTCCATTTTCGGCTCATAGATTCCCTCCATATCAAAACTCCTTTCTATTCAACTCTGGATGTACCCATCATCTTTTTCATTCCAAACACTTTCCAAATAATAGCGCTAAATCCTAATGCAATGACCACCAGTACAAGAGATACAGCAGACCCATATCCATACTCAAAGCTTTCAAACGCTTTATGGTATGAATACAATGAAAGCACTTCACTTTCGACCATTGGCCCCCCGCCGGTTAACAGCAGGATATATTCATAAGAAGTTAAGAGGGATAAGAGTTGCCACATTGTTACAAACATAAGCGGCCAGCGTATTGCTGGAATAATAATATCCTGTATGATAGACCATTGAGATGCTCCATCAACTTTAGCCGCCTGAAATAAATTTTCGGGAATGGATTTGATTGCTGATGAGAAAATAATCATTCCGAAAGAGGCTCCAATCATTCCATTAGCTAGTACAATTGCCGTTTTTGGATTGCTGGAGAGCCATTCTCCAGGAGGAAGATCCACTAATGCACGCAAGCTATTTAAGATTCCATATGGGCTAGGGTCAAAAAACCAAAGCCAAAGAAGAACATATACAACTGGTGGAGATATCCGCGGAAGCATCCAGATTGTCCGAAATAAGAGACCGACGCTTTCCTTTTGAATAAAATATGAAGTTAATAGCCCTAAAACTAATCCGAATAGAACATTGATAGCAAGTGTGAAAAATACATAGATAAAGGTATTTTTCAATATTTCTGGCATATTTGGATCCAAAAGCATTTTTTTAAAGTTATCGATTCCATTGAATGTCCACTGGAGTGCTGAATCCATATCTGTAAAAGCATTTACTGCGATAAGAATTATAGGCAGAAAAAAGAAAATGACGATTAGAATAAGAAAAGGGGCAAGCATCAGCCATGGCAGACTGTGTTTTCGCATCCCATTAATTAAAAATTTTGACTTTTTCATTTACTGCTCCCCTTTCTTTTAGATCGTATCCGTTATCACAGCAGATACGCAAAGCATTGATTATTCTACAATTTTCAGGTCTTCACCAAGATCTACTTTCAATTGTGCTTCCATTGATTCCAATGCCTGATCTGGCGTTTGCTTGCCTAATTCCACAGCCTGCAGCGAATTCCAAAATACATTGCTGTACTTAGTAAATCCTTCATGATTCGGAAGAAAAGTTGTATATTCTGACATATACGCTATATTTCCTAAAGTAAGATCTGTTTTAAATTCCGGATCTTCTGCCGCTCTTTCAGTGACAGGAAGGTGGAAAGTTTGGAGATTATGCTCTGTCTGCAGCTTAGGATCAGCCACCAGTTCCAGCAATCTTTTTGTTAAATCTGGATGTTTAGTTTTAGCATTTACAGTATAAAGAAATGGATGGGATAAAGTTATAGGTTCTCCTCCTTTTTCAGCAGCTGGAACAAGCATCATACCGAAATTTTCATTAACCCATTTAGCATCAACCTTGCCTAACTGATCGTGAAAATTGTCATTGCCCCAATTAAAAACATTCCAAATTCCTCCATAATAAAATAATGTCTCGCCATTTACAACCATTCTATGGACATTCTTCCATTCCATTGAAATTAATTTATCGGGGAGCAGCTTCTTCTGAGCCAGTTCATAGTGGTAAGCCAGCTGTTTGCCAACTGCACTTTTATCCAACACTATTTTGTTATCCTCTTCACTATAAAGTTGTCCTCCAAAAAGATAATTAAAATAATGAAAATCTGCACCATTTACCGGGCGATGAATAACTCCATATTTAGCCTTTCCCTGCTTTACAACTTCTTCAGCAAGTTTTGTCATATCATCAAGAGTAAACTCTCCCCTCCTGACTTTCTCTGGAAGTTCTTCAATTTCAGTTTCATTCCAGCCCAGGTCCTTTAGTATGTTTTTGTTATAAAATACCGGGCGGGCTTCGTTATCTTGAAGTGCTCCCCATATATGTCCATTATAAGAAGCTGCGTCCCATAATTTAGGGAATACATCCGCATACTCTTTAGAATCTCTCAGCTCATCCAGCGGCATGATATAATTACCATCTGCAAGCCAGCCAATTGTCTCATGTGGTGTTATATAGATATCGGGTGCTTTTCCTGCCTTCGCAGAGAGCATAAACTGTTTTGCATATTGATCCCATCCTCCATCGAATGACTTGGGTTCAACCTTGACCTGGATGTCCTTTCCCTGAGACTTCAACTCCTCATTCAATTTCTCTGACGCCTTCTCAAGATTCGTTAATCGTGTGACTTCAGCCCCCTCGCTCCATGCTGATATAGTAACCACTCCATTATCCGCTGGCTGTGCATCCGCCTCTGATTGTTTTTGACAGCCTGTTAAAGCCGCAGCAGCCACTGTCAAAAACGAAACTAAACTTAGTACACTTTTTTTCACTTTGTTTCCTCCTCATTTAGTTTTATAGATTACTAGTATCCATTCAGCAATTAAAACAAGAGATGTTAAATAGAGAAGCTGCTGGTTCTAATATGGGAACGTTCCCATATAAGAACCAGCAAACAATTAATATCTTAAATTTCTCTTTTCCGAGTACTTTCACGTTCAATCAGCCTGGGCTTGTACTCGATCATTTCGAGCTTTACTTCCTGCCTTTTAATAATTTGCTCCAGCACAGTAACTGCATCATACCCCATTTTTGTCTTTTCAATATGCACCGTTGTAATAGAAGGGGTTGATATTTCGGTAAAATCAATATTATCAAAGCCCATTACAGCTATATCATCAGGTACTTTAAGACCTAAATGATTCATTTCCCGAATTGCTCCAAATGCCAGAATATCATTTGTTGCAAAAATAGCATCTGGTTTATTATGGGAACGCTCCCATATCGCTAAAAAAGCTTCTCTTCCACTTTCAAACTTAGAGTTTTTTGTCTGATCTACCATATTTTCATTTAATTGGCACCCCAGCTCTTTTAACCTGCGAGAAAAACCCTTGTACCGAAAACTATGGCTTCTGTGTTCTTGCGGCCCCACAATAACTCCAATATTACGGTAGCCAGATTGAAATAAATGATCGGCTGCTAACATTCCACCCTGCATATCATCGTTAACTATATTAATTACATTTTGCTTTTCGGTAGTTCCATTAACCATAATATAAGGAACTTTATATTTATCAATAAAATCAATTACTTCATCTTGAAGACGGCTGATGAGAATAATGCCATCAACTCTCTTGATGATCATGTCTTCAGTGGAGCTTAAAGACATCTCTTTTTCCGTTGTCACAATTACAGAATAACGATAATGATCAGCAGCCTCTAAAATTCCATCTAATACCTTCCCATAAAAAGGATGAGAGATTACTGGATAGTGATTAGCCATGATAATAACTCCAATTGTATTGGTCTGCTGAGAAACCATAGCTCTCGCCAATCCATTAGGCTGATATTTCAATTCTTCAATAACCTTCCAAACTTTCTGCCTTGTTTCCATACTTGTGTAGCCACTATTAGTTATTACTCTCGAAACTGTTGACTTGGATACCCCCGCCCTTTCAGCTATATCGTTAATAGTGTAGCTCATTTTGACCCTCCAGTTATATCTAGATTGTAAGCGTTTTACTTTTATTAAATATTAACAGTTGGTTAATATTTTGTAAATGTTTAATTTTTTAAATTTTATAATAATTTGCATGAGTGATGATTCTATTGCCCTTTTACTAGAATCTTTGTTCGTATATATCCATGGTTAATTCATCATTTTTCCCATTGTCAGCATCAGCAAACTGCGAGACAGACATTCACTTCTGCAGTTCCCCTTTTCGCTAATGGGCAGTATATTGAATGAGCTGCTCCTAACACTCCTACACGCGGTCCTTTTAAATCTTCAAAAAGAAATCCCCACTCTCAAAAGAGGGGGATTTTCTTCACTTTACAGACTCTCAATAATTTTACCGGCAGTTTCTGCCCCATTTTTAATACAATCAGGGATGCCGACACCGTAATAAGAGCAGCCTGCAAGCCATATTCCAGGGTATTCCCGGCCAAGCCTGCTTTCAAGCGTTGCTACTGTCTCAGGATGGGAAATCAGATAATTTGGCATTTTTTCTGTCCACTTTGTTAATTCACTTGCCAAAGGCTCAGCCGTTATGCCAAGGCTTTTTTCTATATCAGCCAGAGCCGCCTGCAGCATTTCTTCTTCATTCATTTCCTTTAGAGAGGCAAAGGCCGGATGGCTGCTTTTATAAAATAACCTAACAAGCAAATTACCGCTTTCTGACGTATGCTTCCACTTGCGGCTTGTCCATGTACATGCATTGCAGGTCAGTTCAGCCGTATTGGCCGTGATGAAGCCTGTCCCGTCTTCAGGCAGCTCGCTGTCTGGTATATCATAAGCAAGATAAATTGAGATCAGGGAACTGTTCTTCAACGGTTCGAACTCCGCTTTCAGCTCCTTATCATCGAATAGGGATTCAGCGGCATTATGCGGAATGCTCAGCACTATATGATCCGCCTCCAGGGTTTCGCCATTTGAGAAAACAACTATATATCCATGATCCGATTTTTCTATTTTAACAGCCTGTTTGTTTTTTAAGATTTCTGTTTCGTCCAATCTTTCCTCATAAGCGTCAATTAAGGCATCCAAACCCTTTTTAAAGGAAAGGAACTTCTTTCCCCCGCCGCTCTGGAACACCTTTTTATTTTCCTCGAAACCTCTTATGATACTGCCGTATTTTTCTTTATAATCAAACACCTGCGGAAGAGTCGAAGCGATGGTTAAGTCACTGAGATTCCCTGAGTATACTCCCGAGAGAACAGGCGCTATTTGTTTTTCCACCAGTTCTTTACCAAAGAAATGCTCAAGGAAATCGCCGATCGAATCATTCTTAGTAAAGCGGTCATTTTTCGTATAAAAATCTTTCAGGGCTTCAACCTTTCCTTCTGCTGAAACTAGCGTGGATTTGGCAAGAGATTCAACACTGGCCGGGATTCCAAATACAGCATCTGCCGGGATCAGCTTCAGTTCGCCTTCAGTGTAAATATACGACCGTCCCGCCGCATTGTACACAACCTCTTCTTCCAAACCAAGCTCCTGGATAAAATTCATCGAATCCGCTTTGCGGGCAACAATCGAATCAGCTCCCGCTTCGATTGTGAAGCCGCCTTCCCTTACTGTGCGTATTTTTCCGCCAAGCTGTTCTGCAGATTCTGCCAGCACCAGCCGTATATCCTGATTGTTTTCTTTTTTCCACTTATTCAACTCATACATGGCGGACAACCCTGTTACACCGCCGCCTATGACTAATACTGTTTTCACTTGTATGCACCTCAGTTTACATCCAATTCATTATATAAAGTGTACCACAACCTGTAGAGGTGAAAGTATGTAAGGGTTTGTCCATTTTTCAAAAAAAAAAACAATTATTATTTCCTGAACCAATTCGCGTGCTCATCCATATGCAAAAAAGGAATATCCGTATCCACTTCACCAGTGATTCTATTCATTTCAATATCCTCGCCTTGGAGCCATCTTCTGAAGTCAAAAACAACTGGGTCCCTGTCGCCGCCGAGCGAAAACCAGGCCTTCATCTCCTGCGGCAGATAGGCTGAAGTATGAATGGTCCCCGCCCAGCTTCCATAAAGATCTGAAAAGACACCTTTATCACTATCATTCAGAAGGCGGAATGCATCATGTGCATCCAGATGCCCATCCTGACGGCTTTTCATGACATCCAGCCTTCGCACGCTGTCAGCCAGATGGTTGCGGTTTTCATCCTGCATGATTTCAAAATGATTTGTACAGGCAGTCGTCTGACGGACCTCTACACCTCTCGGAGACGTTTCCACTGCATATGTCTCTCCGCTTGTGTCATACACAACGTATGTAAAGGAATTGCGGTGCGGAATTTCCTTCAGCATCTCAACCGCTTCTTTAACATTTGCACATGCCTCCAAAATCAGGCGTCCGATCATGCAGCAGATAAAGCCATCAGCAGGCTTTTTACGGTTCATGAAATTATACCCGATGACAAGTCCTTTTTCATTCATGCCATCCATCCGGCCAGTTACCCTCTGGCTGGGCCCCATAATTGCATAGCCCTGATCGGTTGGCTGATAAAAAGTATAGCGCCCCTCATAGGTTTTCGGATGGTAATCATAGTTTCGGATTAGGTAATTATCCCCTGTCAGGATGGAACAGCCTGAGCGGACATAATCGAGGCGATATCCGCCAAACTCCTTTAACACCCTCTCCATCGGCCATTGCAATGCTTCCTGCAACCCAAGCAGCTCGTCCCAAATTCCGGGCGCAAACCTCGTAATGGCTTTTTTTACTTCTTCTTCATTTATTGAAAAACGCGGCTTCCGTACCTTCCATTGATCCTCCCGATTCCTAACAGAAAGAGAATCCTTTATTCTCTCTCCCTGCATAAAACCAAAATCAAAGTGATTGCCGCGGAATTGAATAATATCACTATAAATCTTTTTCAAAGCAGATCCCTCTTCTATTCGTTTCTTTTACTTAGAATAAAGGAAGGCAGCATGAAATTCCAGCCGAGGGATTTATGAAATTCTACATCTCTTTCAATTTAATGTTATAAAACCTCATACTTTTCGGAATCCCCTTTATCGCAAATATTCCGTTATAAATCAGGAATCTTACTCTATACTCAACAAAGCCATCCCCAATTGGCTCATCCAGATGCCCTATCACTAACCAGATTAATCTGGCTTATTTTATAAAACCCCAAACAATGAAAAACAATAAGAGTACACTGTTTAAAATAAGCATTTTCTTTATGCCAGTCCCTCTAAATGTAAAACCTATTTTGTGAAATATAATATCAACCACACTTTTACTAATAAAGAACATTCCAGCATATAAGAAGGAATTTACATTCGGTTGTTTGATTAAATAAATTATTAAAAACAGGATCCCTACAGTAATAAGAGAATGAAAAATGCCAAGTTGTGTTTCGTTGGTATTCTCTTTCATTTTCACTTCCCCCTCCAGTTAACAAAATACGTAAAAATCATTGTCTACTATATTATTAATTAATTATCCTGCAATTTCTCCATCAATATGATTACCCTTTGTAAATGAATTGGACTTCTATCTTTCCTACGAATGAACCTTAATACCAGTTCCATAAAAAGCTGATTTGTTGCAAAATAGATTTAAATCGCTTAAGATTTAATCGTACACGATTAAAAATAGGAGGTATCCCAATGACAACGGTTTATGATTTTGAAGTCAAGAAAACGAATGGTGAATTGAAATCTCTGAAAGAATACGAAGGAAAGCCTCTAATTATCGTAAACACAGCAAGCAAGTGCGGGTTGACGCCTCAATTTAAAGGGCTGCAGGAGCTCTATGAAAAGTATAAAGACAAGGGCCTTGAAATTCTTGGATTCCCTTGTGATCAGTTTAATAACCAGGAATTCGATAATATTGAAGAAACCACTGAGTTTTGTCAGCTCAATTATGGTGTGTCTTTCCCGATTTTCGCCAAAATTGATGTAAATGGCGACAATGCTGATCCCTTGTTTGCTTACTTGAAAGAACAGAAAAAGGGCATTCTCTCCAAAAACATTAAGTGGAACTTCACCAAATTCCTCGTGGACCAGGGTGGCCAGGTTGTAGCACGCTATGCGCCGACAACTGAGCCGGGAAAAATTGAGGATGATTTGACAAAGTTATTATAATGCCGGAATAGGTGATGATGTGAAGGATTTTTTTACACTGGATAAACAGCTTTGTTTTGCTGTTTATGAAACAGCAGGCGAATTTACCAAACTCTATACAAGTGCCCTTCAACCATTCGGCTTAACCTATCCGCAATATCTGGTTCTTCTGGCCCTTTGGGAAAAGGATGGCATGACAGCCAAAGAGCTCGGAGAAAGACTGAACCTTGGCACCGGGACACTTACCCCGATGATCTCAAGGATGATTGCTAACGGGTGGCTTCGAAAGGAACGCTCCAATGCGGATGAACGCAAGGTGTTTATTTTCCTAGAAGAAAAAGCATATAACGAAAAACAGGATATCACCAATAGTGTTGGTGAGGCCATTCAGACATGCAGCATTGAACTGGAAGAATATGAAGAGCTTATGAAGCTTCTAGGAAACCTGAGAATGAGGCTAAGGAGCAGAGTACCTCGCTGATGCGGGGTACTCTTTTCACAATTCCGTGTTTAATCCCTCCAAAAATAGCCATATTAAGGATAGTTAATATGGAAGGGAGCTAGCTTAAATGGATTTTTTACCAAGAGAGCAAGTTGTAAATTCACTGCAGGAGCCATTTCAGTCCTATATAGACAAATATGGAATCGACGATATCGGCATTTTCGAGGAAGAAGGCCAGGACCAGCACTGCTATATGGGATACACAGTGAAAAAAGCAGGGAAAACATATCATGTGCATAGCCCATTCCTTAAAGATGGGAATGGAGGACTATCACCTGAAAGAAATGAGTGGACCATTGAATCAGATGAACCCGATAATCCTGATAGAAGCGGATTCACCAGTATAGAACAAGCACTTCAGGAATTATAAAGACGTTGTGATTGAACTATATTAATATTTGAGTATTCCGTCTATAATGGAGTTGTATTTAAAGGAAGGAGTGGACGGGTTGGCTGTTAATGCCTATTTAAATTTTGATGGAAATACTCGTGAAGCAATTGAGTTTTATGTAAAAGCTTTCGAACTGGAAATGCCGGAGATTACCACTTTTGGTGATGCTCCGCAGAATCCTGAATACCCTCTGCCGGAGGAGGCCAAAAATCTGGTTATGCATTCAAGCCTTACTATTTGCGACAGTGCTGTTATGTTTTCAGATACATTTCCAGGTATGCCATTTACAGTAGGAAATAACATTAATCTAGCAGTTGTCATTGATGATCTGGACAACCTGAGAAAGTATTTTAAGAATCTGTCAGATGGCGGTAATGTAACTATGGAGCTGCAGGAAACATTCTGGAGCAAGAGCTTTGGCCAGTTAACAGATAAATTCGGCGTTAACTGGATGTTCAGCCACGAAAGTGAATAACATACATAGTCTAAATGGAGGCATGCGGCCTCCATTTTTTTATTCATTCAGCAAGTGATGGAGCATCCGATTCTTGTCATCGAAGAATTGCTTTATAATGCGGTAATGATTCGTTTCTTCGAGCTTCTTTTCCGATATGCCGTCATCAGTTAATTCAAATATGGCTGCATCCGGATAGGCCATAATAATCGGAGAATGGGTAGCAATAATAAATTGTGAATGTTCGCCTACCAAATCATGAATCCTTGTCAGCATGGACATTTGCCTCAATGGTGAAAGTGCCGCTTCCGGCTCATCCAGTATATAGATTCCGCTGCCGCGAAAACGATGAAGGAAGGTGGAGAAAAACGCTTCCCCATGTGACTGTTCATGTAAAGAACGGCCGCCAAAGGAATCAATCACTTTTGGTCCGCCGCCTTCCCTGTCCATTTCCTCAATATTGGAAGCTACATTATAGAAGCTCTCTGCCCTTAAGAAGAAGCCATCAGACGGCCTGTCAACGCCTTTTATTACCTTTAAATAATCGCCCAGTAAGGAATGTGAATCAAAGGTAGAAAAATTAAAATTGAATGATCCGCCTTCCGCATTGAACCCTAATGCAACCGCAACTGCCTCCAGCAGAGTTGACTTCCCCATCCCATTCTCGCCGATCAGAAAGGTAACTTTTGGGTGAAAAGCCATCTCATCCAGTTTTTTCAGACTTGGAAGACTGAAGGGATACTGCTTGAAGGATGGTATATCTTCTCTTTTAAGCCTAATGCCTCTTACATATGGTGAACTTAATAGATCCATATAAATACCTCATCTAAATTATAATCAGCTATTTGCCATCAGGGCTGAAGCCCGCTTTGGATACTCCTAATTGAATGGGCGCATCTTGAAATTCCTGCTCCAGCATTTTAAGAACCACTTTATATGCAGATGGATTATACCATTTCTCCAAACCAAGCTCATCAAAAATTTTGCGGATTCCCATTCTTTCGGTCCTACTTCCTCCGCTTCCATCTCCCATCCAAAAATCGTCAATTGTCACACGGTTTGCAATTGATTTAAGTTTTGCAGGAAACTCCCGAGAGCATGGAAGTAAAGGGGCCAATGTTGCCTGAGTAATAATTCCTGCATCTTTTATGTCTTTTAGTGCAGCCATTCTAGCCGGGATCGGAGGGGCCGCGGGTGTAAATGCCTTTCTGACTTCCTCCTTGTCTGTCTCGATTGTCATGGAAATTCTGATTCTATCTCCGAATCGCTGAAATAGATCAATATCTCTTTTCACCATTGGCGAACGGGTTTGAACATGTAAAAAGTCAGGCTGATTTTCAACCATTACTTCCAATAAACTTCTGGTCAGTTTTGAGGTATATTCAATCGGCTGGTATGGATCAGTGGAAGAGGACATAAATAAAGCCACTTTTCCCCTTCTTTTAGCTTTAGCCAATTCCTTCTCTAAAAGCTCGGCCGCATTTGATTTTATATCAATCCACTCACCCCATTCCTCTTCACGGAAAATGGAGACAGGGAGCTCCCTTACATAGCAATATTTACAGCCAAAAGTGCAGCCCGCATAGGGATTCATTGAATGAGTAAAATTGTCTATCGCACCCTTGGCAGGTGTTAAGATACTTTTTGATGCGATTTCTTTAAGTTGTATGTTCAAGTTATCACAAAATCGAATGTATGTTCTGTTTTAAAAATAACACTGTGATCTCCTGATGTCAACAATAAGCAGTCACTTATCCTGTCCTTACAGGATGAGAAATACCGCCTTTTTTAATTATGGGAAGATAGTCTTTTTTTAATCACGATTCCTGCTTAAATAATACAAAGCCTGACCCATTAATTGGGCTAGGCTTTACCTTTTTATGTTCCGCAATACGTACGGTAGGGAATGCCGGATGAATCCGGCAGTTTGCAGTATTCTTCCTGCTCTTCCCTATAAGCATAAGGATTCTCGAGCGCTGCAAGAAGCTTTATCATCACGCTGTAATCTCCATTGTTAACAGCGGCATCCAGAGCTTCTTCCACCCGGTGGTTTCTCGGGATGATGGCCGGATTGCTGGCCCTCATTAACTGATTTGCCTCTTCTTTCGTTTCCTTCTGCCTCGTCAGCCTTTCCTGCCATTGACCATGCCAGCCGGCAAAATCCTGATCATTACCTAACACAGTGTTCTCAATGTCTCCCAATGTTAAGGAACGGAATGTATTTGTATAATCGGCTTCAGACCTCTGCATCACCTTTAGAAGTCCTGTAAAAAGGGCTTCATCTTCTGCTTCTTCATTAAAGATCCCCAGCTTTTCCCTCATGCCGGAAAGCCAATGGTCCTGATACATTTTATTGTATTCTGAAATGGCGCCCTGAGCTATTTTAACAGCTTCTTTTTCATCTTCATGCAGCAGAGGCAAAAGAGTTTCCGCAAATCTCGCCAGATTCCAGCCGCCAATATACGGCTGATTTCCATAAGCATAACGGCCTTCTCTGTCAATGGAACTGAAAACAGTTGCCAAGTCATACTTATCCATAAAGGCGCACGGACCATAATCAATCGTTTCCCCGCTGATTGACATGTTGTCGGTGTTCATGACTCCATGGATGAAGCCAATATGCTGCCATTTCGCAATAAGTTCAGCCTGCTTCTGGATCACCTTCTGCAGGAGAGCAAGGTAAGGATTTTCAGCTTCTTTCAGTTCAGGATAATGGCGCTCAATCGTGTAATCTGCCAGGGTTCTAAGCTCCTCAACCGGTCGCCAATTCGCCGCATATTGAAAAGTCCCCACCCGTATATGGCTATCCGCCACTCTTGTCAGGATCGCACCCGGAAGCATAGTTTCCCGAATAATAGCTTCCCCTGTTGTTACAACCGCCAGACTGCGGGTCGTGGGAATTCCAAGTCCATGCATGGCTTCACTGATAATGTACTCCCGGAGCATCGGGCCCAAGGCCGCCCGTCCATCTCCACCGCGCGAAAAAAGCGTTCTGCCGGAGCCTTTCAGCTGAATGTCAACTCGTTTATCTTCAGGTGTAATCTGCTCGCCAATCAGCATTGCCCGTCCATCCCCAAGCATATTAAAATGTCCAAACTGATGTCCTGCATAAGCTTGAGCAAGAGGTTCAGCTTCTACTGGAACTTGAGAGCCTGAAAGGACCGCGATGCCTTCACTTGTCAAGGCATCAATATTTAATCCCAGAGATTTCGCCAGGCGTTCGTTAATGATCACCAGCTCAGGGGATTGTACAGGGTTTGGCTTCATTTTTGAGAAGAAAGTCTGCGGGAGTCGCGCATAGCTATTATCAAAATTCCATCCGATTTCATTGCTAATTGTCATCAGTACTCCTTCCTTACCTTCATGGTTTTATAGTCATTTTCCTTTATTATACCCTTTCTTGTAAAACATAGCGGGCATCTTTTTGTATGTAAAAAAACCTGACAGCCGGGATTTTCATCCTCGGGCGGTCAGGCTTTCTCATGCTTATGCATCTTGCTCAAACGTTTTACAGGCTGTTTCCTCTATTTCATCCGCTTCACGGCCATTCTGGCCAATCACATAAATAGAGTCAGCTACACATTTATCACCTTCAGCCCAATACTTACAGTTTTCCACGTTACACAAAACTTCTACTTCCATTTTTGGCCACCTCCTATGGATTTAGTGATTATATACCCCTTTTTCTAATCATTAACCATGTGGAATAATGTTCCAAATATTGCGAGGTGGCCTTGGAGAGAATTAATCTGAGAGGATTAGGCTTCTTAGTTTCTTTGTCATTTGCGGTGAAGTCTGGTAAATATCACCATTGGTAATATACATGAAGGTGCTATTTTCATTATTCTCACCGAGCCATAAGTGAATGCCGTGAGAAGGTAGATTTCCTTTGTATTCTACTGCTATATCATACTGAGGTGCACTGATATCTGGATTGCCTGATTGTTTTACAGCAGTTTTTATTGCTTTTTCAAACACAGTGATTGATTTTCTATCCTTGAAAGAACTAAAACTTTCTTCATTAATTCCGCCTAAACCTTCTGATTTTGAAACTTTGATTTCTCTGATTTCTTCATCCAGGAGAACCATTGTTTCAGCTGATTGACAGCCTGTTATGATAGCAAAAGAAAATGCCATGAATGTACATAATAAAATAGCTTTCATCCTCATACCTCAAGTTTAATATTTTGATTCTTTTCCTATAAATTATGTTTTCCTTAGCAATGCTGTCCGTTGATTGCAGCGAAAGGCTGCTCGCTTTCCGCGGGGCGGGCGGTGAGCCTCCTCGGCGCTTCGCGTCTGCGGGGTCTCACACTTCCCTCTCCTCCCGCAGGACATGAATAAGCTTCCTCGAATGAACACCGCACGAAGGAAATGCGTCTGCATTTTCGAGGTTCAGTGCCTTCCGCTCCAATCAACTCAGTAAATTAAACTATGTTATGAAAAATCAACAAACGCGAAAACAGCCTTAAAAAAGAAGGATGGAGCACAAGCCCATCCTCCTCCTATAGTAATCATATATTTTGTTCAAGATTCTTTGAAGCAAAGGCATCTAGCAATTCACGCACTTCATTTGTTGACCTGGTGTTCATCAAATGATTTCTTAGTGCACTTGCCCCTGGGAATCCTTTGACATAGATTTTGAAGAAGCGATGAAGAGCTGTGAACGGCCGCAGCTCTAAATGTGAATATTGATCATGGAGATCCATGTGCAACCTTAAGAGGTCCAGCAATTCCTCACTAGTGTGATCCTTCTTCTCTATTTCAAAGGCAAATGGATTATGGAATATGCCTCTTCCGATCATAACTCCATCAATTCCGTATTTCTCGGCAAGCTCCAAGCCTTTTTGACGGTCAGGAATATCTCCATTAATGGTCAAAAGGGTATCCGGTGCCACCTGGTCGCGAAGTTCCTTAATCTCCGGAATCAGCTCCCAATGAGCTGGCACTTTGCTCATTTCGTCCCGTGTACGCAGATGGATGGAAAGATTCGCAATGTCCTGCTCCAAAATATGCTTCAGCCAGGTCTTCCATTCGTCTATTTCCGTGAAGCCAAGCCTTGTCTTAACACTAACCGGCAAGCCTCCTGCTTTGGCTGCCTGTATTAGTTCTGCTGCCAATTCAGGGCGGCGGATCAGACCGCTTCCCTTCCCGTTCTGGGTCACATTAGGTACGGGACAGCCCATGTTGATATCTATTCCCTTAAAGCCCATTTCCGCCATCCCAATACTCATTTGACGGAAGAACTCAGGCTTATCCCCCCATATATGAGCGACAATTGGCTGTTCATCCTCTGTAAAGGTCAAACGGCCGCGCACACTTTTTATCCCATCAGGGTGACAATAACTATCTGAGTTTGTAAATTCAGTAAAAAACACATCTGGTCTGGCTGCTTCACTCACCACATGGCGAAAAACAACATCTGTCACTTCTTCCATTGGTGCCAGTATAAAAAATGGCCGTGGTAACTCTAGCCAAAAATTTTCTTTCATCGTTTAATTCCAATCCTCTCATTAAGGGATATCTTAATAACTCCATATCCCTAATTTAAAAAGCAGCATACCTATGCTTCTTTTACACTTATACCATGGTTAAGGGCTTTTTATCAAACACCCTGCAGAAGTTTAAAATTTCATACAATGGCTGAGATGTGGCAGTTTGTCCCTTCTGATGAGACACTTTGCCGCCTGTCCGCCTTGCATTTACTATTCCCTTTTTGCTTCGAATGGTTCACACCAGATTTTTAATCACTAATTATCCAGTTCGAAATCATTTTCCTGAAAATGTTTTGCTTGCGTCTTTTGATTTAAGTACGCTTCAAATTTTGATCCAAACAGTGTTTCAAGTCTCAGGTTGCGTGAATATTGAGGATCTCCCTTCCATTTTGGCAGTCTTCAAATCGATAACCTCTTGAAAATCTGAGAGGGCAAACCCTTATATATAGTAAACAGCAAAAGGACAGGGTAAATTAAATTTAATCTGACCGAGTAAAACACCAGGAACGGAACCTTTAAAGCTGACTGAAAAAGAGAGACTATATAATACATTTTGTAAGTATTCTTTGAAGTACTCTCTGGTATGCTCAGGCGCGAGTGCTTTAATGAGGTCAATCCTCCATTAGGCGGGTCAGGAAAATCCTTTGATAAAGCAAAAAAGAACGGTTGTCAGCATACCGCTCCTCATTCAGATTTGTTCCAGTATAGGTCTGAAACATATTCTATAAAAGTTTCATGTTGTTTTTGAGAAAACTTCCACAGCTTTACTCAGCTTCAACTACTCTCGCGACATCATGTCCGCACTGCTGACATTTGCCCTTCAGAACTATCCCAAATTGATGGTCTTCAATCGTAAAACTCTCAATTGTGATAACATCATGACAATTTGTACAAAGGACATTTTTTCTCAGTTTGCTTCTAAACTCTTTAGGAATGGAGAGCCATTTTTTATTCGCATCCACTGAATTCTCCCCCCCTTCTAAAATGATACAAACGCAATAAAATAAGCATTTTTTATTGCCACAACCTCCTGCGCAAATTTCTGATCGCCATCCAACCACTTTAGAACAGGCTTTGAAGTTGACTCCATTCTCAGGCCTGCATTATGCGGACTGAGATTGAGTCACCGCTTGTTTATATCAGCTTCGAATATCTTGTAAAAAATCAACCATGACCTCAATAAATTCTTCAGGCTTATCGTAATGTATATCGTGACCCGGAGAATCCACATCAATTCTTTTTCCATTTTTCAATAACCCAACTGCCCTGTCAGCATCTTCATCAGATAATGCAGCAACTAATAAATCTCCATCATAGCTTGTATCAGCTTTAATAAATACAGCAGGACTATCAATTTTTGATAACACTTCTGATTGGTTATAGTCCTGAAACCAGCTATTATCATAAAAGGCTTCTCCAAATTGGCGGTCATACTGATAAGTGGCAGATTCAAAAATTCTGTTTATCTGTGGCGGCAGATACTTTATGTGTACAGGTTCATTAGGATGTTTCTCATGATATGCTACAGCGTCTTTAGAAAACTTGTTCCAAAGAAGGTCCCCAAACATATTCTTCCAATAACTTTTTTCTAAACTATACTTGAAGTAGTCCTTCTCTTCATCCTGGTTCTTGAAGTATTCATATAATTGAAAACCGTATACCCACACATAGGTATTTTCTCTTCTGCCTGGTTCAGTTGAAAAGAAAGGCGAATCTTCAATTACTATACCAAGCACTTTGTCTGGCGAGTATGCTGCCATCCACGCAGCAATCATGCCGCCTGACGAATGGCCGGAAACCACTGTTTTTTCTCCTATTACAGCCTCAATAAATTCTGTAAAATCTTCTGCCATTTCTTTAGCCATATATTTCTCAGGATTTCTTTCTGATTCTCCATGACCATGGCAATCAACTGCAAACACATGATAATGCTTAGACAATTCTGGCAGCACTTTCGCATAATCCTCCCATGACATGCCTTGACCATGAATCAAAAGAAGTGGGGTCTTTCCATTGCTTGGACCTTCTCCATAATTTAAAACTGTACCATCCTTTAGCTCTGCTTGTTTTTCAATAAAACCCGCCCGATACATTTTTTTAAGCGGCTTCTCCATATAAGTACTATTTTTATAAAAATAACCCCCAACCATAAATAAAACAAATACGACTATTCCACTTAGTATGATTTTCTTTCTTTTTTTCAACCATATCGCATCCTTTCCTGTTTAAAGAGGATGGCTACTCCTTGCATTCTTTCGCTTTAAACACAGCTTCTGCAAAATGCATAAATTTATCGTGCTTAACGAGGGCAATTCCCTGAGCCTCATCACCTAGAACTAACAAGGAGTCTTCAGGTGAAATATTAAATATCTCCCTGGCTTTCTTAGGAATGACAATTTGTCCTCTTTCTCCAACCTTAACGGTCCCAAATACGTGTTTTCCTTCAGGCTGAATCCCTATTCCATCCCTTTGCTTCGAATGATTAACTAAATCATCCAAGCTCACCTTATACAATTGTGCCAGCGCTAAACAATTATTGATATCAGTTACCGTTTCCCCATTTTCCCATTTTGCAACTGCTTGTCTGGATATCCCTAATTTTTCAGCAATCTCTTCTTGGGTATATTTATGTGTTTTCCGTAAATCTTTCAGGTTCATATTTATCATATTTTTCACACCCTTTATTTTAATTAAATCATGTTTTTAGCATACTTCAACCAACCATTCTAAACATATCATGTAATGTTTAGTTTACATTTTCCTAAACTGCAGGCAACAAAGACCTAGACAGGCTAATTAACATTCAACTTGTGCGATACATTTAGCTTGCAGTACATACGAATCAGGAAACAGATTTCAATTCAAAACTGGCACGAAGGCCAAAAAACCCCTGAATGATTCATCCAGGAGAATACACATCTTTATTCATCTAAAGTCAACTCTCATTCCTTATGCAGTCAATCATAGTTAACACAATTTGAACAATGAAAGGGGTTATAGTATAAAATCCGGGTTCCTAATGAAGAGAACCCGGATATTACTATCATATGAGTGGGAATACTTATCCGAATCATTTCAGAAGTTAATTAAAATTAATCTTTACTTCTTTTCTAACAGACAGACCGCTTCGACATGTGCCGTCTGCGGAAACATATCCACAGGCTGAATGCCATTTACATGATATTTGGAGCTCAAGACCGAAATATCCTTCGCCAATGTGGATGGATTACAAGAAACATAAACCACTTTTTTCGGCTGGACCTTCAAAATCGTCTTTAACAGCTGCTGGTCCAGTCCTGTTCTTGGCGGATCGACGATGATGACGTCCGGTTTCCAGCCTTCTTTTGTCCATTTCGGAAGCCATTCTTCTGCTTTGCCGACCACGTATTGGGCATGCTTGATTCCATGGCGGGCCGCGTTTTTCTTTGCATCTTCGATGGATTCCCTGATGATATCCATGCCGCGGATTTCGGCTGCCTGATCTGCTACCCAAAGTCCGATCGTTCCGACGCCGCAGTATGCGTCCGCTACTTTTTCCTTGCCTGTTAAAGCCGCTGCCCTTTTGACTTCATTATAAAGCTTGACGGTCTGTTCAGGGTTCAGCTGGAAGAAAGTCCGTGCCGATAGTTCAAACTGAAGGTCTCCAAGTGTTTCCTGGATAAAGTCGCTGCCATCCAGATTGGTGGTTTCCTGTCCAAAAATTATGGAGGTTTTTTCCCCGTTCACATTTTGAATGATGGACTTTACTTCAGGGAGCTCATTTTTTATTTTTTCGATAATAATCTCTTTTTTAGGAAGCTCTTTTTGAGCTGTAATTAAGACGATCTGCAACTCCCCTGTCTTTATCCCCACCCTTGCAACGATGGTTCTTACGATGCCTTTTCGGTTTCTCTCATTATAAATAGGGATTCGCAGGTCCTGGAGTATCCGCTTCACTGTTTCTGTCGCCTTTGTTGTCTGCGGATGCTGGACTGCACAATGCTCAATATTAATCAGGCGGTGCGAATTCATGCCATATAAACCGGCCAGAACTTTCCCGTCTTTTAAGCCAACCTGGAACTGGCTTTTATTTCTGTAGCTCCAGGGATCTTCCATTCCAATGGTTTCTTTTATGTCCAGCTTCTCAGGATTCAGCTTTGTGTGCCGTTCTAAAGCTTGAATTATGATATCCCGCTTTTCCTTCAGCTGCTGATCATAGCGGAGATGCTGCAGCTGGCAGCCGCCGCACTCATGATAGACCGGGCATGGAGGCTGAACGCGGAACTCCGACTTTTTGCGGATTTTCTTGATTTTGGCCTCAGAAAACTTTGGATTTACCTTTGTTGCTTCTGCTACAATTTCCTCGCCGGGCAGTGCCCCAGGAACAAATACAACCTGCCTTTTAAAATAACCGACACCTTCGCCATTAATACCAAGCCTTTTGATTGTCAGCGGGAACGTCTGCTTTAGTTTTAATTTAGCTGTTTGTTCTTGTTTCATGATCCTTCATCACTCCAAATTATTCGATGCTTCTCCACAAATAAAGCGAAGCATAGCTCAAATAAGGATTCCAGCTCTTTGAAAATGTCTCCATTTCTTCAAGAGTCGGTTTCGCTTCTAATTTATATAATTTTTTCAAGGCATTCTGGATGCCGATGTCTGCAGCAGGAAAAAGATTTGGACGACCAAGCCCGAACATTAGGAAATTCTGAACAGTCCATGGACCGACACCGCGCAATTTGATCAGTTTATCATAAATTTCTTCATCTGAAAGGTTTTTAAGCTCATCAAAGTTTATTCTTCCCGCAGCCGTTTCTTTTGCAATGCCAATAACGTATTCAGCCTTCCGTCCGCTGAACTGCAGTTCCCTCAGGTCTTCCACCTTAAGTTCTGCCACTTCTTCGGGCAGCGGATAGAACCACACACCGTCTTGTTCAAATCCAAAGGTTTTTACAAATCGTTCTGTTAATGTGTGTGCAAACGCAAGGTTCAGCTGCTGGTGGATTATACATTTCAGAATACAGGCATATGGATCAAAGTCGAGCACAATAGGGGTCCCATAATGCTCTTCAAATATCGGCTGTAATTCTGTGTTTTGAAAATGTTTATGAATGGTCTCAAGCGGCAGATGCCAGTGGAATATTTCCGATAGGCGCTCAGCTGCCTTTTCCTTAAGGGGGCCATCCGTTCCGGAAATTAAAAACTCCGGCTGCTCCGTCGTTCCGACTCCCTTTACTTCTGCTACAACCGGCTGACGCTTAAGCATCATGGGCACTTTCACAGACCTATCCTCTATATTAACCTGATTAAGAGGATCGTTCGAAAGCCTGTCCAGTACGAGATCAAAATTATAAGGTCCTTCTACTTGTATCTTCTCCAAGAAGAATCCGTCCTTTATCATTTTCCCCGATTATAGCATTTTTTCGCTACAATTGTTTACCTATGCAAAAATAGACCCTTAAGAGCTGGGTCTATTTCTGCTATCATTGTATTTCTGCCAAGCTTCAGTACAGCATCCGTTCCCCAATCGCCTGCTCCCATGTCAAATCATCAAGGCTCTTAAACGTGTACCCCCGCTTTTTCAGATCCTGAATGGCTTTTTCAAGAGCATCGGCATTGTCCTTTGAGACTGTGTGCAGAAGCAGAATACAGCCAGGGTGGATCTGGCGCATAATATTGTCATAAGAATACTGCCAGCCCTTCTGCCGGTCAGTGTGCCAGTCTACAAAAGCTAGTGACCAAAATACATGCGTGTAGCCTTCCTTTTTAGCAAGAGCCAATGTGCGCTCACTGAATATACCTCGTGGCGGCCGCAGATAAGCCATTTGCTTAACACCCGTCAGCTTTTCGGTTTCTGCACGAACCATTTCGAGCTCTTTGATAAATTTCTCATCGCTCACTCTGGTCATATCAGGATGATGCCAGGAGTGATTGCCTATAATATGTCCTTCAGACGCCATCCTCTTAACTAGTTCGGGTGCACTTTTTAAATAATGGCCAGTTACGAAAAAAGCTGCAGGGACCTTTTCCTTTTTTAAAACGTCCAGGACCTGCCCGGTATAGCCGTTTTCATATCCATTATCAAATGTTAAATAGATCTCCTTTTTGCTTGTATCGCCCTTATAATAAGAACCATGCCGTTCAAGCAACGAATCGAGAGGCTTGCCTGCTTCCGCGGGCACCTCATTTTTTGCCTTCTTAAATCCCCAATGAACCGGCGAGTTGCCGTAGTTTGCATAAGCTGTTCCGGAAAAAAACAGAAAAAATACACTCAGGAAGATACTTAATTTTTTCATCTGAGCTCCTCCAATATTTTTTCTTAGTGTTTGTGAACGAAAAGAAAACATTCACAGGGCCAGCTGGCAAAAATGCACAAAAAAAGAGAGACCAGATGCAGTCTCTCTCGTTCCAATATTAAAATACACGCTCTTTGAATTGAGCCAATTTCTCAAGTGAAGATTTATCGACATCACGATGAAGGCTGTTGCCGTGGGAATCCATTGTTACCACTGCGGTAAAGCCTTCAACCTTAAGGTGCCACATGGCTTCAGGAATGCCGAATTCCATCAGGTCCACACCTTCAACAGACTTGATGCAGTCTGCGTAATATTGTGCAGCTCCACCAATCGCATTTAAGTAAACGCCGCCATGTTCCTGAAGTGCTGCTAATGTTTTCGGCCCCATACCGCCTTTTCCAATAACGGCACGGATTCCAAACTTTTTCATGATATCGCCCTGATATGGCTCCTCACGGATACTTGTAGTCGGACCGGCTGCTTTTACATGCCACTGGCCGTCTTCATCCTTCATCATAACCGGACCGCAGTGATAAATAACCTGTCCATTAAGGTCAACTGGAGCATCATGATCTATCAAGTGGTGGTGGATGGCGTCGCGTCCTGTGTACATCATGCCGTTGATTTGAACGACATCACCGACCTTAAGACCGCGAATCTGTTCTTCCGTGATAGGAGCCTGCAGTGTGATGATGTTTGTTTGCTCAGCTGTTTCTGCTGCTGCCGCTGTCTCAAGCTCAGCTTCAGTTGCACCAAAGTCAATGTGCTCGCCTTCCTGGTACATCCATTCATTAATTTCTCCTGTACCCATACTGATTGACACGCCAAGACGGCGGAACGCCCAGCAATTATAGGCAACAGATACGAAAAAGCTTGCCGGAATGCGGTTCATCACACCGACTTTACAGCCTAGAAGCGTTGTTTCCCCGCCGAAGCCCATTGTTCCGATGCCAAGCTCATTGGCATTTTCCATCACATAGTCTTCAAGCTTGCGAAGATCTTCATTCGGGTTCACATCATCTACAGAACGGAACAGCTGCTCTTTTGCCAGGTCATAGCCTGAAGAGCGGTCTCCTCCGATTCCCACACCGATGAAACCGGCGCTGCAGCCTTGTCCCTGGGCCTGGTAAACAGAGTGCATGATGCACTTGCGGATTCCATCCAGGTCGCGTCCAGCGCGGCCAAGACCGTCTAGTTCACATGGAAGGCTATATTGGATGTTTTTATTTTCACAGCCGCCGCCTTTTAGAATCAGACGTGCGTCAATATAGTCTTTTTCCCATTGCTCGAATTTAATAACCGGGGTGCCAAAGCCAAGATTATCCCCGCTGTTGGCGCCAGTTAAGGAATCAACAGAGTTCGGGCGAAGCTTTCCGTCCTTGGTTGCCTGGGCAATTGCATTTTTGATCGCTTCTTTCATGACCAGCTGGTTCGCACCTACAGGCGTCTTAATTTTGAATGTCGGCAAGCCGGTATCCTGACAGATTGGCGATACATTATCATCAGCCATTTTAATATTATTTGTAATCGTATCCAGGCTCATCGCCGCTCTCGTTCCGGCATTTTCTCTTTCTTTCGCTGATTTGATCGCACGGCGCACGTCACGCGGAAGATTCGTGGATGTTTCAACAATCAGCTGATACATGCTTTCCTGAAATTTGTCGATATTCATTGCTTAAGTCCCCTTCCCTTTGCTCCCTATATCGCTATATCTTTTATGAAAATTATAATTATTAATCGTCTTCCATTATACTCCTATCTGAAGCGTATTTAAAGGTAAAGGTTGCAATCGTTTACAGGATGAGGGCGAAGTATATTCAGGAGTAATTACCATTTTTCTTAGGACTCCGTCATTTCCGTCGTTATTCTACAATCCCACGGGAACCCGCGTTTCGCCGCAGCCCGCCGAAACTAAATGCCACCAGCTCCAAAAAAATATAAAAAAAAGAGCCCTCAGGCTCCTATGAACTGTGCCCCGATTTACGGACAGTTTAAAAAGCGCCTATGCGGCTAGTAAATGACCCCGGTATTGCACCGGGGTCATTTTATTTAAGCCCCATTGATAACGATGCTGGTTATATTCCTCGATC
>NZ_JAMBOJ010000033.1 GCF_023715565.1 Cytobacillus firmus | reverse complement strand
GAACTATTATTCGAAATTCTGATTTAGAGTTTCGTAATAGTTCGTTTTTTTTATTTTTATTACTTTTTAAAATAGAAATCATTCGGCTTTAACAACGGACAATTTAGTTCTGTCCCAGCCTCTTTTTGTTTACTATTTGTTTTACTTTTTGACGTTTTCTCCCTGTCAACCGAACCCGTTAGTCTTGCCCTTAAAGACTTTTCCTTATTTCAATCAGGTATCCTATTTAGTGAAGGTTAGCAGGGAAATACAGGATTTCAAACCCCCAGCCATCAAGCTGAACTTTAAGGTTTTCCGCTTCAGCTGCAAATTCTATGTCTGTAAGCATATTCGTTACCTTAACACCCTTAAGGGGATAAGGCAATACAAATTCCGCCCTTTCATCCGAGGGGTTACCGAGTACAATGATCGTTTTTTCATTATCATATTTTCGGTAGGCAACTATATTAGATTCCGTTTCAATAAATTCAAAATGGCCTTCATTTGCGAGCAGCTTTTCTTCCTTCCGAACCTTGATGAGCTTCTGAATATGAGAAAACAATTCACGGTCCTGTTTTGCCTCATCCCATTCCATGCATTTTCTGCATCCGGGATCCATTGCACCACTTAGTCCAATTTCATCTCCATAATATAGGCATGGTGAACCCATAAAGGTGAATAAAAGTGTGTAAATTAGCTTTACCCTGTCTTTATTTTCTTCACATTCCGTTAAGATCCTCGGTGTATCATGGCTTCCAACCAGATTGAATGCAGATTCATAGACAGTGGCAGGATAGCTGTTAATTTCAGCGGTCATATTATTGGCGAACTCACTGCCGGTTATAGATTTCTTCGCAATTAAATTTAGCAGGTTGGTGGTAAAAGGATAATTCATGACAGCATCAAATTGGTCTCCGCGCAGCCATGGCATAGAGTTGTGCCAGATTTCACCTAATATATAGAGGTCTGGTTTGATGCTTTTTACAGTCTGCCTGAACTCACGCCAGAACTGATGGTCAACTTCGTTTGCCACATCCAGCCGCCAGCCGTCTATATCAAACTCTTCAATCCAGTATCTGGCTACTTTTAGCAAATATTTTTTCACATCTGGATTTTTTGTATTCAGTTTTGGCATTTGTTCTACAAAAGCGAAGGTCTCATAATTAGGGCGCTCCCCGCCTCTCAGAGGGAAACTGTGTGGGTGGAACCAGTCCTTATAAGGTGATGTTTCTTCCTTATCAAGCACATCCTGAAATGGGGGGAAATAGTATCCACTATGGTTGAAAACAGCATCCAGCATCACTTTAATATCCCGATCATGGCATTCTTTTACAAGTCTCTTTAAAGTATCTTTCGCACCAAACTGGGGATCAATTTCCAGATAGTCTATTGTATCATACTTATGGTTGGAAAATGCCTTGAAAACAGGTGTGAAATAGATGCCTGTAATGCCGAGTTCCACAAGATAGTCCAGATGTTCAATAACACCTTCAAAATCTCCGCCAAAAAAGTTATTCGCAGAAGGCTCCTCACTTCCCCAAGGAAGAACACCTTCAGGGTCATTGTCTGGATTTCCGTTAGCAAATCTTTCCGGAAAAATCTGATACCAGACCGTATCCTTTACCCAGGATGGGGCTTGAAATACTTCTTCAGGGTGCAGGTAAGGAAAGTTGAAATAATAACCTGAATCAGCTGGAGCTTCCTCGTAAAAGCCTTTTTCAGTCAAAATCAATTCTTCTTCCCCGGACTTTAAGTAAAATCCGTACCGGGATCTTCTAAATGGCGGGTTAATATAGGCATGCCAATAATCATAAATCCCATCAGAACCTGATTTCTGCATATCTGTTTTTTCATACTGCCATTTACCATCTGCCCATAAGTACTGGTCACCGTGCAGTAAAGTAACTTTAGAAATATCATCTTTCTTTGTTTGCAGTCTAATATGTAAGGTTTCCCTGCTGATAGGATAAACAAAATGATCAGCAGGGTAGTGTATGATGGCTGCCTTTTCCATTAAAAATTCCCCTTTCATAATGCAATCGCTTGCATTATACCACAGTAATGAAGCGAAAATGTATAGTGTAAATTCGAGTGTTTACAAATATATTATTTTCAAACAAAAATAATTTAGAAAAAAGTAGTTGTAAAAGCCCAAAAACCTTGTATAATAAAAAATAGAAATTGTGCAATCGTTTTCATTAAGCGGTTTCATTGAATTATAGGTTAAGTGAACGCTGTTTTAGAAACAGACTAAAGCGTTTACAAATTTGTGCAAACGGTTGTACTGTTTACATTAAGCAACAGATCTATTTAAGGGGGCAATTTCATGAAAAAGTCACTATCTTTCTTTATGATGCTGGTATTGGTTATAGGAATGCTGGCAGCTTGCGGTCCTCAGCGTGAGGCACAGCCGGAAAAAACAGATAAAGATAACGGCACAGGTGAAAACCAGGCTGAAGAGCCGAAACCAGAAAAATTAGTAGTTTGGGAAGACACAGATAAAGGCGTAGCATTAAAGCCTGCCATTGAGTCTTTTGAAAAAGAATATGGAATTAAAGTTGAATTCAAAGAATTAGGCATGGCTGATAAAATCCGTGACCAATTAAGACTTGATGGACCTGCAGGAAATGCACCTGACGTTGTTACACTTCCTCATGACCAAATTGGCCAGGTTGTAACAGAAGGTCTTCTTCAGGAAATCAAAGTTGATGACAGTGTTCTTGATACTTTCACAGAATCATCCATCAGTGCTCAAATGTATGACGGAAAACTATATGGTCTTCCAAAAGCAACTGAAACACCAGTTTTCATCTATAATAAAGCATTAATGGAAAAAGCTCCTGAAACAATGGATGAGCTTTATACTCAAGCTAAAGAATTAACAACTGGCGGCCAGTATGGATTCCTGGCTTTATTCGATAACTTCTATTTCGCTCACGGCCCTATCGCTGGCATGGGAGGATATGTTTTCAATGAAAATGACGGAGCATTAGACCGTGAAGATGTTGGTTTGAATAACGAGGGCGCTGTTGAAGGTGCTGAATTTATTCAAAAATGGTACAGCGATGGCTTATTCCCTAAAGGAATTATCGGGGAAAGCGGAGGAGCTGCAATGGATGGCCTATTCAATGAAGGAAAAGCTGCTTCTGTAATGAATGGTCCATGGGCACTTCAAGGAATGAAGGATGCAGGGATCGATGTTGGTGTTTCTGTAATGCCTAAGCTTCCAAACGGTGAGCATGTTAAAACATTCATGGGGGTTAAGGGATGGAATGTAACTGCATTCACTAAAAATCCTTACTGGGCAACCAAGTTAGTTGAACATATTACAAATGAAGAAAACGCAAAAATCCGTTTTGAGACAACTCAGGAAATCCCTCCTGTAAAGTCTCTTATTGAAGATCCGGTAATCGCAGACAATGAAGCTGCAGAAGCTGTTGCTGAGCAATCTCAATACGCGGTTCCAATGCCAAATATTCCTGAAATGGCTGAAGTTTGGGGACCAATGGCCTCTGCACTTCAAACAATTGCAACAGGTAAAGCGGAGCCAAAAGCAGCGCTTGATGATGCAGTTAATACTATCAAAACAAATATTGAAACAAATCACCCTGCCAAGTAAAGCTTGACAGACAAAAGGGCGGTACCTCCGAGGAGGTATTGCCCATACTTTTATGTAATGATAAAAAAAGCAAGTGCCTGAGCAGACTGCTTCAAATGAATACTTTCGAAGCTTTAAGCAGGAGCGGCAGAAAGCCGCTTTCATGTTCCTTTTATGAGCAACCGTTTGCACAAAAAACCAATCGGTAATATTCTTATAAATGAAATATAATAATAGAAAAATACTTTCTCCTATAAGAAAGGGGAGGCAATAGCCATATGGACGCAAAAAAAATGACATCCAACCATGGAAGAAACGCTGCTCTATTATCCATCCTGCCTGGATTTGGACAGTTTTATAATAAACAGTTCCTGAAAGGTGCCATATTTTTAATTCTTACCATTTCGTTCTTTGCGTCATTCTTTGACACACTGAATTGGGGATTTTGGGGACTTTTCACATTAGGTGAAATTCCAGTTCTGGACCATTCGATCTTTCTTATGATCGACGGAATTATTGCACTGATCATTACAGCATTGGGGCTGATTATTTATGCCTTCAATATTTATGATGCTCATAATAACGGGAAAAAACGTGATTTGGGATTGGCATTAAACAGTGTCAGAGAGCAGTACCACAATCTTCTTGATAATGGTTTCCCATACTTAATGATCTCACCTGGTTTTTTTCTTTTAGTGTTCGTTGTAATTTTTCCCATCTTATTCGTTGTTCTTCTAGCATTTACTAACTATGATCTATATCATTCTCCGCCTGCAAAGCTGGTAGATTGGGTAGGTATTCAGAACTTTATCGATATTTTCAAGCTGGATTTATGGAGAAAAACATTCTTTGGTGTACTGGGCTGGACAATAGTCTGGACTTTCGTTGCTACCACCTTGCAGGTAGCCTTGGGCATTTTCCTGGCAATTCTCGTAAACCAAAAGGATCTTAAAGGGAAAGCATTAATCCGGACAATCTTCATTCTTCCCTGGGCCGTGCCGTCATTTATATCAATACTGATTTTCTCCGGCATGTTCAATGAGACTTTCGGTGTGGTTAATAAAACGATTCTGGATG
This sequence comes from Cytobacillus firmus, assembly GCF_023715565.1. GTDB lineage: Bacteria > Bacillota > Bacilli > Bacillales > Cytobacillaceae > Cytobacillus > Cytobacillus firmus_C. The sequence continues at coordinate 48,461 of NZ_JAMBOJ010000033.1, read as the reverse complement.
CACTTGGCATCGGTGCCGTTCCATGGATGACTGAGGAAAATTGGACACGTTTAGCTTTAATTTTCATCCAGTCCTGGCTTGGATTCCCGTTCATTTTTGCCATGACGACCGGTGTGCTGCAGTCTATTCCGGATGAGCTTTATGAAGCTGCAACAGTTGACGGTGCAACGATTCTGCAGAAATTCACAAAGATTACTCTGCCGTTGGTTTTATTTGCAACGGCGCCGATTATCATTACTCAATATACCTTCAACTTCAATAACTTTAATGTTATCTTCTTGTTTAATGGCGGCGGACCGGCTATACCGGGCCAAAATGCCGGCGGTTCGGATATTCTTATATCCTGGATTTATAAACTGACTATGACTTCTGCCCAATATGGTAAAGCAGCTGCAGTTACTATGATTCTTTCGCTTATCGTCATCACTGTAGCATTATGGCAGTTTAGAAGAACAAAATCTTTCCAAGAAGAGGATTTGATGTAGATATGAGCATAAAGAAAAATAAAATGATCCGGCTGACTCTTTCATATTTAATCATTGCCTTAATGAGCTTTATTGTCATTTATCCGCTTTTATGGGTAGTAGGCTCATCATTAAATCCGGGCCAGAGTTTGTCAGGATCATCTATGTTTCCTGAAAATCCAACCTTGGCACATTACAAATATCTATTCGATTTAGAGAAGTCCAATTATGTTAAATGGTACTGGAATTCATTGAAAATAAGTACGCTGACAATGATACTTACGGTTATTACAGTATCCTTGACTGCCTATTCGTTTTCACGCTACCGCTTCATCGGAAGGAAAAATGGTTTATTAACCTTCCTGATCCTGCAAATGATACCTAACTTTGCAGCACTGATCGCCATTTTTGTATTAGCGACAAGAACTGGTTTAATTGATACACATCTTGGATTGATCCTGGTATATGTCGGTGGTCAGATCCCAATGAATACATGGCTGATGAAAGGTTATCTCGACACGATTCCGAAAGAGCTTGATGAATCTGCGAAAATGGATGGTGCAAGCCATCTGCGTGTATTCTGGCAAATTGTTATGCCTCTTGCAAAACCAATTATTGCAGTAGTTGCCCTATTTTCATTCATTGCGCCTTTTGGAGATTTCATCCTTGCAAGAATTCTATTAAGAACAGATGAAAAGTTCACAATGGCAGTAGGATTATATGAAATGGTAGCTAAGCAATTCGGAAATGAGTTTACAAAGTTTGCAGCCGGCTCGGTCTTAATAGCAATTCCGATTGCTGCACTTTTCCTTATGTTCCAAAAATACTTTGTATCAGGTTTGACGGCAGGGGGAACAAAAGGCTAATCTTAAAGGGCTGAAACTTTACTTGGCGCTGCAGGCTGCGAACTTGATTGCAGTTTCGCAGCGGCTTGAAAAATGAAGGAGGAGCGGCGATGAAAAAAGGAATCATAACCTTCATCTTAATCCCGTTTCTTCTTTTTTATGCCCTGCCGGCAGGAGCAGCTGAAAAAGAAGAGCGAAAATGGCAAGATGAATCAATTTATTTTTTAATGGTAGACCGATTTAACAATGGAGATGCAAAAAACGACTTTAAAGTTGATGTTAAGGACCCAAAGGCTTATCATGGCGGAGATTTCAAGGGCATTACAGAACGCCTTGATTATATTAAGGAGATGGGGTTTACAGCAATTTGGCTGACTCCGGTTTTTGATAATGAAGAGAATGGCTATCACGGTTACTGGATAAAAGATTTTTATAATACGGAAGAACACTTTGGGACAATGGATGAGTTCAAAGAGTTAGTCAAGGAAGCTCACAAAAGAGATATGAAAGTGATATTGGACTTCGTAGTGAACCATGTAGGCTACAATCACGAGTGGGTTAAAGACCCTGAAAAAAAAGATTGGTTCCATGAAAAAAAGGATATCGCGAACTGGTCGAATCAGGCTGAAATTGAAAATGGCTGGATATATGGGCTCCCTGATTTAAACCAGGAAAACCCTGATGTGAAAAATTATTTAATAGATGCAGCTAAGTGGTGGATTGAAGAAACGGATATTGACGGTTATCGCCTTGATACCGTTAAGCATGTTCCAAAATCTTTCTGGAGCGAATTCGCCAAAAATGTTAAATCAGTCAAAGAAGACTTTTACTTGCTTGGGGAGGTATGGTCGGAAGATCCCAATTATATAGCCCAATATGAAAAAACAGGGATAGACGGCTTTGTGGATTATCCTCTTAACGACCATTTAAGAACTGCTTTTGCAGAACCTGATAAATCGTTAAGCTGGCTTTTTACTAACTGGGACCGAAATAAAGCAATTTATGAAAATCCCTATTTGATGGGAAGCTTTATGGATAATCATGATACGGTCAGATTTACCCGTGATGCTATATCAAAAAATCATCATCCGGGGCCAAGATGGAAGCTTGCATTAACATACATGTATACTTCACCAGGGATTCCAATTGTTTATTATGGAAGCGAAATAGCCATGGATGGCGGTGAGGATCCTGATAACCGCAGGCAAATGGATTTCCGTACAGACAAAGAATTGATAGATTATATCGCAAAACTTGGAGAAGTTAGGCAATTGCTGCCTTCTTTAACGAAAGGCGATATGGAACTGCTGGAGGAAAAGGACGGTTTTGCTGTTTATAAACGGACATTCGAAGATGAAACGACAGTGATTGCGATCAATAATTCAACAAAGACACAGAAAGCAGTACTTGATTCCTCTCAATTGGAAGAAGGAAGAGAGCTGCGCGGTATGATTTCTGATGATCTTATCCGAAGCAAAGACGATAAATATGAGTTGATTATTGATCGGGAAGAAGCTGAAGTATACGTTCTGAAAGAAAAATCAGGATTGAATATTCCCCTGATTGGAGCCCTTGCAGCAGTTTATTCAGCTTTTATGATTTTTCTATATCTTTTATGGAAGCGGTCAAAAAAGAAGAAATCCGAATAATTTTAATTGCCTCCCCTTCTTCCCAGTCTTGTTTACTGTTTGAGAAATGGAAAGAAATCAAACCTGCATGATTATAATATTAATAACATAGACCTCAAGGAGAGGGTGATTCTATTGGCAGTCACAATTAAAGATGTAGCAAAGATGGCAAAAGTTGCGCCTTCTACTGTTTCAAGGGTTATTGCCAACAATCCTCGCATTAGCGAGAAAACCAAGCAAAAAGTCAGAGAGGCGATGAAACAATTAGGCTACCATCCGAATTTTATTGCCCGCAGTCTTGCAAGCCAGTCAACCCGCGCAATTGGACTGATAATGCCAAGCTCCACAGATGTTGTATTTCAGAACCCATTCTTTCCAACTGTCCTTAGAGGTCTGAGTGAGGGAGCCCATGAAAGGCATTATGCCCTTCATATGACAACTGGAAAAACGGATGATGAAATCTTTGAAGGTGTAATCCAGATGGTACAGGGCGGCCGGGTGGATGGAGTAATTTTGCTTTATTCAAAAGTGGAGGACAAAGTTCTTGCCTTTCTAAAGGAAAGAGATTTCCCGTTTGTGGTTATAGGCAAGCCTTTTTCCGATGAAGAGGAAATTACTTACGTAGATAATAACAATTTCCGCGCAGCCAAAGAAGTAACGGAATATTTGATTAAGCTCGGGCATAAGCAAATTGCATTTGTCGGAGGAAATTTGAATCTAACCGTTACAGTAGAACGGCTGCTTGGCTATGAAAAGGCATTAAGGGATGCTTCAATTGAACTGGTCAATGAATATATTGTTCATGAGGAATTTCTTAAAGAAGGGGGGCAGGAGGCTGTCAGGGGCCTCATATCCCTTGAAAAACCTCCAACTGCACTTGTGGTTGCGGATGACTTGATGGCATTGGGTGTCCTGAATACATTAGATGAATTGGGAATAAGAGTTCCTGAAGATATGTCTATCATCAGCTTTAATAATGTGTTGTTAGCTGAAATGTCCAGGCCGCCGCTGACTTCAGTCGATATCAATATATTCGATCTGGGATTTGAATCTGCCAGAAGCCTCATTTACAGAATTGAAAACCCGCGTGAGCCAGTAAAGCGGATTATCATTCCACACAAACTTGTAAAACGTTCTTCATGCAGCAGTCCTATGCCTGAAGAGCCGGGGATTGTATCATAAAAAGGGAAGCCTGCAGCAGGCTTCCCTTTCAATTTGTTTATCCATTTACAATTGTTCCGCCATTGATATGGATCATCTGGCCGCTAACATAAGATGAATCATCACTGGCAAGATATACATAGGCAGGTGCCAGTTCATAAGGCTGTCCTGCTCTGCCTATTGGGGTATTTGAACCGAATTTTGATACCTTATCTGCTGTGAATGTAGATGGAATAAGCGGTGTCCAAATAGGTCCCGGAGCCACTCCATTTACGCGAATTCCCTGTCCAGCCAGCGATTTGGCCAATGAGCGTGTGAAGGAGACTATTGCGCCTTTTGTAGAAGAGTAGTCGATAAGCTGTTCGTTTCCTTCATAAGCAGTTATGGATGCAGTATTGATGATGGAGCTTCCTTTTTTTAGGTGTGGCAATACTGCCTTAGTCAGATGGAAAAATGAAAAGATGTTTGTTCGGAAAGTTTTTTCAAGTTGTTCAGCAGTAATATCAAGCAGGCTTTTTTGAGGGTGCTGCTCGGCTGCATTATTCACCAGTACATCGATTTGACCGAACTTATCAAGGGTTTTCCTGACAATATCCTTACAGAATGTTTCACTGCCTATATCTCCTGAAATCAACAAGCATTCCTGTCCTTCAGCCTGGATGGCCTCTTTTGTTTTTTCCGCATCTTCATGTTCGTCTAAGTAAACAATTGCTACGCTGGCTCCTTCTTTGGCGAAATAAGTGGCCGCTGATTTCCCAATGCCGCTGTCTCCGCCTGTGATTAAAACAACTTTTCCTTTTAATTTATCAGACCCCTTATAGTTTGGATCGACAGATTGCGGCTCAGGCTGCATTGGCGGCTCTGTGCCGGGCTGATGATCCTGATGCTGGGGCGGAAATTCTGTTGGATTGTTATGAGAATCAGACATTTAAAAATCCCTCCAAATCATTAATACTCTTTTTCATTCCCACTTTATTATGGTGAAAAACCATGGAAATTATTTGAATTAATTTTTATAATGGATATAAAAAGAGCGGGGGAAGAAAATTGCAAATTCGCTTTGCTGAGAAAAAGGACGCCGCAGCAATCTTAAAGCACTGCAGGCAAGCTTTTGGAGAAAGTGATTTTTTATTGACCGAGCCGGAAGAATTTACGATGACTCTAAAGGAAGAGGAGATCTGGATTGAAAGGAGTCTTCAATCAGGAGATCTGATCTTAATAGCAGAAATTAACCAGGAAGTGGTTGGGATGCTGAACTTAAGACGCTCAAAAAGCAAAAAGGTTAACCATTTGGGGTATTTCGGAATCTCGATACAGGAGGAGCATTGCAATCAGGGACTGGGGAGCAAAATGATGAAACAATTCCTGCAATGGGCTAAAGGAGAACCCGGTCTGGAAAAAATTTGTCTTGAGGTGTTTGCCTATAATGAGAGGGCCATTCATATGTACAAACGATTTGGATTTCGGGAGGAAGGCCGTAAAATTAAACATATAAAAAGAAAAGATGGGACCTATGCAGATGAATTATTGATGTATAGATTTGTTAAATAGCAGCACAAACAAAAAAGCAAACGGAGTTTTCCGTTTGCTTTTTTAGCGATAGTTAACGAATTGAACATCAACTGTCAAATCTGCTTCTTTAACAGCAGCAATGATCTTCTGCAGATCATCGCGGTTTTTGCCGGTCACACGTACCTGATCATCCTGAACCTGGCTCTTCACTTTCAATCCGCTGTTTTTAATCAGAGTATTAATCTTCTTGGCATTTTCTTTATCAATGCCCTGGACAAGCTTTGCTCTTTGGCGGACCGTTCCGCCTGATGCTCCCTCAATCTTGCTGTAATCAAGATTTTTTACAGGAATGCCCCGTTTGATTAACTTGCCTAATAAAACATCCTTAAGCTGGTCAAGCTTAAATTCATCATCAGATAGAAGCACAAGCTCTTCTTTATCCAGCTTTATATCACTTTTGCTGCCTTTAAAGTCATAGCGGGTGGAAATTTCCTTCATGGCAATATTAATGGCATTGGTTACTTCAGAAAAGTCGACTTTGGATACAATATCAAATGAGCTTTCTTTAGACATGACAGCCTCCTTAGGGATAACAATTTAAGTTTCACTTCTAGTCCTTATTATAGTAAAATATAGCAGTTCAAACAACTTTAGGAGTTATGTGATCTTTTTGGGGAAAGATTTAATATAATGAATATTTGCTGTTTATTGCAGAGAAGGAGGAAAAGAGATGGCTATAGAAGAGAATTTGGGCCGTGCTGTTAAGCTGATCGTTTCAAGGGAAGCGGCATATGGCTATTTTTTAACGGATGGAGAGGAGGATGTTCTTCTTCATCAGAATGAGACGGATGAAAAGTTCGAAGTAGGGCAGGAGGTTGAGGCTTTCCTTTATATGGACTCACAGGGAAGAATCGCAGCAACAACTGTCATTCCAGAGATTCAGGCTGGTACATATGGCTGGGCGCATGTAAGCGATGTAAAACCCGGCATCGGTGTATTTATCAATATTGGCATTCAGAAGGACATGCTCCTTGGGGAGGAAGATCTTCCTGTCCACGAAGCTGTGTGGCCGATTGAAGGAGATAGATTATACATTACACTCCGGGTAAATAAGAATAACCGGATTTATGTGAAAATGGCTACTGATCCTGTCATTACTGATATTTCAAATAAAGCAACCAAAAGTGACTTTAATAAAAATATTCACGGACATATTTATAGAACCGCAAAGGTTGGAAGCTGGATTTTTACAGATGAGGGTTTTAAAGGTTTTATCCATGAATCCCAGCGAAAAAGAGAGCCACGTCTTGGAGAGAAAGTGGAAGGCCGCATTGTTGATGTAAAGGAAGATGGGACAGTGAATGTTTCTCTTATACCAAGAAAGCATGAAGCACTTGATAATGATTCCGAAAAAATCATTGCTTATCTTGAAAGCCGAAGCGGTGCGATGCCATATGGCGATAAAAGCGCCCCGGAAGATATCCAGGAACGTTTTCAGTTAAGCAAAGCTTCCTTTAAAAGAGCTTTGGGCCGGCTTATGAAGGAAGGCAGGATTTATCAGGAAGATGGCTGGACCTACATTAAGAAAGACTAATCAACTGCAAAAAATAATAAAACGGACAAGCCAATGCTTGCCCGTTTTATTATTATAGGTGATCTGTCTTTTTTGAATATTGGTTTTTCCCGGCTTTGCGATTTTTCTCACGCATCATATTTTTTTCGTGGAGAAGCGCATTATTGTCTTTCGCTTTCTTATCATTATCGGAAGTATGCGGCATAATAAGAATACTCCTTTCATACTGATAGATTTTGCCTTCAGGAATATAACTGAAGTACAGTCATATTGTCTGTCAGAATGAAATGGAGTATGTATCCTGCACTTATGGTTTAAATTTGCTTAAAGTAGAATATCGCTATAGACCCTGGGCCGGTATGGGCCCCAATTGCTGAACCAATGGATGTTATATAGACTTCTTTGGCATTAAGCTCGTCAAGTATCAGATTTTTCATTTCAAGAGCTGTGTCTTCATCATCAGCATGGCTGATGCCGACAGTCTGCATCTCAAAGGAAGTCCCATTTTCTTTCATAAGCTCTATAATGCGGCGAAGCAGCTTCTTCTTGCCGCGCAATTTCTCAATCGGCACAAGTTTGCCATCTTCAACTGTTAAAAGAGGTTTAATATTCAAAAGTCCGCCCAAAAATGCCGAGGCTTTCGAAACACGGCCGCCTTTTGCAAGGTATTCAAGATCATTTACCGTAAATAAGCTCTCGAGGTTCCGGCAGCGGAATTCGATTACTTTCTGGAGGTCTTCCTTGCATGCTCCTGATTGTGCTGCAGCTGCAGCATCCTTCACAATTAATCCGTATCCCAATGAAGCAGCTTTGGAATCGATGATGGTTAATTGGAAATCGGGGTAGTTCTCTTTTACTTGCTCAAGGATCATGACAGCGGTCTGGTATGTACCCGAAAGTTCAGAGGAAAAAGAAATATAAATGCCGTCTTCATTATTTTCTGCCATTTTATTGAACGTTTCCTCAAAAAGAAGAGGCGATACTTGAGAAGTTTTAGGCATTTGGCCTTCCCGTATAGCTCTATAAACATCCTTGGGTTCTATGGTGACTAAATCTTCATATTCTCCATCATTCAGTTGGACCTGTAACGGAAAAAGTGTGACGCCATGTTGTTTATAAAAGCTAAGCGGCAAGTCACACGCACTGTCAGCTAGAATTTTTACTGACATTATCTTTCACCTGCTTTCAAACTATATGAATTAAGTTTATAGAATTCAAGGAGAAAAAACAATGAATTGTGTTGAAAATGCACCTTATTAGGGTAAACAAACTATAAAAATTCAGGGGGTAAAAAATGGTTTGGCTAGAAACTAAGAAAGTATTTATTGTGTTGATTGGCGCGATATTGAATGCAATCGCGATGAATTTTTTTCTCATACCCGCAAATGTATATGCAAGCGGTTTTACAGGAGTGGCACAGCTTCTTTCAAGCATTCTGGGTGATTTCGGATCAACAGGTATATTGCTGTTCATTCTAAATATTCCTGTTACCATATTGGCTTGGAATAAGGTTGGCCGTTCGTTTACGGTTTATAGTTTTTTAAGCGTTTTCCTGATGTCTTTCTTCCTTGAAGTGATACCTGTAATCCACGTATCAAAAGATATCCTGCTAAATGCCGTTTTTGGAGGTGTCATAGCAGCTGTAGGTGTAGGGATCACACTTAAATGGGGGGCTTCCACAGGAGGAATGGATATTATTGCGATGGTTTTGTCCCGAATGAAAGACAAACCAGTCGGTACATATTTCTTCACTCTGAATGCCATTATTATTATAACAGCCGGTTTTCTGTATGGCTGGGAAAAAGCGCTATATACCCTTGTAACACTTTATGCTTCTACAAGGGTTATTGATGCCATCCACACCAGACATGAAAAACTTACAGCTCTGATTATCACAAAAAAATCTGAAGAAATGAAAAAAGCGATTCATGACAATCTTGTCAGGGGAATAACAACTTTCCCTGCAAAGGGAGCTTTTACAAATGAAAATAAGGATATGATGATGATTGTCATCACACGTTATGAGTTATTTGACCTTGAAAGAATCATAAAAGAAGTGGATCCGAATGCTTTTACAAATATTGTTCAAACAACTGGTGTATATGGTTTCTTCCGCAGGGATTAAATGAATGGAGGGATGAAGGATGCTTCGGCTTTTGGCTGCTGCTGTAATTATCTTTACTATGCCTATGCAAAGTTTTGAAGCTTCTGTAAAGGAAATGCCTTATGACTTTAATGTAATGCCTCAAGCAGGACAAGAAACACTAAAGATCGATTTGCTTCTGAGGAATAAGGCCAATTATCCGCTGAGTTTTGAGTTTGGATCCTCTCATTTTTATGAAGTGGAGATTTTCACTCAAAATGGCGATAAGGTATATTCCTCCTCAGAAGGAAAAGTATTTTTACAGGCTATCCAAAACATTACCATTAACCCGGATGATAACAAGTTATGGGAAGAGCAGTGGGATTACATGCATAAAGGGAAAAGAGTTCAGGAGGGAGAGTACCTAGTAAAAGCTCGGCTGCTGGCATCAAACTTAAATGGGGAAAAGTTGGAGACAAAACCTGAATCTCAAGCATCTGTTTATATCCCGGGCCAAAATCCTTCCTTCAGCCAGGCAAAGGTTACAGGCGGGAACGGGGAATATACCATATTATTTAATGCTCGCCCAAAAAGCGGAAAGCTATGGTATACAGTTGAAGATGGCCATAATGAGCTGCAGCCTGAAAAGCCCATAGTGGCGTCATCAAATGATTGGAAGAGCTATAGGATAGAAATAAGCATTCCTTCTGAGAACATCCCTGAAAACGGAACAGTGCTTTTGCATTTATATGAAAAAGATGTAAAAGGGGATATAATAAATTCTTTTCCTGTTATCCTGGAAAAGAGGTAAAAAGAGCTGGCAGCCATTGAGGCCGCCAGCTCTTTTTAGCGATACTGCGAATATTGTTCAAGCTCCTGCTGCATCTCCCGGAGCTGTGCCTGTTCAGCAACTGTTGAGTTGGCAAACGCGGAACTTAAAGCATTTTTCGCCCGGGAAACAGTTTCTTCGTCTGCAGAATTTTTGGCTAATTCCACATACTTTCTGGCTTCCTGAAATAATCTGTTACCCATCGCTATATTCCTCCGAGGGATGATTCTTTCACATTAGCTAATTTTTGGGCTTCCGCCTCAGCATAGGTCATGTGGTACGGGATACGCTCATCATGCTTACTAACAGTATCAGCACCCTGTTGAACGAAGCGTTTTGATTTATTACGTTTACCCATTCGAATCCCCTCCAGCAAGAGTTTGAAGCTGCAATTGGGCTGCTTCATCTTTAGTATGCTCTAGAGGAAGGATTTAAAAAGGGGATTTAACTGTTTCTATTTAATTCCTATTAATGAACTTTTTATAAAGCTTTTAGGTTTAGTAATTCATTTAGATAAATGCCAATGCCATCTTCCTCATTGGTTAATGTGACTTCTTTGGCAATATTCTTCACCTGGTCAATCGCATTGCCCATGGCAATCCCGTAGCCTGCAAATTCAAGCATTTCAAGATCATTGTCCTCATCGCCAAAAGCAATGATCCGCTCGGGCGGTATTTGGAAGTAATCAGCTGCTTTTTTGAGCCCCACAGCTTTATTCAGTCCAGTTTTCACGATTTCAATGACATGCCAGGGAGCTGCCCATCTGCGGTGGTCAATTACTTCGGCATGGACTTCGGAAAGATGGTTTCTGATGGATTTTACATGTTCCTCATCAGTATGGATCAGCATGCTTGTCGGATTATCTTTTAAGTAACTGCGCAAATCCCCGGTGGTAATATTTGGATCGCCGAAACCAAAGATATCGAGAAGCTTCTCATCATGGTAGTGCAAATAAACATCATCAATAACTTCTGCAACGATATTATGAATCGTATAGCTATTAACGGCTTCGACAATTTCCTTAGCCACGTTCATTTGCAGTGGTGTGTGGTAAACACCCCAATTATGGTCTTTAGGATGATGTATGTATGCACCATTGAAATTGACAATCGGAGTAGTCAGATCCATTTCACGATAGTAAATTTCACTCGAGCGAAATGGCCTTCCAGTGGCAATCATAACTTCATGCCCTTGTTCACGTGCCTTTTGAATAATCATTTTAGTTTTAGCCGAGATGGTTTTGTCATCTTTTAATAAAGTGCCATCAAGGTCCAATGCAATTAAATGTTTTTCTGCCATAAGATCTCCTTCTAAGCGCTCAGCACTTTTATAATAATGTAATTGCAGCCAGCAGACTCGAGCGCATGGCTTATAGTGAAGTATGCCCCGCTTTTGTTCTAAGTGTAAAGGTTTTGGAAAAGAAAAGTCCACATGTTAAACTGAAAATATCGAAAGAATTACATAAGACAAGAGCTTAAGCTTTTACAAAATCAATTTATACATATATGTTATCAATATTATTATAATTTTGTAAAAAAATTCATCTTAGTACAACAGGTTTAGGAGGAAAAATTGTGGTCTTAATTGAACATAAGCTTATCAGGGAAATTCCTGTTCTTGAACTTGCCAGGCAGGAAATAAAAGGTGAACCCCTGCCTTTTATTATTTTTGTTCATGGTTTTACTAGTGCCAAAGAACTTAATCTGCATTATGCCTATCTCCTTGCAGAAAAAGGGTTTAGGGTAGTACTGCCGGACACCCTATATCATGGGGAAAGATCCGAGGGCTTATCAGGCACCGATTTAAACTTCAAGCTTTGGGATATTGTTCTGAATACCATTGCGGAATTAAACATAATCAGGAATGTCTATGAGGATTGGAACCTGATTGATCAGGGAAGAATAGGACTTGCGGGCACCTCCATGGGGGGAATAGTCACTTTGGGCTCCCTGACACAATATGAATGGGTCAAGACTGCAGTTAGCCTTATGGGTATGCCATACTATGAAAAGTTTGCTCAGCTTCAGCTCGATGAACTGAAGAAAAATAAAATTAAGGTTCCTCTCACAAATGAAGAACTAGCAGAACTTCTGAGAATTCTTAGGGAGCGGGATCTGAGTCTTCAGCCAGAAAAGCTTGCCGGAAGGCCGCTGATGTTTTGGCATGGCAAAAAGGACCCGGTTGTTCCTTATTCTTATACATACCAATTTTATGAGACCATCCAGCCCCTGTACAGTGACTCGCCTGAAAACCTCCTGTTTATATCAGATGAACAGGCGGGGCATAAAGTCAGCAGGGAGGGACTTCTTGAAACAGTTAAATGGTTTGAAGAACATTTATAACCTGTTTTTTTTCAATTCATTTAAATTTTTGTTAAGATAAAGATAGTAAATAATGAAGGAGTGCTGCAGAATGGATCAGGATTTAAAAGACAGCATTATGGGTGCACTGGAGCTTGTAGTAGACCCTGAGCTGGGGATAGACATTGTAAACTTGGGTTTGGTATACGATGTGAAAATGGAAGAGGAAGGGAAAGCTATAGTTGATATGACTCTTACTTCCATGGGCTGTCCTTTGGCAGGCACAATTGTTGAACAAGTAAAGTCAGCGCTGGCAGATATCCCTGAAGTAAAAGACTCTGAAGTGAATATAGTCTGGAACCCGCCTTGGTCCAAGGACAAAATGTCCCGCTATGCAAAAATTGCACTTGGTGTACGATAAATTTAAGCTCAGAACAGCAGGAGTATTTCCTGCTGTTTTTTTGTGCCCTTGTGAGGTAGTTCACTTATTTAACATGCCTATTTCCCTATAATAACAATGGAAAGACACAATGGCCGGGAGTGAGGCCATCAAGGAGGCATCTCTAATGGGATTTGCTAAAGACTTTAATAAAGACCCTTTTATTGTGATCTGGGAATTAACAAGGGCATGTCAGCTAAAATGCCTGCATTGCAGGGCCGAAGCACAGTACAGGAGAGATCCGAGAGAACTTTCCTTTGAAGAAGGGAAGGCCCTGATTGATCAAATCAGGGAAATGAATAACCCAATGCTTGTGTTTACGGGTGGAGATCCATTAATGAGGCATGATGTATTCGACATTGCCGAATATGCAGTAAAAAAGGGTGTTCGTGTTTCCATGACGCCCAGTGCGACACCAAATGTAACTAAGGAAGCTATTGAAAAAGCCAAACAGGTCGGCTTAGCTCGATGGGCTTTCAGCCTTGATGGGCCAAATGCAGAAATTCACGACCACTTCAGGGGGACTTCCGGTTCCTTTGATTTAACGATTGAAAGGATAAAATATCTACATGAACTTGAAATTCCAGTTCAGATAAATACAGTTATATCGCGTTATAATATCGATTACCTTGAGGAGATGGCCAGGGTTGTAAATGAACTCAGATGTGTTCTTTGGAGTGTGTTCTTCCTCGTTCCAACAGGAAGAGGGCAGGAGAAGGATATGATCTCACCGGTTGAGCATGAAAAGGTTTTTAAATGGCTGTATAACTTAAGCAAAAAGGTTACCTTCGATATTAAAACAACAGCTGCCCAGCATTACCGGCGAGTAGTCATTCAGCAAAAAATGAATGAATCAAAGGGTCAAAATGAGGATATTCAATATCTCGATGCTCTTACACAGCAAGGGCTGACGGGTTCAATAGATGGTTTAGGCAGGGCGCCTAAAGGAGTCAATGACGGAAATGGCTTTGTTTTCATTTCGCACATTGGGGACGTTTATCCGAGCGGACTTTTGCCTGTTAAAGCAGGGAATGTTAGGGAACAGCCGCTAGCCGAAATATACAGGGAATCACCTATCTTTAAAGATCTCAGAAATCCTGATAAATACAAAGGGAAATGCGGCCAATGCGAATTTCGTTATGTTTGCGGAGGATCGAGATCACGTGCATTTGCTATGACAGGGGATTATATGGAAAGTGAGCCGTTTTGTGTATATATTCCTAAGTCACTTAGAAAAAAGCAGCAAAAGCGTAAAGGAATAAAGAAATAAAGGAGTGCATCATGGCTGCACTCCTATTCAATGCTGCAGTAAACGGCAGGGCAATTTTCGCAGCCTATTTCATTTTTTAAATACTGAAGATCTTTAACTGTAATTCTTCCATTCATTATTGAAATAATGCCATCCTTCTTCAGCTCGCCCAGTATCCGGTTGGTGCTCTCTCTGGAGGTGCCACAGAAATTTCCGAGTTCCTGATTCGTAAGTGGCAGATCAATGAGTATGCCGCCGTCAAACTTTACGCCATAGCTGTTAGTCATTCTGATTAGAGTGGAATACAGGGCACCCTTTTTTCCATTAAGCACAAGGTCTCTGAATTTGGTTTGTGTATTGCGGAAATGGTCGCTCATCCATTTCATAAATTCATAGGCCAGAGTACTATTTTTGAAAATTTCCTTTTCCAGGACATCTTTTTTTATCACAGCTACCTCACCAGCTTCAAGAACTAAAGCATTTAATAAATATTTGGGGTCACTGGTAAATAAGGTGAGCTCACCAATGATTTCATTCTCCCCGCATAACCTGAAGGTGAGTTCCCTGCCATCTGCTGTTATCTTGCTGATTTGAATCTTGCCGGAAAGGATGATATATAGCTCATCAGCATCCATGCCTTCCTGAAAGATATAGGCCCCTTTCACAGTTTTCATATGCCGGTCGGCGAAATGAAGAAGCTCTTTAATCTCAATGGAATGTGTTTGTTTAATGGCTGAATGAGCCATGGTAATCCTCCTTCATTAAAAAGCTGTCTTTTCTCACAATAATATCATTTGTATAGTGAAAATAATGCCGCCTTTTGTGTCTCTATTGTGGCATTTTCTATAGAGATAGTAAGTCATAGCTAATAAAACTGCATTTCCCTATTAACAATGCAGCGATTGTATGTTCTAATAATAAAAGTCCTTAATTTGAGATACTGGGTTATTTCTGTTATTTTAAGGGAAAGGCTAAAATATACATCTGTATAAATAGCTTAATAAAGTCACTCTTTAAATGGAGTTGAACGAAATGGCTAAAACAATTATTAAAGATAAATTGAATAGACCCTTAAGAGACCTGCGTATATCTGTCATTGACCGCTGTAATTTCCGCTGCCAATATTGCATGCCGGCAGAGATCTTCGGTCCTGATTTTGCTTTTCTTCCAAAAAGCGAGCTGCTCAGCTATGAGGAAATTGAAAGGCTGGCTAAGATTTTCGTAAGTCTTGGAGTGGAGAAGATCAGGTTAACAGGCGGTGAGCCCCTTATGAGAAGGGACATGCCTAAACTTGTTAAAATACTTTCAGACATTGAGGGATTAAAAGATATTGGACTAACCACCAACGGTGTATTGCTTCCTAAACATGCCAAGGACTTAAAGGAAGCAGGACTGCTGAGGGTTAACATCAGTCTTGACAGTTTGAATGATGAGCTTTTCGGAAAAATCAATGGACGCAATGTGGGTGTCCAACCAGTCATAAAAGGGATTGAAGCAGCAAAAGAAGCTGGACTTGGGGTGAAGATCAATATGGTCGTCAAAAAAGGCCTGAATGATTCTGAAATTGTCCCTATGGCTAAGTTCTGTAAAGATTACGGCTTACAGCTGCGCTTTATTGAATACATGGATGTCGGCAGTACGAACGGATGGAAAATGGATGAGGTAGTAACTAAAAAAGAGATTTATGAGATCATAAAGGAACACTATTTATTAGAGCCGGTAGACCCGGAGTATTTCGGAGAGGTGGCCAAGCGGTACCGCTATAAAGGCACCGATGTGGATGTAGGGTTTATTACATCTGTTTCTGAATCCTTTTGTTCAAGCTGCACTCGTTCAAGATTGTCAGCAAACGGCCAAATTTTCACATGCCTATTTAATGGTGAAGGGCACGATTTAAAGGAATTTATGAGAAAAGGTGCTACTGACGACGAAATTACCGATCGGATTATTAAGATTTGGAATGGCAGAAAAGACCGGTACTCTGACGAGCGGACAGAAGAAACCGCTGCAAACAGGAAAAAGATTGAAATGTCCTATATTGGAGGATGAAAAAGCATGCTCTGCTGTGTGTCATGAGAATTGGACATGGCGGGCAGGCTTTTATTTTTGCCATTTGAATGCACAAAAAATCTGCAGCCGATATTGGCTGCAGAAAATAAGTGTTTAAATATATCGAGGGAAAAGAATGTTATTTTCCAGATGAACATGCATGAAAGTTTGGCTTTCCAAATCTTCTAGCCGCTTATATACAAGACGGTAAGAGCCGCATGCATCAGCTGGAGGGGTAAAATCAGCTGTAATTTCCCTCAATTCCTTTAAAATTGAACCCGCATGATCATGCTCCTTCTCAAGTTCCCGGATATAGCTAATAATTTCTTCGCGATTTTCAACTTTTGGGTCTTCAAGCTTCAGCAGAAGAGGAAAAACTGATTCTTCCTCTTTGGACGTATGTTCAAGAAGCTCGTGCTTCAATTCAAAGAACAATTGATGGACTTTAAGAAGCTCCTCATGGCTTTCTCCATGAACTCTTGATACCTTTGTAACATAAGGACTAAGGAGTGATAATTCTTCTTCCAGAGGACGATGATATTGATTAATGACATGTTCAATAATGTCATCGGATGTACTATCTGTCCAGACCTCTAAATCATCAGTTTGATTTTCCTTTTGAATTACTTCATTTAATTCGCTAATCAGGACGTCCATATCCGCAGACTGCTCTGAAACAGCACGTGCAAGCGGAATGTTACCGCCGCAGCAAAAATCGATGCGATGACGTTTAAAAACATCACTTGTCTTTGGAAATTCATTTACGATATCTTTTACGAGACGATCTTCTGTAATTTGTATAGTCATTGAATTTTCCTCCTTCTATCTTGTGAACTATCTAAAGAATAAACGATTATCCACTTCAACTTGGTGACGTGCATCACACTTGGAGAGTTTTTTTGGGGGTAGACTTTTTTCAAAAGGTTTATTGCAAATTATTGAGTCTAATTGGAGCGGAAGGTGCGAGATCCTCGAAAATGCTATCGCCTTTTCTTCGTGCGATGTGTACTCAAAGAAGCTTATTCAACGTCCTGCGGGAGTAGCGGGACAGGTGAGACCCCGCAGACGCGTAGCGTCGAGTCTGCTCACCGCCCGCCCCGCGGCTCGCTGAGCAGACTCTCGCTTCAATCAACGGACAACATTGAAAATGTAAAAAACAACAATTTTTACGAAAAGGGCCTTTGGGTAAAACCATGTACAAATGAAAACTGGAAGTGTGATAATTGTCATGTAATGGATTTTCTTGTACGTTTATAATAATTGAATTAGAAAAGACATTAAGAAAAGTACATAGGAGCTGATATTATGCTGGAAAAGAGGACTCCCATTCCTGTTGCTGAAGCCGTAAAAAAAATCATGGCATATCAATTAAACGGAAGTGCAGAATACGTATCTATTAATGAAAGCAACGGCCGTTTTTTGGCGGAAGATTTAAAAGCGACACATGATGTCCCTCATTTTGATCGATCACCATACGACGGTTTTGCTGTCCGTTCTGCGGATACCAAGGAAGCTTCAATGGAAAATCCCGTCATATTTGAGGTGGTGGATCACATTGGGGCGGGACATTTGACTTCTAAAAACATTGGTCCATTCCAGGCTGTTAGAATCATGACGGGTGCGCAAATGCCTCAGGAATGTGATGCTGTTATAATGCTTGAACTGGCAAAAGCATATGAAAAAGACGGTAAGAATTATATGTCTATAAAGAGGTCCTATAAACCAGGAGACAATGTTTCCTTTAAAGGAGAAGATGCAAAAAAAGGGGATTCTTTAGTTAAAAAAGGGACAAAAATCAATCCCGGGATTCAGGCCATTCTCGCAACCTTTGGTTATGCAGAAGTGCCTGTTGCCAAAAAGCCTGTTATTGGATTATATGCAACAGGAACTGAACTATTGGAAGTCCATGAACCGCTGGAGCCGGGAAAAATCAGAAACAGCAATGCTCATATGATTACCGCGCAAATTGAACGGGCCGGCGCGGAAGTTATTTATTATGGAAAGCTTCCTGACGAATTTGATACATGTTTTAATGCAGTGAAGGAAGCATTGAACAATGTAGATATGCTGATCACAACTGGCGGTGTATCTGTGGGCGATTTTGATTATCTGCCGGGTATTTATGAAAAGCTTGAGGCTGAGGTGCTTTTCAATAAAGTGGCCATGAGGCCAGGCAGTGTGACGACTGTTGCTCAGCATGAGGGAAAGCTTCTGTTTGGACTTTCGGGAAATCCTTCTGCCTGTTATGTAGGGTTTGAACTTTTCACCAGACCAGTCATCCGAAAAATGCTGTTCGCTGAGAAACCGCATCTAAGGAAAGAAACTGCTGAACTGGTAGCAGAATTCCCAAAAGCAAACCCATTTACACGGTTTGTCAGGACGTCTGTAAGTTATGCGTCAGGACGACTAGTGGCAGCACCAAGCGGAGTGGATAAATCAAACATTGTGATGAGTCTAGCTGGTGCGAATTCGCTAATGATTCTGCCAGGCGGAACCAGAGGCTATGGCAAGGGGGACACCGTTGAGGTGCTATTACTTGAGGACCATGAAGGAAGCGAATGGCCATGGTAAAGGAACCTGTTATCTTACAGGTATCGGGTTACCAAAACAGCGGTAAAACAACGTTGATAAATAAATTAATTTCCGGATTAAAAGAGAAAGGGCTTTCAGTCATAACCATTAAACACCATGGTCATGGCGGCAAACCTGAAACTCCGGAAGGTAAGGATTCCACAAGCCATATTGAATCAGGAGCTGCCGCTTCACTTGTAGAAGGGGGAGGCAGCCTGCTATTGCATGCTGAAAAGGATAGCTGGAGCCTGGAGGAGCAGGTAAGGATTGTGCTACAGCTGCAGCCGGACGTCGTGCTTATTGAGGGTCATAAAAAGGCATCTTATTCTAAGGTTCTCTTGCTAAGGAGTAATGAAGATATACACCTTTTGAAGGAATTGGAAAATATCTGTGCAGTGATCAGCTGGGATGATAAATTAATAAAACCAAACGATGCAAATTTGGGAGCGCTGTTTTTCAGCATTAGTGATCCCAAAGGCCCTGATTGGATTGTTGAGTATTTAGTGGGTGAAAGAATGAAATTTTGATCAAAGCCAAACAGCCCGATATTATTTGGGGCTGTTTTTATTATCCTCAAAATTGAACATTTTGTGGAGTTGCGTGTATCAGTGATAATCTTCACTTTATATTTGCCTGGAAGATTATATATTATAGTCAGAAAGCAACGGGGGGGTATTAAAGATGAAGTTATTTATGCCAAAACAGCATGGTGCCTGGGCAATGCTGATTCTGCCATTTTGGCTCGGAGCAGCTGCATCTGATATTATTTGGTCTCATATCCCGTTTTTTTTAGGATGGATATTATTATATCTGGCCACTTACCCTGGCCTTTTACTATTTAAAAGAAAAAGAATGGCGTTATATTTTAAATGGACAGCCATTTATCTAATACCGGCTATTTTGTTCCTTTTAGTTCCTTTACTGGAAAGACCATCGATTATCATTTTCGGACTTCTAATGCTTCCTTTCTTTATTATTAATGCGTTCTATTCTTCCAAAAACAGAGATAGAGCATTGGGCAACGACTTTAGTGCCATTTGTGCATTTTCAATAGCAGGCCTAGCGAGCAGCTACTTGCCGCATGGGGAAATTTCACCAATGTCCTGGACTGTGTTTACAGCATCTATATTATTTTTTGCAGGAAGCACCTTCTATGTAAAATCAATGATCAGGGAAAAGAAAAATGCTTCTTTTAAATGGGTTTCATGGATTTTTCATACTGTGGTCCCCATACTTTGGCTGTTGGCAGGCGGATGGATTTTAACTGCTGCTTTTCTTCCAAGCCTTTTCAGGTCCATTGCATTTTATGGAAAGTCATTTACACCGAAAAAAATTGGCGTTTATGAAATTGCTAATGCCTCTATATTTTTCTTAATGTTATTATTTGCCATACACACTTAAAAACCGGCCTAAGGAGGCTGGTTTTTTCATTTATCAAGTAATGCGGATAATTAATATTAGAAATCTTTAAAACTTCAGTAAAATAGGTTGCAATTTTTCAAAGCAATTCCTATAATAAGAGAAACACAAATTCATAAATATGTATTTAAATGATTAAATATACAATAAGTGTGAAAGGAGCAATTATGAACGTTTCAATAATCGGAACAACCGGATATGGGGGTGCTGAATTGCTCCGTATCCTTAAGCAACATCCGGAATTTAACATTAAATCGATTCATTCTACCAAAGAAGGCATTCCCATTTGGAATGAATATCCTCATCTATATGAAATATTAGATGAAAATTTACAGCGAATAGATTCAGATCAAATAGCTAACCAGTCTGATATTGTTTTTCTGGCTACACCATCCGGGATATCGGGAAAGCTTGCTGAAGATTTTTCAGGTAAAGACGTTAAGGTAATTGACCTATCCGGTGACCTAAGAATTCCAGCTAAAGATTATGTCGAGTGGTACAAACAAGATCCTGCCAGCGAAGATCTTGTTGAAAAAGCAGTATATGGTCTTCCTGAATGGCACCGAAGAGAAATAGCATCCGCAGAAATCATATCTAATCCCGGGTGCTATCCAACAGCTGCTCTGCTAAGTCTTGCACCTGTGGTAAATGAAAATTTAATTAAACCAGAAACTGTTGTCATCGATGCAAAATCCGGAGTGTCGGGGGCTGGAAGGGCGCTTTCAAGAACAACAAGCTATGCGGAAGCTAATGAAAATCTGCGGGCTTATAAGATAAACCAGCATCAGCATATACCGGAAATCGAACAGCAGCTGATGAAATGGAATTCCGAAATGAAGCCGATCACCTTCACGACTCATCTTCTTCCGATAACACGGGGCATTATGACAACTAGTTATATTCAGTTGACTAAGGCATATACATCTTCTCAAATTCTGGAACTTTATCAATCAGTCTATGAAAACCAGCCATTTATCCGAATTCGGCCGGAAAATACCTTCCCTTCTGTAAAAGAGGTTGCAGGCTCTAACTTTTGCGACATAGGTATTCATATGGACTCCAGAACGGGCAGACTGACAATCATTTCAGTGATAGATAACCTAATGAAAGGTGCTGCCGGGCAGGCGGTGCAAAATGCCAATATAATGAGCGGATGTGATGAAACAGCGGGTCTTGGTTTTGTTCCGCTCTATCCATAAGGAGGAAAGATAAATGCAATTAGTTTCTCAAGCTCAAGTAGCTGAATTGCCTGCCGGAAGTATCATTACACCGAAAGGCTATACAGCAGCGGGTGTTCATGCAGGGCTACGCTATTCTAAAAAAGACTTAGGGATTATTTTAAGTGATACGCCTGCACATTGTGCAGCTGTCTATACAACAAGCCATTTTCAGGCGGCCCCTCTAAAAGTAACGCAGGAAAGCATTGCTGCAGAAGGACTTATTCAGGCTGTCATTGTTAATAGTGCCTGTGCCAATGCTTGTACAGGGGATCAGGGGCTAAAAGATGCCTATCAAATGAGGAAGTCTGCTGCAGATAAATTCAAATTGAAGGAACATCATGTGGCGGTTGCCTCTACGGGAGTCATTGGAGAGTACATGGAGATGGATAAGATAGAAGAGGGCATAAAGCTGCTGGAGCCCGGCAATGAGGCATTACATTCGGAGGATTTTCAAACAGCCATATTAACAACAGATTTAGTAATGAAGAAGTGCTGTTACTCTGCAGATATTGATGGAAAAACAGTAACGATGGGCGGATCGGCCAAGGGATCTGGAATGATTCATCCCAATATGGCAACCATGCTTGCGTTTATCACAACTGATGCCAATATAGACAGCTATGACTTGCAAATGGCCTTAAAACAGGTTACCGATCGAACGTTCAATCAGATAACCGTTGATGGAGATACATCAACAAATGATATGGTCTTGGTCATGGCCAATGGAGCAAGCGGTGCCAACAAACTTTCGCCGGATCATCCGGATTGGGATATCTTTATACAGATGCTAACCAAAACTAGTGAAAGTCTTGCCAAACAAATTGCCAAAGATGGTGAGGGAGCAACTAAGCTGATCGAGGTGGAGGTATCGGGGACAAAAACCGATGAGGATGCAAGAACGATTGCTAAACAAATTGTCGGCTCGAACCTTGTAAAGACTGCTATATATGGAGCAGATGCCAATTGGGGCAGAATTATCGGGGCAATCGGACAGGGCCAGCCGGCTATTGATCCATCTTCGGTAGATATTTCAATCGGACCTATAGTCATGCTGAAAAATAGTGTTCCTTTGGCATTTTCTGAAGAAGAAGCAAAAGAGTACTTATCCAATGCTGCCATTCAGATTACTGTGGATCTTCATCAGGGAGCTGGCATAGGGAAGGCCTGGGGATGTGACTTATCCTATGATTATGTCAAAATCAATGCCAGCTACCGTACCTGAGGGGGATGCCATATGAAAAGTATAGTGATTAAATGCGGCGGCAGTGTAATGGAAGAATTGGGAGAAGCTTTTTTTGATAGTCTTTTAGTTTTAAAAAAAGAAGGATACCAGATTGTTTTTGTTCATGGAGGAGGACCGGCAATTAACAGCCTTCTGGAACTTTATAATATTCCGCATGAATTTGTAAACGGGCTTAGAAAGACGACTCCGGAAGTTCTTAAGGTTGCAGAGATGGTTATGGCAGGTCAATCCAACCGCAAACTTACTTCGATGCTCGAAAAGCATGGCTTGAGGGGATTTGGTGTAAACGGCAGTGATGCCGGATTGCTAAAAGCAGACTGTATCAATCCCAATGAGCTGGGGCTGGTGGGGGAAATTACCTCTGTTGATCAGTCAGTACTGAAAATGTTATTTAATGAAGACCTGGTACCTGTCATTACTCCTATTGCTTCTTCTGAAGGAGGCACGAAATTAAATATTAATGCCGACTATGCCGCTGCAGCTGTTGCCAATGCCATTAAAGCTGAACATTGTATCTTTGTAACGGATGTAAAAGGCATTTATATTGACGGAAGCCTGGCTCAACAGCTGAACGGGGAAGAAATTGAACAGCATATTAACGATAAAAAAATCACCGGAGGAATGATTCCAAAAGTTACTTCTGCATTGAACCTGATCACAAGCGGTCTTAACAGCGTAATGATTGTGTCAGGTAAAGAAAAGTTTTATGAGGATGGCATATGGATCGGGACGAATATATCTGCCAAGAAGGAGGTCTTAACTTGAGTAATTTATTTCCAACGTATGCACGGTGGGAAGTGGAGCCAGAAAAAGCAGAAGGAAGTTATCTTTTCGATAAAAAGGGAAAGCGCTATTTGGACTTTACATCAGGGATCGGAGTATGCAACCTTGGTCACCGTCCGGAATCTGTTAAAAAATCAATTAATGAGCAGCTGAATAAATTCTGGCATGTTTCCAATTTGTTTATACAGGATCAGCAGGAGACTGCAGCTAAAGCTCTCTCTGAAGCTGCTTGTATGGATCTTGTGTTCTTTTCCAACAGTGGAGCGGAAGCAAACGAAGCAGCGATTAAACTTGCAAGAAAAGCAACTGGACGGGAAAAAATCATGACGTTTCAGCAATCATTTCATGGGAGGACCTTTGCAACTATGGCTGCTACCGGCCAGGATAAAATAAAAAATGGCTATGGTTCCATGCTGGAAACATTTAAATATGTTCCTTTTAATGATATGGATGCATTGAGAGAAGAAATGGATTCAGAAACAGCCGCCGTTATGCTGGAAATTGTACAGGGTGAAGGCGGGATTCACATAGGGAATCAGGAGTTTCTTGCAGAAACTGAGCAGCTTTGCAAAGAATATGGTGCACTCCTGATAATAGATGAAATACAAACCGGCATTGGCAGAACGGGCAAAGCCTTCGGATTCCAGCATTTTAACCTGACTCCTGATATCGTAACCGTCGCTAAAGGCCTCGGAAGCGGATTGCCTATCGGTGCGGTGATTGGAAAAAAAGCATTAGAAGAGGTATTTGGGCCAGGAAGCCATGGATCAACGTTCGGTGGAAACCCGATTAGCATTGCAGCAGCTATTGCAACAATGAAGACGATATTTGATGATGATTTTTTACAAGATGTACAAGAAAAAGGTTCATTACTTACTGACAAATTGGCCAAATCGCTTGAAAAAATCCCAGCTGTTAAGGATATTAGAAACCTTGGTTTGATGGCTGGTATTGAAACTGATATCCCTCTTTCATCACTGTTAAAAGAGTTAAGAGACAATGGTTTGCTGGCATTGCCTGCAGGGGAAAATGTTTTACGGTTGTTGCCTCCATTGACAGCATCTATATCTGAAATAGATGAAGCGGTGCAAATTTTGCAATCTACATTAAAGCAATTATCAAAATCAGCTGTTTAAGCTGTATAATTTTTCGAATAAATGAATAAAAATTAGTTAATTTATATAAATATACAGAATGCATCGAGGTGTGAAGAATGGAAGGATACCTTCATTTAAATAGCGGCCATTCCTATAAAGGCCAATGGCTGACGGTTCAGCCTGAAAAAGATATAGAAGGAGAAATAGTTTTTTTTACAGGAATGACAGGTTACCAGGAAGTTTTGACAGATCCCTCTTATAAAGATCAAATTATTGTATTTACGTATCCTCTAATCGGAAATTATGGGATTAATGAGTCTGATTTTGAGAGTAAGAAACCACATGTTGCCGGGGTTATTGTTTATGAAGGAAGCAGAAATCCTTCACATTACAAATCAGCCTATTCACTTCAGGAATATCTTCAAAAATGGAATATTCCACTATTAGGGCATATGGATACCCGTTCCATTGTAAAGAAAATTCGTTCCGAAGGCAGTATGCCGGCAAAAATGTCTTCTTCGGAAGCATCAGCTGACGGAATGCTGCTTCTAAAGGATGCAAAAGTTTGTAAAGTATCTTCACAAGCTAAGGAGTACTTTGGAGAGGGCAGTGTTCATGTAGTTGTTATTGATTTTGGCGCTAAAAAATCTATTGTGGATTCTTTACTGAAAAGAGCTTGCAAGGTAACGTCTGTTCCATATAATACAAACTTTGAACAGATAAAAAATTTAAATCCGGACGGGATAGTGCTTTCAAATGGGCCTGGAGATCCAAAAGAATTAAAAAGCATACTCCCGGAATTAAAAAAGGTGCTGGAGAAGTATCCTGCTTTGGGAATTTGCCTTGGCCACCAGCTGGCAGCTTTAGCATTTGGAGGTAATACAAAGAAATTGTCTTTTGGCCATAGGGGTGCCAACCACCCGATTGCGGACATGAAAAAGAGCACTGTCTTTATGTCATCACAAAATCATAGTTATGTGGTTGATGACGAGAGCATAAAAGATACAGGGTTTAAAACCCGTTATGTAAACCTTCATGACCAGTCAATTGAGGGAATGATGCATAAGGTCCTTCCAATCCATACGGTGCAATTCCATCCCGAAGCACATCCGGGTCCTGCGGATGGCGATTATATTTTTGATGAGTTTATGAACATGATTCAAGAGGAGAATAGGAGAGTTTTCGCTTATGCCTAAAGACACCAGTATCCAATCCATATTAGTAATCGGGTCCGGCCCTATTGTCATTGGGCAGGCAGCAGAATTTGATTATGCAGGGACACAGGCTTGCGCAGCATTAAAGGAAGAAGGCTATAAGGTTATTCTTGTTAATAACAATCCGGCTACCATCATGTCTGACAATGCTTTTGCTGATAAAGTCTATTTTGAGCCGATGACAGCTGACAGCCTTGAGAAGATTATAAAGAAAGAACGTCCAGATGGCCTGCTTGCCACACTGGGAGGCCAGACAGGATTAAATCTTGCTTTTAAACTGAGTGAATCTGGTGTGCTTGAACGTTATGGAGTGAAGCTTTTGGGCAGCAGTATTGAATCTATTAAGAAAGGTGAAGACCGGGAAGCTTTTCGTAAGCTGATGAACGAACTTAACGAACCTGTTCCTGAAAGCATCATTGTCCATGAAGTGGAAGATGCCGTTCAATTTGCGCGTGAGATTGGATACCCAATTATCGTCCGTCCAGCCTATACCCTTGGAGGAACAGGCGGGGGTATTGCAGGAGATCTGGAAGAACTGACATCCTTGGTACAGGGCGGGTTAAAAGAAAGTGCTATTAACCAATGTCTGGTTGAAAAAAGCATAGCAGGATTTAAGGAAATTGAGTATGAGGTGATGCGTGATTCCCAGAATACGTGCATCACGATTTGCAATATGGAAAATATTGATCCTGTAGGGGTGCACACAGGTGATTCAATTGTTGTCGCACCTTCCCAGACCTTAACTGATGATGAATATCAGATGCTCCGAACGGCATCTATTAAAATCATTTCGGAGCTTGGCATTATTGGAGGGTGCAACATCCAATTCGCCCTGGATCCGAATAGCAGGAATTATTACTTGATTGAAGTAAATCCGAGAGTCAGCAGGTCATCTGCCCTTGCTTCTAAAGCAACAGGCTATCCAATTGCCAGAATGGCTGCAAAACTTGCGGTCGGTTATAACTTATCAGAGATCATCAACCCTGTAACAGGAGACACATTTGCAAGCTTTGAACCAGCTCTCGATTATGTCATTGTTAAGTTTCCAAAATGGCCATTTGATAAATTTCCTTCAGTAGACCGTAAGCTCGGAACACAAATGAAAGCCACCGGAGAGGTAATGGGTATTGACCGGAATCTGGAACGGGCTCTATTAAAAGCAATCCATTCACTTGAAGTGAAAGGAATGGATTTAATATCTCCACTCTTATCAGCGAAATCGCAAGATGAACTGGAGGAGTTGCTATTAAAGCAGACTGACGAAAGATTTTTTACCGTGATTGAATTGCTGCGGAGAAATCACTCATTAGAAGCAATACACTCTATCACAAAAATAGATCATTTCTATCTCCACATACTCAGTGAAATGGTTAAACTGGAAAAACACATTTCTTCCTTAACACTTGATGGAGCAACAAAAGAAGAGCTTCAGCTATTTAAGGAAAAGGGCTTCAGTGATAAGTTTCTTGCATTCGAATGGAAAGTAACGGAGAAAGCAGTCAGGGATAAACGGAAAGAGGCTGGTATTCTTCCTGCCTATAAAATGGTTGACACTTGCGCTGCTGAATTTGAAGCACAATCTAATTATTATTACTCCAGTTATTTCGGTGAAAATGAACAGGTGAAGAGTGATAAGAGAAAAGTCCTGATTATCGGAAGCGGTCCCATCAGGATTGGTCAGGGCATCGAATTTGATTATTGCTCTGTTCAGGGAGTGTTTGCGCTGAAAGATGAAGACGTTGAGACAATTATGATCAATAACAACCCTGAAACGGTTAGTACGGATTATACAACAGCTGACAGGCTTTATTTTGAACCGTTAATTCTTGAGGATATTTTGAATGTGATTGAAGCAGAAGGAGTATCAGAAGTTATTGTGCAGCTTGGCGGGCAGACAGCTCTGAATCTGGCATCCGATCTTGAAGCTTATGGCGTTACCCTGCTTGGAACTGACTCAAATACCATTGATGCATTAGAGGACAGGAAGCTTTTTTATCAGCTAATGGACGATTTAAATATCCCGAGGATAAAAGGAGATGTTGTCCACTCAGAAGCAGAACTAAAAGCAGCAGCTGAAAACATTGGATACCCCATTCTTGTACGCCCATCTTATGTTATAGGCGGCAGAGGAATGGAACGTATTTCTTCATCCGCTGAGCTTGAAAGTTATTTAACTAAAGGTGATGTTCCTTATCCGATTTTGATTGATCAATTCGTGCTTGCTTTAGAAGCAGAGCTTGATCTGGCTGCAGATGGAAATTATATATGTGCACCGGCAATTATGGAGCATATTGAAAAAACCGGAGTTCATTCAGGAGACAGCATGTCCGTTCTTCCTCCGCAAAATCTTTCAGGGAATGTTCAGAAGAAAATGTTAGCCTATGCAAAAGCGATTGTGCAAAAGCTCCATTATAAAGGACTTATGAATATTCAATATATCGTGGAGGGGGAAGAAGTATTTATTCTTGAAATTAACCCCCGTGCAAGCAGAACGGTGCCTATTATCAGCAAGGTCACAGGTGTGCAGCTTGTAGAGGTTGCGACAAAAATATTGCTTGGGAAATATTATTTGTCGAAAGATGAAATTCAGGCTGATTCGAATCTCCCGTTTGTATGTGTAAAATTTCCGGTCTTCTCGAATTATGCTTTAAAGGGGTTGGACAGCAAAGTAGGGCCTGAGATGAAATCAACAGGTGAGGGCATTTCATTGGCGCCAAATTATGAGGAAGCTGTCAGAAAGTCTTTCCACGCTGGTTTAAATGGTGTTAAGGGTAAATGTGTCGTAATAGCAAATACTCCAAAAACAGACGAATTAATACATTACATTAATCAGGCTAAAGCCGTTCCTGTTTTCCTGTCTCAAGAGAAAATGGACTGGAATGCCCAGGAAACCTTTGCTTTATATAATCCGGGAACGAGTGAAGAAGATAAAAACATGAGAGAAATGGGAACCAAAAACAGAATTTTGACTTTCAGTGAAAAGGAAACGCTTATTGCATTATTAAAATCAATGACGGCAGGCGAATGGGATGTTAAATCTATTGAAGATTGGCGGGGCATAAAAAATAATGAGGCAGAAAAGGAAGTGGGTGTCATATGATCTCAACTCAGGTAGCGGAAAAATGCTTAAATATTAAAGGGAAGGACTTTCTAACACTTGCAGACTTCTCAGGAGACGAAATAAAGGGGCTTTTGGAAAAGGCCAAGCAATTAAAGAAAGCTCATTTGCAGGGGGGAGAAACATCAATCCTTAAAGGAAAAATTCTTGGCTTAATCTTTGAAAAGTCATCTACACGTACAAGGGTTTCATTTGAAGCAGGGATGATTCAGCTTGGGGGCCATGCCTTATATCTAAACAGCCAGGACCTGCAGCTCGGAAGAGGAGAAAGCATTGCGGATACAGCTAAAGTGCTTTCCCAGTATGTTGATGCGATTATGATCCGCACGTTCTCACATGAGAAGATCCAGGAACTTGCTTACCATGCGGACATCCCGGTTATTAACGGCCTGACAGATCTTTATCACCCTTGCCAGGCCCTTGCAGACCTTCTAACAATTGAAGAAAAAAATGGGGAATTAAAAGGCCAAAACCTGGCATATATAGGCGATGGCAATAATGTGGCTCATTCATTAATGATTGCTTCTGCCAAGATGGGGGTAAATATCACGATTGCCTGTCCTGCAGGGTATGAGCCGGATCAATCTGTTCTCCAGCAATCACAAGAGTTTGCCGAACAAACCGGTTCAAAGGTAATCGTCACATCGGATCCTGAAGAAGCTGCTGCTAATGCCGATGCCATTTATACGGATGTCTGGACGAGCATGGGCCAGGAAGCAGAGAATGACAAGAGGCTCAAAGACTTTGCTGAATATCAGGTTAATCAATATCTTGTCCAAAAAGCCAAAAAAGATTATGTCTTTTTACATTGTCTGCCTGCCCATCGCGGTGAGGAAGTTACAACAGAGGTCATTGATGGAAACAAATCTGCTGTGTTTCAGCAGGCTGGGAACAGGCTTCATGTTCAAAAAGCCATTCTTTCAGAGATATTATAATGAAAAAGCCTTCTCATCGCGGAGAAGGCTTTTTCATTAAGATAATAAGTAAACAAGTGGGCCAACGATAAAACAATAAATTGCAAAATACTTCAGGTTCCCTTTAGCCATAATATTCATGAACCATTTTAGCGAAAAGTAAGATGCAATCAGTGAGGCAAAAAAGGCTACAGTATAGGGCAAAGCCAATTCAGATAAATTGGGATCTGTTAAAATGTCTTTGAAACCCAATATCATTCCGCCTGCACTTACGGGGATATATAAAAGGAAAGAAAACCTTAAGGCTGTCTCCTGTTTCATCCCAAGTCCCATAGAGGCTACAATGGTGGCACCTGAACGGCTGATTCCCGGTATCAGGGCAACTGCCTGGGCAAGACCTACAATGATTGCGTCCTTATAAGATAATTCAGCATCATTTTTCTGTCCTCGTAAATTCCGGATCAGCCACAGGGCAAGTCCAGTTGCAATAAGAGTAATACCTACTGTCTTAATATTGGCAAGATGAACATCAATAAAATCCTCAAACAAAATGCCTATAACACCGGCAGGGATAGTACCGATAATCAAGTAAATGATAAAACGGAAATCAGATTCCGCCTGTTTTTCTTTAGTTGTAACGTATGCAAGTCCATTTCGAATCAGTCTTTTAATATCCTTTCTGTATATAAGCAGAACTGCTAATAAAGAGGCTGTATTTACAAGAAGTGCAAAGCTGAGACCTTTAATGTCCAGATTGAAAAAGTACTGGGCAATTTCCAGGTGCCCGCTCGATGAAATGGGAATAGGCTCTGTAAATCCTTGAAGCAAACCTAAAAACAAGTATTTAAGCAATGTCAGAAAATCAGTCACATTTAAATCCTCCATATTGAAATCTAATACCTTCCCATTTAACAATAAAAAGGATGGCAGAGTAAAGTAATATCCTTTTCTTTGCTTTTTGGGAATGCCAATAGTTTCCCTTATGAGAGATGCAGGAATGGAAATAATAATAAGTGATTTACGATTAAAGGAGGTATTTGGATGGGGCAAAACAGACAATTTAAGCCTGGCCAGAAAGCGCCTAATAATGGAATTTATATAGAAGTTGGCGAAACGGGAAGCAATGTCAATAATCCGCAAATGCTTAAAATGAGAGCGGGTGACCAATTTCCGGAAACATCCAATCATAACCGGATTTGGACATATAAAAGAAAGCCCTGATTAATTAAATGGACATTGGGGAAATAGAAGATAGAGCCATCCCAATAGCGGATGGCTCTTTAGATATGGAAAAGGCTGAAAACTTTACATATGAAAAGATTGCCCTATAATAAAATTAAAAGGTCAAAAAAGGTCAAAGAGGAGGTTGCATAATGGATGTAAATCGGATGACAGAGCGGCTTCAAGAAGGGTTAATGAATGCACAGTCCATTGCTATTCGCGGGCAGCATCAGGAGGTGGATGAAGCTCATTTATTCCTTGCTCTACTGGAGCAGGAAGACAGCCTTGTTTCATTAATTTTGTCAAAAATGCAGGTTCCTGCAGATTCTTTTACTAATAAAATGCAAGAAGCACTTAGAAAGAAACCGCAAGTATTCGGTTCAGGAAAAGAACAAGGGAAGCTGTATATTACCGGTAAACTGCAGCGGCTGCTGGCCGAAGCAGAAAATTATATGAAGACCTATCAGGACGATTTCATGTCAGTGGAGCATGTACTGCTGGCTGCTGCTGCAGCGGATACCGAAACGGCAGCAATTTTAGAATCTTACGGGATAAGTCAAATGCAAGTGGAGCAGGCGATTAAAGAAGTCAGGGGGAATCAGAGAGTGACATCGCAGAATCCTGAATCAACATATGATGCGTTAAAAAAGTATGGAAGAGATCTTGTCTCAGAGGTAAAGAAGGGAAAAGTTGATCCTGTAATTGGCCGGGACAGCGAAATCAGGAATGTTATTCGCATCCTTTCAAGAAAAACTAAAAATAATCCGGTTTTAATAGGCGAACCTGGGGTAGGAAAGACTGCAATTGTCGAAGGTTTGGCGCAGAGAATTGTCCGTAAAGATGTGCCTGAAGGACTTAAGGATAAAACCATTTTTGCCCTTGATATGAGCGCTTTAATTGCAGGGGCCAAATTCCGGGGTGAATTTGAGGAAAGATTGAAAGCAGTTTTAAATGAAGTTAAGAAAAGCGAAGGCAGAATTCTTCTTTTTATTGACGAATTACACACCATTGTAGGTGCGGGCAAAACAGAAGGAGCCATGGATGCAGGGAATATGCTAAAACCAATGCTTGCAAGGGGAGAATTGCATTGTATAGGAGCTACAACCCTTGACGAGCACCGCAAATATATTGAAAAAGATCCTGCTTTGGAACGGCGTTTTCAGCAGGTTTTGGTGCAGGAGCCGGATGTAGAGGATACAATCTCCATTCTAAGAGGGCTGAAGGAGCGCTTTGAAATTCATCATGGGGTCAACATCCACGATCGTGCATTAGTGGCTGCCGCAACCTTATCAGACAGGTATATTACAGACCGTTTCCTCCCTGATAAGGCGATTGACTTGGTTGACGAAGCCTGTGCGATGATCAGGACGGAAATTGATTCAATGCCTTCTGAGCTGGATGAAGTCACTAGAAGGGTCATGCAGCTGGAAATAGAAGAAGCGGCACTGAGAAAAGAAATTGATGAAGCAAGCAAAAAGAGACTGGGAGATCTGCAAAAAGAACTGGCTGAACTAAAGGATCAGGCAAATAGCATGAAAGCTAAATGGCAGCTTGAAAAAGAAGGAATCCAAAAAGCTCAGGAAAAGCGGGAGCAGCTTGAGATTATGCGCCGCGAACTGGAGGAAGCCGAAAATAATTATGACTTGAATAAAGCAGCAGAACTTCGCCATGGAAGAATCCCAGCTTTGGAGAAGGAATTGAAAGAGCTTGAAATTGCAGTTAATGAGAATCAAGGGGACAGGCTGCTGAGAGAGGAAGTCACAGAAGAAGAGATTGCTGGCATCGTAGCAAGGTGGACAGGTATTCCAGTGGTAAAACTTGTTGAAGGAGAACGTGAAAAGCTGCTTCGTCTTGAAAGTATCCTTCATGAAAGAGTAATTGGTCAGGATGAAGCGGTTCAGCTTGTGTCAGATGCTGTCCTAAGAGCCAGGGCAGGCATTAAAGATCCAAACCGCCCCATTGGCTCTTTCATCTTCCTTGGCCCAACCGGTGTGGGAAAGACTGAATTAGCTAAGGCACTTGCACAGTCACTGTTCGATAGTGAGGAGCAAATAATCAGAATTGATATGTCCGAATATATGGAAAAATATGCTGTATCAAGATTGATTGGCGCTCCTCCGGGGTATGTAGGGTATGAGGAAGGCGGTCAGTTGACAGAAGCTGTCAGAAGGAAGCCATACTCAGTAATTCTGCTTGATGAAATCGAGAAGGCACATCCAGAAGTTTTTAATATCCTCCTGCAGATGCTGGATGATGGAAGGATCACCGACTCACAGGGACGCACGGTGGATTTTAAAAATACAGTTATCATTATGACTTCCAATATCGGCTCTCACATTCTTCTGGAACGATCTTCCAATAATCCGGACATAACTGAAGAGACCAGAGACAATGTACTTGGACAGCTGAGGAGCCATTTCCGTCCGGAGTTTTTAAACAGAGTGGACGAAATTATCTTGTTTAAGCCTTTAGCTCTCAATGAAATAAAGGGTATTGTATTAAAATTAATTACTCAGCTTCAAGCAAGATTATCAGAACAGCATATTAAGTTAAGTATAAATGAAAATGCGAGAGAATATATTGCAGAAAACGGATTTGATCCTGTCTACGGCGCCAGGCCGCTCAAACGGTTTATCCAAAGGAACGTTGAAACAGCACTAGCCCGAAAAATAATCACAGGAGAAATTAAAGATCAAAGTGAAGTTATTATATCAGTAGAAAACGGCAGAATTGAACTGCTGGTAAAATAAGGACACAAACGAAAAGAATCATCCTGAACTAACAGGATGACTCTTTTCATTTCCTACAGAAGCTGCAGATTAATGAATTCCTTCTTTCTCAACAGGACCTTCAGGAATGATGGAAGCGACAACAAAAATTAGAACAGTTGTCCCAGCCGCCAGAATGGTGCCGGTTACAAAATCGTATGGCGCTCCAAGCATTGAGGAAACTACGTACGTTAACATTTGAACAAGAAGGAAAGTCCAGAAGAATGTCCAAAAGAATCTCATCTATTTCACCTCTAACATAATTACTCCCTTTTCATATTAGCATAAGCTATTAAAGAAATAAATTTATTTTTTCTCGTTTGAGCCCATTTGAACATTGATGAACTTGTCTAAAACTAGGCTAATCTCCCTTTCATTTTATGTTTATTTACATACAATATATTATGAACAAACTTGCAAAGGAGTTTTACTATGGAAAGCCGGAACTTCCAGCTGGATACAGAATGGTGCATGATTCATTACCCAGATAAACCAAGTGGTTTCGGTATTCTGATAATTGGGGATGATCGGCATTTTGTTGATAGAAACTGCAGTTTTTGGACTCAAAATGAAGGGAAATGTTCATTAATTAAGAAACTCAGGCAAGATGGTTATACTATCTTTTATTCAAATTTATACGGAAGGCACTGGGGAAGCGATCGGGCTGTTGAGAAGGCTAAGCATTTGTATGAATATATTCTGCGTACAGAAATAATTAACGAAAAGATCCATATTATTGCTGAGGGCATGGGAGCGTTGGTTGCCCTAAGATTATTGCATGAAATGAGTGATTTAATCCGTTCAGCGGTATTAATAAATCCTATTCTCTCACTGAAGCACCATCTCGACCAGGAAAAAGAGCATAAGTTTTTTTATAAGAAACTATTAAAAGAATTGGCAGCTTCCTATAAAATAGATACGGATAACATATCAGAACAGCTCAGCAAACATGAAAAGAACCTCACCTCCGGCCTTAAAGTCCCTGTCAGAATCATTCAGGTTCTGGCCGGCGGAAGAGCTTACAAGCAATCGGATTATTTAAAGAAACGATCCATACAATGGGAAAATGAAAATAGCCCCATCTCAGTGTTTTATATCCTCCCAGATAAAAAACAGCGAATTTCTTCTCAGATGACAAGCTTCTTTAGAAAATATGAAAAAGTCCTATAAACCTGCTGTAATTCCGCAAGAAATAAAGACAATCCTTTGAGCATAGGATACATTAATATGCTTCTAAGGAGGGGTGAAGATGGACAGGGCAGTCATTCTAGGGACATTTGAATTTATAGGTTTCAGCCTGTGCAAGAATCTTTTGGACCAGGGCTGCGAGATAGATGGAATCCATTTCGACAAAGAACAAGATGACGCGTTAATTCACGAAAAACGCCTGACAATCGGACGAAATGCGAATTTCAATGAAAAAAACTATTCTGCATGGATTAAATCTGGAAAAATACTAAAAAATGACACGATTTTTATAGATATATACGACTTGTATATTAGGAATAAGCTTAGTGCTTTATGGGAGAAGGAGCTCATTGACGTATTTCTTATGAAAAACCTGGCTACATTCCAGAGCCTTCAGATAAAAATTGCATTTTTTCTTCCCATTCAGTGGCTTAAAGACATCAGCAGAACACACAGCAGGGTGGAAGATGTTATTACAGTCCTTAAAGAAAACAATATTTCAGTTGCGTCCTTTTATCTGCCTGTCATATATGGTCCCTGGCAGCCTAAGGAATTTAGTTTTCATCAGGTTATTGCAGGTGAAAGAGTAATGATAAGTGAAAGAGAATGGATATATGATGCTATCTATATTGATGATCTCATCAATTTCTTATCAAATTGTACAGATAAGCATTTTAATGAGTCTTATCTTTTGAAAAGCAGCATCACCGGGCACTGGCGAAAATGCGCTGACTACCTTTCTTTTGGCAATAATGAAAATTGGAGATGTCCCGATTTGGCAAAAGGGAAAGTAACTGAAAGAACGATTCAGTGTTCAGTAAAATTCTCAGATGGTCTCGAAAAACAAAGACTACAGTTTATTTCATTAGGAAACCCGGGTGACTTGTAAATTGGAAAAAAATCTTTCCATTTGAGATAAAGAAAAGGTAGAATTAAATTAGTCTGATAAATTAAACCGGCAGCAGTATGCGAAAGACAGAGAGGCGGAGAAAAAGAAGATGCATAAGACATTAAAGAATTTAGGGATCCTTCTTTTGTGCCTTCTTTTATTGGCCTCCTGCAGACAGCCGATGTCTGCAGGAAAACTTGAGAAAGCTGGATTATTAGTGCCCGATACTGTTAATGACCAAGTATGGGGGACCAAAGGCTATAAAGGCATGCTAAAGATTCAATCCCATTATGATATTGATGTTTATTATAAAGAAGGCATGAATTCAGAGATGGTTGTTGAAAGAGCTGTTAAAGAGTTTGACCAAAAAGGTGTAAACCTGATCTTTGGACATGGCAATGAATACGCTGCATACTTTAATAACATCTCAAAAAAATATCCTGACATTCACTTTGTCAGCTTTAATGGTGACGCTCAAAATGAAAACACCACCAGTTTAAACTTTGAAGCATATGCAATGGGTTTCTTCGGAGGCATGGTGGCAGGACATATGACGAAAACAAATAATGTAGGAATCCTGGCGGCTTTTGAATGGCAGCCAGAAGTAGAAGGTTTTTATGAAGGTGCAAACTATACCAATGAAAAAGTAAACGTGCAGATCCAATATGTTGGCAACTGGGACAATGATAACAAAGCCATCGCTCTTTTGGACAAACTTATTGCCAATAAGACAGATGTTGTATATCCGGCCGGAGATGGATATAATGTTCCTGTTATCGAAAAGCTGAAAGAAGAAGGGCTCTACGCCATCGGCTATATTTCTGATCAGTCGGATTTAGGTGAATCAGTTGTCCTGACCAGTACAATTCAGCATGTAGATGTTTTATATGAACTAGTGGCAGAAAAATATAACGAAGGCGAGCTGGAATCAGGAAATCTATCTTTTGATTTCGAGGATGATGTGATTTCATTTGGGAAATTCAGCCCAGACGTCGACGAAAAATTCAAAAAAGAACTAAACGCTGTCATTGAGAATTACAAAAAAACAGGCAAATTGCCTGAATAATAATTACCATACATAGGAGGTACTGCAAGATGAACGAAAAGAATATGGAATTCATGCAAATCGCCATGAAATACCTGCCGGAAGCCAAACAGCAGCTTGACGAAGCAGGCATCGAACTATCCATGGAAATGATTCAGCCATTCATGAACCTATTCACTAAAGTCATGAACGAAGCCTATGAAATGGGCAAAGCGGATGCCTTGAATAAGAGTGAATAATTTAGGAAACCAGCCTTTTAGGCTGGTTGTTGTTGATTTTGGGATACCAGCCTCTACTTCTTCCAAAACATCTCAAGCAAAGGACCTGCTTTTTTCAGTAGCGGCTTTAAATGATGAGCTGAAGATATGAGCGTATCAATGTTGCCCATCAGTTCCTCGAGGTTTATATTGTTCAGGATATTGTTCTCACTTTCTTTACCGGAACTTTCTCTTTCAGTAGTTTCACTGCTTTTTCCCCCTAAGAGCCAGTCGTCAGCTTCGTGAGCATTTCTGTTTCTGCCACCGAAAAGCCAATCATCTTTCTCCTGATGTTCTTCAGCACTGCTTTCGAAATCAATTTTTCCTCCAGCTGGGTTATGGTTACTCACTCTTTCCCCAAATAAAAAATGGGTTAAAGGGTCCTCTGTATATCCCCTGTCTTTTTCATCTTTATCAAGCATATGCCAGTTTCCTCCTTCCAGATGCCTATATATCAGCATATGAAGAAAAATTAACCCCGGTATAGACATTTGTGTAGTTATCAGCAGGCAATGTAAAAAGTGTTGCGTTATTATATAAACTTTTGATAAAATTAGTACCAAGTCATAATAATTGATAATAATATTTAAATAGAGAATAGTTATGGGTTTTTAAATATGAAAGGGAGTGGGACTCCATGAATGCTGGAATTATAGGAATCGGAAGATATCTTCCTGAAAAAGTGGTAACAAATGCTGATCTGGAAAAAATAGTTGATACTTCTGACGAATGGATTCGGACCAGGACTGGAATTGAACAAAGAAGAATTGCTGATGACAATATTGATACATCAGATATGGCCTACGAGTCGGCACTGAAGGCATTGGCTAATGCAGGCATTGAAGCAGAGGACTTAGATCTGATTTTAGTTGCAACCGTTACACCGGATAAGCCCTTTCCATCTGTTGCCTGCATGCTCCAGGAGAGGCTAAAAGCAAGCAAGGCTGCGGCAATGGATGTTAGCGCTGCATGTGCAGGATTCATGTATGGTATCATAACAGCAAAACAATTTATTGAAACTGGGACATACAAAAATGTTTTAGTAGTAGGTGTAGAAAAGCTTTCAAAAATTACAGACTGGAATGACCGTAATACTGCCGTTTTATTTGGAGACGGAGCAGGTGCAGCTGTAATTGGGCAAGTCTCGGATGGCCGCGGGATATTATCATTTGAATTAGGAGCAGATGGTACGGGGGCAAAACATCTATACCAGGATGAATTTATCATCATGAACGGGCGTGAAGTGTTCAAATTTGCAGTTCGTCAAATGGGTGAAAGCTGCATCAATGTGCTTGAGAAAGCTGGATTATCCAAAGAAGATGTGGATTTTTTAATTCCTCATCAGGCGAATATCCGGATCATGGAAGCTTCCCGACAAAGATTGGAACTTCCTGTAGAAAAGATGTCTAAAACAGTGGATAAATACGGAAATACATCTGCTGCATCTATTCCGATTGCATTGGTGGAAGAGCTGGAAGCTGGTAAAATTAAAGATGATGATTTGCTTGTGATGGTCGGCTTCGGAGGAGGACTAACCTGGGGAGCCATTGCGATAAGATGGGGAAGATAAGAACTTCATTTAAAATGATGATAATATAAAAGGAGCTGCAATCTTATGAATAAAAGAAGGGTTGTTGTTACAGGCATTGGAGCTGTAACACCGCTTGGAAATAATACAGAAACAACATGGAATAATATTAAGTCAGGTGTTTCAGGGGTTGGTCCGCTGACTAGATTAAATGCAGATGAGTACCCGGCTAAAGTAGCTGCTGAGGTAAAAGATTTTAATCCTGAAGACTTTTTTGATAAAAAAGATGCGCGAAAAATGGACCGCTTTACACATTACGCTGTTGCGTCATCCATGATGGCTGTTAGAGATGCAAACCTTCAAATTACAGATGAAAACGCTCATCGCATCGGTGTCTGGATTGGTTCAGGCATTGGCGGAATGGAAACATTTGAAAATCAATATGAAGTATTTATGAAACGTGGATACAGAAGAGTCAGTCCATTCTTCGTGCCAATGATGATTCCGGACATGGCTACTGGCCAAGTCTCCATTTATCTGGGTGCAAAAGGGTTTAACTCATGTACAGTGACTGCATGTGCCACTGGTACCAACTCAATCGGAGATGCCTTCAAGGTTATTCAGCGCGGCGATGCGGATGCGATGATTTCAGGGGGGGCAGAAGCACCAATCACCAAAATGTCTGTAGCCGGATTTTGTGCAAACACCGCGCTTTCAACTAATCCGGATCCACAAACGGCCAGCCGTCCATTTGATCAGAACCGTGACGGGTTTGTTATTGGAGAGGGTGCGGGAATTGTAGTACTTGAAGAACTTGAGCATGCACTTGCCCGCGGAGCAAAAATCTATGCAGAAATAGTAGGCTATGGTGCTACCGGGGATGCCTATCATATCACTGCGCCGGCTCCGGGAGGAGAAGGCGGAGCAAGGGCCATGAAAATGGCAATCGAAGATGGCGGCTTAAAGCCGGAAGATATCGATTATATTAATGCCCATGGCACAAGTACCGATTATAATGATAAGTTTGAAACACTGGCAATCAAAGAAGTGTTTGGAGAGCATGCCTATAAACTGGCTGTAAGTTCGACTAAATCAATGACAGGACATCTTCTGGGAGCTGCAGGCGGAATTGAAGCCATTTTCACAGTTCTGGCAATGAAGGAAGGAATCCTGCCGCCGACCATTAATCTCGAAAACCCGGATCCTGAATGTGATTTGGATTATATTCCAAATATGGCCAGGGAAAAAGAAATAACAGCTGCAATGAGCAATTCACTTGGCTTTGGCGGTCACAATGCAACCATTGTTTTTAAAAGATATGAATAAGAAATAACCAAAGCTGATTTAAGGGAAGTCAAACCTCCTTTGAATCAGCTTTTTTAAACGGCTGTTTTCGTAAAGTTGCTATTTACATAATTTTTACTGAGTTGATTGTAGTGGAAGGTGCGAGATCCTCGAAAATGCTATAGCATTTTCGTCGTGCGGTGTTTATTCATGGCAGCATATTCAAAGTCCTACGGGAGTAGCGGGACAGGTGAGACCCCACAGACGAGCAGCGTCGAGAAGGCTCACCGCCCGCCCCGTGGTTCGCTGAGCAGCCTCTCGTTTCAATCAACGGACAACATTGATAAGCAAAAATAACAATTTATACGAAAAGAGCCTTTTAAATTAACAAAATTCTTATACCTACATATTATCGAGTAAAGGAGGTGCGAAATGGGATAGTTAGAACAGATTTATGGCTCGAGGAAGGCTTTAAGGAACCGCTTAAAATATGTGAAAAGCTTACTGGACATTTCAATGATGATAACCCCCGAAAAATATACGAGTACCTAACGGGCTTCGGCATGTATACACCTGACAGGTTCAGCAGAAATATCTTCAACGAGTTAAAAGAAAAGAATGTGTGGGACCTGGCAAAAAGCATTTACTTAAAATATAGGAGGATGTGGGCAGGACCTGACATTAATGTTTACATTTTCCCTTCTGCTGGAGGCGGACTATTCTCGCGCCAACCTGGTAAATCAGGAGTTTCCTTTGCAAATATGCTCTTTCTTTTTCTTCCTTCAGAAATAGAAGAAGCTGAACTGGAGGCTTTATTTGTGCATGAATATCACCATGTCTGCAGAATTAACTCGCAGAAAAAATCGCTTGAAGAATTTACACTGCTGGATTCCATTATACTGGAAGGGCTTGCCGAACATTCAGTAGAAATACACTGTGGAAAAAAGTTCAGAGGATCCTGGTGCACCAGGTATTCGAAAGAGGAAATCAGGAATTTTTGGGATAAATTTATTAAACCGAACTTAAAATTGAAAAAGAATGATAGGCTGCATCAAAAGATTTTATATGGTGAGAGACCCTAT
Organism: Cytobacillus firmus; assembly: GCF_023715565.1. Lineage (GTDB taxonomy): Bacteria > Bacillota > Bacilli > Bacillales > Cytobacillaceae > Cytobacillus > Cytobacillus firmus_C. Next base: position 7,488 of record NZ_JAMBOJ010000033.1, on the reverse strand, counting down.
CCTCAATTACTTGGCTATGCTGCCGGCTACGAAATTGTAAAGGAATTCAAAGAGGAAAAAAGTTTTTCTACAAAAATTTCTTTTACTGCGCCGTCCGATTACTTTACAGATCCAACTTCCTATAAACTGGATTCTTGTTTGCTTTAAAGCCCTAAAATGCGGGCTTTTTTTTGATTTAAAACGAATTTTAATAAATTTTAAAAAAATCTTGCAATTGTAATAAATTTGTAATAATATTTTAGACAAATAGAATGAATTAACAGAATAATTAAAAATGTAAGAGGTGTCCTATGAGCGCAAAACCCCGTAAGCATAAATACGCACCTTTACTAGAGGTGAAGAATCTAGAAACGGCTTTTTCCATAGATGGTACATACTATAACGCAGTTGATAATGTTTCTTTCCGAGTGAATCCCCGGCAAATAGTTGGAATAGTGGGAGAGTCCGGGTGCGGAAAGTCTGTAATGAGTCTCTCTGTTATGAAACTCCTGCCTAAAGGCATTGGCAAGATCCGAAGCGGTGAGATTCTCTTTGATGGTGTTCATTTAGAGAACATGACAGATTCAGAGATTAATAAGATCAGAGGAAAAGATATCGCGATGATATTTCAGGAACCTATGACGTCATTAAATCCTGTCTTCTCAATCGGGTTCCAGCTGCAGGAAGTATTATTCAATCATATGAAAATCTCCAAAAAAGAAGCACGGCTTAAAAGTATTGCACTTCTAAAAAGTGTAGGAATTTCAAGACCTGAAAAAATTGTAGATGAATATCCCCATCAGCTTTCAGGAGGTATGAGGCAAAGGGTTATGATTGCCATAGCGATTGCATGCCAGCCGAAGCTGCTGATCGCAGATGAGCCTACTACTGCCCTGGATGTTACTGTACAAGCCCAAATTCTTGAACTTTTAAAAGAAATCCAGGAAGTCAATGATATGTCCGTCATTCTGATTACTCATGATCTTGGTGTAGTAGCTGAGATGTGCGATGAAGTAATCGTTATGTATGCAGGGAAAATAGCAGAGCGGACAGATGTAGATTCTTTATTTCACAATCCAAAGCATCCTTATACTCAACTCCTGATGGGAGCCATTCCGAAAATGGATGAAGAAGTGGAAAAGCTAAGCACAATAAAAGGAATTGTGCCTTCATTAAAAAATATGCCTAAAACAGGCTGCAAATTTGCGGCGCGCTGCCCTAAGGCAATGCCCGAATGCCTGACAGTAACACCTCAATTGGCAGAAAATGAAAATGGACATGAGGTTGCCTGTCTGCTTTACGAGACAAGCCAGCCGAAACAAGAGGTGAACGCATAATGAGTAAAGAGCATAATAATACAGCTGTTCTAAAAAAAGATAAAAGCAGTAATGAAGTGCTGTTAGAGGTTAAAAACCTAAAAACATACTACCCTGTAAAAGGCGGAATCCTTAGAAGGACTGTAGCTGTCGTTAAGGCTGTCGATGATATTACCTTTGAAATTAAAAAAGGGGAGACACTAGGACTGGTTGGAGAATCAGGCTGTGGAAAATCAACAGCAGGTAGAACAATACTCAGACTTCTGGAACCGACAGAGGGGCAAATCATCTTTGACGGACAGGATATCACTAATGTGAGAGGGACCAGCTTGAGGAAAATCCGCCAGGACTTCCAGATGGTCTTCCAGGACCCATATGCTTCATTAAATCCCACGATGATGGTCGGACACCTTGTGTCAGAGCCTATCAGAAACTATAACAGCAAATCCGAAAAGGAACTGAAGCCGGAAGTAATGGATCTTCTTGCGAAAGTTGGACTGCCTGAAGATGCTTATTATAAATATCCCCATGAGTTTTCCGGAGGGCAAAGACAGCGTATCGGAATAGCAAGAGCCCTGGCTTTAAGGCCTAAGCTGATTATTGCGGATGAGCCTGTCTCAGCCCTGGACGTTTCGGTCCAATCACAGGTATTGAATCTATTAAAAGAACTGCAGGATGAATTTGATCTTACGTTTTTATTTATTGCCCACGATTTGAGTGTTGTTAAACATATGAGTGACCGGATAGGGGTTATGTATCTGGGAGGCCTTGTAGAAGTCGCTGAAAAGGACAGCCTCTATGCAGAGCCTCTGCATCCATATACTCAGGCGCTGATTTCTGCGATTCCTGAACCTGATCCGCGGAAGAAAAAGGAAAGAATCATATTAGAGGGTGATGTACCAAGTCCGATTGATCCTCCAAAAGGATGTACATTCCATCCGCGCTGCGCACATGCAATGCCTGAATGTCAGAGTGTAAAACCGCAATTAAAGGAGGTGAAGCCTGGGCATAGAGTCGCTTGTCACTTATATAAATAAAGCTTTGTCAAAAAATATTTTTCGGGGGGAAAACAATGAAGAAATCAGCATTTTGGCTGCTTTCGCTTCTGCTTGTCATGTCTGTGTTCCTTGCAGCATGTTCTGGCGGCGGAGAGAAAGCTAACACAGAAAAGGAACCAAAAGATGATGGGAAAGCATCTGGAGAAGTAAAAGAAGGCGGTAAAGTAACATTCGGTTACACACAGCCATTTAAAGGCGTTTTATCTTATGCTTATTATGAAGGTGAAGATGATGCAAATGCCCTTCAATTTATGCATGAAGGCTTGCTTGCAGTAAATGATGAGCTTATTTCTGAACCGAACCTGGCAGAATATGAGTTATCTGATGACAACACTAAATTAACCTTCAAGCTTAAGCAAGGGGTTAAATGGCATGATGGTGAAGAATTAACAGCGGAAGATATGGAATTTGCTTGGTATTTAATTGCAGATCCAACATATGAAGGTGCCCGTTTTGCTAATGTAGCAATGATCAAAGGTGCTCAAGAATATAAAGATGGAAAAGCTGACAAAATTGAAGGTATCAAGGTAGTAGACGATTATACAATTGAGGTAACAGTAACTGAGCCTTCTGTTAACTTGTTGGAAAACATTTGGATCTATCCTGAGCCAAAGCACTACTACGGAGATATTTCTTCTAAAGAGCTTCCGGATGCCGATCAAGTCCGTAAAGCCCCAATCGGTGTAGGACCTTTTAAAGTGAAAAACATCGTACCTGGCGAAATGATCGAATTTGAGCGTTTTGATGATTACTGGCAGGGACCAGCCAAATTGGATGGTGTAGTTTACAAAATCATTGATGGTTCTTTGGCACAAGGTTTAGTGCAAAATGGAGAAATCGATGTTATTGAAGCTCCAAAAGATCAGTGGGAAGCTATTAAAGCTCTTGATAACGTAAATCCAGTAGAAGCAGATGCTATGTCTTACAGCTATATTGCTTTTGACTGGGGTCACTATGATACTAAAAAAGGTGTAGTAGTATCTGATAACAAGAAATTCCAGAACAAATCCCTTCGCCATGCAATGGCACATGCGATTGACCGTCAGGCATTTATCGATGGTTTTGCAAACGGCTTAGGAAAACCATTAAACACTCCTTTCCCTTCGGTATCATGGGCTAAGATTGATGATTCAGAAATCAATCCATATGAGTATGATCCTGAAAAAGCAAAGAAATTACTTGACGAAGCAGGCTATGTTGATAAAGACGGCGACGGCTTCCGTGAAGATCCAGAAGGCAAGCCATTTACAATTAACTTTGATGCAATGGCAGGCGCTGAAACTTCAGAGGCACGTGCTCAATTCATCCTGCAATCCTGGCAGGAAGTTGGCTTAAATGCAAAGCTTAATGGCGGTTCATTAAAAGATTTCAACCTTTTCTATGACACTATCGAAGCAGATGATCCGTCTGTTGAGACATTCATGGGTGCATGGGGCCTTGCTAATGATCCAGATCCAGCTGGAATCTGGTTATCTACTGATAAGTGGAACATGTGGAGATGGTACAGTGAAGAGTCTGATGAGCTAATTAAGAAAGGTATTACATTCCCTGAAGATGCAAGTAAAGATGTTACTGAACATCGTCAGGAAGTCTATAATGAATGGCAAAAGCTAGTTAACGAAGAATTGCCAATCATCTTCTTCGAACAGCGTGTAGATCCATGGGCAATCAACAAGCGTGTTGGCGGGGTTAAAGTAACTCCATTTGGAACTGATGAGTTCCACAAATGGCACATTGTAGAGTAACAGAATAATAGGAGCCTGTATTCCTTGGGGGAGTTGCTCCTCCAAGGAATACAAGTTTAACCAGCGAATAAATTTTTGTTTGGTAAGGGGAATGGAAATGCTACAGTACACAATTCGACGACTTATAGGTATGATTCCCATAATCTTCCTTATCTCAGTGGTGGTTTTCACCCTGGCAAAGCTTATGCCTGGTGATGCACTATCTGGAAAAATTGACCCATTGAACTCAGATCCAGAGTATATTGAAGAAATGCGTGAGAAGATGGGATTGAACGACCCTATTCCTATGCAGTATGTCCGCTGGATGAGTGGTGTGGTACAAGGGGATTTTGGAGATTCATTTGTTCATAAGCGCCCGGTTATGGAATTAATTGGTGACCGTTTGCCGAACACGATTATTTTAGGAATATCAGCTCTATTAATCACTTATTTATTGGCCTTTTTAATGGGAAGATACTCTGGGCGATTTGCCTATAGCATTGGAGATTATTTAATATCAGCTTTTAACTATCTAGCACTTGCAATTCCAAGCTTTGTTGCAGCTTTGGTTGCCATTTATGTTTTTGCCATCAATCTTGGATGGGTTCCTGCCACTGGAAGTATCGGCAGCGGGGTAGAAGCAGGGACACTGGAATATTACTTAAGTAAAGCAAAACATACAGTCTTGCCGGCTTTAGTACTCGGAGCCATGGCTACAGCCGCTTATACACAGTTCTTAAGAAATGATATGATCGAAAGCTCTCGCAAAGATTATGTTCGTACAGCAAGAGCTAAAGGTACGAAAGAATCTGCGATTTATAATAAGCACATTCTAAGAAACTCAATCATTCCTATTGTTACTTTACTTGGATTCGATATTGCCAACCTATTTGGAGGGGCAATTATCACAGAAACCATTTTTACATACCCTGGCATCGGTTATTTATTCGTAGAATCAGTTAATTCACGTGATTATTCAGTCATGATGGCTATTGCCATGATGCTTACTATTTTAACATTAATTGGAAATTTAATTGCAGATTTACTATATGGATTAGTAGATCCGCGTATTCGTTTAAGTTAGGTAGGTGAGAGTATGGAACCATCAATTTCACAGCAAACTTCGCCTGGTTTAGCAGAGCCTGTTAAACCTCCGAAGAGTCAATCACCATGGGCTCTCGCCCGCCGCAAGTTTTTGCGCAATAAAGCAGCAATGATCAGTCTTGTTTTCCTGCTGCTAGTCTGTGTAATGTCCATATTAGCTGAACCGCTAACTATGCCGGTTGAGGAGACAGCTAAGATTAATTTAACACAAATGAGCAAAGAACCATCTGCTGATCATTACTTCGGCACTGACAAGTCTGGCCGAGATGTTTTTGCCAGGACTCTCCACGGCGGCAAGACATCACTCTTGCTTGCATTCTCTATCACGATCTCGGTTATTACCCTTGGTACTCTCGTTGGTGCTACTGCGGGCTACTTTGGCGGTTGGGTTGATAATGCCCTGATGAGATTTACAGACTTTATGATGAACTTTCCATTCCTGCTATTTGTTATCGTATTGAAATCCATTTTTATCGAATCAAGTACAGGAACCCTCATTTTTGTAATAAGTGTACTAAGCTGGACAGGAACGGCACGTCTGGTGCGAAGCAAGGTTATGGCTGAGAAGGAAAATGAGTATATTATGAGTGCTGTATCCATTGGATGCTCTGCACCAAAGACCATTTTTAAACACTTGCTGCCAAATGTCATGTCAACTATTATTGTTCAGGCAACCATTACTCTTGCAGCGATGATTGTAGCTGAGACAGGTCTAAGCTTCCTCGGTTTTGGTGTACCAATTAACATTCCAACCTGGGGGAACATGCTTCAGGAAGCAAGAAGTCCTGATGTTTTAACAAGTAAATGGTGGATTTGGATTCCGCCTGCTGCGATTCTGACATTTACAATCCTATCTATCAACTTCATAGGGGAAGGTTTGAAAGATGCATTCAACCCTAAATCCAACAGATAGCAAAAAAACGCCTGTAATAAGGCGTTTTTTGCTGTTTTGTGGGCTAAAGCTTGTACATATCAAAGCAATTGCCTTCATATACATATAAAAAAGGTAGTGGGAGTGAGTTTATGGCAGCAATAAAACCTTATATGACTCACAAATATAGTAAAGAACATGTTATTTAGGGCATTTTGGCTTTTATCTGGGTTTGGAATCTCTGTTTCGGGAGGAGTCAGTGTCATAGGGTATTTGAATTTACTTACAACTGGACAGACCTTCAAGGAATACTTGCATTTTATCACCTATCGACCGGAATGCTATTTGCTTCCACTCGGTATAATTATAATAACATTGACCATATATCTTCCCTATTCAAATGAAGATGATTAAAAAGACATTTCATCAAATATAAAGCCGATCAATTACAAAAAATGGATCGCAAGTACAATATAGGAATAAATATACTGTCTCCTGCCCATACTGAGTGACAAATAGTTTGTTGAAGTGGGGGTTAAAAATGTTGTATCTTCATGATGTTTGGGTGAATTGGTTTGAAGGAGAAGAAAATGGATATAATGTATGTCATTTTCATGAATGGAGAAAAGATGATGGCGTAGAACTGCTTGACCAGGTTCCGCTGCTAAAGATTGATCCGGTCCTTTTTAATTATATTGAAAATGATCTTTCTGAGCTGCCACAACAACTGCTAGATGATATTTATCAAAAAGCTTACTTAAGGAAAAATCATGAAAGAGTCCAAATGGAATATTGCTTTGTTGTATCTGATGGGACAGGCATTTTGGCTGTAGATACAATCGGCTACAACATTCCAATCAGAAAAAGCAGGCTAATACCAAGGCAGGAGCAGCTGGCCTATGAAATGCTGGAAAATCAGCAAACGGCAAATTACTCTTTTAATGATCAAACCGCATTGAAGGAATTTCATATTCTTTCTCCTTCTCCGGATCTGATGGCAGGTCTGACAAGAAAAGAAAGACAGCTTAAACAGCTTCTGTTTATGGCGCTGGACCAGCTTCATTCCTCCAAAAATGATGCCGAAATCCGTTATTGGTATACGGAGTGGAGCCCTGAACGATATACTAAAATACAATCAATGAATTTCGAAGAGGCCTGGTATGAATTATTTGATGAAAGTAAATACGGCTGGTCAGCCAAACATGAAAAGTTTTGTGAAAACTTAATAAAAGGACAGCCGTTTTTTGAGAAGTTGTGGGAAATGGAGCATGGTCCAAAAGTAAATTAAAAAAAACAGCCAAAGGCTGTTTTTCAGACTGTCGACAAACTCGATGAAAATCGTACTTGTCGGGAGTCTTTTTTGATTTAAAATAGAAGTAATACAATGCTTGAGGTGATTAATATGCTTTCTAAACATAATCCAATTCAACGGGATC
>NZ_JAMBOJ010000032.1 GCF_023715565.1 Cytobacillus firmus | reverse complement strand
CCTTGCCAATCACCTCTAGATCAAAGCCTTGTTCAATAAAGATTTGCGATGGTGTTTTCCCACTTTTGTATTCCGCCACTGCTTTTATCTTAAATTCAGAACTATAGGAGATTGACCTCTCAGAAGCTTTCAAAACATTTGGATTCTTTTCAAGCTCTTTCATTTGGAATTCATTATAAATATTCTTACTCATGAAAAATCCTCCGTCCTATTGATTAAATCTATTGAAACACAAAAAACCCCAGAAAGGGGCACTTTTTTATAAGTGTCCAGTATCTGGGGTATAGTTCAAAGAGTGCCAGGTTTCCATCAACAAACCGAATCATTAGATTTCGGGTTCTTCAATCCAAACAGCGGACGGATGAACAGCGCTACACCTGTTCCAAACATAGCCATGATGGCCCATACCCAGCCGTGCAGGCTGAAAGATGCGATTCCGCCGAAGTAGGCACCGATGTTACAGCCAAATGCAAGACGGGAACCGTATCCCATCAGCAGTCCACCGACAACGGCAGCACCTGCGACACCCGGCTTGATTTTACCAGGCTTGAATGTTCCCTGTGATGCCGCTGAAATGAAGGCACCAAGGATGATGCCGAAGTTCATAACACTTGTAGAATCAGCAAGCACTGTATTTTTCAAAGCCGCTAAATTGGGCTCACTTGCAAAATAACCCCATGAGGTTACGTCAATACCCATTGCCAACAGCGCTTTTCCGCCCCATAGCGCAAATGCGGATGTGATGCCCCAAGGCGTTCCGCGGACCGTGAGAGTAAGTGCATTAAGCAAAGCCAGGACGATTGCTGCTGCGAACAATGGCCATGAACCTCGCAGGATCTTTTTCCAGCCGGCCGTTGTAGGCAAAGCTTTCATCATTGGCGCTTTACGCTTTTTCGCGATTTGCAGGGTCACCCAATAGATCAAGGCAAACAACGCAAGCTGCAGAACCAATGCTCCGCCGTACCCGAGTCCAGTTGATGTCGCCAGAGAGATTGGAGGCAATGCCGGTGTTTCTTCCATCCAGAATGAGAAGTGGTACGCCCCGATCGTAGAACCAGCGATGAAAGAAATCAGCGTAAGAATCATGGAAGATTGCCCTCCGCCTACAGAATATAAAGTGCCGGACGCACAGCCATTCCCAAGCTGCATTCCTATTCCAAAAATAAAGGAACCAAACAGGACGCTGACTCCCACAGGAGAAACATATCCTTTAGGCTCAATTCCTGTAAAACTGAAGCCAGTACTTAAAATAACCGCAAATAATACTGAAGCAACAGCCAGCATCAGCATATGTGCCTGCAGCCCCTGCCCGTTCCCAACACTGGCAAAGCGCCTGAATGCAGATGTAAAGCCAAAGCGGGCATGAAGCAAGGTCATACCGAGCGCAATTCCAATAATAAATAGAACTCCCTGTGTCATGTTCGCTGCATTTATTATAGAAATGAACAAAATAAGAGCTGCAAGAACACCAGCTGCAACAAAAGGCTTTTGAATCGGATTTAAGTTTGAAACAACTGTTGTTGGTGCTGAAATCCATGATTTATTTTTCATTTCAACTTGAGCCAACCTCATTCACTCCTTTTCTTATCTTTTTAGTCGGATTAAAGTGTTATTTTAAACTATATTATTTAAAAAGTAAATGGTGAATTTTTCTCCAACCCGATGATTTTCCCTCTGTCACCTGATATAATTATATCTTCTGAGAGTCATAATTTTACAGACAGGAAAGGAAAGGATATCATTGCTTAAGCGGTTTAAATGGCCATCGTGGGCAATATTTTGCATCTTCATGGCAAGCATCTATTATTTCATCAGTGCTGGAGCTGACACCAGCCTTCAGGCTTTCTCCAGAACAGAAACCACATCCCCTGAAGCTTTCCCCGGATTAAACCTAGAAACGCGGACAAAGGAAACGAAATCTTATACCCTTGCGATCAGTACACCGATAACTGAAATTGAAACTCTGAACAAACCCATGAAAGAGTGGATTCAGGCGCAGGAAAGGGATTTCCTTGAACTTGTGCAGGCAAACCGGCAGGTACTGGACAGCGAAGATTTCCGTGCCCATCTTAATATCAAGGCGGATCCGAAAAAAATTTCCGATACCATGTATACCCTGGTATTCGAAGCTTACCAGTACACCGGCGGCGCAAATGGGCAGGCCACGGTCAAAACGTTCACGATCGACCTTGCGAATCAGAAAACGGTGCAGCTTGCCGATATCATCCAAATGGATGAGAAGTCCCTGACACAGCTCAGAACGATGGTAAAAAACCAAATAGGCAAGAAGGAAGACCTCAAGGACTATCTGTTTGCTGACCTGCTTGACGAAGCGCTGAAAAATCCAACGAGCTGGAAATGGTCACTGAGCGGCAAGAATTTTACACTTTATTTTAACGAATATGAAATTGCCGCAGGCGCAGCCGGAGCGGTCAAAGTGAAAATTCCGATCGAACAGATTCATCCCCTCTTAAAGGATGAAATTGCCCAGCACTTGAAGCTCCCTGACATTCAGCTGCCTGAACCGGAAGCAAGCGAACCCGAAACTGCTCCACTTGATCCAAACGGAAAGTATATTGCTCTTACCTTTGATGATGGGCCGCACCCGAAAGTCACACCGCTTATATTGGATATATTAAAAAAGCATAACGCTAAAGCTACCTTTTATATGCTTGGCAGTCAGGCGCAATTCTATCCTGCCCTCGCAAGCCAGGTCGCTCAAGAAGGCCATGAAATCGGAAATCACAGTGACAGCCATGCGGATCTTTCTTCCCTCGGTGAAAAAGAAATACGCAAAGAAATGGAAGAAGCAAGCGCCAAAATCAAGGAAGCAAGCGGACAGCTTCCCGCGACCCTACGCCCGCCTTATGGCGCCATGAATGAAGATGTGAAAAAAATTGCCGGAATGGCCCATACACCGCTTATTCTATGGTCTGTCGATTCACTGGACTGGAAAACACTCAACGCTTCATCGATTCTAAAAATAGTGAAGGCCAATGCTGTGCCAGGTTCAATTGTCTTAATGCATGATATCCATAAGACAACTGCTGAAGCACTTCCAGACCTGCTGACGCACCTGGAAAAAGAGGGCTACGAATTCATTACCGTCTCCGAACTTCTATCCCTGCAGGAACAGGAAGTGACCGGTACGTTTTTTGGAAAAAGATCGTAAACATCTAGACGCTCAGGGTTTTTCCTGAGCGTTTTGTTTTACGCGCCTGTCCTCTTTTCATAAGGCTCTTTTCGTATAAATAGTTGTTTTTCGCTTATCAATGTTGTCCGTTGATTGCAGTGAGAGGATGCTCAGCGAACCACGGGGCGGGCGGTGAGCCTCCTCGACGCTACGCGTCTGTGGGGTCTCACCTGTCCCGCTACTCCCGTAGGAGTCTCGGACCTTCCACTACAATCAACTCAGTAAATATAATATAAATAGCAACAAACTTTGCGAAAACAGCCTTTCATAAAAGGGAATGGAATTGCCGCTTGCCCCAAACACCTTTCCTCGATGCACCCAGCCATATTTTTCATAATACCCTTCTAAATCCGTCTGGAGATAGAGTTTTTTAAATCCAAGCTTTGCTGCTTCTTCAATACCATGATCAAGGAGGATAGCGCCAAGCTTCTTTCCTCTGCATGCGGGATCAATGTACAGACAGGCAAGCCACGGCTGCAAATCCTGCCTGCTATTAAGATCATTGCGGATTAAGGCTATATGCCAATGAATTCCTCATTCTGGATGACTGCATAAAACCTTGGGATCCCGTCCCATGTTTTCCCAGAGTGAATCATGCAATCCTGATAAAAAGCGAAGTTTTCTTCTGTTCCCCACTTCTCCCAAAAATAGTGAACAGCACTATCCAATAAAGGTGGATGTTCATGAACCGCGATAATTTTCATTTTTCTTCCCTCCAGCATAAGTTATGCCCCTCGAGTCTTGGTCCTGGATGAACGCTTAGCCGAGGTAAACGCCAAATAAAGTATATAGGAATAAATTTTCCCAACAAGCGAAAAATAATAATATTTATGTCTTTATAAAGGGGTAACCCACAATGGGCCGTTTTACTAATGAAATAAAAGCAGAGCTTGAGAACAATAGCGATTTTCATCTTCAGAGGGACTATCTTGCGGATGCTGCCGTGGTGCTGATGGGATTTAATACACTCATTGAGTGTATCAAAACCCGAACAGTGCTGCACAAGCATACAGAGAGCCTCCTTTCCCAGAATCAGCACCCTCAGGATTTATGGAAGGCAATAGGAGAAGTGATTGAGAGGGATATCCGAAAGGCCATTTCATCCATATTTGAAGGTAAACTGATCATTCATTTTGAAAACACCGACCGTTTTATCATTATGGAGCCTGTTCCGCCTATGCTTGATCGCTCGGTTGATTCACCCGCAAACGAAAATGTGATTCAAGGAGCATTGGATGCTTTTACAGAAGGAATTGATACGAATATCGGCATCGTCCGTAAACTGGTGAACTCGGACAAAATCAGAACCGACTCTTTTTCATCCGGGCGCAGTCGCAATAACAAACTTTCCCTGCTGTATATAGAGGGCGAAGCAGATATAGAGCTGGTTAACAAGATCCGTGAACATATTGAAAAGAATATCCAAATGGAAGCACGTGATTTACAGGAGCTTGCCAAAATGCTGGAGTTTCCATCCTGGAACGCTATCTCTAAATTTAATACAACCGAGCTTCCCCATCATGCAGTCCAGAACTTGAGAAAAGGAAAAGTGATTCTGTTCGTGGATCGCTTGCCTTTTGCGCTTATTCTTCCGAATCTGTTCTGGGATATGTTCGCTGTTGAGAATGACCGAAATTTCCCCCTGCCTATCATGCTGGCAATCCGGCTAATCAGAATCATCGGCATTTTAATCACACTAATCACACCAGGGCTTTATGTGGCACTGGTTTCCGTAAATCCTGAGGTTCTGCAGATCCAGCTGGCTTTATCAGTTGCCCAAAGCCGTGAAGGCGTACCTTATCCGGCCTTGGTGGAAATTATTTTTATGCTGCTTATTCTGGAATTAATCCTGGAAGCCAGTGTAAGACTGCCAAAATCTATTGGCCCCACCATTACAATGGTTGGAGGAATTATACTGGGGCAGGCCGCAGTGGAAGCGAAATTAGTCAGCAATCTGCTGATCATTATTCTTGCCGCTACTACCATCGCCAACTCAACTATCGTAGGATTTCAGAATACTGTTGCCATCCGGCTTTTCAAGTATGCCATTGTGCTTCTGGCAGCGGTATTTGGCATCCTGGGGCTGGTTGCCGGTTTGGTTTTCATATGCGCTTATCTGTCAAGCCTCAATACTTATGGCAAGTCCTATCTCTACTTAAATGTAAAAGGGAATGAAAGCAATGGCGGACAAAAATTTGCATGTGATGCTGATGTATGTCATCAGTCATTTAGGCCTTATTTTCTTTATGTATCCGGGCAATGTGATTTCAAGTACAGAACAGGGCCACTGGCTTCCTGTCCTGATCGGTGTGTCCATTCATTTCCTATTTATCACTATTTATATGAAGGGACTAAGTTATTTTCCGAAAAAAGACATCATTCGAATCTATGCAGGAATCGGAAAATGGACAACTATCTTCTTTATTATTCCGATTTTCTTCTATTTCAGCATGATTTTATTGATTACGGTCAGGGCTTATGCTGAAATCATTACCATCGTCTTTTTATCAAATACTCCTTTATGGGCGATCATGCTTTTACTGATATCCATCTCGACCTATATTGCGATCAAAGGAGTTGAAACGATTTTTCGCACAGGACTTCTCCTGTCCCTTTTATTTCTTCCCGTAATCATCTTTATTTTCTTCACTTCTTTCCAAAACGCAGACTGGCGGTACATCGTTCCTTTAGATGCAGATCTCGGATTCTTAATGAAGAGAACCTACTTTGAAAGTTTTTTCGCTTTCTCTGGAGGCTTTCTCTTTCTCGGCTTTGTCCAGCCTTATTTCTCATATGACAGAAAATATATATTATGGGCCGGCGCATTCCTTATTCCCTTTTTCCTTTTTTCAGTCTATATTCCAGTTCTCACCTTCGGGCAGGCAACCTCGGCTACAACCTTCCTCCCATATGTAATAGCCGTGGATGCCATCAATATTAATTGGCTGATGTTCGACAGGGTCACCATGTTTTTTCTGTTAAGCCTTATCTGCTTTATCATGCTTTACATTTCGCTTGTGTCATGGAAAGCAGTCCGGATTGCAAATCATTATCTGCCGGCAATTAAGCCGGTAAAGTTACTGCTTGCCCTGTCGACTTTAGTGTTTATTTCCTGTTTTTTCATTCCGGACTGGAGGGCGGTTGAGCAATTATTTTGGTGGAATACATTTTTAAGGTTTTACATCCTTGTGGCAGTCCCTTTATCACTATTATTCTTTGGATATCGCATGAAGAGGAAGAGTAAACATGAAAACATGTAAATGGAAATCCAACATTTCTATTGCCGTCTGCCTGATTCTGACAGTCATACTATTGACCGGCTGCTGGGACATCAGGGATATCAACCATCGGACACTCCCCATCGTTCTTGGCATCTCTACAGATGATGAGGGTAAATACAAAGTATTTCTAAAGATCCCAGAACCTGTTGAAGATAAGGTAGAAGTGAAAATCGTGAGCGGAACCGGCGAGACCATTTCACACGCTGTCGATGCGATCAGCCGGGACATGGAGAGCTCGATTGACCTTCTTCATGTAAAGGTCATTATGATTGAGAGGAAAACGGCTGAGGAAGGCATGAAAGATATTATAGCCGGTTTCATCAGATCTCGGGAAGTATCACCCAAAGCACTCATTACAATTTGTGACCAGAACCTGGATGAGTTTTTTTCGATTCTTTCCAATTCAAAGAACCTCCAGGGAACCAACCTCTTCGATTTCTTTGAAAAAAATGCAGGCTGGAATCCGGAAATTGCCCTTACACGAATATGGGAAGTGTATCGCAGCATCCATTCGTATACACGTGATGTAGCGATCCCAATGATTGCTGCGGGAGAGTCGACAACTTACCGGCAAACGGGAACGGCCGTTATTAAAAACGGCAAGATGGTTGAGCAGATCAGTAACGATGAAACCCTGCTATTCAACGCTTTCAACAACGAAAGCACCCATGGACAAATTGAAGTTCTGGATCATGCAAGTGTCATGATCACCGGAAACTCGATGGATCATCATATTGAATTTAAGAATAAACAGCCTTATCTCAAAAGCCGTATCAAATTAAAGGTGGTCCCCCTGGAAACCAGAGGCAAAACGACCGAGGCCATGATTAAAAAAGAATTAAGCCGCCTGCTGACAAGCCGGTTTAACGGCATGCTTGCCAAACTCCAGGAGAGCGAAGCAGATATACTTGGATTGGGCCAATTGTATCGCACGAAAATTAACCGAAAAGATTTGAAAAACTGGAGGTCGGTGTATTATCCAAATTTAAAATCAGATATCCAATTTGACATTGACATCCAAAATGAGGGGTATTTGAAAACTATCTGATGGGGCAGGAACTGTTTCTTTTTCAGGTGCATATGGGAAAAAGTACGATAATTAAGGTAACGGTTTGCAATATGAGGGGAGCAAATTTGCCGCTCACTATTCCGCTTTCCTTCTAAGTGGCTCCATTCGACTTGATTAGGACCTCTTACCGCACCTTTTTCCATCTAAGCGGCACTATTCCGCTTGATTAGAGCCACTCACCACCTGCCTTCCCTATAAGTGGCTCTATTCTGCTTGATTACAGCTGTCACCGTAAGGCCTTCCATCTAAGCAGCACTACCCCTTTTATTACTGTAATTCCATATGAATTCACAGTCAAAGGCATGGGTCCACATTAACTTATTCCTTCTAACGAATTATTGATTATTTCCCCCACCTGATCAGCGCTGCTGCCCAAGCCAAACCTGACCCAAAACCCGCCAGAACAACATGGTCGCCGGCATTAATCCGTCCCGCCTCCACTTCATCAGCAAGAGCTAGTGCCACACTGGCAGAAGATGTGTTTCCGTAGTACTGGACGGCATGGGTGGCTACCTTACCAATTGGGAACTCAAGATTATGTACCGCTTTCTCAATAATGCGAAGGTTTGCCTGATGCGGAACAAGATAATCTAAGTCATTAAGAGTTAAATTGGCCTTTTGCAAGACTTCTTTTACAATTCTTGGAATGTAGGTCGACGCAAATTGAAAAATGGCCTCTCCATCCATTGACGGTCTATGGTTCTTGTCTTCTCTCATATATTCAGACCCTGATCCATCAGAACCTGCCGTTGAAGATAATAAGCCAAAGCCTTCCGACACTTTCCCGACAATCGCAGCGCCAGCTCCGTCGCCAAACAGAATATTAACCTTTCTTTCATTCCTGTTTTCTAATACCATATTTCGGGAACATTCATCTACACCAATGACCAGCACTTTTTTCGCAAAGCCGGTCTGTACATACTGGAAGCCATTCAGCAGAGCTAATACAAAACCAGCGCACCCTACACTCATATCATAGGCTCCAGCTGTGGTCGGGATGCCGAGGCGGCTTTGTACCTGACAGGCAATAGAGGGATAGATGCGTTCCTGTGTAATTGTGGAAAGAATAACAAAATCAATTTCGGATGCATCTGTTTTCGCATTCTCCAAGGCTGCTTCGCCTGCTTTACACGCCATGTCTACCATATCAATGCCTGGAATCGTAAATCTTCTTTCCTTGATGCCTGTCATTTTTTCGATGGATCTGCCAGAAATGCCGCACTTTTCATTAAAAAGTTCATTAGTCACTACTCGAGGCGGCAAATAACTCCCTACCCCCATTATTCCAGCATTTTTCAACATGTTAGCATCTCCTTTTTTGACGAATTTTGTTGGATCACCTCAATTGTACCCAATATTTTCATATTTTAGGAGTAATTTGTATATCTCTATCTAGTAAATAGGTAGTTTCGTAGTTAGTAAAAGCCGGATTCTCCATAAATATAAGCTTTGGCACGGAGAAAAAAGGACAGCTCCGACTGCCCCTTACATCTGCCTACTCTCTTTCCTGCAAATCATTCTTATAAAACATTAAAAATCCCACAAATACCATAATGGCGCCAACCGTATTGCAAGCTACTCTGATCCAATTGATCATCAGGAACTCCCTTGCTGTCTGTTTCAGAAATTCTGCAGTATGGACACTCTGCCCCTCTATAAACATAATTTCATTCCTCGGCCATTCAAATATCATGGAAATGAGCCCTAAAAGAATCATGACAAGAATGCTTCCCAGAACCCAGCGGCGGGAAGACTTTTGCTTCCACACCAGAATCAGCGCACCGGCACCAGTGACCCAGCTCGCAAATCCAAGCGGCGGGAAGAACGTATGGGGGCTCGCAGCCTTCATAAAATCCATTGAAACCTCCAATGATTCCGGTATGTTATAGAAAATATTAGGATAAACCATGAATACCTCCAGTACAAAAGCCCCCAGCGTAATAAAGGTGATCCATAAATAGGAAACCATAAAGAAATACGTTAATTTTTGCTTCATTATTTCTCCTTCCTCTTTTTATATTGCCAGACGGGCAGTATCACCGCTGAAGAGGCAGCCATAAAAAGCGGCAGAAATTTAATGCCAATAGGCTTATCCACTAAAATCAGCCCAGCAATGGCGATTATATTCGAAAATATGACTCCAGCTGTAAATCCGCCGGCGGCACCCACCAATGCCCAAATCAGGAGGCCTCTTTCCTTTCCTGCAAAAGCTTTAACGGGATTCTCATTCCTGTAAGTCCCCTTTAGAACCTTACGAACTGCTGCAGCTCCTCCCCCCAGAAGCACAATCCCGGCAATTGGATGAAAAGCGCCCAGCCAGCTGAACTTCCACCCCATGTTTGCCGTAAAGTACATGACAAACAGCAGCAGGAGAACGATCGTCATTTCCTTATAGATCTGCTTAAAAAATCCTCCTGCCAGCGCAGACAGCATCATCAGCACCGGAATGGCATAGCCAAAAAAATGCACAAACATTTTATGGGCAGCCCACTTGGACGGATCTCCAAAGATCGACATCCCAGCAAGCAAAAATTGAACCATCAGACAGCCCAGATAAACCAAACCCAAACCTATATAACTATTTTCAGCCAGTGTTCTTTTTGGCATTTTCTTCTTCCCCTCTCTTATTTTCTTTACAAAACCCATTCTACGGAGAGGTTCTAACAGCACTCTTATCAATTTCTTACAGAATTATTAAATCCGGAAATAAAAAAAAGAACGCATAGAAATCTATACGTTCTTACCGTTTAAACCGATACCCCACACCCCACACCGTTCCAATATACTCCGGTTTAGAAGGGTCTTTTTCAATTTTTTCCCGAAGTCTTCGGATATGAACTGTCACGGTTGTTACATCCCCATAAAATTCGAAGCCCCAAACCTGTTCGAGCAGATGCTCTTTGCTGAAGACCTGGTTCGGGGAGGAAGCCATGAACAGCAGCAGATCGAACTCCTTGGCCGTAAGAGTTCTTTCCTCGTTGTTCACAAATACTTTGCGGGTTACCGGCTGAATCAGCAAATCCCCAATCCTGATGTCTTCATCTTTGTTCTGTCCGGTTGAAACGAGCCGGTCATATCTGGCAATATGGGCCTTCACCCTGGCAATCAATTGATTGGGGTTGAAAGGCTTGGCAATATAATCATCCGCCCCGCGGCCCAATCCGCGGATCATATCAATGTCCTCATTTTTTGCTGTTACCATAATGATGGGAATCTCTGAAACCTCCCTGATTTTCCTGCAAACTTCATAACCGTCCATATCCGGAAGCATCAGGTCGAGCAGAACCAGCCGATAGGAGTTTGCTTTTAAGCATTCCAGCCCTTCCTGACCTGTTGCCGCAATATCTGCCTCATAATGATTCAATTCCAGGTAATCCCGTTCGAGCTCAGCAATACTAAGCTCGTCTTCTATGATTAAGATTTTTTCCAATCCTCTTCCCCCCTTTTTAACGTGAAAAAGATACTAATCCCCTGTCCGGTTCTGCCCTTTGCCCAAACGGTCCCCCCGTGACCTTCAATGATCTTTTTGACAATGGCCAGACCCAGCCCGCTGCCGCCTGTGGCCGAATTCCTGGAAACATCCGTACGGAAAAATCTGTCAAATAAATAGGGAAGCTCGTCTTGTGAAACGCCAGCACCATTGTCCTGAATTTCAACCGTGATGTCCTCCGCCTTTGACGCCAGCCTGACCACTAGTTCTTTCTTGCTTCCCTTCATGTAGTTCAAGCTGTTCTGCACAATATTTCCAACTACGCGATTCAATTTCTCCCTGTCTGCCTGCACGCGATACGATTCATTCGGCTCGCGCTCAAGGTGGAGACTGACAGGCTGTTCCGCCAAATTAAACCGAAGCTCCTCAAGGTAATCATTAAAGTAGGACACTAAATCCAGCTCCCTCAAATCATATGGCACATTCGGCAAATCAAGCTTGGAATACAATAAAAGTTCCGAGATCAAAGCTTCCATATCATCCGCCTTTTTTTCAATCGTACCCAAATATCGTTCCATTTTTTCCGGCGTATTCGCTACACCATCTGACAGTCCACGGATATAGCCCTTAATACTCGTTAAAGGGGTTTTTAAATCATGGGAAATGCTTGCAACCAATTCCTTCTGATTCTCTTCATACTGCTTTTGCATGGCATCTGCCTCCTTAAGCCTTTCGCGCATCATTTCAAAGGCCATCGCCAGCTCGTTCAGTTCATCCTTTCTCCCGGTAACCTCTATTTTGGTATTCAGATTTCCTCTGCTGATATCATTTGCCGCATGCTTCAGCTGAAGAAGAGGGGCAATGATACTTTTCGAAACAAGGAAAGTCAGGACACCATTAGTCAAAACCAGCACCCCAACCAGCAAATAAATCCGGATCGACCGGAAGAATTCGAGATCCTCCTGATCTACTGAACCTTTCACAGGATAAAACAATACATACCCAATGACCATTTCCAGCAGCAGAAATAAAACAACAGGGAGCAGCACCATCCCTATATTAGACAAAATCAATCGTTTTTTTATAGACATCCAGTCACCCCGGTTTTTTATCATAATAGCCAGATTGAACCCGGCTTGAAAGTCTTGAAGGAAGTATAAATTAAGATTCTAACCAAAACATTATATAGTTATTACAAATTTCTTAACAGGTGGTTGTTTGAAGAGGGGAGGTGTATGGGATTTTTCCTGGTTAACAATGGGTTCTGACTCTAACTGGTGCCCTCCTCTTTTTTGTGTCCGAAGTTGTACCGAGTTCTAACTCTAACTGTCGCTTTTCTGCTTTAAGTGTCCAAAGTTACCCAAGGTTCTGATCCTAACTAGCACTCTCCTTCTTTTTATGTCCAAATCTCCTCCAGCTGCTTAGGTTTAAGCTAAAAAGCATCAAAAAAGTGCCCAGATTCATTCTGCACACCAGCCCCATGTTCATACATAAAAAGGGACAGGGTTCATTTTCCCCATCCCTCTGGGACAGTTGACCTGTCCCTTTGCCCCTCCCTGATCAGCAGCTGATTATGACGGTCTTTGTGCCCATGTGGTACGAAACTTGAACATCGAAATGATCATGACTAAAGATAAGATAATGGCTCCCCCGTCCGTAATCGCACTTGGCAGGACTCCTAACACACCATAAACGTCATAAACTGCTGTCCACATTGATGAAGGAATCATAATAGGACCAGTGGCTTGCGTGACATTCACTATTAAGATGATCCACCATAATATTTTTGAGCGGCTGTTTAAAGCCAATATACCTACCGCATTTCCAGCAATGTATAAACACCCGACAATCCTAAAACCAAATGTGAATTCAATTGCTTCACCAGCAGGGTTCCCTACTCCCGCCATTTGCATCATGGTTTCAATAAGTGTCGGATTTATAATAAAAAAATTGTGAATGGCTGTCCCCATAGTAAAAAGAATGGAACATAAAGAAATGGTCATTTGCAGCTTTTGGGTTGCAGCTGAATCTGTTAATTGATGTTTCACTTTTAGCATTTATCCTCATCCTCATCCTGACTCTTTATATATCAAATGTAACATGGTCCATTTATAGTATCGTGAGCCTCCGGTTCAATTTTTATCTAAGTCTTGGGTTTTAGCCTATTGCAGGAAATGGGCCAAAAGCTATTCCTTTTTTGTCACCCATAGAAAGAAGCCTTTCTCAGCGAAAGGCTTCTCTAATATGCAAATCATTAACCTCGATCAGCAGCTGCAGGTGGCTGTTCAAACCATCCTTTCTCAATCATAATTCTAGCAGCACGTTCAACAAAATATGAGTTTTTCATAATTGCCTTCAAATAAATCATTCCAATATCCCGCCGCCCATTGACGGCCACTGAATTTCCGAAGGCCCTGATTTTTATTGAAAACATATCCATCTTATGGAACAGCATGATTTTATCTGAAAAAGGCGAAAAAGTGGAATTCGTTACTAAGTCATCCAGATAAGGTGGAGACGGCAAATCTTCCTCATGCAGTTTTTGTTTATAACTCTCGATATTAACTGTAGTTATTTCCTTTCCACTCTCGAATAGTTTTCGGATCTTTTCATCCTTTGCCACCTGGCTGAATGCCGTAATCAGTGCTTTGCTTGTTACATTATTTTCAATATTATCGTAGAAATGGGTGATTTCCATTGCATGCATAGGACGTTTGTTTCCCAGATATCCATTCAGAAAATCCTTATGTACAAATTCCACTTTCTCAGGAGCCGGAATTAATGGTGGTTTAATAATTAACCCTTTATGCATGAGGATATCTTTTATCTGCTCCATTAATTCCAAGGCACCATCCATACAATGCCTGAAGAATTCCTTTACATCCTTTCTGTAAACCAGTGGGATCGCGATACTATAAATACTTAATCCCGCTTTTGCCGTATACTTTAAATAATGGACATAAAATTCGTCCATAAACAGTCTCGGGGCACCTAAGTTAACATCCTCATCCGAAAAACCTGCAGGAATGGGAACTCCATCTTTCTCAAAGATCCCTTTAATGATTTCCAGGAATTCTTCCGAGAGGTGCAAGGCATTTTCCAATAACTTTTTAATTTCTTTATCGTCCACATGCTGCAAAAAATATTTTAAAATACATGTTGCCATACTGTTTCCCATGTATGTAGCCCAAAGCTTGCCCATTTCTGCAGATGTTAATTTTTCCTTGCTGCTTGCTTGATGAGAACCTAATTTAATTGGTTTAATTTTTTTCATGGTAATCCCTTCTTTTTTACTTAATATCTCCCTCCTTTAAATTCATATACTTTTAAAATACATATTGCCATAAATGGGATTAATGTCCCTCCCTAATTCGGACTCACCCCCGGATGTCTGAAGCTCCTCCAGCCCAATGGTAAAAAGCATAAAAAAAGCGCACAGATTCATTCTGTACACAGTTTTTCGCCTTACACTAAACCATGCGCCGCTATTTATTATCGCTTTCCATTTTAATAAGTATTTGATCCAGCTTTTCTTCCACTCTCTTCAGCCTGTCGTTCCTCCTCTTGAAAATAAAAAAGAATATGACGAGAATCGCAGGAATGGCCAATAAAAAGACAAAAACCAATTTTCTTTCAAAACCGGCTCCTCTCCCTTTGTCCCACTTGCACTATTTCTCTTTCAACATTGAATAATTACGATACATCATCCTCTTTTTGCCAATATCGAATTCCGCCAAGCCATGGTCCATCTATATAAACCCAGCCAAATTTTCATATAATCCTTTGTAGCCTAAAACTTTTTCTTTGAAAAATAATTCTTATAATCGAGCCGCAAAACATATTTCTCTAAAAACTTTCTTCCGCTGGTGAAAAATTTAATTGGAACAAAATTCCGGTTATATGAAACCTATTTCAGGAGGAAACCGTACATATAGTTATAAGCAAGAGACTGGAAGAATGGTTTGAATATAAGTCCGTTAAAACACATAAAAGTAACCCCATTTCACATACTTACATAACTCAGCACTAATGAAAACTTGAATACTGCTGACTGAAGATAAATATATGGTAATCGTAAAAAATTGAATGGAGGATTGCAATATGACAAGTACCACTCTATTAATAATAGCATTAGCATCTATAGTTATATGGATATCATTATCCATAGAGCTAATGAAGCCTTCAAATGAGCAGAATAGCCGAAAAATAATTATTTTAACAGCTGCAGGTTCTGTATCAACTTTAGTTATAACCATTCAAAATATCTTTTTTTAGGAGAAAGAAAAGTTAGTATGTACATTCCAGGGCAGATTCAAATGGAAACTGCTCTCTATGACTCAATGATGCCTCAATCCCTATATAAGAAAAGAGAGCTGCAGTCCCCTATGGAATATACGGAACAGTACCTTCAGTTATTTGGAGTTAGGATATTTACTTTTTCATAAGATGTGGCTGCTTGGGCTCTATTTGCAATTTCACACCCTCTATTTGCAAATTCACACTTTCTATTTGCAGGTCCTCCCCATCTATTTGCAAAATTATTCTTCCCGCGCTGATTGCATTCAACTATTTGCAAATTCACGCGTTCTATTTGCAATTTTGCTTTTCTATTTGCAATTTCACACCCTCTATTTGCAAATCCTCTCCTTCTATTTGCAGTTTGATATTCAATTTGCAAATTCAGCGTTCTATTTGCAGGTCCTCTCCATCTATTTGCAAAATCCCCTCCAGCCAGCTGTCACCCCCCAAAAAAAACCCGGCTCCTCAAAGAAGCCGGGTTTCCACATACTATTATTTATCTTTCTTTCCATTTCCATTTCCATTCCCTTTACCAGGCTTTGCTGGTCCATCAGGGGTTTCATGTTTTTTCGGTGGCTGTTCACCTTTTTTCAGTTTGTACAGTTCAACCGTTTTGGTTGTTTTGTTGCCTGCCAGGTCTTCTGCTTCAAACGTAAAGACGTTTAAGCCTTCTTTCAATGATAGTTTAATCTTTTTGAATTCTTTTTCGATGCCTCTCATTGCATAAGGCTCCTGGAATTCCTGGTAGAATAGTTCGCTGCCGTCCTGGTAGAAGCGAAGCTGGTCAAAGTTATCTGTCACGGTGATGTCGATGGCAGGATCTTTCTTGTTATGCTTAATGTATTTGCTTGAAGGCAGTCCATCAATTTCAACCGTCGGGCCAGTCGCATCGACGATGATTGTGCGCTTGAAAGAGATCGCATTATTTGCAGTATCCACAGCTTTCACTTCAAGGCTGTGAACGCCATCTTCAAACGTCATCTTTGTTTCAAACTCATACTGGCCTTTAGCTTCATTGTACGTAGTTTCAATTGGAGTTCCAGCAATGCTGAATTCCTTCATGCCAGACTCTTCTTTAATATAGCCACTGACAGTCAGTTCATTGGTGTTGTACACTTCAAGAGCCTCAGGCTCTTCTAGGTACACGTATGGAACAGTCTTGTCATTGCTCACTTCGCCCACTTCCACAGTTGCTTCGGAAGAGTTGCCAGCAAAGTCATAGGCTACAACCTTAACATTAGCGCCGACTTCCAATTCTTCCGGAAGGTCAAATTCTTCTGTATCCCCGCTTAGTGCTTCATCCAGAATAGACTCTTCATCTACGAAAATATCAATATACGAAATGCCTGAGCCTTCAGGGTTATCAGAAGCTTCCAGCTTTAATACTGTGTTGCCTTCGATCAGCTCAGCCTGAACGCTTGGCGCAACCGTGTCCACCTTTACAGGGATTTTCACGGATTGCCATTCTGCCCCTTCATAATCGATGACAGACTTAATTTCATAATAGTACTGTCCATCCTGTGCAAACTGGTTGCTGATTTTTCCATCCCAGCCCCAAGACGGGTTAAGCGTGTAAGTTGCACCGCGGCCGCCATCGTAATAAAGCTTGCGGAGGCTATTTTCCGTGCGCAGCTTGCGTAACGTTTTTCCATCTTCATCTGTAATCGCGAATTCTACTTGTTTCGCATTCCTTAAGAATGATAGGACCGGAATCAGTTGATCCTGAACTTTGTCCCCGTTCGGAGAAATCGCAATGGCTTCACCGTTGAAAGTATCATTTACCGGGTCGTATCCCAAATATGTGTAGCTGTCAGCTGACTCAGAAACAGCTCCTGCCATTCCGTAGAATGAACTGTCATCATACTTCATGCCGTCAAGGATCGGAGCTTTATCCCAATCACCCTTGAAGCCTACATATGGAACCGTTAACCGCGGGTTCACATCAGCTGAATCTGTCAACGTGACATATCCTTCAACAAAGTATCCGTTCGGGAACACCTCATTAATGTCCACCGGAGTTTCCCAGTTTCCTGTCATAGAAGGTTCTACTACTTTTGCATTACTCACATCCACACTTACTTTAAAGCTTACAGATCCATTCGCAGGAACGGTTACCTCTGCTGAATCCTGGCCATTCACTTTTACAGAAGCATCTAATATCTTCTGACCTTCAAGCTCATCTGCTGCCCAGCCCATCTCTTCATAGGCTGCAAAGTCAGTCTGAAGATTAGCCGCCACATCATAGGCTACATCCTCATCACTGAAGTTTTGTGCTTTTAACGTAAATTCAAACGTATTGCCAACCTCTTTTAAAGCCACTTTCCCTTCATTCGTTGAAGCCTCCGTCACAATCACAGGAGAAGACAATGCCGAATGAAGCTGCATGATGCCTGATCCCTGGCGGCGCGGGGAATAAGGGATATTCCATTCAAATGCACTGTTTACTGTTCCTTTATCAATAACTGGTGCCGCAGTATTCATCATCAGGTTCTTCGCAACGTTGACACGGTCAAAGCCGGTTACGCCAAACTCGTTATCCACACGCTCAAGAACAAGTGCTGCACCACCGGAAACATGAGGAGCTGCCATGGATGTACCGCTCATCATTCCGTACTTGTTATTCTCAAGAGTAGAATAAATTTGTCCGCCTGGAGCTGTGATTTCAGGCTTGAAGTCCAGGTTAGGTGTTAATCCCCATGAAGTGAAGGCGCTCATTTTGCCAGCTTCAGGGTTTGCTGACTTTGTCTTTTCTCCGTTAAACGTAAGATTGACTGTCTGTCCATCCTGAAGGGCTGCTGCCAGCTTGTCACCGTCATTTTTCAGCATGAACAGCTGCGGAATGGTAATGGACGGATCACTTGCCATGTTGACATATCCATCTGCATTGTTGTAAATAATGACACCAAGTGCTCCAGCTGCCTGGGCATTGATCGCTTTATCAACAAATGCCAGCTCTCCGCGCTGAATTAATGCATATTTCCCAGCAACTCCGGAAAGCTCTTCAGGCTTGCCCAGTCCGCCGTATGCCACTTCAAATGTTTTCTCTTCAACATCGTTCGGGTGAACATTTGATGCTGATAGGAACGCAGCTTTTCCAGACTCCTCACCGAACTGGTAGTTCACTGCATCTAGATCCATAAAGCTATTTTCAATGGATGCAACCTGCAGAGAATCATAGGATACACCAGGTGATCCGCTGACACCGATATCCGGGTTTTCATTGCTTGGATTCGCAAATCCATTTCCAAAGTGAGCAGAGTTCCCAGCAGAGATAGACATTAGAATGCCGTTTTCAACTGCTCTGGCAATCGCTTTTTGCTCAGCTGATTCAGGGCTCACGAAACCAGCTGTAGAACCAAGGCTCATGTTCAATACGTCTGCACCAAGTACAATCGCATCATCAATTGCCTTTACATAAATATCACTGTATGTAGATGGCATATTCGGATCATTTCCGAATACTTTAAGCGCAAGGATTTGAGCTTCAGGTGCTACCCCTTTAATGCCGCCGTTTTCCTCATCGCCATTCGCTCCAACAGTTCCGGCAACGTGCATTCCATGCATGGAAGCATCCGGTCCGATATCGCGGATTGTGTCATTTTCATCCATATAATTGTATCCATATGGTACTTTTTCAGAATAGTATTTTCCAAGAAGGCCGTTATCTTTTTTAAACTTGGAGATTTCCGCCTTCGTTAATTCTTTTTCTGATTCATCGGCTAAAACCATATCACGGTGAGAAGGATCCATACCGGTATCAATGACACCGACTACCATGCCCTCACCTTTAAAGCCATAATCACGCCAAGCTTCTTGTGCTTGTACGAGCTCTTTACTGTATACCATATCCGGTTTTTCCTGCGGCTTTTCGTACTCGTTCACCACTTGTACCTCGGCCACTTCCGGCATTTCTTTCACAAGCTCGATATCTCCATACATCATCTCAGCACTAA
This sequence comes from Cytobacillus firmus, assembly GCF_023715565.1. Classification (GTDB taxonomy): domain Bacteria; phylum Bacillota; class Bacilli; order Bacillales; family Cytobacillaceae; genus Cytobacillus; species Cytobacillus firmus_C. The sequence goes on along the minus strand of NZ_JAMBOJ010000032.1, from coordinate 35,345 downwards.
AGCCATTTACAATTGTAGTAAAGCTTTCGCGCTCAATCATCTTCACTTTACTCTTTTTGGCACGATCCTTTACCTTCTTCTGTTCTGACAGCTTTTCATTTTTCAGCTTCTGCTTTGTTGCATCTGGAAGTTCTTTATACTTCTTCTTTTGCTTTTGGGCATAAAGGACAGATGGCTCTGTCTTCATCTCCACGATAACCCTGACAATATCAGTTTTGCTGTACTGCTTGTCCAGCTCACTTTTCTTTATTTCCTGGATGGTCTTGCGGTTTTCTTCTCCCTTGCTGTTCGGTGTTTTCTCAGGCACAATGGCTGCAGATACCGAACTGGAGAAGATTAGCATGAACATTAATAAGGCCACTGCTGATCTTTTAATCCTCATTCCCTACCTCCTAGTTGTATTATTCTGAATTTTTTTAATACCCTATAAAGGTACCAAATCCAAAATTTTCATATAAGGATCAAAAGACCTGATTAACAGATTTTGTAACAGGAAATTAGATCTATTTTTTACAAAAAATGCTGTAGAAAAATTTCATAATTTAACAGAATATGAGACTTAGCTGGGACAGAGGGACAGGTTCTTTGTCCCAATAAAGGGCACTGCTAAAAACAGCATCAGATGGGCCGGTCTATTTGCAGAATCAACCTTTCTATTTGCAAATCCTCTCCATCTATTTACGGATTGATATTCAATTTGCAAAAAAAGCTTTCCTATTTGCAATTTCAGGTTTTTATTTGCAATTTTGCTTTTCTATTTGCAATTTCACACTCTCTATTTGCAGATCCCCTCCTTCTATTTGCAGATTCATATTCATTTCGCAAAGAAGCTCCTATTTGCAAATTCAGCGTTTTTATTTGCAATTTTGCTTTTCTATTTGCAATTTCACACTCTCTATTTGCAAATCCCCTCCTTCTATTGCAGATTCATATTCAATTTGCAAAGAAGCTTTCCTATTTGCAAATTCAGCGTTTTTATTTGCAATTTCACACTCTCTATTTGCAGATCCACACCATCTATTTGCAAATCCTCTCCATCTATTTACAAAATCCCCTACCTTTGCAAATTCCATTTACCAAAACACCCTTTAAATGGATATTTATGTTAATATATTACTTAGGTAATCTTAGCCGATCCATAATCTCATGAACCAGCTTTATACTATTTTTCATGCTGGCTAAAAGAATAAATACCCTACAAAAAACAACCAGAACACTTCCCCATCAAAGTCCATACCATAACCTCCATTTAAGTACTTGTCCCACTTTAAAAGGAAAGCGGTGAAATATTGAAAAAGAGTAAACAAATATTACTAAGTCTGTTGGCCATACTCATTTGCCTTACGCTATTTGTGATTGGAATCCTATTTGCCGAAAAAATGCCTTTTCTTACTGTCCTGGGGATAGTCGGCCTTAGCGGAATCTATTATGTTGTGTTCCGGCTTGTAAAGACATCAGCGGAGATAGAAAAATAGCTTAGATGAAAAGGAGATAACCATGAATACATTTAAAAATATCATAACCACAAAAGAAGAATTTGTATCTTTTCGGGAGGAGATCGGCCAGCCAAGTGCACGTGCCGCCGGCAAAGTCATCTCTTTCATTGATGAACATTGCATTGATTTTATTTCCATGTCGCCTTTTTTAACCATGTCCACTGCAAATGCTGCCGGAAAATGTGATGTTTCTCCAAGGGGGGATGCCCCCGGGTTTGTGACAGTTCTTGACGAGCAGCATCTTTTTATTCCGGAACGGCCGGGCAACCGAAGAATGGATACCGCTCATAACCTTATCGAAAACCCCAATATCGGGCTTCTTTTTCTCATACCTGGGCTTGGAGAAACACTAAGAATTAATGGCAAAGCTTACATATGCCGTGACCTGGAGCTCTTGGAAATGAGTAGAGCCAACGGACGCACTCCGTTATTTGGGATTTTAGTAGAAGCAGAGGAATGCTTTATCCATTGTGCAAAAGCATTGATCCGATCAGGGTTATGGACCGGGGAGTCATGGCCAGCAAAAGAAGCCCTTCCTTCCGCCCCTGCTATGCTGGCAGCCCATAGCAACCTGCCGAATCGAACTGTTGACCAAGTTGCGAAGGATCTTCAGGAAAGTTATAAAAATAGATTGTATTAAGGGAAAATAAATAGTGCTGAAAAATGGACCTGAACAGGTTTGCTGTTACATTGTATTTAGCATATTAATTCACACCAAGAATCGGCAGCTTTTTTTGCTGCCTTTTTTATCCTGGTTTTTTGTTGTTCAATCACCAATTGTATATAAATCTGTAATTTCTCCTCACACAGTTTTGCCTAGTGACCCAGATGTTTTTCGTACTGAACAAGTAATTTCATGTAATCAGCTGGGGGTTTTATGTCCGGCTTTAATTGTTTAACGATTATAAGTGCTGAGTCATGCTTTAATCCATATCTCTGCATATAAAAAGCAGTTATAACAAAACCCAAACGCTCTTTACCAACGGTATCATGTATTAAAATTCTATGTTTTAACTCCATTAGCTGATTTAACTGCTTCATAAGTCTAAGAACCCATTCTAATGTAGGAGCAACCCGAACATTAAGTGGAGCCCAAATCATAATTCTCCCAAAAAAATCAAAAGGAGGTTTGTCTGGTTTAGTTCTTAGATTAACGATTGCAGTTATATTGTTTTTTATAAATTCCCAATCTGCTGAAGAAATCTTCCCGCCGATATAGAGCCTTTTTGGAATCATTTCAACAAAACTCATTTTTGACTCACCTCTTTCATCCAACACCATCTAATAAATAAAAGGCAGCCAAGACTGCCTTTTCTCTATTCCTATTGAGTTTAATATTAATGCCTAATGCAAATTCCCTAAAGTTCACCCATTAGGGGAGTATTAATCAAAGTCATTTTCTTCTTCAATTTTTAATACTTTTCCTGTTTTTGCAATAATCTCTACCTCGAATATTCTGTTATCTGGTGTTAAAATGAAAATTTCATAAACTAAGACACCATTTTCTAAATCCATATCTACATGTTGAATTTTCCCCGGTACATTTTTAAGGGCGATCTCTTGAGCCTGCTCTTTCGTAATTCTTTGTCTATACAATGGTTTGGGGTTGCCATAATAATAATTTTCATACATTTGAAAGTTCCCTCCTCATCCTTACATAGCCCAACCTCTTTTATCAATATGTATGTAACAAACTAAAAGTGCTAGTCCATTATCTTCTTTAACTTACTTCAGGTTGTTCAAAATAAAAAAGCCGCCTTAGATGGCAGCCGGTTCTTAAAGAAATGCTTGTTAGTCTATATCGCTTGTATACTTTTCTGGTAATAACTCCATCACATTACACTTTACCAATTCACTATTATAAGAAATGATGACATCAGTTTCTTTGCCGTAATCACTAATCAACTCTCGGCACAACCCACAAGAAGCAACAACCCAACATGTCTCTATTTCCTCATGTGGGTGAGGATGGGCCACTGCTACTATCGTTTCAAATTCGTGTTCTCCTTCTGATATAGACTTGCCAATAGCCATTGCTTCACCACATACGGTTATTTTCCCAACATTCGCTTCAACGTGTACTGCTGAAAATACATTACCAGATGTTGTTCTGACTGCTGAACCAATGTGGTGCCGCCCATACCTATAATTTTTTTCAATGACTTTTTCTGCTTCTTTTATCAATTCATAGTCTTTAGCTTCTAAAGGTTTTACTTTTAACAAAATGGTTCGCCTCCATTTACTATTCACCGGAATCAATACATATCCTTCTGAGTAAAATTCCAAAACGCCACAGCCAGGCAGCCTGCCGTCCAAACTCCAAGCACTGTCAGCGAAAACGGCAGGGACATTCCTTCAATCGGCGGAGCCTGCCCTTCAAGGTAGTTAATCAGATCAAAGTTTAAGTTCACCAGATATTTGGAGCTCGTCCAGCTTGAGCCAAGGGAGGACAGCAGGGTGCCTGCGATTAACACAGCCATCATGGACCCAATTCCCGTGGCTGTATTTTTCACCAAGACAGAGATCATCAGGCTTATTGTTCCAACGACAGCTGTCACCACCCATGCAAGTCCGGCTGACATCAGCAGGTATTTCCACATCGGCAGGGTATGGATATACTCTGTTGCAAACTCACCAGTTGCAGAAGCTTGAAATCCTGTTAAAATTGGGGCGGTCCAGCCGTCATATCCTAGGACGATACCTGAAATCCCATAGCAGACGATCACCGTAGCCGCCATCAGCATGGAAGTATACAACAACACCGTCAGCCATTTGGCCATCAGAATCCGCCACCGTCTAACCGGCCGGGACAATAAGGTTTTGATCGTGCCGTCATTGTACTCTCCGCTCACAATATCTGCCATGATAATAATAATGAATAACGGCAGGACAAGTGTGATTCCCTGCGAGAAAAAGATGCGGATAAACGTAGGCGCCCCGGGATAATTCGGATTGATATCGTTGTCCAGATAATACTGCTTTTGCTTCAGATCAAATTCGAGGAACTGTCTGAAGTCGTTCTGGATTCCGCTCGATGCGAGCCGGTTCTGGCGGTCGACAATTTCCTGCTGAAGCTCCACCCGCCAGTCCAGAGTTCCCTGCTTTTCGATTTTCTCCTGTATCTCCCGGTATTGGGCGTATGTGAACATCGACACCAATATGACTAAAATCAGGATGACAATCGGCAGTCGCTTTTTGGAGGCAATTTTCATCACTTCATTGCGAATCAGGCCAAGCATATTTGGATTAGACAATATGATCGCCTCCTGTCAAACTAATAAATAGATCCTCCAATGTCTGCACTTTTCTTTCAATCGTCCATACCTCAATGCCCGCTTTCATCAGTGCTTCATTCAGGATTGAGGTTTTGCTTTCATCCATCAGCGTATGTATCGTATGGTCATCGTACAGTTCTGCCGCCTGGACATGCGGGGATTCCTGTAAAATAGAAAGCGCACGAAAAGAATCTCTGACTCTCCAGTCCACACCGGCGGACTGTGCACCAACCAGATCACTCACACTGCCGACCTTTACGATTTTTCCATGGCTCATAATAGCCACGCGATCGGCCAGCAATTCGATTTCACTTAAAATATGACTGGATACGAGCACCGACAGACCCGTTTCATCAACCAGCTTTCTGATAAACAGGCGAAGATCCTTGATACCCATCGGGTCCAGCCCATTCGTTGGTTCATCCAGTATCAGCACATCCGGCCGGCCCAGCAATGCCTGAGCAATCCCCAGCCGCTGCCTCATCCCTAAAGAATAGGTCCGCACATGATCATCGATTCTGGCCGTCAGATCCACAAGATCAATGACTTCCTGTATCCGTTCATCATCCACACCCGGCAGCATACGGGCAAACATCTGCAGATTTTCACGCCCGCTTAAATACTTATACAGCTCCGGATTTTCAACGATGGAACCAAGGCGCTGCATCGCCTGAACGAAATGCTTTCTTACATCAAAACCGCAAATGTGAATCTTTCCGGACGTTGGCTTAATGAGCCCGACAAGCATCCGGATCGTAGTGGTTTTCCCGGCGCCATTCGGACCGAGGAATCCAAAGACTTCACCTGGATAAATATCAAATGATATATTATTAATAATTGTTTTCTTTCCAATGATCTTCGTTACGTTTTCTAATTGTACCGTTGGCTTTACACTCATATCATCACCCCTGTCCTATTCTAACTAAATCTTCGAACAATAACTCTTTTGAATACTCCATTTTGAAAAAAATTGATACTATCAAATTAGAAGGAGAGATTAAAACATGAAAAAATGGAAGTGGCCGTTATTTTTAACCCTATCCCTTGTCCTAACAGTTCTATTTGGATATGGACTTGCCAGTGCTTATATGGATGTTACCAGCCCTCCCCGGGGAAAAATTTTAGAGAAAACAGACGATAATCCTGCCACACCTGGAGATGCCTATGTCGCCCTTGGAGATTCATTAACTAGAGGTGTCGGCTCATCGAAAGGAGAAGGTTTTGTCTCGCTTGCTGGAAAAGAGCTTAAAGAAAGAAATACCATAGATCGTTTTCAAAACCTTGGTGTGCGTGGTGCCAGAATTGAAGATTTATTAGTGCAGCTTGAGCAGAAGGAAGTTCAGAGATCTATTAAAGAAGCCAAAATAATCTCCATCACCATTGGAGGAAATAACCTTTTTAATAGCGGGAAGATCCTGGAGAAATATTCAGAGGAAACCGCTCTTGGCATCGTAAAGACAGAAATTCCGAATCTGGAGAAAACATTCAAAAGCATTCGCGAAACCAATCCGAATGCCGTCATCGTCTATATAGGACTGTATAACCCTTTCAAACAATCGCCCAATGGGGATTCATTTGATTCTGTCATTCAAAAATGGAATGAATCTGCCCGGACATTAGGCTTGAAATACCGTGTTCAAGTATTGGATACCTTCAATCTGGTCACAGATGCCAAACGAGATCTTTCCAGTGACGTCTTTCATCCGAATGGTGCCACTTATCAGCAAATGGCTGAAAACCTATCGCTTGTTATTGAGAAAAGTATCGTTGAATAAACTAAAAGGTGAATCTGCATCAGATGTGCAGATTCACCTTTTTCTACGGTTCCTGTTTCTGAGGCAGATTCACCTCTTCCGTCAACTTCAAAATCAGCAATTGCTACATCTAAAAATGTGAATTTATTGCTATAAATCTACTCTTCACAAATCTCTAATATCGGGTTTATTGGACTGTACCCGGTTGATATTCAGAACCTTTGGATCTGCTGCATCGGTATTGTCTATTTAATGCACCATCTGCCTTTTACTTTTGACGTTAACGGAACTTCTATATCATCTCCGTTGCCGGTTTTAACAAGAACGCACCCATCGTATCTGGCAAAGTTCTCCCCTTTGGAGATGAAGCCGAAAAACCGGAAGATATTCGTGGCAATGATAACAGAGTCCAGATCCTTCAGTGTTTTGATCGTCAGGTTTTCTGAATTGTCTCCAGACGTGTTTCCAACACCGGAATCCCGATCAAGCTTAATAAATGGAGAGGCATGGAAACCGCCCTTATTGCCAAAATAAATTTGTCCAAACTGGCCTGTTTTCGTTTTATAAAAAGCATGCAGATCCAAATCAACACCCTTTGTCCATTGGAGCCTGACTTTAATATCTTCAATTTTGGCTGCCTTTTTGAGTGAAACCCCTTCTCCGGGCTTATCCAGCCTGATTTTCCCAAGCTTAATCGGCGGCTGCTGAACAGCTGGCTCAGGCACAATAGGCGGTTCAGGTTTTGCTGCAGTCTCTTGTAAAATAGGAGTTTCAATTTCCAGCGCAGGTGCTGCCTCAAAAGCGCCTCCCTCCTGCTCTTCTTCCACTTCAATGCCAAAATGTTTGCACAGTGCAGCGAGTCCTCCGGAAAAACCGCCGGTATTGGCTGAAAACTTCCAATCTCCGTTTCTATTATATAGTTCACCCAATACTATAGTGTTTTCAATCGTAAAAGGTCCCAGCTTATATGTAAGCATTTCTTCCCCTGTTACTGCATCACTGATTACAATAGAAGCATTGTTCATTTCTGAGAAAGTCTGATTCTTTTTATCACCTTCATAGATGGTCAGCGTAAAAACTAGCTTTTCGATAGAAGGTGTTATTAAAGGCAAATTAATATGAAATATTTCTGTGCTTCTGCCCGTCTCTCCAACCACAGAATGCCGTACAGATTGATCTGTTGAATCACTATTGCCATAAAAAATCATCGAAGAATCATCAGGGCAATGGCCATTCTGATCTGCCATGAATACAGCAGCATCTATATCATAACCACCAGGACTATCCCAGCTGATCCGGATAGCAAGCTGCGATATATCTGGTCTTGTTTTTGTTAAATCAATACGGGATCCTTTTTGAACGTCAGCTGTCATGGTTTCTGCTCCTTTATTACTGTTTACTGATATGATAGCTCACTCGACCAATAACTTCCATATGCAGTATAAAAATAACCTTGACCTCTTGGGTCAAAGATATCAGGTTCCTACTCAAACTTCCCGGCACATTCCCGAATAGCTTCACCTTCAAGCATAAAAATGCCGTTTCTTGGCTGTTTCACGGAATGGACCATGGCTTGAGCCAAGATTTCTGTCGGCATCGGCTCCTGTGAACGAAGCAGTCCGAACCGATTAAAAAACTGTACGGCTTTCAACCCGGCAACCTCCATGGTTCTATCACTATTTTTTCGTACCAGTACAGTCGGCTTAAAGATGGTCACGCCAGGAAATCCTAAATCTTTCACCGATTCTTCCAGCTGCCCCTTCATCCTTGGATAAAATAAGGGAGAATTAGGAGACGAGCCTCCTGAAGATACCAAAACATAATGACTGACATGGTTTTCTCTGGCTATTTTGGCAAACTGGTATTGGTAGTCATAATCGATTTTCCATTGCGCTTCTTTACTTCCTGCAGCTTTTAAGGTTGTACCTAAACAAGAAAACAAGACATCGCCTTTCACGGAATGCTTCCATTGTTCAGATTGATCAAAGTCAATCACATGCACCTTTAATTTCTCATGCTGGATAGGAATATCCCGCCTGACAAAAACATCTACCTGATGAAAGGACTCATCTTCCAGCAACAAATCCAGCAGGTCCCTGCCTGTTGCTCCCGTAGCTCCTATTATTAATGCGTGCATTATTTTCTCCTTCTATTCTGGATATTTTCTTTCAATTATATATTAGATTCAATTATAAGGAACTAAAGATCTATTTGCTCGCCTGATTCCATCATTCATTGTTCTAAACCTGAATAAAAGCTTGTTTAAAGGGTAATATAACTCTATAAAACTTTTACGAGGTGATGGAAATGTCTAACATGATCAATCAAGAAGAATTAGAAACAGTGAGAGAGTTAATCAAAGACATTGATACGGCGATGTTGACCACGGTTACAGAGGAAGGACTTGTGTCCCGTCCAATGAAAACACAAGAAATAGAATTTGATGGTGACTTATGGTTCTTCACGAAAAAAGAGACTGCTAAGTATGAGGAAATTCTGCATGATCAGGATGTTAACGTAGCTTATGCAGGCAAATCCTATGTTTCCGTCCGTGGAAAAGCGGAAATCGTGGAGGACTTAGAAAAGAAAAAAGAATTGTGGAGCAAAGCATACGAAGAAATCATGCAGACATCTTATGATGATCCAAACGTTGTCCTCATAAAAGTAAAAACGGAAGCGGCAGAATATTGGGAGACTGGCAATTTTACGAAAAAAGCAGCTTTTCTCTTTAAACGCATGACAGGGAAAAACTCTAAATCAGCAGATATTAACGAAACAGTTGAAATAAATAAATAAAGCAAAAATGGATTGTCTGAATGACAATCCATTTTTGTTGCTTCAGATGAGATCATTTTGACGAATTATGACCACTCCGCTTTTTTGCGAGAGTAATATTTTCTCCACAAATGAACAAAACAGCACATCACTAGTATGGATTGAATGGTCCATACACTATAGGGCATTGAAGTGACCTCTGCCAGCAGTGGTGCAACTCCAAATCCAGCTAGAAACCCGCCTCTTGCTGCAAGCGTGTTAAGTCCAAATAAGCGGCCGCGAACACGTTTATCACTGCGCTGAAGAAGCGTATAGTGACACACTTGCACCATTGCTTCTGCAGCCCCTGCAAGCAAAAGGATAAAAAACGTGACAGGCGCCAGCTCATACATGAATGCAATCGACACGAACGCTGTAAACAAAAGCAGACTGGCAATATAGCGCTTTTCGTTTACAAACTGCTTCTTTAGAATCAATGAACATAGAAATGAGCCTGCTGCGACAGTTGACCACATCAAACCATTGTATAAGTCCCTATGTTCCTTGACAGAAGCCAAAAGCGGAAGGGCATATTGATAAGAAGCAGCTGCAAGCGGGTAAGCAAATCCAACCGCCAGTATAAATCGATAAATTCCTGATTGCAATACGTGACTGACAGTAAGCTTCGGCTGATCGTTCTGCTCCGGGTTCGTTTGTTCCTTCCAGTGAACCTTTAATAGAATCAGGGCGGACCCAAGATAGATCGCACTGTCAAACATTATTAAATATTTATAGGAAGAAAAAGCTGAAATTAAGCCTCCAGCTGCAAAACCAATAATACTCATTATCGCTCCAAGACGCACAAGAAGCGTATTGATTTCTGATATGCGCTCTTCCCCAAACATCGATGGGATAGATGCCCGGAAACTGACATCAAAAAATGTATATGTGATGCCAAGGATAAAAGCAATAGCCACAATAAACACCGGATGTTCAATGAAAATCAAACTGGACAGAGCGAATCCGCTTGCAAGTTCTGAAAGTATCATCGTTCGGCGCCTTGAATAACGGTCAGCCACAACACCAGCCAGGTAACTGACCAAAACACCGCCAATTTGTCTGCCTAAATAAAAGAGCATCAAATACAATTCAGGATGTTCACTTAGTAACAATACGCTCGTCAAACCGATGAATTGCATGCGTGAACTAAAATCAGAAAAAGCTTTCGCATATAAGTAATAGATTGGTTTCATAACCATAGCCTCCAAGTAGTACGGCGGCTAAAAGAAGTGTACGTCCCCCTTTTTAAGGGCGTACACTGATGATTGTATGCATAATAATACCTCTTAAAAAAATCACAAATCAAAAAAGAGTGGAAGGAGACGTGCTTCCATTGCTCACCTGAAATTCCCTATTATTATAGGGTGAATTTACTGAAAAGTATAGACAATAATGCACCTGATCCTGCCCATTTATAGTTTCTTTTGTCTTAAGAATCAGGAGTGGAGTTTTCCGTTCCATCATCCGCATTTCCATTTTTAAGGATTTCATTAATTTCCCCGACATCCTCTTTGGCATTAATGAGTTCAAATATCTGATTCAGTCCTTCATTTATTTCCTGATCTTTGTCATTCATCAAAATCCCTCCTTATAGAAATTCTTCATTATAGGGTTTCCAACTTTTCCGTTTGACAGCCTCTCTTATCACCTTTATTAATCCCCTGAAAATTCCCTTTGACAATATTAAGTAATCGGAGTAAATTCATATCATAGTATATTCAAATAATCAGATATACAAATTATAAAATTAAAGAAGGGTTAGAAATGCAATACAAATCAATTTTTACCGGAAGATATCGCGGGTATTCCTTAGAAAGTTTCCAGAAGGACCTTCTGTCGGGTCTTGTGGTTGGCGTTATTGCCATTCCTTTAGGCATGGCGTTTGCCATTGCTTCAGGAGTAAAACCGGAATATGGAATTTATACGACAATCATTGCAGGGATATTGATTTCGCTGTTCGGGGGGTCGAAATTTCAGATCGGTGGACCAACTGGTGCATTTATCCCTATCTTGTTTGGGATTGTGATGACATATGGATATGAAAACCTATTAATTTCCGGATTTATAGCAGGGATTATATTATGTTTTATGGGCATTTTCAGGCTGGGTTCTTTGATTAAATTTATTCCGAGACCAGTAACGATAGGTTTTACAGCAGGGATTGCAGTCATCATTTTTACCGGTCAAATTGCCAACTTTTTAGGACTGACAGGTGTTGAGAAGCATGAATCATTTCTTAGAAATATAAATGAAATTATCGTTCACATTCATACCATGAATGGTTATAGTGTTTTAACAGGCGGGATTTGTTTAGTGACCATCTTACTGACAACTAAATTCTTCTCCAGGATACCCGGATCTCTTGCTGGTTTACTGCTTTCTACGCTTGCAGCGATTTTCTTCTATCCAAATCAAGTAGCAACAATTGGATCAACATTTGGGGATATTCCAAGTTCGTTGCCCCATTTTGAGATCCCGGAGATTACGTTTGAAAAAATTCAGCTGTTAATCGGACCCGCCTTCATTATAGCTTTACTTGGCGGCATTGAATCTTTATTATCTGCAGTAGTGGCCGATGGAATGACAAAAAGCAAGCATAATAGTAATCGTGAACTCTTAGGCCAAGGGATAGCGAATATGATTACTCCATTGTTTGGCGGGATACCGGCTACAGGTGCAATAGCGAGAACAGCCACAAATATAAAAAACGGAGCCACTTCGCCATTTTCCGGAATCATCCATGGAATCGTGGTTTTGCTAATTTTACTTCTCTTTGCCCCTTATGCGTCGGCTATTCCTTTAGCAAGTATGGCCCCGATTTTAATGGTCGTTGCTTGGAATATGAGCGAGAAGCAGGAGTTTTATCATGTATTAAAAACCAGGACGGGAGATTCACTTGTTTTAGTTGTGACCTTTTTATTAACGGTTTTTACAAATTTAACGATTGCTGTTGAGGCAGGACTCATATTAGCTATACTACTATTTACAAAACGTATGAGTGATATGATGGTAACGTCAAAGTCACTGCCCAATCATGAAAACAAACATGGAAAAATCCAATCTCACATGGTGACAGATACTCATGACTGTCCCCAAATTAGTATTTATACTGTAGATGGCCCATTATTTTTCGGGGATGCTCAATCATTCGAACAGTCAGTGATGAATACGTTCAACCCTAATACGAGGGTTTTACTTTTAAGAATGGGGAAAGTCCCTCTGCTGGATACAACGGGCGAATATTATTTATCCAGAATTGTAAAGGATTTCTCAAAACATGGGATCATTTTAATATCTGGAATAAAACCTCAGCCAAAACATGTGCTTAAAAAGACAGGATTATATGAATTTATAGGGAAAGAACATTTCTTCGAACATACCGGTGAGGCGATTAATTTCTCACTTACACACTTAAATAAAGGTAAATGCCTGGGCTGTAAACACTTTGCGTTTAAAGAATGCACAGTCTTTTCTGGTGAAGAAAGTGATAGGCAAGAATTAAGAGAGACTGCCAGTCCATCTTATAATTGATTTGAAAGAGAGGGCCAATAAATTGAATCTTGAAATCCAGCAGTTTAAAGCTGAATTCTTTAAAGCTCTTGCCCATCCGTTAAGGATTAGGATACTGGAATTATTAGCGGATGGAGACAAAAATGTTAATGAAATTCAAAGTCTTGTAGGAAGTGAAGGATCTGCGGTTTCACAGCAACTAACTGTCTTAAGAGCTAAAAATATTGTAACGGGAACGAAAGATGGAAATCGTGTAATCTATTCCTTAAGAGACCCCATGATTGTTGAATTACTTCAAGCAGCACGCCAAATTTTTAATAACCACCTTGTCGATACGATTGAAATGCTAGATAAGTTTAATGATGATGATAATACCGAACAGCCTTAAACGGGCGATTTTGAAAAAACAGATGAAATCAGGTGAATACAATGTTAACGGGATTAATAATTGTTGGAGTTTTGATTGTTTTAATTGTGCTATTCTTAAGTGTTATCACAACTTCTAAAGCCTATAAATTTAAGCATACCGTGGACTCCTTAGAAAACAATCCAAATATAAGCGATGATTGCAAGGTACAAAATAGTAACAATAAATAATATTAGATGCCACTTCAGCAAAAAAGGGATAATCCTTCTTGGATCATTCCTTTTTTGTTTGTTTATTATCTTTAATCATATCTTTATTAAATCCGTATGAAGGTTGGACTGAGTTCACTCCACACATCAAATTTATTACCGTCTAAATCATAAAAAACAAAATTTCTTCCAGAGTGTCCTCTGTCTTCAATCTCTCCAACACTTATTCCATTTTGCTTAAAGTCCTTATGTATGGCTTCTAAGGCGCTTAACCCATTTACTTCAAATGTAAGAGAAAAACACTCATTTCCGTAAATATCAAAGAAATTTGCGCTTTGATCCTCCTTAGATTTCACAAGAAATATACTCTGATTGGCAAAATTTAAAATTGCTTTGTCCTGATCTTTGTAGCTTAACTCTGCCCCTAATTTATTTACATACCAATCAGCGGAAAGGTCTAAATTTGTTACTGGGATATAGGTTGTACCTACTCGTAATAATTTCTCACTCATTTTCGTCATCTCCTCATATATTATCTGCAATAATTCATAATTCGATTGGAGCATCCAGATCCATTTCTCTCCTTGCAATTTCTATTTAAAATCCGGCCTGGCACTCCTTATAGCTAAAAAACCGATTGCTCCACAAATCAAAACACCTAAGCCCAATACACCTGTAAGAATCCAATTATCACCCCAACTGCTGATTAGGCTTAATAAACAACTGAATGCGAGAACAATGTAATAATATGACCCTCAGAACAATGAATCAAGAAAACCTGCATAGAAGACTGACAGGATAAAAACGGGTATGGAGATAAAGATTTTATTTCGCAGTCTAATAACGTCAAAAGGTCTATATAACTTGCTTATAACTATAAAAATAATGATTAAGACAGGCACACTGATACATATGGCTATAAAATCAATCCTGGTAAATGGCCTGCTGATATACTGGTCCAAACGGATGTTTAAAACAAAAAGCACTGAAAACAAAAGGAACTGATAAAGACAAAATTTAATATATAGCATAGATGATTCTCCTATTTTGCATGACTGGCTATGTTTCTTACAATTTCTCCTGCAATCTCAATTTCAATCTTAATAGAATCATAATTAACAGAGTTGTCATATTAAGTACCTATTCTGGCTGGTTTTTACCTTCCTTGAATAAAAGGTAGTTTTACTCATTTTCTTCATTTAGCAGCATTCCTTAACCCGCAGGCGGAATAACCCCTGAAATAAGCAGAATAAACAACACTAATCCAATGCAGAAAAAAATGATGGAGGATGTGAAGACTGGCCCTCTCCTAAACACAAACACTTCCCTCTTTTGGATGAAGCCTGTTTGCGCACTTGCATTTGAGGAACTGAAATCAGCAATGACTCCCCCGCTGCTAGAAAAGTAAAAGCTAAGCCCAGCAAAAGCCATGCCAGTAAAAAACATGACCTCAATGAACCTTACAGAGAATGTGGAGGCAACGAAAAGTGTTACACCCGCTTCAATCAAAAATGTCAGAAGCAAAACAATAAAATATTTAGTCCGTATGATGATCTCCTCCTTTTCAAGTACCTTCCAACCTTAAGTTTAACATATTTTTACAAAAATTACTCTACTCTGAAAATGAGGATGTATTGTACTCCCAGCTACAAATGCTTAAATTTCCGGCCTCTATGCTATAATCTTAATGGAAAACTAAAGATAGAGGTGACAACCCTTGGGTATACATGTCGTACTATATCAGCCGGACATTCCGGCCAATACCGGAAATATTGCCCTGACTTGTGCTGGAACAGATACAGCTCTGCACTTGATCCGGCCGCTTGGCTTTTCAACAGAGCCCGAAATGATTAAGCGGGCAGGCTTTGATTTCTGGGACTCAGTGAACATATCGTATTATGATTCCATGGATGAGTTTTTCACAAAAAACCAGGGCGAGTTTTACTATATCGAAACCTTTGGTGAACAGGCCCATTCATCCTTTGATTTCAGTGATGTCTCAAAGGAACATTATTTTATGTTTGGAAAAGAAACAACCGGCTTGCCTAAAGACTTGCTGGAGGAAAATAAAGATCATTTCTTAAGAATCCCTATGAACGGCAATGTCCGATCACTCAATCTTTCGAGTACAGCTGCAATATTGGTGTATGAGGCATTGCGTCAGCAGGGATTTCCGAATATGAAATAAACCATCTTCACCGCTGGAAGATGGTTTTTAATATACCTAGAGCCTTTTTGAGAGTGCAAAAATTAAGTCTCGATCACTCCCACGATCCCTTGATAATCAGAGATATTTTATCTTAATCATCATCATAAAAAAACCGGGCGGTATCAGAACTGGATACCACCCGGTTTTAGATACACCCGGCAATGTCAAACCTCAATGAGACCTTCCCTCAAAACATCCTGCAAGAACGGACTCGGTTCACCCACGCTGCAGAGCTGCAAATCATGCATTGCTCTTGTGCAGGAGGTATAAAACACTTTTCGCAGGCTTTCATCTCCATATACACTTTCCGATGCATCATAAATGATGACGGCATCAAATTCAATTCCCTTGGACAAATACGAAGGCACGACAACGACTCCTTCTTCATATTCAGTCGAGTTGCTCCTCAAGAGTTTTATTCCATCGATGCTGGACAAAGCTTCATAAGCCTTTGCACTTTCCTCAGCAGACTTACAGATAATGGCCATGCTATTAAATCCCTGGCTTCTCCAGTCAGCAACCTTGGCGGCAATGAAGCTGTGCAGTTCGGCGTGATCGGATAATTGCTTCAGCACCGGCAGCTTGCCATCTCGTTCAAACGGGATGATCTCTTTCCCGTTAGGAATCAGTCTTCTTGTAAATTCAATGATTGGTTTAGTTGACCTGTAGCTCCTCGCTAAATTAATCAGTTCTGTCTGATCCGGACCATACAGACTGGTGAGTGTGTGAAAATCTGCAGTTTCGCTTGCATGAGCAAAAATAGCCTGGTTAAAATCACCGAGCACCGTCATCTTGGAAGCAGGAAACAAACGCTTTAAAAACTCAAATTGAAACGGTGAGTAATCCTGCGCCTCATCCACTACAATGTGTTTAATCGAACTGTTTGTCTGAAAGCCTTGGATCTGCTCTTTCACATATAAAAATGGAGTAGCATCCTCATAGCATAATCTTCCTTCATCGAGCATTTCCTGTGTCGCCTGACAGATAGCAGCCCATTCTGCCAACATCTTCTCTTCTATCCATTCTTGGACCTTCAGGGGATCTGCAAATAGCTGCTTGTATATCCCCTTAAAATCAATGAAACGCATGGCCCGGATTTGTTTTCGCAGCGGCTTGAATTTTTTCCGTACAATCAGCCGGGCTAACGCTTCAGGCTCGATTTCATAATCATGAATGGAATCCTCTGTTAAGCCGCGTTTTTTCGCCAGGTAGGCATGTGCCTTATGGTATTCCTCATTGCTGAGCAGTTCAATTTCATCCTGTACCCACTCCTTGGACCGTTGAGCTTTTTCAGCTTCAGTAATTTGCTTAATAAGCCAATCCGCCAGCTTCTCAAGTCTGTTATGAAATCGGAGTGAGGTGCCGCTGCTGTAGAATTGATCCGCCATTTGCTGAGCAGCAACAATCGGCTTTCCTCTGAAATTTATATCCTTAAACAACATTCCAGATAACTCCAGCGACTTTAAGTAAGCATTAATCGCCTCAAAAAAACGGACAGATGCTTTAAATTTAATGCCCGCAACCCTCGATCTGTACTCAGGGGTTTTCGCAGCAGTTAAAACATACTCTAACTGCTCATATGGATTTTCTACCACGAACTCTTTACTCAGCCGATGATCCAAATATTCCTGGAAGGTAACCTGCTGCATATTCTCTTCTCCGAGCTCCGGCAGCACATTGGATACATAGCTGTTAAACATCCTATTAGGTGAAAACAGGATGATTTGATCAGCATTCAGATTTTCCCTGTACTTGTAAAGCAGATAAGCAATTCGCTGGAGGGCAGCTGACGTCTTGCCGCTTCCGGCAGCACCGTGAACAATAAGCAGCCTTCCCTGATCATGACGGATGATCCGGTTCTGATCCTGCTGAATGGTTGCGACAATATTGTGCATATGCTTATCAGTTCCCTTTCCTAGAACCTGCTGCAAAATTTCATCCCCAATGGTCAGACTCGTATCGAACATGGATTGAAGTTCACCGCGGCGGATTAAATATTGCCACTTTTTCTCTAATGTGCCCTCGATAATGCCACCGGGTGTTTCATACATAGCCGGTCCCGGCTGGTAATCATAGTACACACTCGAAACCGGCGCCCTCCAGTCGTAAATGAGAAAATTCTCGCCGCTCTGATCTCTTAGCGTAGAAATTCCAATATAAACAGGCTCCTGTTCGGAAGAGCCCTCTTCCGTAAAATCGATCCGGCCGAAATAGGGCACCTCCTCCATCCGGCGAAGCGTTGACAAGCGCTTGGAAGCATGCCGATGGGTACTCTGGCTTACAGACAGAGCCTGTGCCTCCTGCCTCAAACCGATAATGGTCTCCAAATAATCATCAAAGGTATCAGTGTTCACCTTGACTTCATCCCAAAAGTGTTTGCGGATATGAACCACTTCGTTTTTACGCCTGGAGGTTTCTTCTTCCAATCTGCGGACTTCCTCCGTAATCGTCTCCATTACACCATCCAATCGTTTTTGCTCCTGCTGAAGTTTTGAATTCATAGCAAACACTCCTTAAAAAAATTTTATATAAAAAGGTTGACAAACGAATCGATCGCATTATATAATTAATATAGGGATAATATACTTAATTATATTTAAATGATGCGTATCTATATAAATTTATCACAGCACCTCTTATTTTTCAATGGTTTTTACATGATTTTTTTGTCGATTCCACACTAGCCGTTTTTAACGTTTAAAGCGTTAAGGACGGCTAGTTTTATTTTTCTCCACTAAACATAATTTCTCCCCTAATTAGACATTCTTTCCCCTTGACCCATTCCAAATCTTATTTTATTTTTTCACTACATTAAGAATGGTAGAATCCTGCAGGTTTATTTCTTTCCTTCAGGCTCCTTTTTTCTAAAAGATTAGTCCGCCTTTTGACTCTTAAGGCGGACTAATCTTTTAGTGGGATTCCTGCAGCGATTCACCCAACCTTTTCTCAAACTGTTTGAGCACAGGCACAAATTTCTCATGCGCATAATTGCTTTCCGATTCTGAAATAACCTGAGAAAGAACAGCTTCTAAAGACTCTTTTAATACGTGTAAAGATTGCTGGACAGCACCACTCTCAAAGCTCTCCAGCTGCTCAGGTAATTCATCCTCATCTAATATAAAAACACCTCCATTCGGAAGCACTAGCATATCGATGATTAAATCTTCAAACGAAACCATTCCATCAGTGAACACTGTATTTTTTACAATATTAAAATAGGAGCCTAAATAGCGGCCTTCAGCATCTCTCCAGAAATACAAATTATACGGACGATCCTCCCAGTAATAAGCAATCGTATAGCTCCCTTTCGGTATAGTTATATGAGTTTGACCTGCAATCATTGTAAAAGGGTCTTCAATAAGATGAAATAGCACTGCATGATGGTCTTCTGCTGTCAGCAGCATACAATGATGCTCCACGCTCCTGGAACCGTATCCGTATCGTATCTTTCTTTCTATCATTTCATCTCCATATTTCATTTATACTGAATTCTCCTTTTGCTGACTTTTATCCATTTGCCCAGTTCCCTGCGAACCATATCACGCCCGTTATCATAACTTATTGCAAATAGAAAAAGCTTACTCCATACGCTAATTTTATAGCATAGAGAAAGCTTTTACTAATTCAGTGTTTTTGCAGTAAGCTCGTCAGCACCCCCTTGTCCAGACTGCCTTTGCCTGTTTTCTTCTCATCATGCCACCAATGGCTTTTTCAGGGTTCTCGAGGACTTCTTTTATCTCACTCGGATGTTCAACGACTGGAGCGGAGCCGCGAAGCGACCTGCCTGCAGTATCTCTAACAAACAAAGTGACAACTATAATCTGATTTATCAGTATTCTGTTTTTTGGTGATTAGACTTATGTTAAGGTAATACATATAGGGATGAGTCCCTTGTTATTAAGAATTTTAAAGGAGGCCTCGTCATGATTATCAAGTGGATTCGGCACAGATAATGAACAGGGGCAGGCCAATGCTCCGGGAAGAAACTGATCTGCGATAGGAAGAACAGTGATACGGAGGTAACATATGCGTGAACAAATAGTGAAAATAAATAATGTGGAAATCTGTACAGAAAGCTTTGGAAATCCTAAGGATCCAGCCATTCTTTTAATAATGGGTGCCATGACTTCACTGGACTGGTGGGACGAGGATTTCTGTATTCGTCTGGCTGACCAGGGGAGATTTGTCATTCGGTACGATCATCGGGATCTGGGAAGGTCGACTACTTATGAGCCGGGGACTTCCCATTACACCATAACCGACTTGGCTGATGATGCGGCAGGCGTACTCGATGCTTATCAAATAGACCAGGCACATATTGTCGGCATGTCCATGGGCGGCTTAACCGGCCAGATTCTTGCCTTAAGATATCCGGAACGTGTATTAACACTTACACTCATTGCTTCAAGTGTGTTTGGAACTGTGATGGAAAAGCTGCCGCCAATGGATCAAAGCATACTGGATCACCACATGAAGAGTGCTTCCATTGATTGGACGGATCGGAATGCGGCTATTTCATATCTCGCAGGCGGCTGGAAAACATTAGCCGGCACCAAACCTTTCGAGCACGAAAGAATGCATAAGCTGGCAGCAAGAGAAGTTGACCGCGCCACCCATCTGCCGAGCAGATTTAACCATGCTTTACTGCAAGGCGGGGAAGAATATTATGACAAATCCGATGCAATTAGCGCACCGGTTCTTATTATCCATGGCACAGAAGATCCGGCCCTCCCATATGAGCACGGACTTGCGCTTAAGAAAGCTATCCCGCATTCTGAATTGATGACACTTGATGGAACCGGCCATGAAATTCATAGTGAAGACTGGGATCAGATTATAGATTCTGTTATAAAGCATAGTTCCTGATTAAATAATAGTTAGAAAAAATTCAAAGCCCAATTTCTTAATTAATGAGATATTGGGCTGCTCTCTTTTACAATTACGAGATTAATTGATCCCTGCTGCTAATGGACAGGAATCAAGGCTTCAGCACATTTAATGCTTTCTTTTAAGTAAACAGGCGCTTTCGGGTGATGTAAGATCTCTTCTGTTGTTAGCCATAACACCTCTTCTACCTCATCAGCACATATAGGGAGTGCCTCACCAGATTCATACTCGCAAAGAAACACAATATCGACTACATTTTGATTAGTATCTGTTACGAAAGAAGTACTGTGTACATAAGTTAAACGGTCTTTTACTCTTACCCCGACTTCTTCTGAAATTTCACGCTTTACAGTTCTCTCTAAAATATTTGATGAGTTTCCTTCCAGATCCACCTTTCCTCCAACAAGGGAAAGCAAACCACCTGCATGTTCCTCTTTTTTACTTCTCTCAATAATAAGCCACTTGTCATTTTTCCTTATAGCTCCTTCTACATTTACAATAAACATTTTAAGCCTCCCACTCATATTGGGTCTATTTAAATACTTCTCTAGATTCTGCTAACAGATCCTAGTTCTTTCAGTGCTCTAGCCGGCAGCTGTTCATAATAGGATTGAACGCAATAATAGAATAATAACTAGCACAAAAGTTGAAGCCATTTATGCTTTGGTTCGTGTATTTCTAATGCCTCCCGAAGCCACTTACTCTTTTCATTATCAAGAAAGTCTTTTGCAGCCAGAAAGTCTTGGTGGTCTTTTTCCCTTGTATTTTTCGCCTTATATAAAAGGACAATTTCTGGATTTAAAAAAGGAATCCCTGCCTCAGAATAGCTCCAAACTAGATTCAGCGGCCAGGATATCCTGGCATCTCTTCTAAATACCCAATGATCTCCTTTCGTTTCATTTAGTAGGATTTCTACTTCTCTTCCGTTATCCTTATTTAATGCGTGGATTTCGTGGATTGGCAACTCCAGAATCTCATTTTCCCAAGTATGAAATTCTCCTTTAACAACCTTTTTGTATTCCCAACCTAAAAAAAAGTTTTTAAAATATAGCTGATCTTTTCGAAATATAGCAATCTCTATATCTTTATGTTCTCTTGTTTCCTTGCCGATAAAAAGGTCAATTGCCCATCCACCAGCAATGCCCCATGAATTATTGAATCCTGACATTAAAGAAGCAACACTCTGGCATTGTTCAAACGGCATATACCTCCCCCTAAATAAACTTTTTTAATATAACAAAATTAAGGAGCGATTAGTTCTACCTTTATCCTGTCAGGATCCTCGAAATATACTGCGTAATGTGCAGACCCTCCAGCAAAAGGATGCATATTTTTATAAAGTATATTGACCCCTTTTGTCTCTAATACATTCGTTATTTCATCAACGTGAAGCCGTGATTCAGCATAAAATGCCAGATGATTCAGCCCAACTCGGGATCTATGATATGGAATATCAAGAAATCGTTCCTCTGCTTGTACAAAGACAATGTAGGTTTCACCTAGTCTCCAGCTTTGTCCGAATTCCCATTTTTGATAAGATACGTACCCTAATTCCTCGAGAAACCACCCCCAAAATTCGCATGAATTTTCCAAACTTGATACGTACAGTTCGATATGATGAAGCAACCCTTTTGACAAATACACACCTCCTAGTGAGCAGTTATGCTTACAGCTTTTAAAAAGATAAAATTCTATACAAGTCTCATTGGATTTCCTAAGGTTAAACATATTAGATAGCGAATTCTCGCATTTTAGAAGAAAAGCCGTTTATATTACCATTCATATACTTTCATAATTACTTGTTTGAGAACGTCAATAAAGCCCATTATATATAACAGGTCTTGCCTATTTTATAAAAACATATTATTCACCAGTAAAAAACTTAGGATCAATTTGGTCAATAACAGAAACTGCATCATAAAAATACCTCATTTCAAGCTTATCTCCATATGTTAGTTCCGTTTGACTTTCTTTTACATAATTTATTCAATCCTTTTCAATTTCACTAATATTCTTTCCATATACTTCTTCTATTTTAGAAGCTATGTCTTCTTTGTTGTAAATCCCCTCAAATTCTTCCAATCCATATGTATCAATTAAATAGGAGACAAAGGAAGCTGAATGTAAATAGCTCATCCATTGAAGGGTGTACTCTTCTTGGCTTGTAAGAGGGGGACGAAAGTAGGCATCGTCCTGTTTTAGATCTATCAATTTTCTAATTGGAATTGATTTATTTATGTCGAAAAAGTACTTCATAATCTTATGGGAGTGTGATTTTTGTTTCCCATGCTTATCTTCCATATAAGCAGCAAAACCCTCTTTCGTCAAATAGCCCATATTTGAATCAAAATTATCTCCATAACCAAGTAGAGAATGTGTCAGTTCATGGACAAGAGGATATTGATTTTCCTTAATGGAAAAAAGTTTGAGCTCCGATCTCATCCCCCATGACGCTTGATTTCCTTTATTGAGAAATACATTTATTCTTTCGGATGGTACATAGTCAGTATGAATTGAGTTTTGAATATCATCATATGCATCAAGGAGTTCTTCTTTTATAGATTCCACTTTTTCTTGTGAAACCTTAACTGTATTAAAAATCTGAAAGGTTATTTTACCATCTTCTGTAACTGCAATATTTTCTTCACTTATTTCTTTTTTTACTTTTTCTTCCGGAACAGCTGCCTCTCGAGTGCATGCTGTTAATAAAATTATTGAAATAAGACAAAAAACTCTCAATTTATGTATTTAATTCACCTCCAGAAAAACAGTATTTTCCAAGTATACGGAATTAAAATCTGAAAGTTTCAATTTGGATTAATTGTTTTTCAAATAAATTCTCCTATTCAACAAATCCCCCTAGATTATTTTAAAGAAAAAAGCCGCCTGATTAGCGGCATAGAACTCTTCTCTATAAACTTTTCTATCACCCTTACCACAAGTTCCGTATATAGTGAGCACGCTATCTGAGGATATTTCAAGACTCTCTCTCTGCATTTCAATCCATAACTTTTGAGATTCCATGCAATAATGCGCTTTCTTACCCGCTGAAAAATAAATCCTGCGATTTATTTTTTAAATGATAGCCCTTCTTCTTCCAAAGAGGTTCTCATAATAGGGAGGGAAGCAGGTCCTACGCCATGAAGTTTTAATATCTCTTTTTCTGTGTAATTTGATAGCTTTTCCAAAGTGTCTATTCCTTCGAATAGCAATGCATTCCTTGCAGGAGCACTGAGTTTTGAAAGGAAGCCGTTTTTTGGCTTATTCTCTTTATCACAGACAGGGCAGCTGTTACACTCACTAGTTTTGTAAAATTCATGGCCCTTTTCACACACCTTTAAACTTTTACCTACTGCCAAGATAATTCCTCCAATTTTCTACTTATATAGTCAGCCAAAAAATCTCGATCTTCGGGAAACGATAGCTCTAGGCTTTTTAATTCCTCAAAACTCTTCCAACCAATATCATAAATTAATTGATCAGGATCCTGAATGGCTGCTTTTCCTCCAATAATCTCTACTTCAAAATATCTTACTTCCCCAGTGCAACTCACTTTATTGAAAATAGGCTGTACCACACTTACCTCAAAACCTGTTTCTTCCCTTACCTCCCTGATACAGCATTCCTCAAACGTTTCTCCTTCTTCCAAACCACCTGAAGGAACAGACCATCGCTTTGGTTCGTCTGCTGTCCCCTGTAATACCATTAGAACTTTATTCCCTCTAATACAAACTCCCGCCGAACCAAGCCACTTATTCATTTTTACCCCCTCTTATCTCTTACTTTGAATTAACTATTCACACCTTTAGTGCTATTCCTTTCACCAAAATCCTCAAGCGCTTCAGCAGCCAGCTCTAACGCTTTTATTCTTCTTTCCAAAAGCGTCCTCTGGGGACTTCCCTCTTTTAACTTGGCATAAGCGCTCTCTATCGAAGGCATTAAACCAATAAGAACTTTGCGGGCTTCGGCTAACTCCTCTTCGGTATAAGGATGGAGTTTCTGATCCCATACATTCTCCAGGACAGCCAAGCCGATGCAGCATGCTTTGTGCCGCTTTTCTACCAGGGTAGTATTGGCACCTTTCTCAGTCATCTGAGTCATGGCCTTTTCGAGTTTACCTATTGTCGATTGAAAGGATTTATGGATTCCAATTTAACTGCATGCTCTCCTCTTCGTTTTGTTATAATTTATATAACTTAATCATTCTATGTTCTATTAGAAAGCACTACATTAAGCAAATATTCAGCATCTTGACCAATTCCACAAATCAAAGCGGATCCTCTCTGGTATTGCCAGGGTAAGCCTATAAAATATAGCCTCTTAATTTCAGTAACCCCTCTTTGATGACCGCTTCACAGCTTATCATGGCTCTCTCTCCCTGTAATACCTTCAAGTATATATTTGAATATCATTATACATAATAACCAGAAAAAGGAATACAACTCCTCAAAAAAAAGAGCCGCCAAATGGCCGCCCGACAGCAGGTATTCCCCTACTTTTATATTAATTGCATCGTGGTAATGCAGGTAGCATCACCTTCATAAGTGGAAATTTCCGATTCTGATGCTTTTCCATCATGATTAACCTTTATTCGATAGGTTTTGTCCCTTGGAAGCCATAAATCGAAAAACCCATTAGCCTGGGTTTTGACCTTGTCGTCCAAAATCACATTGCCTTTTGAATCCTCAATATATACATCAAACTCTTTTTCAGCCAGTTCACCTTGACAACCTGTCAAGCTATGATTCGTTCAAGGGTGAGTTTCAATAGCGTAGGGAGCAATCGACACGAAAAATTCGTCTTCCGGCAGATCATAGGATAATTCCTCTCCGTCTTCTTTAACGATCAGCTGTTCCGAAGTAATGGATGCCGAACCGGTCTTTATGTTTCCAACGCTGTAATCGTTCACTAATGCTTTGATGTCTTCAGTCTCTAAAGCAGCATCTTCTTTGGAGTCTGCTTGTCCACAGCCAGCTAATGCAATAGAAATCAGGGAAGCAGCGAGAACCAATTTGATCTTCATCGTTTTCACATCCTTATTCTTTCTTCATCTCTAACTATACCAAAGTACTATAGCAAATAAATATGAACAATTTATGAAAGCTTGACTAAGTATGCAGTTATCGACGTTCAAAGATTATATACTTTCTTATCTTTCAAAAAAGGCCTGCTTCTATAGCAAGTCTTACAGAGCTACCTTACATAAGATTCTCTATCATGGTATGCTCCCTCCCTGATCTAATGTAAAGAGTGCATAATAACAGTAAGTGATGCAATTCACTTATCAAATAAACTTACAAAAAGTTTAACAATCTGTTGAAATCCTTAATCTCTGCAAATCTAATAGGTTTAATAAGGAATTTCCTTATAAGCCAAACTTTTAAAATAAAACAAAGCTGGCCCGCACTACTTTTAGTGCGGGCCAGCCCATACCTATTCGATTATTTCCACACGTACACTTTTTCTTCCCCACTTAAGGGCATCGCCCTGGGCAGGTATGAACACATCGATTGAATTTCCATTGATGCCTCCGCCTATGTCTGCTGCTATTGCAGTTCCATAGCCTTCCACTTCTACGATGGAGCCAAGCGGAATGACACTTGGGTCGACTGCAATCACTTTCGCATCAGGGTACTTTTTTAAATCCAGACCCATCCTGGTCACACCTGAACAGCCTTCACAACTCGCTGTATATGCTGTGCTCTCCACTGTCATTGTTTTACCTGCCGCTGTGCCGCGCTTCGCCTTTCGATCAAGCGCTGCTCTCGTTGCAGGTCCGGCAATTCCGTCCGCAGCCAATCCCTGCTGTTTTTGAAAGCTCTTGACAGCGCTTACTGTACCATTTCCATAAATACCATCTAAATTAGTTTTATAGTGACCTGTTTGTTTTAATTGATATTGAATTTGGATGACCTGTTTTCCAATATCCCCATATCTCAGTACTTTTAATGCGTGGTTTGTCTGCGGTCCTGCAATTCCATCAGCCTTCAGATTGCGCTTGCGCTGAAAATCCTTGACGGCTTCCACTGTGATAGAACCATAGTATCCTGTTGATGTATGGTATGGGAATACCCCTTTTGTCATCAAGTAATCTTGTAATTCAGCGACATCAGATCCTGATGATCCTTTGGCAAGTGTCCGATCCCCAAGCGCCGCTTCTGTAAAAGAAGGAGCAGCCAGCATAAGAACCACAGCCACGAGTGCCATCAGCATGTTTCTAAAGCTCATTAACATTTAAAAATCCTCCCCAATTTCTTTTGATATAAAAGAATTCGGGAGGAAAAGACATTATTCGAGTGTTGCAAACAGAATCACAACGTTCGTCCCTCTATCATCCATTATATTGCAATAATGCGTTCTATTTTGTCTGCGTAAATATTACCCAACATTATGAGAAAAAGCTAAAGACCTTCAACTTCAGTAATTTGAGCTATTTCCATATATCCATTGCATGTATTTTTTCAACAACAGAATCAATTAAACCAAAAGATGGCCCTCATCTAAACAGATAGCACTTCATTCGCCAGCTTCTCGTTCCAGCTCAATCTCCTCCCCCGCCACAGCTTGAGCAAGAGCTGCAGAGGATGAGCAGGAACTGCAGGAACTGCAGGAACTGCCCGAACCGCAGCTTGTACCGCTTGATGAAACCTTGCTGCTGATTTTCATGTAACTGACAAAATCATCATAATGAAAATACGATACAGATAAAAAAGGAACCAGCATTGCGTTATAGTCTTGCTTATTTTTCCTTTTTCTCATCATTTCTTGTATGATGCTTTTTCATAGTCTTTTACTTTCTTTGCTGTTTTTTTCATGGCGGAAATGAGAGAGAGCACCGTATTCATATATTGGCTATCGCAATTATAATAGAGATCGATTAGTTCATTTTCCGGCAAATTTTTAAAATCATCAATAATATTTTGAGGTACAGGGAATCTGTAAAACCCCTTATATAGATAAATATTTTCCTCTCTTATGAAAAAGAGCTCACCATACACCCAATCAAAAAACTCTCGCAAATCAGGTTGAGGCAACTGGCTTAGATTTGGGCTATGATGAAGAGTGCCTCCCAAATATCCTTTTGAAAATTCATCATACTCACGGGTAAACATGAGCATCTGATACCACAGTTCATCGACTTTCCCACTGAACATAGGGGACTCTTTTAAAAGAGAAGTCAAAACGAATCCCATTGCCGGAAGTTCCATATTTTTTCAATATTAATTTCCTTACCACAAAAACCATTTAAGATAATATCACACCAGCAGAATTCCCCTTCAGGATTTGTTCTGGTTCGTCCATTAGAAGAAGATGGCAATGGCCATTCTATTATAATCCGCCCCTTTAGCTCAATAGCTTTACCAATTCAATTTCATCTCTGATCGGTATGCCGCCATTTCCAATTAAAGGTATCTCAGGTTTTACCTTTCTTGCTTCCTCAACCGCATTATGAATAATCTTAGACAAGATAAACCCTCGTTTCTGATAAAACTTCAAAGCTAATAAGTTATCATTGGTTGTAATAAGTTTTACCACCCTGCAGTTTTTCTTTTTAGCAAGACTTTCAACTTCCAGCACTAACCTTGTACCTATCCCCTTACCTTCTTCCGTACTATCCAAAGATATAATTTCACATTCTGTATTTTTAATTATGTATGTAATCAGGCCAATAATTTTGTCTTCTTCATTTTGAACAGCATACCCATCTAATGCACTACAGTCATAAATCCCGCTGGAGATTACCATTTCCGTACTTCCCCATTGCTGCTTAAAGAATTCTATTACTATATTTTCCGGTAAATCCTTAACTGCGTAAATTTTCATTTCTAGCCACCTAATCTGTAATAAAGTCTCTATTAATTATCTTAAATAGTCATCCTGTTAACAACCTTATTATTCCATTTCATTCAGAAGGACAAAACCAAAATCCCCTTTAGCAAGCAGTAGTTCTAATGTTACAATGGAATTAATGGAATATTTTTGAAATGAGGTTAAAGTGATGGAGAACGTTATATTAGAAATTAATAATTTGAGAAAGAGCTATGGTCCGAAGTCAGTACTCAACGGTGTCTCTTTTGGAGTGAAACGCGGAAAAATCATCGGATATATCGGCCCGAACGGCGCTGGGAAAAGCACCACTGTCAAGATCATGCTTGGCATTGAAGATGACTATACTGGCCAGGTCAACATCTTTGGCCGGGATATTTCGAATGGGGATATCGAGTATAAGAGAAGAATCGGATATGTGCCGGAAATTGCTGAAGTGTATGATAACTTGACCGGCCAGGAATACTTAACCTTTGTTGGTGAGTTATATGGTCTTGATTCCAGCCTTGCCAGCAATAAGGCAAAAAGCCTGATGGAGCTTTTTGGAATAGGGGAAGTCTATCATTCACGGATCGCTTCGTATTCAAAAGGAATGCGCCAAAAGCTCCTCATTATCTCGAGCCTGCTGCATGATCCGGAACTTCTCTTTTTCGATGAACCCATCAATGGCCTGGATGCAAATAGTGTCATGATATTCAAAGAAATAATGGCACAGCTTGCCGAACAGGGGAAAACGATCTTCTATTCCTCTCATATCATGGATGTGGTTGAAAAAATAAGCAGCCGCATTATTCTCCTGCATGACGGAAGAATCGCAGCAGACGGCACCTTCGATGAGCTAAAGGAGCAAAATACACAAGGTTCACTCGAACAGATCTTCAATCAGCTTACGGGATTCAGTGAACATAAGGAACTTGGTGCCCGGTTTGTGTCGGCTGTAAGGGAGATGTAGGGATGCAGGACTCTCGCACTCTTAAACTATTGGATCCTTTTGAACGGGTTTTTAAGAGCTTTGGCATAGATTACAAGATTATGAGGAAAATCCTGCAGGTAAAGCTGACAATGGATGGACGGCGCGTGCCCACCATTTTCTCGCAGAATGCAAAAAAAGAAAACAAAGAAAAGAATAATCAGTACATAAAATCTTTATGGATTTACGTATTGTTCAGCTTGTTCTTAATTCCATTTGTGCTTATGGGAGACAATTACCTATTCCAGATGAGCCTTTATTACGGGATTTTCACCTTTTTCGTTATGACCTCCATGATTTCCGATTTCTCTTCGGTATTATTGGATGTCCGGGATCGAAACATCCTGTTTCCAAAGCCAGTCAGCCGAAAAACAATCAGCACGGCAAAGATGGTGCATGTTACGATTTATCTTTCTTTCCTTACCATTGCGCTTACGGGTATCCCTTTGATAGTAGGACTATTCAAAAATGGGCTCTTATTTTTCCTTCTTGCTGTCATAAATATCATTCTGATTAATTTATTGGTTGTTGGTTTAACCGCATTGATCTATTTATCAATACTACGGTTCTTTGATGGGGAAAAATTAAAAGATCTCATCAACTATGTTCAAATCGGGCTTTCCCTGATGATCATGGTTGGGTATCAACTGCTTATACGGTCATTTGAGTTTATTGACTTAACGGTCTCTTTCTTGCCTAGTTGGTGGCAGATATTTATTTTCCCAATGTGGTATGGCGCAAATATGGAAATGGTATTGAATGGGTCCTTCGAGCCGGTTTATCTCCTTTTTTCAGCATTATCGCTTCTAATTCCGATCCTGTCCATCTGGATTTATATGAAATTTACCGGCACCTTCGAGCAAAGCCTGCAAAAGCTTACTTATCACGGGAAAGCCAAAGAAATGAAGCGGAGTAAAGCAGGGCAACTACTTCTTAACATCATTTGCCGCTCCCCGGAGGAGAGAGCCTTTTTCCGCTTTGCCGGGAGCATGATGAAAAATGAACGGGACTTTAAACTGAAGGCCTATCCGTCACTTGGTTTTTCCATCGTGATTCCGTTTATTTTAATCATAAATACTCTCCGTGAAGATTTTGCACAGCTATCGGACAGCAAGTCCTATCTATCGATTTACTTTAGCTTGATCATAATTCCGTCTATCATGATCCTTTTAAAGTATTCAGGAAAATATAAGGGGGCCTTTATTTACCGGGTTGCCCCTCTCAAATCGTTAAAGCCGCTGTTCAGCGGTACCATTAAGGCATTTATTTTCAAATTATATCTGCCGGTCTACTTTATTCTAAGTGCACTATTCCTTTTTATCTACGGGTCAGGAATTCTGCCGGACCTTATCGCCGTATTTATCAGCGCCTGTCTATACGCAGTCATTTGTTTTATCGTATTAAAGAAAGCCCTGCCCTTTTCGGAATCGTTTGATGATTACAATCAAAACGGCAATACTGCCATTATAATTGGATTGATGCTTTTTGTAGCATTACTTGCAGGCCTGCACTTCATAAGCACTTTCTTGCCTTATGGAATATATCTCTATTTGGGAATATGTAGCATATGCCTCGTAACTAGTTGGAGTCTGGCTTTCAATGTAACATGGGAGAAGATAAGCAAAGGGTGATTCCCTTGAGAATTCAGGAGTACTGGATCAACTTTTAAGCTGCCGCTTTTGGCGGCTCTTTTTTTATCTGCCACCTGCTTATGTACGAATTAAAAGCCTGAAAAATAAGAAGACATCCCGAAAAAGGATGTCTCCTTATGTTTTAATCAGCTGAACAAAAACTAGCATGAAAAATGATATTCCAATCATACATGCAACCCATAACCAGGCCATCTCCATATTGCCTGAGTCAATGGCTACATAAATAGCGGTTGGAATCGTTTGTGTTTTTCCCGGAATATTACCGGCAAACATTAAAGTAGCTCCGAACTCTCCCAATGCTCTGGCAAAGCTCAGTATGCCGCCTGAAATAATGGCCTTGTATGAAAGAGGAATCGTGATACTCATAAATAATTGAATGTCATTCGCTCCATCTACCCGGGCCGCATTTTCAATGTCACAATCAATCGCTTCAAAGCCTGTCTTTGCAGACTGATACATAAGAGGAAATGCGACAACCGTCGAAGCAATAACAGCAGCCCACCAGGTAAACATAACTGGCTGTTTAAAAATAAACTCAATAAATTGGCCTGCAAAACTGTTTCTTCCAAAAATGACAATCAGTAAAAAACCTACAACAGATGGCGGTAAAACTAATGGCAACAGTAAAGCGGTATCCGCAAGGGCTTTCCCTTTAAATCTTTTATTTGCCATCATCTTACCTGTGATAACGCCCAAAATAACAGCTAATATTCCTGAAACAGAAGCAATTTCGGCAGATAATAGGACTGGTGACCAAAAATCAGTAGACATAAATTATTTCAATCCTTTAAATCCATACTCTTCGAAAATATCCATAGATACTTCATTTTGAAGATAAGCATAAAACAGCTTAGCTTCATCTGGATAACTTGTACCTTTAATCATACCCAAAGGATAAATGATAGGGTTATGGGTGCTCTCATCTGCCGTGTCCACCATATCAATCTTTTCAGATATTAACGCATCCGTTTTATAAACAATTCCGGCATCCACATTATTAGTCTCTACATATGTAAGGACCTGGCGGACATCTTTGGCAGGTACCACTTTTTCTTCTACCTTGTTCCAGATATCCATTTTCTCTAATAATTCCTTTGCATATTTCCCGGCAGGAACCGATTCCGGAGTGCCGATGGACAACTTATCTGCCTGAGTGAGATCAAGAAACGATTTGATCTTTGAACCTTTTGGCACAACTAGAACTAGTTCATTACCGACCAGGTCCATTCCATCCTTCTCTTCAATCAGTCCGTCATTTACCAGTTTATCAAATTTATCCTCTGCTGCTGAAATGAATAAATCAACGGGGGCTCCCTGGGAGATTTGCTGCTGAAGAGAGCCTGAAGCTCCAAAGTTAAAGTTGATCAGCACATTCGGATATTCTTTTTCAAACCTTGTTTCGATTTCCATTAAAGCATCCTGCAGGCTTGCTGCTGCAGAAATAGTCAATTCCACACTCTCTCCGGCTGCATTCTGCTTCTCTGCTTCTGTATTTTCAGACTGACATCCAGCCATTAATAAAAAAAGGACCATTGATGAAAAAAATAGCAGGGATTTCTTTTTCATTATGTATCTCCTTCTATAAATAGTTATATCTAGTAATAATTAATTATAACTACTTATAGAGACACTGGCGAATATAATCTTTTCTATTTGGAAAAAAGTCCTTGCTCCCAGCCAACTCCTGAGTGGAGGTTATTTCCATCAATTCTTAAGCATGGTTCCTGTGTTTCAGCTCCTGCCACTTCCAATTGACTCCGCTTCTGTACCATTGCAGACAAAAAAGAAATATAAGCAGAATATCCACTGCGTCCCCGCCATAATACATGATCATGCTGCCCAATTCTGCTTGTGCTGCTGGCACCCCGGCGGGTGGATTAGCATAAATATACTTTGACAGAATCCCATGTCCTGCAAGAGCAGCCACTAATACGATGGCACGGGATATAAAAGGTATCCGATGCGGGATCGGATCGAAGTAAACTATTGAAACAGTAAAAAGATAGCCTGCAAGGAAAACATGGAAATGCACGATCAAGTGCAAGAGAATACTCTCATGCATAAGTGAGTAAAGATCTGTAGTGTACACTAACCAAAGACCGCCTATATTAAGGAAGGATGCGAAGATGGGATTGGTAAGTATTTGAGAAATTCTGCTTCTGAGCACTTTTGAAACCCTTCTGGCTAAGGGGACACTTAATGACCGAAGCATGAGAGTCACGGGATATCCAAGGGCCATGAGCAAAGGCGCAAGCATCCCTAAAAACAGGTGACTAATCATATGAGCTGAGAAATCAGAATGGGCACGGTCTGCGAGAGGACCCGCAACTGATAGAATAGCCAGGAGAACTCCCAGCACCCAGCAAACCGTTCGGTATACCGGCCATTGCGTATGTTTCCTGCCCGAAGCCATAGCTGCTATCCCGTACAGAACCAACACGAAAACAAATGGGATAGCCAGGACTAGTTGGGGAAAGATCTCAGCGGCAAAAGATGCATCACTTTGATTAAGATGGGTCATGGGAGACAGCCCTTTCCCGCTGTTTTCTTCCTGCACGTATAATAAGGGCACCGCCGACAATAATCATAAACAGCGCTATGATATTCCATACCAGATCGTAAAGGAACACATTCTCGACATAACGAATCTGGTGAATCTGCATTAATTTATGCTGAATGGTTCCATCGTATAATTGAAATCCTCCAGCACCAAGAAGCATTCCTCCCCACCACCTCATCAGGCACAGTGCCTTCTTCCTGCGCAGATCAGCAAAAAGAAATAAACCTCCAATGGTTGCAAACCAGCTGAAAGCATGAAACAGCCCGTCAGAGATCAATCCAATATCAGTTGTGGATTTGTCATAAAAATGATGCCAGCGCAGCAGCTGATGAAATATGGTCTCATCCATAAAGGCGGCAAGCCCGATTCCAAAGAGTACACCAGACCAAATATTGCGTGCCAAAAAGGCAGAACGGTTTGGGTTCGTTTCAGCAGACATTATGTTCCTCCAAAGATACCCTCCAGCCGTTACGAAAGAGGTTTTGAATTCCTATACCCCTCTTTACTGGTAACTATCAATCACAAGCCATTTTTTTGTAAACACAAAGAGACGCGTTCCTTTACAAACGCGCCTGCTGTATTCCTTTTAAATTATGTTTATGAAAACCCTTCTCACTGCAGGCAGTTCGAGTTTCTCTGAACCTAAACTCTCAGCAAACCGCGGAACCCCCTGGCAGCATAGTAGGAATCAGCTCCATTGTGATACACAAAGACCGTGTCGTAACGGCGGTCACAGAAGAGAGCCCCGCCAAGTTTTCTGATATGAGCAGGTGTCTGTACCCAGCTCGATGTTTTCTTATCAAAAGCTTCAAGCTCCTGAAGCTCTCGGTATTTCTCTTCCGTTAAAAGCTCCACGCCCATGGCAGCAGCCATATCCATCACGCTGTTTTCCGGCTTATGTTTTTTCCTTGCCTCCAGGGCTTCTCGATCGTAGCAAAAACTTCTGCGGCCCTTAGGACTTTCCGCTGCACAATCATAAAATATGTATTCGCCGGTCTTTTCATCATACCCGGCAACATCCGGTTCCCCGGCTGTTTCTTCCATTTCATTCAGCGACCATACTTTCTCAGGATTAGCCTCAAGCCTGGCTTGTACATCCGCCCATTCCAGCCCTTCATGCCTATGCATATTCTTTTCAAAACGCGCTTTCAATGTTTGAAGCAATTCATCCTGCTGCTCAGGTGATAGCTCCTTATTTCCCTTTGTCATATAAGTAACCCCCTTTTTTCTTCATTATAATATAATTATGACCCTAAAGGGCCAGTTGATAAAAGCTGGAGTCGCATTTACTGTTCATATTTGGCAGTTTCGTCGGTTTCCCTTTTTTGTTTGCTGCTGCTCTTACTTAAGACAGACACAAATCCGACAGTTTCAACTTCCTGTGGCGGAACCTGGGCCAACTTCTGACTCAAACCAGACCTTTCACCTTCCTGTGGCGGAACTCGAGCCAACTTCTGACTCAAACCAGACACTGTCATCCTATTGTGTCAGAACCGGAGCCAACTTCTGACTTAAACCAAACATTTTCACCTTCCTGTGTCAGAACCGGAGCCAACTTCTGACTTAAACCTGACATTTTCACCTTCCTGTGTCAGAACCGGAGCCAACTTCTGACTTAAACCAAACATTTTAGTCAAGTCCACTATTTTGTGTAAATTCATTCCTAGGAAAAACAAGTTATTTAGCTCTATGTTTTTGAAGTAGTGGAAGGGGCCCCTTCCACTACTTCAAAAATTTCGCTCCGCAGATTCTACTGGTTCTTTTCTTTAATGATTCTTTTTCTAACTTCCTCTGCATAATCCATCAAGACAGCTC
>NZ_JAMBOJ010000031.1 GCF_023715565.1 Cytobacillus firmus | reverse complement strand
GATCCCGTTGAATTGGATTATGTTTAGAAAGCATATTAATCACCTCAAGCATTGTATTACTTCTATTTTAAATCAAAAAAGACTCCCGACAAGTACGATTTTCATCGAGTTTGTCGACAGTCTGAACTGCCTTTACGGCAGTCCATTTAAATTTCTTCGGATAAGAGGCTTTTCCTGGTTTTTAAACGGTAAAACCTTCTGAAGTCTTTTACCAGAACCTTTATGACAGAATAAAAAGGTATAGCAATCAGGATTCCGATAAAGCCATAGATCGATCCTGCAGCCATTAAGATAATAATGACTGTGAGCGGATGGAGGTTAAGGCTTTTGCCCATCACATGAGGTGAGACAAGATTGCCTTCAAGGAGCTGGACTGCAATCAGAACCATTATGATTTTTAATACCATTCCCGGACCCTGTAATAACCCGATGAATACTGCAGGAATAATTCCGAGAACAGGACCTAGAAAAGGTACAACAGTCAGGAACATGGCAAACACTGCTAATATCAAAGCGTAATCCAATCCGATAACTTTATACCCTGCATACATCAATACGCCATCGACAACTGCCACGATAAACTGGCCGATTACATAGGAAAATAAAGTTTTGTCTATATCGCACAAAATACGCTTGCCTTCTTCCTCGTGTTTATCGGGGAGGTATTTTAAAAGAAAAGGCCTGAGTTTATGATCATCCTTGAGAAAGTAGAAAAGGATAAAAGGTACAACGACGATTACAGTGACTATGCTTGTAATGGTTGAAAACACCTTCATTACGTTTTCTCCTGCCCCTGATAAAATGGTTTCCAGAAAGTTTAAAACTTTATTTTTGACACGATCATAGGAGAACATGCCCATATTATTTTCCTCAACCACTTTTTCCGTTTCATCCGATAAGTCCTCCATTTTAGCAGGAAGGCTTTCGCTGATTTCAGCTATCTGGCTGCCTATTGTAGAGCCGAGCAAGTTAAATCCTAAATACCCTAAACCCAGTACCACTGCAAAAATAAGGAGAATGCTCGCTGTTTTGGGCATAACCCTTGAAACAACCCTGATGAGGGGTCTTAGTATATAGTAAAAAATGCCGGCAATTAAAACCGGAAAGAAAATAGTTGCAATCAGGGCACGGATCGGCCATAAAAAATAATCAATCTTCCCGAGTAGAAAAATGATGATTAACACGAATATGGTGCCTGCCGCATATTTAAAAAATGGTTTATTGATCCACATGTATATACCTCAACCTTTATGTATGTATTTAGTATTCACTGTTCCTTTTTTTAAACAGTATTAAACACCGGTTTAAGAATCTATGTAAGAGGAATAGTTTAGGAATGAACCATATAACAGGTGAGGGAATCTGACTATGCTATTTTTTAAGAATGTAACGTTGCAACAGGCGCTGTTGTTTTTATTGTTTGCAGGAGTAATATTAACTGCCAAATGGACAGTTAACTTACTCGTGAAAAAGAAGAGTGGCAATTCCGTACATCATGACCGGATTATGCAGGGAGTTTCTTCACTCGTGAATTGGGCTGCTTTTTATGGAATTATCATTCTATTCTTGTTCTATTTTTCAAGGGAGAAGTGGCTCTTTTATACTTTGTTCACAGCAGGGGAAGTAGATGTGACGCTATATTTACTAATTGTAGCGTTTTTGACAGTCTCGCTTGCAAATCGGATCGTAAAAGTATTTACCAAATATGTATTAACATCTGTTTATGAATTCTATGGAGTCGATCGGGGACTGGGCTATTCATTCAACAGAATGATCTATTACACCGTCATGGTTGCAGCGCTCGCGATCAGCTTGACAACGGTTGGGCTGGATTTAACAGCGGCTGCAGCAATGCTGGGGGTTCTGGGTATTGGGATAGGTTTCGGCTTGCGCAATATTGCCGGTAACTTTATTTCAGGTATTATCATTCTCTTCGAACGGCCGATTGAAGTTGGGGAAGTAATAGAGATTAACAAAAAAATCGGTAAAATAGAAAGCATTCGTCTCAGATCCACTATCATCCGCACAGCTAAAGAGGGGACCCTGATTGTGCCAAATCAATACTTTATCGAACAGATCATTAAAAACCGGACAGGCTCAGAAATGCTGGCACAGGTTCAAATCAGCGTAGTATACGGTACTGATACTGAGAAAGTCGAAAAGCTTCTGAGAGAAGCAGTGGCCATGGCAATACCGAAAACAAAAGGAGTTCTAAGCGCACCTGCACCTGATATCCGATTTATCGATTTTCGCAGCAATGCCATGAACTTTCTGATTGAAGTCCCTGTTGCAAACTCTGAAGCCAAGCAGAAATTTGAAAGCCGGCTAAGACATGGAATTGCAGCAAGTTTTTATAAGAACGGAATTGAGCTTGCTTTAACACCGCTGCTGACCAGTGAATGACGGGTTCGATTAATAGAAAAAATAACAAAAACACCAGCCCGCTAAGCCGCTGGTGTTTTCCATAGTGAAAGCTACTTTCCTAACAAAGCTTTCATTCCAAGATAAAGAATAGCAAGACCAAAGATGATCATAGCCAGGCTGCCGACAATGGTGAAAAAGCTGGCAATACCTGAAGTAATAACTGCAGAAACAGGTACCATTGTCATGCCGTAGCCAGCAAGCATACACGCAAGATATAATAATGCCAATTGATACATTATAGATCCCTCCCTTCAATACTAAGGTATGTAAAGGAATGAATCTTGTTTGGTCTAATATCCCGAATCTTCCGAATAACTCAAAATAGTGCTTTAGAATTATTTATTGATTCTGCTTTGCTTCCTGTACAGCTATGATTTTCAGAGCAGTTAATTCTTCATCCGATAATCTTTCAGTTAAGAGACTGTATAGTTCCTTTTGCTCTTCAGCAGTCAGTCCGCCTTTTACTTTTGAGAAACTCTGCCGGATTTCATCCATCGAAAAGCTTTCTGAAATCTTCTTTACTGCCTCTTCTTTTGTCTTGATTGGCAATGACGTCATTTGAAGATCTGCAGCTTTTAACTCATCCATACTGTTCCCAAGCAGAGCCGCTACGTCGGGATCACTTGCAAGCATTTCAAGATCATCCGCAGTGATGCTTCGGGCAACTTCTGTCATTACTTTATTTGAAATCAAATTCATTGAAGCAAAATAAATGAGAAAACCCAATAGAATTAAAGATCCTCCGGTAATTAGCCAAAAAATAATTTTTTTCAAGGTTTGTGGCTGCTCAAGAAACGAACAGTTCCATTCACACTCCTCTCACTTTTTTCTTCTTAAATTTTATATGGTTATTTCCTTCTTTTGCAAATCTTTCTTTTATGCAGAACGTATGTGCTATAATAAGTGAATAGAAAATTAAGGGGCCGTTTCAATGGATAATAAGATAAAAATATCAGTAAGATCGCTGGTTGAATATATTTACAAGAGCGGCAGCATTGAAACAGGCTTCCGTTCAGCAGTGCCGCTTACAGAAGGAACAAGAATTCATCAGAGAATTCAAAAGCTTTATGGGGAAGAAGATCAAAAAGAAGTGTATCTGCATGCTGGATTTTCTTTCAACAACCTTGACTTTCATCTTGAAGGAAGATGTGATGGGCTTATCAACCAAAATGAAGAACTGATTATTGATGAGATTAAGTCTGTATCTTTCCCTTTATCACAAATTGATAAATTTGCTTATCCTGTTCATTGGGCTCAGGCTAAGTGCTATGCTTTCATGTATGCCAAAGACCATAATATTTCAAAAATGACAGTTCAATTAACATATGTACATGCTAAAACAGGTGAAGTGAAAAGATTTCAGCACAGTTATGCTTTTGGTGAACTGGAAGCATTTATAGTGCATCTTCTCGAATCATATTCACCATACGCAGAATTAAGGGTTCGACATCAAAAGAATTTATTAACAGGTCTTAAGGAACTGGCTTTTCCCTTTCCGGCTTATCGAAATGGCCAGAGGAAACTTGCAGGGGCAGTATATAAGACCATTGCTGAAGGGAAAAACTTATTTGCCAGCGCACCTACAGGTATCGGCAAATCCATTTCCACCCTTTTTCCAGCATTAAAAGCTATCGGGGAAGGACATATTCAGAGGATCATCTATGCCACGGCTAAAACCATTACCCGCCAGGCTGCAGAAGGGGCCATTAGCCTGATGAGGGATAAAGGATTGAATCTTAAATCGGTTACAATAACGGCCAAGGACAAAATTTGCTTTAAGGAAGAAACCGAATGCCACAAAGACAGCTGCGAGTTTGCCAATGGATATTACGACCGGATCAATAAAGCAGTACTTGATCTCCTGACAAAGGAGAACATGATAACCAGATCGACAATTGAAAAATATGCGATGAAACATAAGGTCTGCCCTTTTGAATTTTCATTGGATGCTGCATATGCAGCTGACATTATTATTGGTGATTACAATTATATTTTCGATCCTAAGGTCTCGCTGAAGCGATTGATGGAAGAGGAGAAAAAGAAAACGTCGCTCCTGATCGATGAAGCACATAACCTTGTTGACCGCGGAAGGGATATGTATTCAAGCGTGCTTGAGAAATCAGCCTTTCTTCAATTGAGCAGAAGATTTAAGGGAAAGGATGCAAGGTTACAAAAAAGTGCAAAACAGATTAATGGAATTTTTATTGCATTAAAAAAGAAATGTGGTGAAAATCAGGAAATCGCAGAAAAAAATCTCCCTGAAGAACTTTTTGAAGTTCTAGAGGAATTTGTTCATTGTGCCGAAGACTATCTGGGGCAAAACAGAGATAATATGGATGAAGAATTGCTGGAAGTATTCTTCGCTGCCCAGAACTTTATAAGAATAGGAAAACTGTATGATGAAAGGTTCGTAACGTATATTCAACAGCAGAGAAATAACCTGGTCATTAAGTTATTTTGCCTCGATCCATCGAATCTTTTGACCAAGGCCAGAAAAGGGTTTAAATCAGCTATCTTTTTTTCTGCTACCTTAATGCCTCTTACTTATTATTTGGATATGCTTGGCTTTCAAGAGGAAGATTATATTTTAGCCGTTCCTTCTCCTTTCTCAATAGATCAGGCAAAGGTTTACATACAGCCGCTCTCAACAAGATACCGTGACAGGGAAGAGTCTATAAAACCGATCGTCAGCACTATTAAGGACATACTAAAGGAACACAAGGGAAATTACTTGATCTTCTTTCCATCCTATCAATATATGGAGAATGTCCATCGACGGTTACTTGATGAGGAACTGACACTAGACATAATCATTCAAAAGACAGGGATGGATGAAGGAGAAAGGGAAGGGTTTCTGGATGCATTCAAGCCTAATCCTTCTGGAACTCTGTTGGGGTTCGCCGTCATGGGCGGAATTTTTTCAGAGGGAATTGATTTGCAGGGTGATCGGCTGAATGGTGTATTTGTAGTGGGTGTAGGGCTTCCACAGCTAGGATTTGAACGCGATATTATAAAAGCTTATTTTAATCAGCAAGGGAAAAACGGTTATGATTATGCTTATACTTACCCTGGAATGAACAAGGTTCTGCAGGCAGGAGGCAGATTGATACGTTCTGAAAAGGATACGGGAAAAATTGTCTTAATGGATGACAGGTATATGCAGGCAAAATATCGGGCCTTGCTGCCAGAGGAATGGAAGGATTATGAAGTATTAAGAAAGTAAAAACATCCTGCTCAAAGAGCAGGATGAGATCTTATTATTTAGTGATGACAGGGCCTTTCGGTGCCTGCATTTTTTCAAGCGCTCTTTCAAAAACCGGGTAAAAGAATTGTACAACAAGTCCGAGTGTCAATGTTACCACGATTGTGCCTACTCCGATTGCACCTCTGAATAAAAACGCAAGCAGCAAAGCAAAGCTTTCGCTGATGATCCTTGAATTCCTTAAGTTTAATCCAAATCTTGTATGAATCGCTACCATTAAGGTATCCATAGGGCTTGCCGGAAATTTAGCCTGCAGATAGATGGCAACTCCCATTCCCATCGAAAGGATTCCAAGGAACAGTATGATTGATTGCATTGCCAATGTCTGCGGTGAAAGGTCATCAAAAATAATGAGAAGCCAAAAGTCTATTAGTGCGCCAATTATCAAAATAGAAATGGCTGCAAGGGCTTCAGGCTTTTTTTTCATTAGAAAGGCATTTAAAAAAATGAGTACGATTCCATTTATAAAAACAAAGGTGCCGACTGTTAAGTTAAACATTTGCGATTCACCGACAGCCAGGGCATCCCATGCAGAAGCTCCGAGATTTGATCTGATAATCAGGGCTACACCCATTGTCAGGATCAGCATACCAAAAATAAAAAATAAAAGACGTTCTTTCATGAAGACTCTCCAATCCAACTATGTTTAATTTTAGCTTGGCCCTTTTGAACATCAATACTCCTTCAGCATTGAAATTATGAAGGGAAAATTCATTTTACCATTAAAATATAGTGGGTAACAGGAAATTATATTAAAAATTGTTGGCTTTTGAAGGAAAAAGGCGAAAGATATAAAGGAGATATCCATTTTCATTAATTTGAAATTGTGCTATATTATTTTACATTCGTTCACCATTTATTAATGAAGTTTCTACAAAATTTTCGTATATGTACAATTTAAGAGGTGAAACCACACTAATGAAAAAGTTATTCAAGTCGCCTGAGAAACTGGCGAAAAGCAGTCTTGCTGTATTCTTTCTGACTGTTATCCTTTTTTGGCTGAAAACGTATGCAGCCTATCGCATTGAATTTAATTTAGGGATTAATAATGACATACAGCGATTTCTACTGTTTTTGAATCCGTTAAGTTCTACACTGGTATTCCTGGGATTCGCTTTGTTTTTTAAAGGGAAATGGCAATCAGGCATGCTAATTGGCTTGAATTTATTCTTATCCTTCCTGCTTTATGCAAATGTTGTTTATTATCGATTCTTTAACGATTTTATCACTGTTCCTGTTCTCATGCAGGCCAAAGTAAATGGGGGACAGCTCGGAGATAGCGCACTGTCGTTAATGTCTCCGTGGGATATTTTTTATTTTACAGACACTCTTCTGCTTCTTTTCCTGGCAGTTAGGAAATGGTATAAACCTGGTAAGAAAATTAGCCGAAAACCGGCGATAGCTGTTATGGTTGCAGGGATTATTGTCTTCTTCATTAATCTTGAAATCGCCGAGAAAGACCGTCCTGAACTGCTTACACGTTCCTTCGACCGTAATTATTTGGTGAAATACCTTGGTGCATACAATTTCACGATTTATGATATAGTCCAAAACGCGAAGTCTGCCAGCCAGCGAGCTCTTGCAGATACGAACGATGCGACTGAAGTAGAGAACTATGTTAAAGCGAAATACGCACCTCCGAACCCTAATTACTTTGGAAAAGCCAAGGGCATGAATGTTATTTATGTATCCATGGAATCACTTCAGACTTTTATTATAGACTACAAGCTGAATGGTAAAGAAGTTACCCCATTCCTGAATTCACTTGCACATAGCAGCAAGACATTCTACTTTGATAACATAGTCAACCAAACCGGACAGGGAAAGACTTCAGATGCTGAGTTTATGATGGATACATCACTATATCCCATGTCACAGGGAGCTGTTTATGTAACGAAAGCTCAAAATACATTCCATGGCACACCAGCTATTTTAAAGCCGCATGGCTATACTTCAGCAACTTTCCATGGAAACTACAAGACGTTCTGGAATCGTAATGAAATGTATAAAACCATGGGATATGATAAGTTTTTTGATGCCGAGTATTATGATATGAACGATGAAAACACAAAAAACTATGGTTTAAAAGATAAGCCGTTTTTTAAGGAATCCATGCCGATGCTGACCAGTCTTCCACAGCCGTTTTATACAAAATTCATTACTCTTTCTAATCACTTCCCCTTTAAAATGGATGAGTGGGATACTGAATTTCCAGCAGGAGAAACAGACAATGATGTGGTGAATCATTATTTTCAGTCAGCGAACTATATGGACCAGGCACTTGAACAGTTTTTTAATGATTTAAAGGATTCCGGATTGTATGACCATACAGTAGTTGTTCTGTATGGCGATCATTACGGAATTTCAGAAAATCATAATAAGGCAATGGCTAAGGTGATTGGAAAAGAAATTACGCCATTCCAATATGCCAAGCTTCAAAGAGTGCCCGTGTTCATACATGTACCTGGAGTGAATGGCGGCATTGTCCACAACATCGGCGGACAGGTAGATGTGCGACCGACATTACTTCACCTGCTGGGCATTGATACAAAGAATTACCTTGAAATGGGATCAGATCTTTTATCAGAAAAACACCGTGAAGTTGTCCCATTCCGAAACGGCAACTTTATTTCACCGACATATACCCAAATTGAAGA
Organism: Cytobacillus firmus; assembly: GCF_023715565.1. Classification (GTDB taxonomy): domain Bacteria; phylum Bacillota; class Bacilli; order Bacillales; family Cytobacillaceae; genus Cytobacillus; species Cytobacillus firmus_C. Next base: position 49,374 of record NZ_JAMBOJ010000031.1, on the reverse strand, counting down.
AACCTGCTATTATACGGAATCCGGGGAAATAGCTGAAGCTAATGCTTGTAAATCACTTTTCGATCAGGCGAAAAAAGAACTGGAAATGTCAGATAACATTGTTTACAAAGACCTCCTGCGATTTTATAAGCCGGAAGGATTTGTTCCAATCAACCGGAATGATTATTCATATGTAAAGAAAGAGCTGCCATTTAAAGAGGAAAGAAATGGGACGGGTATACAGAAGTAACATTTTAGGAGCGGAGAGATAACTCTCTGCTCTTTTTATGCCGATATTGGCAGTTTACTACCGGAATGCAGGGGTAGAGTATCTTTGGATAGAGTTTATAGAAAGGTGGATATAATGTTTACTCAATCATATGAAGAATGTGTTCAGGCTTGTATAGAGTGTATGGAGGCCTGTAATGTATGCTATGACGCTTGCTTAGGGGAAGAAGATGTTCAAATGATGGCAGACTGTATTCGGTCGGACAGAGAGTGTGCGGAAATCTGTGCCTTTGCAGCTAAGTCAATGCAGTCTAACAGCCCTTTTGCCAGACAAATTTGCACTCTGTGTGCAGACATTTGTGAAGCGTGTGGAAATGAGTGCAAAAAACATAATCACGCTCACTGTCAGCGCTGTGCTGACGCTTGCTTTAAGTGTTCGGAAGAATGCCGTAAAATGGCTGCTTAAATTAGCAGAGAAAAAAGACATCCAGCAGGGTGTCTTTTTTTAATTTAGGTAAATTAAAATATTTGTTTATAAAGGTTGTATATGTTTTTATGCAAGGGGGAGTATTAATTTAGTATTATTTCATACCTGTTCCATAATTTCTGCACAATTTATTGCCATACTAACTTCATGAAGTAAAGGAGGAATTGAATATGTTATCCAAAAAAAAATTCGCCATTTGGTTTGTTTCTCTGACTGCCGCGCTTACTCTAACTGCCTGCGGCGGAAATAACGGCGATACTGGACAGAATGGTACCAGCAAAGACGAGAGCACTACGAATAAAGAAAGCAACGGCCATTCAGAAGGAACAGCAGACCGAGTTTCACAGAAAGTTTTTTCAAAGAACTCACTCCATTTCAAATCAATTACTTCTATAATATAGTCGAAATGTTTGAAGAAACGATGCAGTAGAGGTATATGTTTTAATAGGACTCTAGAAGGTAAAATAGAATAGTGATTAATACTTACGAAAAAAAGTATACAGTTCATTCAGGAGGTTTTATTAATGAGCGAATGTAAATTGGACCATACTCAGGAAGATGTTCAAAATAAATTTGAACAGCAGAGAGGTTTCCTTCCGGAAGATATGCACCCGCTGTTTCAGTCATTTTTCCAGCAGGAACATACACAGGATATTTTAAATGAGGTATTCCATCTGCTGAAAAAATTTGATCTTGCTTCTGAAGAAGAGCAAACAGAGCGTGTCAACAGGCTTTACCTTGTATTAAAAAATGTGTAATGATGAATTGCCGCATCTGACTTATGCGGCAATTTGTTTGTGTATTACAATTTTTTTGTAGCTATTAAAATTTTATTTTAATTATATTGTTTTCATGTTATTATTAATTGAAGAGAAATATAGATTAGTAAAATATTGAAAGCGATTTCATAAAAGGGAGTGACAAAGTTGAAGGAATGCCATAGACCTGTTTTTGATTTGGCGATCCGGACTGCAGATATGCTTGTGCGAATGTTTGGTTCCCGCTGTGAAGTGGCCGTGCACGATTTCAGCGACTTAAAAAAATCGCTTATCCACATAGCAGGAGATATAACAGACAGAAAGATTGGCTCTCCCATCACCGACCTTGTATTGAATGAATTAGCCGAACATAAAAATGATGTAAATGATATTGCGAATTATAAAACACAGTCCAAAAAAGGAAATGTCATGAAATCATCTACGATTTTTCTCCGGGATGATGAAAATAAAGTAATCGGCGCACTATGCCTAAATTATGATATAAGTCTGCTCATGCAATTCGGAGGAGAAATTGAACAATTTATCAGCTTTGATGAACATTCGTCTAAATCGGAAACCTTTTTTAATTCTGTGCAGGATGTTATTCATGAGATGGTAGATCAGGTTCTTCAGGGCTTTAAGAAGGCACCTTCATTGATGACGCTTGAAGAAAAAGTTGAGTGTGTACGCCAGCTTGAAGACAAAGGAACATTCCTCATTAAAGGGGCAACTGATTATGTCGCATCTGTTCTGGGTGTTTCAAAATTCACTATTTATAATTACCTTCAGAAAATCAGGACAATAAATGAGCTCCATCCGGAAGCAGCCTTGGAGCATAAATAAGACGAGTTATTAAAATAGACGCTGTTAGCAAAACAGCTATATCCATATATTACAATAAAAATAAAGGGGCATACAAAATGAAATACAGATCAGCATTTGATATTATCGGCCCGGTTATGATCGGCCCATCAAGCTCTCATACAGCTGGAGCCGCACGTATTGGACGTGTTGCCCGAACTCTTTTGGGAAAACAGCCGTCCAAAGCAGAGATTTCCTTATATGGTTCATTTGCAAAAACCTACAAAGGACATGGAACGGATGTGGCAATTGTCGGCGGTATCCTTGACTTTGATACCTTTGACGAGCGCATCCCTTCCGCCCTGCAGTTAGCTGAAGAAGCTGGAATTGATGTCATTTTTACAGTAGAAGATACCGTCACTGACCATCCTAATACGGTAAGAGTGAAGCTATCTGAAGGTGATCGTGAAATTGAACTTGTAGGGATATCCATCGGCGGCGGAACCATTGAGATAACTGAACTGAATTCCTTTGAACTTAAATTATCCGGTGAACATCCTGCCATTTTAGTTGTTCATAACGATCAGTTTGGAGTTATCTCCGCTGTAACTAATATTTTATCCAAGCACCAGATCAATATCGGCCATATGGAAGTTTCACGCAAAGAAAAAGGAAAAATGGCCATCATGGTCATAGAAGTGGATCAGAAGATTGGCCAGGAGGTAATGACGGAGCTTGAAGGGCTTCCGAATGTAACACAAATTATTCGAATGGTTGACTAATAGTTAGCTGGTCATCAGGAGGGAAAGTCTAATGTTATTTAGAAATGTTGCTGAGCTTATAGCTCTCGCTGAAAATAAAGGTGTAAAAATAGCTGAAATCATGATTCAGCAGGAGATTGAAGTAACCGGATTAACGCGTGATGAAATTATTGCCAAAATGGACCGGAACCTGACTGTCATGGAACAGGCAGTAGAGAGGGGACTGAAAGGGGTAACATCTGTAACAGGACTCACAGGCGGCGATGCAGTTCTTCTGCAAAAGTACATTCAGAGCGGAAAGGCTTTATCTGGAAATGTTTTATTGGATGCTGTCAGCAAAGCAGTTGCAACCAATGAAGTAAATGCTGCAATGGGCATAATCTGTGCCACACCGACAGCCGGTTCAGCGGGTGTGGTTCCAGGTACTTTGTTCGCTGTTAAAGAAGTTCTCAAACCAACGCGTATGGAAATGATCGAATTCCTATTTACTTCTGCGGCGTTTGGCTTTGTTGTGGCAAACAATGCTTCTATCTCAGGTGCAGCTGGGGGATGTCAGGCTGAGGTGGGGTCTGCAAGCGGAATGGCGGCAGCTTCCATAGTAGAAATGGCAGGCGGAACACCCAAACAAGCAGCTGAAGCTATGGCGATCACATTAAAGAATATGCTGGGCCTTGTGTGCGATCCGGTTGCCGGACTAGTAGAAGTTCCATGTGTAAAGCGGAATGCAATGGGAGCTTCCAATGCTATGACAGCTGCAGATATGGCTCTCGCCGGAATTACGAGCAGAATACCATGTGATGAAGTCATTAATGCAATGTTCCTTATCGGGCAATCCATGCCTTCTGCACTAAGGGAAACTGCTGAGGGCGGACTGGCTGCAACGCCAACCGGCAGGAGGCTACAGGAAGAAATTTTCGGGAAAAAACAGTAACTTATAACACCAGTTCACTAGTGAATTGGTGTTTATTTTTTGCAGGAAAAAAGGTACTATTACTTAGGAATACGTTTTAAAAAAAGGGAGAGAAATAAGCGCTTGAAAGTTATAAGAGGGACTATTATCACTGTTGTTATTTTATTTATGCTGTTAATGAGCATAGCAGAACCTGTGGCTTTTATAGGATTAGCAGTCTTTTTAATTGGTTTATATTTAAATAACCAGCACCGTAAATATAAAATAAATTTTAAAAGATCGGGCTGGATTATGGCAGCAGGCTTCATTTTATCCATATTTCTAGCAACTGCAGATTCCGATGCGTCCGAAACTGTAAATGAGCCAGAGAAAGAACAGATACAATCAGAAGAGACTAAAGCAGATAAAAAAGCTGAAGAAGAAAAGCTTGCCGGAGAAAAGGCTGAAGAAGAGGAAGCGAAGAAGCAAGCTGAGGAACAAGCACGGCTAGAAGCAGAACAGGAAAGAAAGCAGAAACAGGAAGAAGCTGAAAAACAAAAACAGGAGCAGGAACAAAGCCAGGCTGCAGAGAACTTAGGCTTGGAATTAGTTACCGTTGGCAGAGTAGTGGACGGTGACACAATTGAAACCGCTGACGGCAGGAAAGTCCGCCTGATTGGAGTAAACACTCCCGAATCAACAACAAGAGTGGAAGAATACGGGAAAGAAGCGAGTCAATTCACAAAATCTGAGCTGACCGGCAAGAAGATCTGGATGCAAAAAGATGTGTCAGACACCGATCGATATGGCCGCCTGCTGAGAATTATTTGGCTCGACATCCCGGCGGATGATATGGACGAGGATGAAATACGTGAAAATATGTTCAATGCCCATTTAGTTTTAGAAGGGTATGCGGAGCCATCCACCTACAATCCGGATGTGAAATACAGTGAGTACTTCAAAAAATTCGGCAGGGAAGCAAGGGAAGCCAACAAAGGGTTATGGGCCCTTGGAGAAGAAGGAACAACAAAAGGGGATCTGGATTCTAAAGCTGTGAGCGGTTCTTCAAGTAATACCGATAAAAGCATGTCGAATGACAGCAGCGGTACAGCCGGCAATTCAACTTCTTCAGAAAGCGGTTCAGAGTCCTATCAAAACTGTACAGAGTTAAGAAAGGTATATCCTAATGGAGTGCCATCTACACACCCTGCATATGACTCAAAGCATGATCGAGATAAGGACAATTATGCTTGCGAACGATAAGAGAAGGGCTGGCTCAAGATATGGAGCCAGCCTCTTTTAATTTCAATTGGACACTCGCCATATGATGCATAAATTAAAATGGTCAAGTACTCTATGAAGTTCTTTTATGGTGGCCATTCAATTTAATAAGAGAGCCTCGTTTAATCCAATAATGAAAGTTTTCTGCAGGGAAAACTCCGCGTCCATTCGATCTGTCCATTTGAATAACAACACTGTTCTGGGTCACCTCCAGAATTTTAAGTGTTTGGGAACGGTTAAGATTTGGCATGAACGTACTAGTGATTTCAAATTGCATATCCTTATCCAGGTCCAATGGTGGCACCTCCTGATTGTTTTATTAAAATTATTATCCCCATTCAAAATTTTTCTATCCAATTATTGGCCGGTATATTTTTGGTCCTTATTCCATGACCTTGTGAGATAAATTAAACTTTTGAATATTTGAAATTAACGATATAATTCAAAGGAGTACATGATTTTTCATAAGAAGGTGACATGTGTGAGAGAAAAGATTAAAGTAGGATTAATTGGGATGGGTGCTGTAGGGGAAAGAATACTCCGTCAATTTCATCAGCATAAGGAGTTTGACATTGCAGCACTTTGTGACCAAAATGCTGAACGACTAGATAAGTTTAAGGCTGAGCTGCCGGATGTAACATTGCTTACCAATTATTTGGATTTACTTCAGGATGAAACCATTAAGCTTATCTATTTGGGAGTTCCGCCAAAATATCATCATCCTATAGCAATGGATATTATAAACAGCGGCAAGCATCTTCTTTGTGAAAAGCCTCTGGCCAATTCAATTGAAGAGGCAATAGAAATGTGTGAAGCTGCTGTGAATGCCGGGATTATCCACGCTATGAATTTTCCCATGGCATATAGTCCGGTATTTAAATTGTTTAAGCGTAAGATACATAATGGTGAACTGGGCAGGATTAAAAAAGTTGAACTGCACCTGCAGTTTAAGCAATGGCCGCGTGAGTGGCAGCAGAACGATTGGATATCAAGCAAGGAACAGGGGGGCTTTATCAGGGAAGTAGTCCCCCATTTTATTCACATGATTCACGATACCTTCGGAGAATTGGATATTGTCCATTCTTTTGTTGAATACCCTGAAGATGACCGATTATGTGAAACAAGCTTTTCAACCCTATTAACGCTGCCAAACGGAATTCCGGTTGTGTTTAACGGAATAGCCGGAATCGGGCAGCAAGAACATTTGTCTTTTAAAGTTTTTGGTGATAAAGGAACTTTAGATATGCAGAATTGGAGAATTCTGGTTCAAACTGGCATTGAAAAGAGCGGAGAAATTATAAAGCTTGATGAACCTGAAACCAGTCTTCCTGCAGAACTTTTGAAAGCAATAAAAGGAGATAAAGCACTATTGGTATCCTTTAAAGAAGGCAACCAGGTGCAAAAGGTATTAGAAAGAATCCTGTTGAGTTGATCAGGGGCACATTTGTGTCTCTTTTTTCTTTTGATGCCAAGAGTCATTTTCAAGAAAGAATGCTCGAAAAAAACAGGTGTCTTAATGTATAATAATTTAGTGAGAGTTCTTCAGAAAATTGAAGACTCTATTACTTATTTGATCCAAAGTTGAAAGAGAGTGGGACATATGGGCCGTAAATGGAACAATATCAAAGAAAAGAAAGCCTCAAAGGACGCAAATACGAGCCGTGTTTATTCCAAGTTTGCACTTGAGATATATGTGGTTGCCAAGCAAGGGGAGCCTGATCCTGAAGCAAACCAGGCCTTGAAATTTGTGCTTGAGCGTGCAAAAACATATAACGTGCCAAGAAATATCATTGATCGCGCAATAGAAAAAGCAAAAGGTGGTACGGAAGAAAACTATGACGAGCTTCGCTATGAAGGATTCGGGCCTAACGGATCAATGATTATCGTTGATGCATTGACGAATAACGTAAATCGTACAGCATCTAATGTACGTGCTGCATTCGGTAAAAACGGTGGAAACATGGGTGTGAGCGGATCTGTTTCCTATATGTTCGACTCAACCGCTGTTATTGGAATTGAAGGCAAATCAGAGGAAGAAGTACTGGAAATCCTAATGGAAGCTGACGTAGATGCACGTGATATTCTGAAAGAAGAAGACACTGTAATTGTTTATGCTGATCCCGATCAATTTCATGCAGTTCAGGAAGCATTCAAATCCGCGGGTATCAATGAGTTTGCTGTTGCTGAATTAACAATGCTCCCGCAAAATGAAGTCACCCTGGAAGCTGATGCACAAGCGCAATTTGAAAAGTTGATCGACACCCTTGAAGATCTGGAAGATGTCCAGCGTGTTTATCATAATGTTGATTTAGGTGAATAATGGAAAAGAGGAGTCCGCTTAATAGCAGGGCTTCTTTTTTATTTTGGCTCTTTTCGTATAAATTGTTGTTTTTCACTTATCAATGTTGTCCTTTGATTGCAGTGAGAGAATGCTCGCTTTCCACGGGGCGGGCGGTGAGCCTCCTCGACGCTACGCGTCTGTGGGGTCTCACCTGTCCCGCTACTCCCGTAGGACGTTGAATAAGCTACCTTTAGTAAACACCGCACGAAGAGAATGCGAATGCATTTTCGAGGATCTCGCACCTTCCACTACAATCAACTCAGTAAATATAATATAAATAGCAACAAACTTTGCGAAAACAGCCTTCATTTTTAACGGTTTATTATAATATTTTTATGTTAACTAAGACTGACCTTTTTATGATTCATTTCTAAGAAACGAAATTTAATTTTGTCGAAGTCAATTAGAAAATGGCTGTATGTGTGAGATTATGGTGATACCAGCCGATATCTGTCGAATAGCAGAATGCTAGCTCTTGCTATTTTCTTGCTAAAAACAGTTAATGCCAGCAACTTCCTTTGAAAGTGTTTAATTTGGCTGTTGGAAAATAACTGAAATAATGATTTATGTGTTTTAATCACTGCAGTGATGGGAACAAAAATAGGGAAAGGAGAGTTTTACACATATGAATACATTTAAGGTTATTTATACTTTTGAAAAAGGCGTTACCGTAACAGAAGAGGTTGAAGCAGAAAATAAATCCGAGGTAATCGGCAGCATTAAAGATCTGGAAGGATTTGTTGAACTGACATGTACTGAAGGTCACTATCACCGATTTGATTTCGCTGATGTAAAGTTAGTCACAATTACAGAATAAAAAGAAGGTCAGAATTGGCCTCCCCATGAGCCCGCTTAATTAGCGGGCTTTTACTTTCTAGCTAAATCCCCAGTCAGATTATACCTCTGTGGTGCATATTTAATAAAAAGAAACTTATGTTTATCCAATGCATCAAAATGTTTAAAAACATCGTGAACATCATAAGGCGCTCCCATTTCCCCATTCTCACCAGCAGTTCAGCTCAAACCTGCGACTTTGTTTCTTTATTACATCTTATAATTAAATAAATTGTATAAACCTACTTTAGAGGTAATAAATGCTAAATAGCGATTGATTTATTCATTCAAATTGTGTAATATTACACTAATAGAACCGATAGAATATTATTCTATCTAAAAGAGGTGGATCCCTTGAACCCACAAACAGAAAAATATCATCACGATATATTTCATGCTGAACTCACTAAATTGAAAGAGAAGGACTATATTTCATCAGAACATTATGAAATAACTCTAAAAGCCCATCATCAGTACTATCAGGACCTTGAAGAGCAGAAAAGAGAGCAGATTCAGGCGGCAAAAGTCGCAGAAGAAAATAGAAAAAAGGCTATACTGCCGGCAAAAGAAATTGTGAAGAAGAAGATATCTCAGGAAGAAATCCGTGAAAGGAACATTTCCTGGTTGCTGAATATTGGAGTAATTCTGCTCCTGATTGGCGGACTTTTTGTGGCAACAAGCAACTGGGCGACAATGTCATATTTCATGAAAAGTGCATCCATTGCAGTGGTTTCGCTTCTTTTCTATGGCTTTGCGTATATTTCCGGAAAGCTGCTGAAAATTGAAAGAACATCATTTGCTTTCATTGTTCTTGGAAGTTTATTTTTGCCAATATTTATATTGTCTGTCGGCTGGTTTGAACTACTTGGCCCGTATCTTTCTTTCTATGGAGAAGGACGCTATATACTTGGAACGGCTGGCAGTTTAATAATCATCCCTGTGTATTGTGTATTTGCATACAAACTGGGCTCACGTCTTTTTGTCTGGTTTGCATATTTTGCCCTGAGTGCATGTGCTGGTTTTACTCTGAAAGCATTCAGTCTTGAAAATGACGGCTTTTATCTTGGATTGATGGTTTTCAATGCTCTTCTGTCAGCAGCTTATCATCGCATGAAAAAGCATGCCAATCTTAAATTGTTTTCACAAGAACTGGTTTACTTTGCTCAAATCAATTTAGTGATCTCGACTTTATTGATGCTAGCCTTTTTCAATAGCCATATTTTTTACAGTGTGAATATCCTGCTGACTGCAGCTGTGTATTTATCGATGGTGTATGTCACAGGCAGGAAGGAGTTTCATTTCGTCTTCAGCCTGCTAATTGTTTATGGTATCTATCAGTTGATTGAAAATAGTATGTTAGTTACATCTGGTCCGGTTTTCTATGCGCTAGCAGGAATTGGTTTTCTATTTGTTCCTATGGTTATGGATAAGCAATATTCCTGGGAGAAGATTTTCAGACTGACCAGTGCAGCAGTTTCAATACTTGCTTTCCTTTATATTTCAATCGAAGGATTCCTGTTAACAGCCGGGGAGCCTTCTGTATCACTGCTGCTGGCCTATACAATACTAGCGGGGCAGTTTATATATTTGGCAAATATTATGGGACACAGGCTGTTTGCTTACCTGGCACCTGTTTTTTTAGCTTCTGCCCTATTCCAAGCAATTCTTATGCTGGATAAAATAATCCTGTTCACCAATTTATCAATACCTATATTCTTTAGTGGCTTTGTGCTTTTTATCAGTTTCGGGTATCTGCTTAAATATCCGGTCTTAAAAGTAGTGAAATCAAGCTCACGCGATGTGGCAGTCACTAGTATGCTGTTTTCAGCTGTAATAGCTGCAGGCCTTCTTGATTGGCTTGCTGCAGGCACGATGCTATTAATCTTCAGCTTAGTACTGTACCTCATGAATAAGGTTGAAAATAGGGGCTTTTATACAGAAACGATTCCTTGGGCTACTCCCTTGTCAATCGGGTTTGCCTTTATGCTTTATGGTGAACATCTGCGAAGTTATTCAAGCTTTTATCGGAATGAACTGGGTATGGCCATGAATACAGTAATGGCAAGTATAGCTCTCCTTATCCTTTATGTCATTCTTTCTAAGAAAGGACATCAAACTCAAGCCAAAAACGTGTTTTTAATTTCGCTGGGATATTATACAATCTCACTGTTTACTGCCACTGCTTTGTCGATCAATGAAATTTGGATGAGGCCTGCAGTATTTATTGGAGGTATAGCATTGTACCTTGCCCTATATCAATTCCATAAGCAAAGCTGGATTCCGTTTGTGACAGCATCGATTTCACTTTTTGCTTACTTTATGATTTTGATTGGTTTACCATTTAACTTTACATTTTTTAATTGGGTTCAATTTCCTTTAGGGGCATGGATCCTCCTTGGTTCGGCTTTTTATATATCTAAAAATGATGTTGTCCTGGCTAGAGGGTTTAGCTGGATTGGCCATATGTTCATGCCCTTTGCCATGATCCTGACATTTTTCCTTTACAGGGAAAATAGTATCTGGCCATTTATAGCCACCCTGGCAGTCTATTGGATCAGTTTCAAGGTTTCTGCTAATGAATGGAAAGTAAAGATATTCCTTTACAGCTCTTTTATAACTTTGTATATGGTGATTTTGACAGGTATGGAGCATATTTGGGAGGAGAGTTATAGTGAGTATGCCATATTATCAGTCAGTTGTGCCGTATTTTTATTCTGGATAACGGGTAAAACTCAGGATAAACAGAGGAGTGTTTACTTCTTAGTACCCTGGTCTGTGATTGGGCTATTGGCTTTTCTGGTGTCATACCCCTTTGGAGTTCTTCCATTTATCGTATCTATAACCTATGCAGCAGGGTTAATCTTATATATGCATAGAACCAGGCTTGATATATTAGCTGTTATTCCATTAGTGTTACTGTATGCAGCAGTACTTAAATTCCTATTCATTAACGGTATTGCTCCAGATATGAAAATTATGATGGCTGCAGGCTTCGGCATGGCTGCGGTTTTCATTGGCAAAATGGTATACGCTAAAATTTTCATGGGCAAAAAAGCTGATAGCTACACAATTATTTCCCTGCTATTTTTGCTTACTGCTTATCTTTTTCCAGCGGTTTCCCTATGGGCGGAAGTTCTCCCTGGACTACTGATTAGCGCATTATTGTTTTTACAGAGAAACAGAGTGACATCCAAATACAATAGGTTGCCTGAATTGCTGGCAGGAGCAGTATTACTGGAGCCATATTATAGGATATTAAGAATTATTGAAATACCGGATCTTTTTATAAGAGAGGTATATGTTCTCCCTTGGATCATACTGATTATATTTGTCAGGAAAGTCCTGAAAGGGCAATATTCTAAGCTGACCAGTAAAATTCAGTGGGGAGTTCTCATAGCAGTATCCCTGCTGCTCGTACAGGATGGCCTTGCAAATAATACGGTTTATGATGCACTTATAGTCGGCACGCTCTCTCTGATCTCGATGCTTGCTGGCACTTTTTGGAGGATAAAGTCTTATTTCTTTGTAGGTTCAGGGGTTCTGCTCCTGAATGTACTGCTTCAAACCAGACCATATTGGGGGAACCTCCCTTGGTGGGCGTACCTTCTAATTGCTGGCTCTATTCTAATTTCTGCAGCAAGCTATAACGAATGGCAGAAACAAAAAACAGCAAAAGGTGAAGAGCTACTAATATCTAAATGGAAGAATAACATAGTAAATAAGTTAAAAGAATGGTCATGAGAAATATTACCTAGCCCTTTAATATATGGGCTAGGTCTTTTTATTAGCTTTAGAATAAATAAGTAAATTTTCAGAAAATAAGTTGACTTTTTCCTGTTTACACGGTATCTTTGTGTTAAATATATAACACTTATTTTATCTAACGATATTTAAACGTTATATTAAATTATTATCCTAATATTCTGGGAGGTCATGTCTTGATTCTGCATGATATTGAAACGGAAAGCCGCGAAAAGATAGAGGAATTGCAGCTGGACCGGCTCAGGCAGACAACGGAGAGAGTATATAACCATGTGCTTTTCTATCAAAAAAAGTTTTTGGAAAGTAATATTACACCTCAAGACATTACCAGCCTGGATGATATTCAAAAGCTGCCATTTACTAATAAAGCAGATTTGCGGGAGCATTACCCATTCGGTCTTTTTGCTGTGGATAAAAAAGAAATTGTGCGTCTGCACGCTTCTTCAGGAACGAGCGGAAAGCCAACTGTAGTGGGCTACACCCGAAATGACATCGAAATGTGGAGCAATCTGATAGCCAGGGCAATCTCCTTAGGAGGAGGTCAACCTGGTCAGGTATTGCATAATGCTTATGGCTACGGGCTGTTTACCGGCGGATTGGGCATGCATTATGGCAGCGAACAGCTTGGCATGGCAACCGTACCTGTTTCTGGTGGAAATACTGAGAGACAAATTCTGCTGATTCAGGACTTTAAGCCGGAGGTTATTTGCGGAACTCCTTCTTATGTTCTCAATTTAGCAGAGAAGATGGAGGAGCGGGGAATCGACCCGGCAAGTACCTCATTAAAGTTTGGGATATTTGGGGCTGAATCCTGGTCTGAAGAAATGCGGAAAGCACTTCAAGCTAAGCTTGGAATTAAAGCATGCGATATTTATGGGCTGAGTGAAGTGCTTGGACCAGGTGTAGCCATGGAATGCCATGAGGTTCAGGATGGCCTCCACATTGCTGAGGATCACTTTTTTGCAGAGGTGATCGATCCAATAAAAATGACACCGCTTCCAAACGGTGAAGAAGGTGAGCTTGTTTTTACAAGTTTAACGAAGGAAGCTTTTCCTGTCATCCGCTATCGCACCGGGGACATCGCCTCCCTTTCAAAAGAGAAATGTGCGTGCGGAAGAACCACGATCCGCATGAGCCGTGTGAAAGGCCGAATCGACGATATGCTCAATGTAAATGGTGTGAACGTCTTTCCGTCCGAAATTGAACGTTGTATTCTTCAGATGCCGGAGCTTGCTCCCCATTATCAGATCCACGTGCATAATAAGGGAAGCTTAAAAGCTTTAGAGCTTCATGCTGAATGGAATGAAGAGTTTTATAGAAATATGGGGGAAGCGGAATTCGTAGAAAAGAAGATTCAGGAAGCGTTGAAACAAAACTGCTTTATTACCATTAAACTGGTTCTCCATCCGCCCAAATCGCTGCCAAGATCGGAAGGGAAAGCTGTCAGGATTGTTACTCAGGCCATAGTAAATGAAGTTACCTGAACGAACTATTTTAAACTCACTGGGGGTGAAACACATGTCAGAAGCTCTTTTCTACCAAGAGATGACGGAAGAAGAAAAATATGAGCAGTTTATGAAACGCATTAATACAGGAGAAAAAATTGAAGCGGATGACTGGATGCCGGAAGATTATCGAATGACATTAATCAAGTTAATTTCAATGCATGGAATCAGTGAAATTATGGGAGCGCTTCCTGAAAAGGAATGGGTGCCGAAAGCCCCTTCACTAAAACGCAAGCTTGGGATCATGGCGAAGGTGCAGGATGAGATGGGGCATGGTCAGCTGCTGCTTCGTGTTGCAGAGGACTTAATGAAACCTCTCGGCAAAACCCGTGAAGATATTATGCAGGATTTATTCAGCGGAAAACTGAAATTCCATAATGTCTTTCATATGGAAGCCCCTACATGGGGGGATGCCGGCCTGATTGGCTGGCTGGTTGACGGCGCAGCTATCATTACCCAGACCAATATGCTTAACGCCTCATATGGCCCTTATGCCAGAGCCCTTAAGAGAATTTGTGCAGAAGAGGTTTTTCATGCTCAGCATGGTGAAGCCATCATCATGGCGCTGGCTGAAGGAACCGACGAGCAAAGAGCGATGGTTCAGGACGCCGTTAACCGCTGGTGGGAAGCGCTGTTAATGTTCTTTGGCCCGGGTGATGCCTCCACAACAGGAACTTCCAAACAGGACACAACGATAAAATACAAAATTCGAACAAAGACCAACGAGGATTTAAGACAGGACTTTTTTACAAAATATATTCCACGCGTTCTCTCGCTTGGCCTCACTCTGCCGGACGAGACGATGCATTTCGATCAGGAGCGGGAGCTGTGGATTTATAAGCAGCCTGATTGGAATAGGTTCAAGGACATTATTAAAAATAATGGGCCAAAATCTCAGGAGAGGCTCGGCCTCCGACGCACAGCTTATGATACTAACAAATGGGTGCGCGAAGCTCTCAATACTGCAAATTAAACTGTTCAGATGGGAGGGGTACCTTTGGGTAACGAAGGATTCTATCAGGAATTTGAAGTTTTTAGTCAAAGAACCGATACCTCGCCTCTGCAATATCAATTTTCCCTGCTGGCGCCAAATCGGGAGCTTGCACTCGTCATGGCGCAGGAAAATTTTATGAGGAGAGAGGCGGTTGCTGATATCTGGGTGGTCAAACGCTCTGATATACGCAAGCTGACGCCGGAAGAAAAGCAATCACTTCAGCGTCTGGATAACAAAGAATACCGCACGACTAAAGGATATGGATATCTGAAGAAAAAGTGGCGCCACTATGAGCAGGAAATGCTTGATGAAAAGGAGATTCTTTCATGGGGAGGGGTGAAAAAAGGTGAATGAGCCAGCAGGAAATATACCAATCGACTCTAAGATTAAACCGGCACTGACATCATTATTGTATCAGCTGGCTGACGATGATTTCATCCTTGCCTACCGGGGTTCAGAATGGCTTGGCCTGGCGCCCCATATAGAGGAGGATGTCGCCTTTTCATCTATCAGTCAGGATACCATGGGCCATGCGGCCATGTTTTATCAGCTGTTGTCCAATCTCGGTGAAGGTAATGTAGACAGTCTTGCACATGCAAGAGAGGCATCTGAAAGGCAAAATGCTGTCCTTTTAGAATTGGTAAATGGCCCTGGTCATTACTTGTCTTCAGCTCAATATGACTGGGCATTTGCAGTTGTAAGGAATTATTTTTATTCCCAAGCGAAAAAAATCAGATTGGACTCTCTGAAAAACTCTTCTTATCAGCCTTTAGCCGAGGTAGCATTAAAGGTCAATATGGAGCTTTATTACCACCTTCTTCATTGGAAAACCTGGGTCATACAGCTGATGCAGGCTGGCGGAGAAGCCAGAACGAGAATGGAAGCGGCCATTGGGAAGGTCTTAGCGGATTTCGAAGGAGTATTGAATTTGGGGCCACTGGCAAAAGAAATGGCTGAACATGACCTAGTTGAAAAGGAAGAAGTTTTAAAGCAGCGCTGGCTGTTTATCATGAAGCCTGTTTTTGAATCTGTCAATCTGTCAGTCTCAGAAGCGGATATTGCTATGAAGAATGGAAATGGCCGAATAGGAGAGCATACTGCCGACCTGGATGACGCCTTGTCCACTTTGAGCGAGGTGTATAGCATAAATCCAGCTGCAAGCTGGTAAGTTTTCTAAAGGGTGATGTAAATGGAGCAGGATCAAATGTTGATAAAAACCGCGTTAGAAGCGCTTCACAATGTTAAAGACCCTGAAATAGATACCATTTCAATCGTTGATTTAGGAATGGTGGAACAGATTAAGGTGGAGGGCCAGTCAGTTTTGGTTAAACTCCTGCCTACTTTTATGGGATGCCCTGCCTTAGATATTATTCGAAAAAACGTTGAACATGAGCTGGGAAAAGAAGGGATTTTTGAAAAAGTAGAAGTCCAGTTTATCTATCATCCGCCATGGACGTCTGACCGGGTAACTGAGAACGGCAGGATAAAGCTTAAGGAATTCGGGATTGCGCCACCCCCAAAATTCATAAGTGAAACAGGCGAATGGCATGTGGATTGCCCTTTTTGCGGGTCTGCATACACGACGATGGATAACCTTTTTGGCCCCACAGCCTGTCGCAGCATCTTATACTGCAAATCCTGCAGGAACCCTTTTGAAGCTATGAAACCAGTATCAACTATGATGTAGCAGGCTCTTTATTTAAATAAAATCCAATATCTAAAACTATTAAAAATGGAGAGGAAGATGACAAATGGTAAAATTAATCGCTCTTTATAAGCATCCAGAAAATAAGGAGGCATTTGATAATCATTATTTTAATACGCACGCGCCTCTTACGGCCAAAATTCCGGGTCTCCGCAAAATGGAAGTTACAAGGATTGTCGGCAGCCCTATGGGAGGCGAAGGGAAGTACTATTTGATGTGCGAAATGTACTATGACAGCCATGAAGCACTGCAGGAAGCTATGAGAACTGACGAAGGCAAGGCATCAGGCAAAGACGCCATGAAATTTGCAGGTGATATTATCACACTTATGATCGGTGAGGAAGCAGATGAGTAAAAGCTATGAAACTATTGATGTTTCACAGCAGGGAAAACTTGGTTTAATCGCTTTGAACCGGCCCAAGGTTCTAAATGCAATAAACCGCACGATGGTTTCAGAGATTCTTGCTGCAATGGAGGGCTTTGAGGCAGACTCAAGCGTCAAGGCCATCGTATTAAGCGGCAATGGAAGGGCCTTTGCAGCCGGGGCAGATATTGATGAAATGGCAAATGATCATGCCATCGATTTTGAGCTTCGCAATCAATTTAAAGATTGGGATCGCCTTGCCATGATTAAGAAACCGATAATTGGCGCGGTACAGGGATTTGCCCTCGGTGGAGGCTTTGAGCTTGCGTTATGCTGTGACTTGCTTTTTGCGGCGGATAACGCTGAATTTGGATTTCCGGAAGTGAACCTGGGCGTTATGCCTGGTGCTGGCGGCACGCAAAGGCTAACTAAGCTCGTCGGAAAGACGAAAGCAATGGAATGGCTTTTTACCGGTAAAAGAATCTCGGCGAGAGAAGCCCTTCACCATGGCATCGTCAACCAGCTTATAGCAGAGGAGCTTCTGTTTGAGGAAACGATAAAAGTGGCTGAACAAATTTCAAGCCAGGCGCCAATCGCTATTCGTCTCATTAAAGAAGCGGTCCTAAAGGCAGTAGACACTTCTTTAAATGAGGGAATGGAATTCGAAAGAAAGAATTTTTACTTATTATTCTCTACAGAAGATCAAAAAGAAGGAATGAGTGCCTTTATTGAAAAACGCAAGCCTCAATTTAAAGGAAAGTAGAGGAGGTATACATAGCGAATGTTTGAAACCGTAAAATACGAGGTCACAAACGGTATAGCATGGATATCGTTAAACCGGCCGGATAAGCTGAATGCATTTACTGAACAGTTAAATAAAGAGGTTCAGCAGTCAGTAAAACAGGCTGGCAGGGATAAAGAAGTCAGATGTCTTGTCATTACAGGTGAAGGCCGGGCATTCTGCTCCGGCCAGGATCTTCAGGGTGTAAATGAGGACATGGATCATGGAGAGGTTCTCCGGAGGTTCTATAATCCGTTGGTGATGGAGATTCATAGATGTGAGAAACCTGTTATTGCAGCTGTAAATGGGGTGGCAGCAGGTGCTGGAATGAGTCTGGCACTAGCCTGTGATTTTAGGCTCCTATCTGAAAAAGCCAGTTTCTTAGAAGCCTTTATACATGTCGGGCTGGTGCCTGACGCCGGAAATCTATACTTTCTGCCTAAGCTGATCGGTCATGCCAAAGCCATGGAGCTTGCAGTTCTCGGTGAAAAAATTAATGCAGAGGAAGCCAAAGAGCTGGGCCTTGCTACAAAGGTAATTCCAATGGAGCAATGGCAGATTGAAATAACTGCTTTTGCAGAAAGGCTTGCAAGTATGCCAACAACCGCGATAGCCATAATCAAGAAAAATCTGAAAGCGAGCTGGGAATCCACTCTGGAAGATAGTCTGGAGCGGGATGCGCAAGGACAGCGGATTGCGGGCTTAACTCTTGATCATAAAGAGGGTGTTGCGGCATTTATGGAAAAGCGGAAGCCTGTGTTTCAAGGGAAATAGCTATTGTAAAAGGCTGTATTCGTAAAGTTTGTTGCTATTTATATTATATTTACTGAGTTGATTGTAGTGGAAGCTGCGAGATCCTCGAAAATGCATTCGCATACTCTTACTGCAATCAACGGACAACATTGATAAGCGAAAAACAACAAATTATACGAAAAGAGCCTTGTAAAATAAGAAAGTTGAACTTCAATTAGTGGGGTTTTACTGCCAGTTAGACTGCGATAAAACTAGAATTAATTTTTAGAATATTTGCCCGTTATATGGTTTGCGAGCATCTCGTACGGGTGCTCGTCTTTTTTTAAACTGAAAGGGGGATAATACCTTGAAAAATATTGTCGTAATCGGTTCAGGTGTGATGGGGCGCGGGATTGCGTATGTCAGTGCAGTCGGTGGCTTCCATACAACCCTTGTAGATATCAGCCAGGAGCAATTAATCCGGGCGGAAAAAGAGATTGACAGCATCTTTGAAAAAGGGCTCGCGGGGAATAAAATTACAGCTGCTGATATGGAAGAAAGCAAGAACCGTCTTGAATATTCTGTAGGTCTTGCACAGCATGTAAGTGAAGCAGATCTTGTTATTGAAGCAGTCCCTGAAGTGATGGATATAAAGAAAAATATTTTTGAAGTGATCGATCAGCACGCCTCAGAGCATTGCTGTTTTGCAACGAACACCTCTACCATGAGTCCAACTGAGATTGGATCCTTTACCAATCGTCCGGACAAAGTAATTGCCATGCATTTCTTTAATCCCGTCCATAAAATGCCGCTTGTAGAAATTATTAAAGGGCTTGAAACGAGCGAAGAAACAGCACAGTTAATAAAACATGCTGCCGAGCAGATGGGAAAAGAATCAGTCGTCATAAAAGAGTTTCCTGGCTTCGTGACGAGCAGGATCAGCGCGCTCGTGGGGAATGAAGCATTTTATATGCTGCAGGAAGGTCTAGGCACTCCTGAAGATATTGATAAAGCCATTAAGCTTGGGTTGAATTATCCAATGGGCCCGTTTGAACTGGGCGACCTTGTCGGCCTCGATACGCGCCTGAATAATTTAAAATACCTTCACAGTAAGCTGGGTGAAAAATATCGGCCAGCACCCCTCCTTGAACAATATGTAAAAGCTGGCAGGCTTGGACGCAAAACGGGCAGAGGCGTTTATGATTACACTGCAAGAGAGGGTGTCAGGCAATGAGAAAAGCAGTAATTGTGGATGCAGTCCGGACACCGATAGGAAGATATAAAGGTGTGTTAAAGGATATACGTCCTGATGATTTGGGAGCCATCGTTATTAAGGCCCTGCTGGATAGAAATCCCGTGGTGAACCCTGCAGAAATTGAAGAGGTCATATTGGGAAATGCAAATCAGGCAGGAGAAGATAACCGCAATGTCGCCAGGATGGCAGCTTTGCTCGCCGGTTTGCCTGTCGAAGTGGCTGCTACAACGGTTAACCGGCTTTGCGGTTCTGGTTTAGATGCTGTAAATTATGCTGCACGCGCTATTTTAGCGGGAGAAGGAGATGTTTTTATTGCAGGCGGCACGGAAAGCATGACCCGTGCACCATTTGTCATGGCAAAGCCGAGCAGCGAGTATCCGAGAGGGAATATGGAAATGTTCGACACAACTATAGGTTGGCGATTTACAAACAGCAGGCTTGAGACTATATATGGTGCTGAAAGCATGCCAAAGACCGCAGAAAATGTTGCAGAGAAATATGGTATTTCCCGTGAAGAACAGGACCGGTTTGCTTTTGAAAGCCAGAAGAAGGCAAAATCAGCAATTGAAAAAGGCTTATTTGACGATGAAATCATCCCTGTTACATACATGGATAAAAAAGGGAAGGAAATCACGATTTCACATGATGAGCATCCTCGTCCGGAAACATCTTATGAAAAGCTCTCACGTTTAAAACCCATTTTTCAGGGCGGTACTGTTACTGCAGGCAATGCTTCAGGGGTTAACGATGGTGCCTCTGTGTTGCTGCTGATGTCAGAGGAAAAAGCCCGTGAACTGGGATTAAAGCCCCTTGGAACTTATATTGTTTCCGCGGCAGCAGGGCTTGAACCGTCGATTATGGGAGCAGGTCCTGTTTTTTCCACTCAGAAAGCCTTAAAGAGGGCAGGACTTGCCATGAGTGATATAGATTTAACTGAATTAAATGAAGCATTTGCTTCACAATCTATCGCCTGTATCAAAGAACTGGGTGCAGATCCGGAACTGATAAACGTGAATGGAGGAGCGATTGCATTTGGCCATCCGCTTGGGGCGAGCGGCGCACGTATTCTGACAACATTATTGCATGAGATGAAGCGCAGGAATTCAAAATATGGCCTGGCAACGATGTGTGTAGGCGTCGGGCAGGGAATTTCAACTATTGTTGAGCGCTGACAATAGAGGCACTAATTCTCTATGGTCATTGTGTTCTTAATGATTTTAGTGCTGGTCTACGAAGGCAATTTATTTAGTATGCTGAAAAAGTTTTCAAACCTGCCTAACTTTAGTACAATACTTTATAACGAAATTCTTCCGTTCAACCGGCATGATGAAATGAGGATGAAGGCAAGTTGAATACAAGATCAATGATTTTCACACTTTATGGTGATTATATTTCACACTATGGAAGCAAAATTTGGATTGGCAGTCTTATAAAGCTATTAAGTGAATTCGGGCACAATGACCAGTCTGTCAGAGCTGCTATTTCACGCATGAATAAACAGGGCTGGGTGAGTGCAGACAAGATCGGCAATAAAAGCTACTATTCCTTAACGCCAAGAGGCCAGAAAAGGATTGAGGAAGCGGCTAAACGTATTTTTAAATTAAAGCCTGAGGAGTGGGATGGCGAGTGGCGCATCCTTATGTATACGATCCCGGAGGAAATACGCAATGTGAGAGATGAATTGCGCAAGGAGCTTGTATGGAGCGGTTTTGGATCCATGTCCAGCAGCTGCTGGATCTCGGCTAATAATCTTGAGAAACAAGTATTTGATTTAATTGAGAAATATGATATTGCCGACTATGTCGATTTCTTTATTGCCCGATATGCAGGTCCGCATAAAAATATCGAAATTGTAGAAAAAAGCTGGAACCTGACAGAAATCAATGAAAAATACCAGGAATTTATTTCCCAATACAGCCAGAAATATATAATTGATAAAAATAAGATCCTGAAGGGAAATATGACTGATGCAGAATGTTTCGTAGAAAGAACGAAGCTTGTGCATGAATACCGGAAATTTCTATTTTATGATCCTGGACTCCCTGAAGAGCTTCTTCCTGATAAGTGGCTGGGCAGTCATGCTGCTGCCTTATTCAGTGAATATTATAAAGAATTAGCAGAACCTGCATCCAGATTCTTTGAAAGTGTTTTTAAAGAAGGAAATGAACTGAAAAACAGAGCGGCTGATTATGACGCATTAAATCACCCTTACATGGTTGAGTGAAAAAAGAGCCATTTTTCTGCATAGGAAGCAGGATGGCTCTTTTTTGTATTTCACTAATTGTCAAATTGATGAAATTAATATAACATTATTTTAACGAAGGGGGAATTCAGTTGAATATATTAATAGACATTTTAAATATTAAATATCCAATCATCCAGGGCGGCATGGGGAATATCAGCAACGCCATTTTGACAGCCGCCGTCTCTGAAGCCGGCGGTCTTGGCACTATCGGAGCAGGAACAATGCCTCCGGAGGAAGTTGAGAAGATAATAGTAGAAACTAAGAGTTTAACAGATAGGCCCTTTGCCGTTAACATTGCCTTAAGTGTTTCCCCGTATGTTAAGGAAATCTTATCCCTTATCATTAAACATAAGATTCCTGCAGTATCCCTTTCGGCTGGAAATCCTGCCCCTTTTATACCTAAGCTGCACGAAAATGGGGTGAAGGTCATTACAGTGGCTGCTTCTGTAAGACAGGCGCTAAAAGCAGAGGCAGCAGGAGCTGATATCATTGCGGCAGAAGGGTATGAGGCAGCTGGAATCAATAGTGCTCTTGAAACCACTACACTCGTATTGATCCCTCAAATAATAGACCAAGTCTCAGTTCCTGTCGTGGCAGCCGGAGGAATCGGTGATGGCAAAGGGCTTGCCGCTATGCTTGCCCTTGGGGCGAGCGGTGTACAAATGGGCACGAGATTCATAGCAACCAAAGAGGCGCCATTTCATCCGGAATATAAAAAGAAAATCATTGAAGCATCTGATCATGAAACCCTTATTGTGGGGCGTTCAGTTGGCAGGATACGAAGAGTGATTGCCACCGGTTATGCCAATAAATTGCTGGATTACGAAAAACAAGGAATCTCTCTTGATGAGTTTAATCTATTAACTTCTGAAGATTTTCATAAAGTTGGAGCAATAAATGGAAACGGCAATGAAGGTTTTATGAACAGCGGGCAAATAGCCGGCCTGATTTGTGATCTCCCGAGCGTAAAGGAGCTTCTGGAAAAAATGATAGAGGATGCGGATCTTCAGCTTCATAAGGCAAAGAAGCTATTAAATTAGCAAGCAGGGCTGCTCACCTGCTTGCTTTTTTTTTAAAACAATTTATTAAAATATATCAAATTTTTAGAATATTATTGACACTCTTGGGCGCGGGGTGATAATATAACGTTGTATTTACGATATCTAAAGTAAATATCATATAAATGGTGATAACCATTTATCTTTTTCGTTATGTAAGCGTATACAAAAAGGGTGTAAGCTATCAGCATGCTGATAGTTAAATAAAGTAGTATAGGGGGTCAAATAATGAAAAAATCGTTGAAAACTTTTTCTTTATTAATGGCTGCAGGTATGCTTGTTTTGAGCGGCTGCGGACAGGAGAAATCCGGTGGTTCTTCTTCAGAAGGTAATGAAAAGAAGCAGTACACTATTGGCATCACACAATTTGTCGAGCATCCTTCCCTGGATGCAGCTACAGAGGGATTTAAAAAAGCTTTGGAAGATGAAGGATTCAAAGAAGGCGATAATGTAAAATTTGATTTCCAAAATGCTCAGGCTGATATGAACAATACCCAGTCGATCGCTAATAACTTTGTAGGCGATAAAGTGGATATGATTTTTGCAAATGCCACTCCAAGTGCCGTTAGTGCTCTTAATGCGACTAAAGACATACCAATTCTCTTTACATCTGTTACAGACCCTGTTGGAGCCGGTCTTGTTAAATCATTCGATCAGCCTGGAGACAATATTACAGGCACAACTGATAACCATCCGGAAGGAACTTCTAAAACAATTGATTTTATGATTGATGAAGCGGGTGTTAAAAATATTGGCATCATCTATAATTCCGGAGAGCAAAATTCCGAAGTTCAGGTAAAACAGGTAAAAGAACTTGCAGAACCAAAAGGAGCTAAGATTGTTGAAGCATCTGTTTCAACTTCTGCTGAAGTTAAACAGGCTGCCGACTCCCTTGTTGGAAGAGTGGATGCCATCTATGTCCCAACGGATAATACGGTTGTATCGGCTCTTGAATCCGTTATCTCTGTCGCTGACAGTAAAAAGATTCCTTTATTCGTCGGTGAGCTTGATTCCATGGAACGCGGAGCTATAGCAGCCAGCGGTTTCAACTACTTTGATCTGGGTTACCAGACAGGCAAAATGGCAGCTGAAATCTTAAAAGGAAACAAGAAGCCTTCAGAAATTCCGGTTGAGCTTCCTGGAAGCCTAAAACTGGTCATCAACAAAAAAGCAGCTGAAACACAGGGGCTGGAAGTAAAAGAGGAATGGGCTGATTTCGCAGAGTTCTTTGAAGAGTAAAAATCCGCCGGCTGGAAACGCAAAAATCCGGCCGGCTGTTTTTAAGCTAAAACAAAATAAAGGGTGTGATTCTTAGTGTTTACAGCGATATTCGGTGCATTCGAGTCAGGAATTATCTACGCAATTATGGCACTTGGAGTATATCTTTCGTTCAGGGTCCTAGACTTCCCGGATTTAACGGTTGATGGAAGTTTTGTGACAGGAGCTGCTGTAGCTGCAACTATGATTGTCAGCGGGGCAAATCCTTTTTTTGCTACAGTCACTGCATTATTCGCAGGTTTTATTGCCGGCTGCATTACGGGTATTATTCATACTTTCGGAAAGATTAATGCTCTGTTATCAGGAATCCTGATGATGATTGCTCTATATTCGATAAACCTTCGTATTATGGGTAAATCAAATGTTCCCCTCCTGAACACAGAAACAGCCATTACACATGTAAGAGATTTCTGGGATAAAACAGGAATCGATTCTTTCTTCAATGCTATTTTATCCATGGTAGGGCTTGGTGACAGCCTTCCGAGAACATGGGGCATTATTCTCTTTATGTTAGTTGTCACATTGACGATAAAATTTTTGACAGATCGCTTTCTTAAGACTGAGATTGGTTTAGCCTTAAGGGCAACAGGTGACAACAAGAGGATGATCCGCAGTCTTTCCGCCAATACCAATATGATGGTGATTTTGGGGCTGGGCCTTTCCAATGCAATGGTCGCTTTCTCAGGAGCACTGATTGCCCAGCAGGGAGGATTCGCCGATGTTGGTATGGGTATCGGAATGATTATTATCGGACTGGCTTCAGTTATCATTGGTGAAGCCTTGTTCGGAACAAAAACAATTGCCAGAACAACTTTAGCGGTTATTGGCGGCGCAATAATTTATCGTATCGTTGTTACTATGGCGCTAAGGGTAGAGTTTCTGGAGCCGGGTGATATGAAGCTTATTACAGCAACAATAGTCATCCTTGCGTTAATAATGCCGAAGATTATTGACCGCACGAAGGAGAAGAAACGGAAAGCTAAAAGACTGGCAGGAAGCATGAACATAAGTGAATTGCCATCAGGCAGAAAGGGTGAGGCTGGTGCTGCAATTAAATCAGATTCATAAAGTCTTCAATGAAGGAACACCTGATGAAAAAATCGCACTTGATACAATCAATCTTACATTAAATGAAGGAGACTTTGTTACAGTCATAGGAAGTAATGGGGCAGGAAAGTCCACTTTAATGAATATCATCTCGGGCGTTATGATTCCCGATGTGGGGTCTGTTTTCATTGATAGCCACAACGTAACGGGCATGTCGGAATATAACCGGTCAAAGCTGATAGGCCGGGTTTTTCAGGATCCGATGGCTGGCACTGCCCCGTCCATGACAATCGAAGAAAATCTCGCCATGGCGTATTCACGGAATAAAACAAGAACTTTACGAACGGGAGTGACAAAAAAGCGCAGAGACTATTTCCGTGAAGTTCTTGAAAGTCTTCATCTTGGCCTTGAAAACCGTTTAAATGCAAAGGTCGGTCTCCTATCAGGAGGAGAACGGCAGGCACTTTCATTATTAATGGCAACCTTTACAGAGCCTTCCATTCTTTTACTGGATGAACATACAGCAGCTCTCGATCCGGCACGTGCAGAGCTTATTACAAACCTCACAAAAGAAATTGTTCAAAAGTACAATTTAACTACTTTAATGGTCACTCATAATATGCAGCAGGCATTGGATTTAGGAAACAGGCTGATTATGATGGATAAAGGCCAGATTATACTTGAAGTAGATGATGGGCAGAAACAGCATCTGACAATTGAACAGCTATTGAATGAATTTCAACGTATCCGCGGAACAAAAATGGCAAGTGATCGTGCATTGCTTTCTTAAGATAATAAAAGGATTAGCCAATTTGCCGGTTAATCCTTTTTACATGGAATAGAATCAAAAGAATTTTTAAAGTTTTTACAATTTATTGACTATTTATTTAACGTAATGGTATCATATCGTTAAATAAACGTCATACATATTATTGTTAAAAAGGGAGGAGTGTTATGAAACCTGGGCTGCAGATTGGGAATCAGGCAGTTATCCGTG
The DNA here is from genome assembly GCF_023715565.1 of Cytobacillus firmus. Lineage (GTDB taxonomy): Bacteria > Bacillota > Bacilli > Bacillales > Cytobacillaceae > Cytobacillus > Cytobacillus firmus_C. Next base: position 23,292 of record NZ_JAMBOJ010000031.1, on the reverse strand, counting down.
CAGTGGTAACCCCTGAAATGTTCGCACAATTTGAAGGAAAGGTCATTCATCCTGTCTATTCCACCGTAACCATGATCTACCACATGGAGTGGGCATCCCGCCTCCTGATCACCCCCTATTTGGATGAGGAAGAAGAAGGGATGGGTGGAGCTGTTTCCGCCAGGCATTTATCTCCATCACCTGAAGGATCCCCCCTTGTTATTACAGCTACAGTATCCAAGCTAGCAGGAAATGCTGTCTACTCAACTGTTACAGTCCACAATGGAGAAAAACTTGCTGGCGAAGGTGAAGTCAAACAGGTGATTCTGAAGAAAAGCAGGATTGCAGACCTGTTAAAGAAAGATTATAAGAATAGCAGTATCAGAGCCACAGAAAAGGGATTTTAATTAATCATATTGTAAGCGCTATCATATACAAAGGGGAGAATGAAATGACAGATATGTTTCAAAAAATTAAAGACCATGAACAGGTGGTATTCTGCAACGATGAATCTACCGGACTAAAGGCAATCATTGCTATCCACAGCACAAGGCTGGGACCGGCTTTGGGAGGCTGCCGCATGTTTCCGTATCAAAGCGTTGATGATGCCCTTGAGGATGTCCTCCGATTATCAAAAGGCATGACCTATAAATGTGCTGCTAGTGATTGTGACTTCGGAGGCGGGAAGGCTGTCATTATGGGGGATCCATTAAAAGATAAAACGCCTGAGCTGTTCCGGGCTTTTGGACAATTTGTTGAATCACTGAATGGACGCTTCTATACAGGGACAGACATGGGTACTACTACAGAGGATTTCGTTCATGCTCTCAAGGAAACGAATTGCATTGTGGGGGTTGATGAGGTTTATGGGGGTAGCGGCGATTCTTCCGTACCTACAGCCCAGGGAGTTATTTACGGCCTGCAGGCAACAAATAAAGCACTAAACGGAACAGATGACCTTTCAGGCAAAAGTTATGCTATCCAGGGACTTGGCAAGGTTGGATATAAAGTCGCAGAAAGACTGCTGGAGGAAGGCGCAGATTTATTTGTGACAGATATCAGCCAGCAGGCAATCGACCAGCTTCTCAGCAAGGCGAAAGAAATCGGGGCAGGCGTGAAGGTATTATCCAGCGATGAGATATATGAGGCGAAGGCAGACTTTTTTGTTCCTTGTGCAATGGGCGGCATCATTAATGATGACACCATCGACTTGCTTAAAGTCAAAGCAATCGTTGGCTCTGCCAATAACCAGCTAATGGATATGCGCCATGGTCAAATCCTTAAAGATAAGGGGATTTTATATGCTCCCGATTATATTGTAAATGCAGGGGGATTAATCCAAGTCGCAGATGAATTATATACACCTAATAAAGAAAGGGTACTCCGCAAAACGAAAGCTATTTATAACTCTCTTCTGAACATCTACGAACATGCTGAAGCAAATGGAATTACAACAGTTGAAGCATCCAACCAATTCTGCGAGAGCCGCATTGAAGCACGTACACGCAGAAACAGCTTTTTCTCCCATATGAAACGCCCGAAGTGGGCAGTAAGAACTTAATTTTTTTTGCTTAGATAACAATATTTGTACCGTATTAAAGTTCTTAAAATAATTTACCAGCCAAAGGGTGAGAAGATGGAAAATCACTTTCCAATCAGGCGAATAATGGACGAAAATGGAACGATCGACAATTCTGAATATAAAGAAGAAATAACTGAAAAGCTTGCAAAAGAGTTTTATAGATATATGGTTAGAATCCGTACGTTTGACCGCAAAGCTATATCACTTCAGCGGCAGGGCAGGATAGGCACATATGCTCCTTATGAAGGACAGGAGGCTTCTCAGGTCGGAACGGCTATTGCACTAGGGGCGGACGATTGGATGTTTCCTACGTATCGTGACCACGGAGCAGCTATGACTTTTGGCCATTCACTGCGAAACATCCTGTTGTTTTGGAACGGAAGAAATGAAGGGTGTGTGCCGCCTGACGGAAAGAAGATTTTCCCTCCAGGCATTCCGATTGCGACACAGATCCCTCATGCAGCTGGGGCTGCATTCGCTGAAAGAAAAAAAGGCACTGCCAATGCAGCTATTGCTTATTTTGGTGATGGTGCCACCTCAGAGGGGGATTTCCATGAAGGCTTAAATTTCGCCAGCGTATTTAAAGCTCCGGTGGTCTTTTTTAATCAGAACAATCAATACGCTATTTCTGTTCCGTTTGAGAAGCAGATGAATACAAAAACGATTTCCCAGAAAGCCCTTGCATATGATATTCCGGGAGTCAGGATCGATGGAAATGATGTTTTCATAGTTTATTTTGAAACACTGAAAGCTTTAGAGCGGGCCCGTAAAGGTGAAGGGCCGACACTAATAGAATCCGTGACATGGAGATATGGTGCACACACTACAGCAGATGATCCATCCAAATACCGCGATCAATCGGAAAGCAATAGCAGAAGACAGGAGACTGACCCAATTTTAAGGCTGGAGCGCTGGATGAAAAATGAAGGAATATTTGATGGAGAATGGCAACAGGCAATAGAAGAGGAAGCAGCAGCTGAAGTAGATAAAGCTGTAGCAGAAATGGAAGATTTTCCTCCTGCAGATCCAGCGGTTATTTTTGATCACGTCTTTGCTGAGCCTACGTGGCAAATCAAGCAGCAAAAAGAAGAGTATCTGAAGCTGATTGGAGGCGGCCGATCATGAAAACGGCAGTTGGAGCTAAAACCATGACATTAGTGCAAGCTATTACGGATGCTTTAGATACCATGCTAAATGAAAAGGAAGAGGTTTTGCTGCTGGGCGAGGATATCGGCAGGAACGGCGGAGTATTCCGTGCTACCGAGGGTCTCCAGGTTAAGTACGGGGAAGGCCGTGTTATCGATACGCCTTTAAGTGAAGCCGGTTTTGTCGGAGCGGGGATTGGAATGGCTGTTAATGGATTTTTGCCGGTGATCGAAATTCAATTTCTCGGCTTTATCTATCCTGCATATGAACAAATCATGACTCATGCTTCAAGGCTTCGGATGCGGACAATGGGACATTTTACAGTACCGATGGTCATAAGGGCTCCATATGGAGCGGGGGTTAGGGCTCCTGAAATTCACTGTGATTCGACAGAAGCTATTTTCACTCACATGCCCGGCATCAAGGTCGTCTGCCCCTCCAGCCCTTATGATGCCAAAGGACTATTGATTGCTGCGATTGAAGACCCGGATCCGGTACTGTTTCTTGAGCCGATGCGCTGCTATCGTTCGGCCAGAGAGGAAGTGCCTGAAGGGAAGTATACGGTTGAAATAGGAAAAGGGAAAAAACTCATGGATGGGGACGATATAACGGTTATCACTTGGGGAGCCATGGTGCCGGAGGCTATGAAAGCAGCAAAGCAGATGAAAGAAAATAACGTACATTGTGATGTAATTGATTTAAGAACCCTATTTCCACTGGATAAGGACATAATTGCAGAATCTGTTCAAAAGACAGGAAGAACGGTTATTGTCCATGAAGCGCATGCCACCGGCGGAGTCGGAAATGATGTGCTTGCCATCATTAATGATACATCCTTTTTATATCAGAAAGCACCTGTTGAACGGGTTACTGGATTTGATGCACCGGTTCCATATTTTGGTTTTGAGGACCATTATCTGCCAACTCCGGCAAGGATTCAGCAGGCAATAGAAAAAGTAATGAAGTATTAGGAGGGGAAGCCGTGGAGGTGAAACTGCACGATATTGGTGAAGGAATGACGGAAGCAGATATTAATTGCTTTTTAGTTAAGCCGGGGGATGCAGTCAAAGCTGACGATCCGCTAGTAGAAGTACAGACAGATAAAATGACTGCTGAAATACCTGCCCCGAGAGCAGGTGTTATTAAAGAATTTACAGTGCAGCCCGGCGATACGGTTAAAGTGGGTTCGACCATTTTAATTTTAGAATCGGCTGGTGAGGAAGTGGCCGAAAAAGAGAATGCCGTTTCTATTGCTGGCTACACACCTTCGCCGCAGAAGCAAAAGCATTCTTTTGCTGCATTAAAAGGAAAACGGGTTCTTGCCTCTCCTTTCACAAGAAAAATAGCGCGCGATAATGACATTTATATTGAGAAAATCAGTGGAACTGGTCCTGCTGGCCGTATCTTGGATGAAGACATCTATCAGTACATAGCTTCACTTCAGACGAAGCCGGCCCATGTTGGACAGGAAAAAGCAGCTTTGAATGAAAATGAAAAAAGCTTTCCTGCTGAGAAACAAGTCATTCCGTTTAGGGGCAGAAGAAAACAGATTGCCAGGAAAATGGCACAATCTCTCTTTACCATTCCCCATTGCACCCATTTTGAAGAGATTGATGTGACCGAGCTGATTGCTTTCAGAAATGAGCTTAAGCTTTTAAACAAAAATATATCAGCTACAGCCTTTTTCTTGAAGGCTTTATCAATTTGTCTGAAAGAGTTTCCTGTATTCAATGCAGTGCTGCATGAAGAAAAGGAAGAAATCCATTTGGCAGGTGAACATCATATCGGTATTGCGGTGGATACGGATGAAGGGTTAATCGTTCCTGTCATTAAGCATGTAGAAAATTGTACAATCAGAGAAATTCATGCAGAAATGAAACAGCTTACGGAAAAAGCTATGGAAAATAAGCTTTCTGTTAAAGAAATATCTGGCGGGACATTCACAATCAGCAATGTGGGACCTCTAGGTGGAAGCTTTGGAGCGACTCCAATTATCCAGCATCCGCAAACCGCTTTAGTATCTTTCCATAAAACAAAAAAGATGCCAGTTGTAACCGATGATGACCAGATTGTCATTCGGTCAATGATGAATATATCAATGTCTTTTGATCATAGAGTTGCAGACGGGGCTACAGCTGTACGCTTTACAAACCGTTTTGCCGAATTGATTAAAAATCCGAAAATGCTTCTTTTGGAGATGGTATAAATGGTAGTTGGAGAACTGGCACATGAGCGTGATGTCATCATAATCGGCGGTGGACCCGGGGGCTATCATGCAGCAATCCGCGCTGCTCAGCTAGGGCGAAGTGTTACATTAGTTGAACAGGATCAGCTTGGCGGGATCTGTTTAAATAAAGGCTGCATACCTTCCAAGATCCTCACACAGTCTGCTGAAAAATTCATTTCATTTCAGGAAGGAGAAATCTGGGGGCTTGAAGGAGGAAATATATCATTAAATTTAAACAAGCTTCAGGAATACAAGCAGAAGAAAATTGATCAGCTTCGGGCAGGAATTGAAGCTCTCTGTCAAGCTAATAAAATTGAAGTTCTAAATGGTTCAGCCTTTTTTCTGTCAGAAGATAAGATTGGCATCGAAAATGGAGACCAATTTGATGTTTACCGATTCCAGAATGCCATAATTGCGACCGGCGGAAGATCTGAGAAACCTGTTTGGGCCAGTGAAATAAGTGAATTGGTATTTGATCAGCATTCCATTTCAAACTTGAGTGAGGTACCTAATAAACTATTAATCTATGGCAGTGATTATATTGCCCTCGAAATAGGTATGGCTTATCAGGCTTTGGGATCTAATGTGACTCTGATCTTTGAAGATGGCAAAGAGGATTTTGATTTTGATCAGTCCATTTGCCGGGAACTGAAGAGGATTTTAAAAAAGAAAAAAATAGATATTATAAGAAATTCCGAAGTGTTGGAATTGCAGCATAATGAAGAATTGTTAACTGTAGCTTTTGAGAGTAAAGGAAGAAGAGAAAGTATTTCATGCACACATTTGTTTATTTCTTCTTCCATAAGACCCAACACTGACCAGCTGGGGCTTTCCCGCATAGGGGTGGAGCAATGTGAAGCGGGGTTCATAAAGGTTGACTGTCAAAGCCGGACAACACAGAAACATATTTTCGCAGTCGGTGATGTAACAGAAGGTCCTGCCCTTGCTGTAAGAGCTATTAAACAAGGAAAAACAGCCGCTGAAGCAATTGCAGGAATTAAATCGGAGTCAGATTTCCACTTCATTCCGATTGCAGCGCATACACAGCCTCCTATTGCGAGTGCCGGGTTAACGGAACAGGAAGCCATTAACATGGGCTATGACATTGAAATTGGTGTATCCTCATTATCTGCCAACGGCTTTAGCACTTTGAGCGGGAAAAAAGATGGTTTTATAAAAGTGATCAGCTGCAGGGAAAAGCAAGTTCTGCTGGGTATCCACATGGTAGGTTACGGAGCAATAGAACTAATTTCAGCCGGAATTACTGCATTGGAAATGGGAGCAAGAGATGAAGATTTAATTTTCCCTAACTACCCGCATCCAAGTATAAATGAAGGGTTGCTTGAAGCTGCAGAAGCTTTAAAAAATTTGGCTGTTCACAAACCGCCACAAAGCAAAAAAACACAAAAAGTAAAAGTGTAACTTCCTTTAATGCAGGAGTGCATTATAGCTTTAACTTGAACTCTTGAGAACATTTACAAGTTTCCTATATGATAAATTCAAAATATTATTAATATTAAAATGGAGGGGTTAACATGCAAGATGAAAAATTGTTAAATGAACAAAAGGCAGCCGATTTCTTTCCTGTTAAGGAAGTAGATTATTTAGAAATCTATTCAGGAAATGCAAAACAATCCTGCCATTATTTCTGCACAGCTTTCGGCTTTAAGCCAGTTGCATATTCCGGTCTGGAAACAGGGAATAGAGAGACAGTCTCTTACGTTCTTCAGCAGAGAAAGATTCGCCTGGTGATCACAGGAACGTTAAATGACAGTTCCAGAGTTTCAAATTTCATTCATAAGCATGGAGATGGTGTGAAAGATATAGCATTAGCTGTTGATGATGTTGAAAAGGCATATAAAGCAGCGGTTGAAAGAGGTGCAATCGAAATACAGCCTCCAGCTGAGATAAAAGATGAACATGGCGCGATTAAAAAGGCAGTAATTGGTACATATGGAGACACCATTCATACACTTGTTGAACGGAATGATTATAAAGGGGTTTTCATGCCTGGCTTTGAGCCTTATCAAACTGGAGTGCCATTTGAGGATGCAGGCTTTATCGGCGTCGACCATGTGGTTGGAAATGTAGAGAGAATGGAGGAATGGGTAAATTATTATGCAAATGTAATGGGCTTTAAGGAAATGAAGCACTTTACAGATAAAGACATTACAACAGAATATTCCGCTCTAATGTCTAAGGTTATGCATAATGGCGGCAGAATTAAGTTCCCGATTAACGAGCCTGCAGAAGGGAAGCGGAAATCTCAGATTGAAGAATACCTTGAATATTACAACGGGGCAGGAGTACAGCATTTAGCCATTCTGACAGAAGATATTGTCAGCACTGTCAGCACCCTCCGTAAAAATGGTGTAGAGTTCTTAAGCACTCCTGATTCTTATTATGAAATGCTTTCTGAGCGCGTTGGGAAAATTGATGAAGAGATAGACAAATTGAAGGAATTAGATATTCTCGTTGACCGTGATGACGAAGGCTATCTGCTGCAAATTTTCACGAAACCAATCGTAGACCGTCCGACCCTATTCATTGAAATCATACAGCGTAAAGGTGCCAGAGGGTTTGGTGAAGGCAACTTTAAAGCACTCTTTGAATCTATTGAACGCGAGCAGGAAAGACGGGGAAATTTATAACTTTTCAGCTTGAAAGGGAGAAAGTATTTCTCCCTTTTTTAATAAATTTCAGAGGGAGGCAATCCAGATGGCTAGAATCCAGACAAAAAGAGCCGTGGAAAAGATTGTTTCTTATCCGCTTGGCAGCAGCCCGGAAGAGATCAAAGAAATGTACAATTTAATGGCTGTCCGGAAAATGTCTGATAATGAAAATGTATATGGCTGTTCACCCGAAGTCAGGAACAGCATCAGCAAAGCGATGAACAGTCTTTACTTTTACCCGGATGGCACTGTATCCTTGCTCAAACGCAAACTGGCCGGCTTCTATAACATTAGAGAAGATAATTTTCTGGTCAGCAATGGTTCAGAAGAAATCATCCGATTATTGACTAGAGCATACATAAGTGCTGGAGATGAAGCGGTCATGGCACAGAATACATTTCCGCGATATGAAACAAACGTCCTGATTGAAGGAGGCAGTGCGATAACGGTGCCGCTGCAAAAGGGAACACATAACCTAAGTGCCATGTATGAGAAGATAAACGAAAAAACAAAAATGGTGTTTGTCTGCAATCCCAACAATCCTACAGGAACAATAGTCGGAAAATCAGAACTGCTGCAATTCATTGATAAAGTTCCTTCAAATATACTGATTATTCTTGATGAAGCATACTTTGAATATGTGAATTCTGAGGATTATCCTGACTCTATATCGCTTCTTGAAGAGAGGCCTAACTTAATCATTCTAAGGACTTTCTCCAAGATCTATGGGCTTGCCGGACTCCGTGTCGGCTATGGAATCATGCATCCTGAGATCGTGAATGACCTTCATAAAGTTAAAGATGTTTTTAATGTCAATCACCTGGCACAGGCAGCGGCTTCTGCAGCACTAAATGATCAGGACTTTATAAAGGAATGTGCACATAAAAATGCCGAAGAGATGAAATTTGTGTGCCAAAAACTAACAGAATTACATGTAGGCTATTTTCCTTCCCAAACTAATTTTATATATATTTTCAGCCAGCTTCCTATTGCAGACAATTTGATTGCAAATGGCTTAGTAGTCCGAAAAATGAAGCTTGAAGGCTATCTTGATGCTTTTCGGATGACTTTAGGAACTAGGGAAGATAATGAAGCGGCATTGGCTGTGATTAACAAACTTCTAAATGAAAGGGCGGTGTAAAACATATGGAATTAAATCCACAGAGTCTTGAATGGAAAGACGCATATAAGCTGATGGTCGGCTCCATTCTGCCGCGGCCCATTGCGTTTGTTACGAGTATGGATACAGAAGGGAATGTAAATGCAGCTCCATTTAGCTTTTTTACTGCCATATGTGCAGATCCGATGCTGATTTGCTTTTCACCGATGCGAAAAGGGACTGATGGTTCTAAGAAAGATACGCTTACTAATATTGAAGTCACTAAGGAATTTGTTATTAACATCGTCAGTGAAGACTTTACCGAAAAGATGAATATTTGTGCAGCAGATTATCCGGCTGATACAGACGAACTGGCCGCAGCAGGTCTCGAAAAAGAAAAAAGTGCCGCTGTCAAGCCGCCTCGGGTTAAAGAATCAAAGGTCCATTTGGAATGCAGTCTCTATCAGGTACTTCACTTTGGAGAACATCCCGGTTCAGGAAGCCTGGTAATTGGAAAAGTCGAGCATGTGCATGTTGCTGATGAGCTTTACGAAAATGGAAGGATTAATTCCGAAAAGCTGAAGCCTGTTGGCCGGATGGCAGGACATATTTACACGAGGCCTATGACTGATGTATTTGAATTAATTCGAAAAACGGATCCAAGGTGATGCTATGAAATTCATAACCTTTCAAAAACCCAATGGATCCATAAGAGCGGGCTGGCTAAAGAATGAAGAGTATGCGGTCGATATGCATGAAGCGACCAATGGTGTTCTTCCAAAAACAATGCTTGAGTTTCTTGAAAATCATGAATTTTTTATGGAATACCTATCTTTAAGCACTAAACTGAAGAATACCGATAGAGGAGTATATCCATTATCAGACGTCAAATTAATGGCTCCACTGCCAAATCCAAAAAGCTTTCGGGATTTCTATGCTTTTGAAGAACATGTAAAAACGGCAAGGTCCAACCGCGGACTTGATATGATTCCCGAATGGTATGACATACCTGTTTTTTATTTTTCCAATCATCTAAGCATTAAGGGGCCGAACGAAGAGATTTCCCCTCCTAAGGGTTGCCAGTGGCTAGATTACGAGCTCGAAATTGCTTGTATCATCGGTAAAGAGGGAAAGGATATAAAAGCTGATAATGCAGATGATTATATTTTCGGATATTGCATCTTAAATGATTGGAGTGCAAGAGATATTCAGCGCAAAGAAATGAAGGTAGGTCTAGGCCCAGCCAAAGGGAAGGATTTTGCTACATCTATCGGGCCATATATCGTAACAAAGGATGAGCTTGAGAACTTCCGTGTTGAAAATGGCTATGATTTTCTCATGACTGCAAAAGTTAATGGGACTCTTTTATCAGAGGGGAATATGCATGATATCTACTATTCCTTTTACGAAATGATTGAAAGGGCTTCTGACGGTGTAACCCTCTGCCCGGGTGAAATGATTGGTTCCGGGACTGTTGGCAGCGGCTGCATACTTGAGCTTGGCACTGATGTTCACCGCTGGCTGAAACCGGGAGATGAAGTTGAGCTTGAGATTAGCAATCTCGGAATATTAAAAAATCGCATTGCAAATCAGTGAGGTGGAAATATGTTTTATCGCCAAATGGGGAGAATCCCGCACAAGCGCCATACGACATTTAAAAAATCAGATGGAACATTATTCAGGGAACAGGTAATGGGGACAAAAGGTTTTTCCGGGACACAATCCATTCTTTATCATCACTACATGCCAACGGAAGTAGCGCGAACTGAACTGATCGGAAAATATGTTCCTGAGTATGAAGATCAGGAGAGCTTAAAGCATCGGCATTTGTTCACTGATAAAATTGAAAAGAAAGGGGATGCACTTTCAGCAAGGGAATATCTGCTCGGGAATGATGACCTTTTAATAGGCACCATAAATATTACTGAGCCGATGAAAAGCTTTTACCGTAATGGGGATGGAGATGAGATGCTCTACATTCACTATGGAACCGGAAAAGTTGAGACCATGTTCGGAACTTTATCCTATCGCCCGGGAGATTATGTCATTATTCCGATAGGCACCATTTACCGGGTCATTCCGGACAAAGAGCAGTTGACTAAAGTCCTCCTGGTGGAGTCTTTCAGCCAGATTACAACACCAAGAAGATACCGGAATGAGTATGGGCAGCTGCTTGAGCATAGTCCATTCTGTGAACGGGATATCCGGGGACCGGAAACTCTGGAAACTTATGATCAAAGAGGAGAATATGAAGTTATCACCAAAACAAGAGGATACTTGCACTCTCATATCCTGAATCATCACCCGCTTGATGTGGCGGGCTGGGACGGCTATCTTTATCCGTGGGTCTTTAATATAGAAGATTTTGAACCGATTACCGGAAGGGTGCATCAGCCTCCGCCGGTCCATCAGACATTTGAAGGACATAACTTTGTTGTGTGTTCCTTTGTTCCCAGATTATACGATTATCATCCGGAGGCAATCCCTGCCCCTTACTATCACAGCAATGTCAACAGTGATGAACTGCTGTACTATGTGGAAGGCAATTTCATGAGCAGGAAGGGGATTAGAGAAGGCTCCATCACCCTTCATCCAAGCGGGATTCCGCATGGCCCTCATCCTGGAAAAACTGAGGCCAGCATCGGGAAAAAGGAAACACTAGAGCTCGCTGTTATGATTGATACATTCAAGCCTTTAAAACTAGTGAAAAACGCTAAGTTAATTGAAGATGAAAATTACATGTTCACTTGGGTTGAATAGAAAAAAAGCACTTTCATTTTACTTTCCTTTTGGAGAGTGCTTTTTTAACTTTCGTTTTGCCATATAATGGCCAATGTTCCCTCACCGGCATGGGCAGCGATCGTTGAACTTATATCACCAATGAGAATATCAAGCCGCGGAAAATAAAACTTTATTTCTTCGGCCATTTCCTCCGCTTTGGCTGGTACATTCCCATGCATGATTTGAACTTGGGGAATTGTGTGGTTTTCATAAGAATTTCCAAGTAGTTCTATCATTCTTTTAAATGCTTTTTTTTCTGAACGGACTTTATCAAACAGTTCAAACTCCCCGTCCCGATTAATGCGGATAATTGGCTTTATTTTTAATATGCTTCCCAACAGGTATTGTGTGCCAGACATTCTGCCGCCTTTATAAAATTGTTCAAGGCTTCCAAGCAAGATATAGTTCTCTGTTTTGTTTGTCTCACTTTGCAGGATATCTGCAATTTTATGTGCCGGCACATCATTTTCAGCAAGCTTTAATCCTTTATTGATCAATGACGTAATGGCATAAGACATGCATTTAGAATCAACTCCAAAAATAGGGAAATCAGCCAGCTCTGCTCCGGTTAAACAGCTATTCAGCGTGCCGCTAAGCTTGCTGGATACATGGACAGCAACTGCAGCATCATATTCATGCTTCAATGATTCAAATAGTTCGGTAAATCTTCCGGCAGAGGGCTGCGAGGTTTTTGGAACTTCTTTTTCATTCCGAATCCGGCTATACAGCTGATTTGTATTTAAATCAATACCATCTTCATAGGATTCCTCACCGAATGTAATGGTTAGAGGAACTACATAAACGTCGGGATGTTCCAGCAGCTCCTTAGTAGCATAGGCCGTGCTGTCTGTAATCCAGGCAATTCTCTTTTTTGTCATGAATGTTTTAAGTCCTTTGTTTATTATTTTGGTATAAATTGAACCGCTTCCATTATTGAAAAACTCCCCTCATTATACACGAATAGACCATTACCTGTATTGCTTTTAAGTGATCCATTTATAGGAAATATCCTTAGTTCGATAGTCAGAATGTTTATACTGAGCACTTGAAGGCAAATAAGAATCTTTTGTGAACAATGTATGGAAATAATAAAATGGGATCGAAAAACGGAAAAAGGGGCTGGGACAAAAGCATTTCGACCAAAGAAAAAAACGAACTATTATTCGAAATTCTGATTTAGAGTTTCGTAATAGTTCGTTTTTTTTATTTTTATTACTTTTTAAAATAGAAATCATTCGGCTTTAACAACGGACAATTTAGTTCTGTCCCAGCCTCTTCCATAATCTAAATTAAAAAACTTTCGTTGTCCAATCCTCACAATTCCAAATATCTGTCGCAATTTCACGATAGAAATCCGGCTCGTGGGAGACCATCAAAATACTACCGCGATATGCCTTTAGAGCACGTTTTAATTCTTCTTTTGCATCAACATCCAAGTGATTGGTAGGTTCATCCAGAATTAATAAATTCGTTTCTGTGTTTAAAATTTTACATAATCGAACTTTTGCTTTTTCGCCACCAGAAAGGACTTCGACTTTACTTTCAATATGTTTCGTCGTTAACCCGCATTTTGCAAGAGCAGCACGAACTTCAGCCTGATTCATACTTGGGAATTCGCTCCAAATCTCTTCAATACAAGTGTTGTAGTTTGACTGTTTAACTTCCTGCTCGAAGTAACCGATATGTTGATATTCACCGCGTTCCACTTTCCCCGAAATGGGGTTAATCAAGCCAAGAATACTTTTTAAAAGAGTAGACTTACCAATACCATTAGCACCCACGAATGCAATTTTTTGTCCGCGTTCCATTTTCAAATTCAGAGGACGGGAAAGTGGTTCGTTGTAACCAATAACAAGATCTTCAGTTGTGAAAATCCAGCGGCTGGCTGCACGTGCTTCTTTAAAATGAAACTCTGGTTTCGGCTTCTCTCTTCCCAATTCAATAACTTCCATTTTGTCGAGCTTCTTTTGACGGGACATCGCCATATTACGAGTTGCCACACTTGCCTTGTTGCGGGCCACGAAATCCTTTAAATTGGCAATTTCCTGCTGTTGGCGCTTGTATGCAGCTTCGAGCTGCTGCTTTTTCATTTCATATACATTTAAGAAGTTATCATAGTCGCCAACATAGCGATTCAATTCCTGGTTTTCCATGTGATATATCAAGTTAACAACACTGTTTAAAAATGGAATATCATGTGAAATCAAAATAAATGCATTCTCATATTCCTGTAAATAGCGCTTCAGCCATTCGATATGCTGTTCATCCAAATAGTTTGTAGGTTCGTCCAGTAATAGGATTTCAGGCTTTTCCAGCAAAAGCTTAGCAAGCAACACTTTGGTACGCTGTCCGCCGCTTAGATCATCTATATCTCGATCAAGTCCAACTTCGTCTAATCCCAGGCCACGGGCAACTTCCTCAACTTTTGAATTAATTTGATAGAAATCATTACTATCTAAAGTTTCTTGTAGCTCTCCAACTTCTGCAAGTAATGCATCGATATCAGCACCTTCATCACCCATTTTTGCATAAAGTTCATTGATCTCTGTTTCAGCATCAAAAAGATATTGAAAAGCAGTACTCAAAGCTTCACGCATTGAAGTGCCTTTTTTAAGGACAGCATGCTGATCTAAGTAACCAACACGAACTTTTCGTGACCACTCAATTTTCCCCTCGTCGGGCTGCAGCTTGCCGGTTACAATATTCATGAAAGTAGATTTACCCTCACCATTTGCCCCAACCAGTCCAACATGTTCACCTTTTAAAAGCCGAAATGACACATCATTAAAAATCGCACGATCACCGAAGCCGTGACTTAAGTTTTGTACATTTAATACGCTCATTTTTTTTACCCCTTCTCTAACTATTCCATGTGGATATCTTACTAGATTTAGACTGTTTTTTCTATCTAAAGTTATTTCCCGCTTCATTATCGGATAAATTGAAGTTGCAGCAGTAATGTTGGGGATCAGAAGAGGGGGGGAATACTAAAAACTTCACCACCAAAAAAGGTGCCAAGTAGCTTATGGCACCTTTCGCTATTTATAGTACTTTACTTTACTCCCTGCGGCACTGCCAGACCAAGGCCTTTAGCAATTCGTGTACCATATTCAGGATCCGCTTTAAAGAAATGCTGAATCTGGCGAATCTTAATTTCTTCTTTTTCTACTGGTTTCATAGCAGCAACAATGTTCGCCACAAGACGGGAGCGTTCCTCTTCACTCATTAAACGGTATAGATCACCGGCTTGTGTGTAGTGATCATTATGATCATATGCAACACTTTCAGCTAAACCGGATACAGGGTATGCAGCCTGCTTGTGCTCAGGTGCTTCTGTTGGTCCTCCAAAGCTGTTTGGTTCGTAATAAACAGATCCTCCGCCGTTGTTGTCAAAGCGCATTTGGCCGTCACGCTGATAGTTTTGCACCTCATTTTTAGGACGGTTGATTGGCAGCATCTGATGGTTTGCACCTACGCGGTAGCGGTGTGCATCATGGTAAGCAAACAGACGGCCCTGGAGCATTTTATCAGGAGACACATCAATACCAGGTACCAGTGTTCCAGGCGAGAAGGTTGCCTGCTCTACTTCAGCAAAGTAATTTTCCGGATTTCTATTGAGAACCATACGTCCGACTTCAATTAATGGGTAATCTTTTTGTGACCACACTTTAGTAACATCGAATGGGTCAAAACGGTACGTATTTGCATCCTCAAGAGGCATAATTTGCACGCAAAGTTTCCACGATGGGTAGTCTCCATTCTCAATTGCATTAAATAAGTCCTCTGTATGGTAGTCCGGATTGTCGCCAGCTATTTTAGCTGCAGCTTCAGGACTGAGGTTTTTAATGCCCTGCTCTGTTTTAAAGTGATATTTCACCCAGACTCCTTCGCCTTTAGCATTTACCCACTTGAAGGTATGGCTTCCGAACCCATGCATATGCCTTAAAGTTGCAGGGATGCCGCGGTCGGACATTAAGATGGTAACCTGATGAAGTGATTCAGGTGACAGGGACCAGAAATCCCAAACAGCTGTCGGGTTTTTCAGATGTGTCTTGGGATCACGCTTCTGTGTATGGATAAAGTCAGGGAATTTGATGGCATCCCGGATAAAGAATACAGGCGTGTTGTTTCCTACAAGATCATAGTTTCCTTCTTCTGTATAGAACTTAACAGCAAAGCCGCGCGGGTCGCGAACTGTATCAGCAGAGCCCAGTTCACCCGCAACAGTTGAAAAACGGACAAACAAAGGCGTTTTTTTACCTACTTTTGATAGAAATGCAGCTTTTGTATACTTTGTGAGGTCATTTGTAACTTCAAAATAACCATGTGCACCCGCACCTTTTGCATGAACAACTCGCTCAGGCACACGTTCTCTATTAAAATGAGCGAGCTTTTCCAGCAAGTGTACATCTTGAATCAATGTTGGCCCTCTAGAACCTGCAGTCATTGAATTTTGGTTGTCGCCAACTGGGGCACCCCAGCTTGTAGAGAGATTATTCTTTTTTGTCATTTAAAAATCACCTCATAAAAATTTTATAACTTGCTTATAATCTTAATGATAACATTTCTCAAAGTAAAATCAATACTTTTTTATAATTATTATAAATAAATACATATTACTAATAAGTAAATGATATAATAGGGCACGGGTAGCTTGTTTCTAAAGGGCGTTACTATATGTATATTTTCTTTTTTTCCTGAAAGAACTTGTTTTTTGGAACAGGGGGAGAGGAAGGAAGAGGAACTGAAACACAAAAAAACGGACGGTTAGGACCGCCCGTTTTTTCAGCTGATATTTTCCCTTATGATCGGCATGCTCATACATCTTGGGCCGCCACGGCCTCTTGAAAGCTCTGAGCTAAGAATTTCAATGACTTCAACCCCATTTTGCCGGAGGACATCGTTTGAGACATAGTTTCGATCATATGTCACAACTACACCGGGAGCAATAGCGAGTGTATTGGAGCCGTCGTTCCATTGTTCGCGTGCCGCTGCAATTGGGCAGCCTCCGCCGCAGGGGATTAACACTAGTTCATTAAGATGAAGGACTTCTTTCAATGTTTCTTTCAGTGAGTTTTTCTCTGTAATCTTAAGAGTTTCTGAATTATTCTCCTGTTCCAGTATATAAATCTTCATACTGCCATCTCTGTCTTCAATAGCAGGGTGGTAGGTGAATTTATCATGATCAATCATGGTGAAAACCGTATCCAGGTGCATGAATGCGCGAATCTTAGGGATTTCAACTGCCACAACCTTTTTAATGGCATCCTGACGGGAGAATAACTCCCGTGCAAGTTTTTCAATTCCTTGTGCTGAAGTTCTTGCACTAACACCGATGGCGACCACTTCTTCACTTAAAATCAGTTCATCTCCGCCTTCAAGGGAGTACAGATCATCACGCTTAAAGAAAGCAGGAATCTCATGTTTATTAAAACGAGGGTGATGATTCATGATGGAGTCCATAAAAATGGATTCCCTTCTCCTCGCAGGCTCATGCATTCGATTAATGGTAATACCCTCACCTATAACCGCAGCCGGATCCCGTGTAAAATAGAGGTTCGGCATCGGGTCCAGATAAAAAGGGTAATGGTCCGGCATCATTTCATGAAGATGAATTTTCTTATCCTGATCAATATCCGATTTAACGACACCGGCCATCACTTTCTTAACCAGTTCATCAGGAGGAAGTGATAAGAGATACTCTTTCACTGTATCGTAGGAACCATTGATATTAGATTGGCTTTCCCATAAAACCTTTTCAATGAAAGCCAATCTTGCCTCGTCCTGCTGTATAGCTTCTGTCATCAATTTATCGAGATATAAGACCTCAATTCCCCGGTTGCTTAAAATATTTGCGAAATAATCATGTTCTTTTTGAATGGCAGGCAAAAAGGGAATATCATCGAATAAAAGTCTTTTCAAATACTGAGGCGTAAGATTTTCGATTTCCTTACCCGGCCTATGCAGAAGGACCGTCTTTAATTCTCCAATTTCCGAAGTTACATTTAGCGGATGTTTCATTATAATAAATACCTCCAAAGGCTTAATGCCTGACCTATAGTTCTATGTTTGATAGGTTCCCTGTGCAATCATAGAGTAAACAGATCAATTGTGTGTATATTTATTCAATTCAGCTAAATTTGCAGTTAAATTTTTTCTAGATAATAGGGAAAACTGTTTTAAAGGAATTTCAAAGAAACACTAATAGGAATCTGTCCTTCATAAGTGTACAAAATGAAAAAATGTGTTAAAGTATAAGTTGGAAAAGCCTTTACATAGCTATGTTTGTTAGCTTAAAAATGTCCGCTCTGAAAATACAGTTGTATATGAGTTAGCGACAATCGATAAAAAAGTACTGGGGGATACTGATATGACCAGCAAAATTTTAGATGCTTTTTTACAGGAAAACCTGGAGGATTTAAAGGATAGAGGACTTTACAACGTAATCGACCCACTGGAAAGCCCTAATGGTCCAATAATCAAAATCAACGGCAGGGAACTGATTAATCTTTCATCCAATAACTATTTAGGCTTGGCGACTGATGAAAGACTAAAAAAGGCCGCAAATGAAGCAATTGAAAAATTTGGTGTTGGAGCAGGTGCTGTCCGCACGATAAATGGAACGCTTGAACTTCACACGAAACTTGAAGAAAAGCTGGCTGAATTCAAACATACAGAAGCAGCTATCGCATACCAATCCGGATTTAATTGTAACATGGCTGCTATTTCTGCTGTCATGGATAAAAATGATGCGATTTTGTCGGATGAGCTGAACCATGCATCCATCATTGATGGATGCCGCTTATCCAAAGCCAAGATTATTCGCGTAAATCATTCTGACATGGAAGATTTAAGAGCTAAAGCGAAGGAAGCGAAAGAATCTGGGCAGTACAACAAAATCATGGTTATTACTGACGGAGTTTTCTCAATGGATGGGGATATCGCGAAGCTTCCTGAGATTGTGGAAATTGCAGAAGAGTTCGATCTGATAACATATGTGGATGATGCACACGGTTCAGGAGTTCTAGGAAAGGGAGCAGGCACTGTTAAGCACTTCGGCCTTTCCGACAAAATCGATTTCCAGATCGGCACACTTTCAAAGGCAATTGGTGTTGTTGGTGGATATGTGGCCGGTAAAAAGGATTTAATTGATTGGCTGAAAGTACGCAGCAGACCATTCCTATTCTCTACATCTTTAACACCTGCGGATGTAGCAGCAAGCACGAAAGCTATTGAAATGCTTATGGAAAGCACTGAACTGAATGAAAAGTTATGGGAAAATGCCAACTATCTTAAGGACGGGCTGCAAAAATTAGGCTTTGATATAGGCTACAGCGAAACGCCGATTACTCCTTGTATTGTTGGGGATGAAGTAAAAACACAGGAATTCAGCATAAAGCTAAATGAAGAAGGCGTTTATGCAAAATCAATCGTCTTCCCGACTGTTCCAAGGGGAACGGGCCGTGTCAGAAACATGCCAACTGCAGCACATACGAAAGAAATGCTGGATCAGGCAATTGCAATTTATGAAAAAGTCGGCAAGGAAATGGGAATTATTTAAGTTCGGCAATATATACAAGCTAAGGCAAAGAGGAAACGTGGAGGAATACTATGAAACGCATTATGATTACGGGAGCATTAGGTCAAATTGGCTCTGAACTTACCTTGAAATTAAGAGAAACCTACGGAACGGATAATGTTATCGCAACAGACATCAGAAAAAATGATTCTGAGGCTGCTAATTCAGGACCATTTGAAATGGTTGATGTTACCGATGCAAAATCAATGATGGACACAGCAAAGAAATATAATGTTGATACAGTTATTCATATGGCTGCTCTTTTATCAGCTACAGCTGAGGCTAACCCGGTATTTGCATGGAATTTAAATATGGGCGGGCTTATGAATGCACTTGAAACAGCAAGAGAGTGCAATGCACAATTCTTTACGCCAAGCTCCATTGGTGCATTTGGCCCTTCTACACCTAAAGACAACACTCCACAGGATACGATTCACCGTCCAACTACCATGTATGGTGTGAATAAGGTTGCAGGCGAATTGCTGTCGGATTACTACTATTACAAGTTTGGTGTGGATACCAGAGGCTTGAGGTTCCCTGGTTTAATCTCCTATGTAACTCCACCAGGGGGCGGAACGACTGATTACGCTGTTGAGATCTATTATGAAGCCATTAAAAATGGCCGCTATACATCCTACATCGACAAAGGCACATATATGGATATGATGTATATGCCAGATGCGCTGAATGCCATTATTGATTTAATGGAAGCTGATGCAGACAAACTCATCCACCGCAACTCCTTTAATGTAACAGCAATGAGTTTTGAACCTGAACAGATTGCGGCTGAAATCAGAAAGCATATCCCGGGATTTGAAATTTCCTATGAAGTGGATCCTGTACGCCAGGGAATTGCAGACAGCTGGCCGAATTCGATTGATGCTTCAACAGCAAGAAAAGAGTGGGGATTCAAAGCAGAATTTGATTTAGCAAAAATGACTGCTGATATGCTTGATAAATTAAGAACAAAATTATAATCATATTAAAAGGGACGCCGCCAGGCTGTCCCTTTTATAATTTTATTTTGAAATGGCTGAGAAGAAATTCCCTTTTTTCCTCTTCGGTAAGTTCAAATTTATTTTTTCCGGATTCTTCAGACTTGGTAACAGTTAATCCTGATAGTGTAGTACGGCCTTCCTTTGTAGCTATAGTTGCCAGATCTCCATGTGTAAAATGGGATTCAGGTGAAGTCTGATTAAATAAACAGGCATCATGAAAGTCGTCAAGCTGCACCGGCCTATCAGAAAAACGGTATAGAATTTTCCAATTGTCATTCTCAAGACGCTGAAGATCAAACTTTCCTTCAGCTGTCGCTTTAATCCTGTATGTTCCGCTGACATCAGTTTTTTCCTCACCTGTTAGTGGCAGAGGCTGTCTGACGGAATCACCAAACCCCACATCAACCAAATACGGAAGTTGGTGCATATAAACCAATATGGCGGCATGAGAATCTTCTCTGGCCCATCCATCAGGCTTTTTAACGGTGCAGGAAATAAGATGTGATTGAAATCCCAGTTCTGACAGGAGAAGTTGAAACAGACCGTTTAATTCATAGCAAAAGCCTCCCCGGATCCGTTCCAGTATTTTCTCAGAAAACAAATTTGTGTCCAGTCTTATAGGGATTTTTCGTGTCACATCCAGGTTTTCAAAAGGAATATTGAGCATATGCCCGCTTTGAAGATCTGCCAGAAATTCAAGATTCAGATTACGTTCAGCCGAAACTTTAATTCGCTGCAAGTATTTTTGTGCATCCATCAAATCACTCCATATATTTTCTGCTTTCTATTTAGAAGGAAAAACAAATCGATTTGCAGTAATAAAACAGTTATACTAGAATGTCTATATACTTACATTCTAACAAATAACACATGGGGGTTAAAATATGGCATATGAAGTAAAAGTTGAATTTTGCATGATGTGAAACTACGCACCTAAAGCCGCGAGTTTCGCGGAAGAGCTATTTACGCATTTTCATTCTGAGATCTCGAAAATGGAACTGGTTCCAAGCAAGGGAGGAGCTTTCGAAGTAACAGTCAATGGAGTAAAGATTTATTCTAAGCTGGATACAGGTGTTTTTCCTAAAACCAAAGAAATCATCGAAAAAATGCAGAAATAACAGCAAAAAACCTTCTCCGGTGGGAGGAGGTTTTTTGCTGTTCTATGTAAATAAAGGGTAAAGGCAACCCCTATCTCAGTTTATCAATCGATGATTATCTCTCTATTGAATCCCGGTCCTGCTTCATATTTATTAATAAAAATCTCTAATATCTCATTTGCAAAATCTGCACGAACCATTTTATTTATAACGGAGAAAGGCAGTTTAACTTTTCGCATGCATGGTTGTCCGCGCCGAACTGCTTTTGTCTCATCTATTTTAGCAGCCTTGATAATTACGGTGTCATCATATAAGGAAACGGTTACATCTTTTGAGGCACACCCCGTTAAAAGTGCCTCAACAATAATCTGTGTTTCTGTATCGTATAAGTCGATGCGGAATGTTATCTGATCCAAATAAGAGGAAAGCGGGTCCAGGTAATAATCCTCCATCCATTTTTCCAATTCACTCAAATTAAACGGATGGAAATCTTCCTTTTTGTTCAACTTCAAAACCCCCTTGTTTCCTTCTATAGTATTCATTTTATGCGAATTAGTGAAAAATGGTATAATAACGGGGCAAATGCTGGAGGGATATTATGAAGAGTACAGTCAGAAAAATTTTGCCGGTACATGAACTGCAAAAAGACCGGCGTTTTATTTATTTAATGAAACAGTATGGACTTGACTTTATACATACAACCAACATGGTGAAAGAGGTAATTTCTGATATTAGGAATACTATTCTTGCAGGGAATTGGACCGGTGAGGAGCCCGGTACGGAAAAGTTTACGGACCTTATATTTCAAACAGCAGAAGAGGTAATCTCTGTTCGGTATGGCTATACACTTAAAAGGGTTATTAATGCTACTGGCACTGTTCTTCACACTAATCTTGGCCGGGCACGGTTAAGCAAGTCTGCAGCAGATCATATGCTTGAAGCAGCTATGAACTATTCCAATTTGGAGTATAATCTGGGTAAAGGCGAACGGGGATCAAGGCATAGTCATCTGGAAAATCTGCTCAAAGAACTGACAGGTGCAGAAGCAGCCATGGCAGTCAATAATAACGCGGCTGCCGTTTATTTCATTTTAAGAGCTCTTGCGGATGAAAAAGAAGTAATCGTTTCCCGTGGACAGCTTGTTGAAATCGGAGGCTCCTTCAGGGTATCAAGTATAATGGAAGAGAGCGGGGCAAAGCTCGTTGAAGTGGGAACAACAAATAAAACCCACCTGGAAGATTATAAAAAAGTGATAAATGAAGATACAGCTATGATTATGAAGGTACACACGAGCAATTTTAAAATTATTGGTTTTACGAAAGAAGTCGGCACCGGAGAACTTGCCAGCTTATCAAAAGAAAAAAACCTCATATTTTATGAAGATCTGGGCAGCGGTGCACTATTTGATTTTAAAAGCAAAGGAATCGGAAATGAACCAGCAGTCAGCGATGTATTAAAAATGGGGGCCGATATCGTTTCTTTCAGCGGAGATAAGCTTTTAGGCGGTCCTCAGGCAGGAATTATTGCCGGAAGAAAGGATTTAATCGAAAAGCTGAAAAAACACCAGCTTGCCCGGGTTCTCCGTGTAGATAAAATGACAATAGCTGCTCTTGAAGGCACTCTTATTGATTACTTAAAAGGCGAAGAGGGTCTCAAAAATATTCCGGTGGTCCATGATGTTTTGATGACCAGTGACGAACTCAAAGTAAGAACGTCCCAATTCATTAACAGATTACAAGTCGCCGGAAACGATTATGTATGCTCAATGAGACAGAGTACAGGGCAGGTGGGAGGAGGCACGATGCCTGAGGTAAAGCTTCCATCCTGGATTGCTGTTTTAAAACACCTTAAGTATTCAGCAGATCATATCGGCCGCCAATTAAGGATTAATTCCTCCATAATAGTCAGGATTCAAAAGGAAGAAATTCTGATTGACCTTAGGACAGTAACTCCTGAAGAAGAGGATACTATAATAAATGCTCTAACTGCTGTTTAAAGAGAAGAGGCTGGGACATAACTAGTTTCAAATAGTGAAAAAGATGAATTTGAGCACATTCAAATTCATCTTTTTCTATTTTTAGTAGTAAGAATTGCTATGCTCTCAGTGATTGGCAGTGAATTTCCTTAAATTC
>NZ_JAMBOJ010000030.1 GCF_023715565.1 Cytobacillus firmus | reverse complement strand
TGTGGTAACTTAATTGTATCAGAAGTGGTCCTTATTTTTTTCAAAAACAATCAAAGCCGGTGACATTTTACTCGTCGTAAAATGTCACCGGCTTTTTCATTTCAGAGGTGGGATTTGTCCCAGCCTCATTTTTTTTGATATAAGGCGAGAATTGTCGAATGTTATCTGAAAATTACTTTAATTCAGAGTTGATTTTATATTTTTGTTAATGTTAAAGTAATAATGTAAGCGTTAACAATGGTATTCTTCTAATGTTTTGCACCATGAAATACATAGACTACTATTTTGAGGAGGAATTATATGAGTCAATTAACGGCAGGTTTAAAAGAAAAGGTAGAAAAGTTCTTAAGCGGTAAGAAGAAATTATATATCAATGGTGAATTTGTAGAAAGTAAATCACAGAAAACGTTTGATACGTATAACCCGGCGACAGGAGAAGTTCTGGCTTCTGTTTTTGAAGCAGGTGCAGAGGATATTGATTTGGCAGTAAAAGCAGCCCGAAAGGCGTTTGATGAAGGAAAATGGTCTAAAATGAGCGCTTCCAAGCGCAGCCGCCTGATGTACAAGCTTGCTGATCTTATGGAAGAAAACAGTGAAGAATTAGCGCAGCTTGAGACATTGGATAATGGTAAGCCAATCCGTGAAACAACAAATGCCGATATCCCATTGGCAATTGAACATATGCGCTACTATGCGGGCTGGTCTACGAAGATTGTCGGACAGACTATTCCTGTCAGCGGGCCATTCTTCAACTATACCCGCCATGAAGCTGTTGGTGTAGTGGGGCAAATCATTCCTTGGAACTTCCCTCTCCTAATGGCAATGTGGAAGCTTGGTGCTGCCCTTGCAACAGGCTGTACAGTAGTTCTTAAACCAGCGGAGCAGACACCTCTTTCCGCTTTATATCTTGCTGAGTTAATGGATCAGGCAGGCTTCCCTCCAGGGGTTATAAATATTGTTCCTGGTTTTGGGGAAACAGCTGGACAGCCGCTTGTTGACCATCCGCTGGTAGATAAAATTGCGTTTACTGGTTCTACTGAAGTAGGTAAACGGATTATGTCCAATGCTTCAAAAACTCTGAAGAGGGTTACACTAGAGCTTGGCGGCAAATCTCCGAACATTATCTTGCCGGATGCTGATTTATCTAAGGCAATTCCTGGAGCTCTTAACGGTGTTATGTTCAACCAGGGACAGGTGTGCTGTGCCGGCTCCCGTGTTTTCATTCAAAAGAAGCAGTTTGATAATGTTGTAGCTGACATGGCTTCACATGCTAAAAAAATCAAGCAGGGTGCCGGAATTCATGCTGACACAGAAATTGGCCCGCTTGTATCTGCTGAGCAGCAAAACCGAGTTCTTGGATACATTGAAAAAGGCTTAAGCGAAGGTGCTCAGCTTGTAGCAGGAGGAGATAAGCCTCAGGAGCAAGGTTACTTCGTCTCCCCTACTATCTTTGCAGATGTTAATGACGAAATGACAATTGCGAAGGAAGAAATCTTCGGACCGGTTATTTCGGCAATGCCTTATGATGACATTGACGAATTAATTAACCGTGCCAATAACAGCGAATATGGATTAGCTGCAGGAGTTTGGACTCGTGATGTGGCAAATGCACACTATGTGGCCAATAAACTTCGTGCTGGTACAGTTTGGGTGAACTGCTACAACACTTTCGATGCTGCCTCTCCATTTGGTGGTTATAAGCAATCCGGTATCGGCCGTGAAATGGGCTCATATGCTCTTGATAACTATACAGAAGTTAAGAGTGTATGGATCTCAATGAAATAATAGCCGAATCATCAAAAGGAACCTTTCGGGGTTCCTTTTTTTATTTGAAATTCCCCCTATTATGAATAAGTTCACAGATTATCCATAGGATTTTAGATGGATATTATTTATCCTTATATTGGGAGGGGAAATAATGAAAAAAATATATTTGATTTCCGCTATTATTGTATTATTTGGCATTGCTGCCGGCATTTCATTTTTTATCATCCGTGATTTGACATCAAAGATCCCTGATCATATTACACTTTTAACAGATGATGAGAAGGTATACGACTTTTCCAAATCTGATAAAAAACTGAAGCTTGTTGAATTTATTTATACGCACTGTCCGGATATATGTCCGACAACTACCCAAAGGATGAATCTCCTGAAAAGTGATCTTACTAATGAAGGCGTATTTGGGGACAAAGTACAATTCATTACAGTAACGATCGATCCTTATCGGGACACCGCAGATGTTCTTAAAAAATACAGAAGTACGTTTGACATCGAAAACGATGAGAATTGGCTTTTTCTAACTGCAGATCCTGATACACTGAAAACGGATCAGGCAGAGATTCAGGAGCTCGCAAACACTTTCCAATTTCAGTATCGTGATCCCGGCGATGGCTTCTATGTTCATAGCACTTTTGTATATTTGCTTGACGAAAATAATACATTTATTAAGAAGTTTCCTATGGGAGAAGATTTTGACAGGAATGAAGTTTTCAAAAAAATAATGAAGCAAATATAACAAAAAAAAATGACGGATTTTAGGGTCCGCCATTTTTTTTAACCTAGTTCGTAGAAGAAGATAAATTTTTGTTTTGGTCAATGAGTATTAAAGTTTTTGATCTTGGTTTAGAGAAGCTTACTTTAATACCGGATTTCTTTAATCGGTTTACTAAATCAACCAGCTGTTTTTTAGCCATCTAAAAAACTCCTTTTTCCCTGCCTGTATGATTAATATTTTACATGAAATTTATGAAAAAACTATGAACAAAAAGAAACATTTTATACTTTTTCAAGGTTTTAATAAAAGTGTATAACTGTTTTTTTCTTCAGTGAGGGATGTTTTATGATAGTTACCTTCTGCCCAGTCATTCATCTGATCGTGGTACCACTGGCTTAAGGGATGTCCGGACTGCCCCGGTCCTACCAGATGGTAGGCGGTGTTCATGTTTTGTGTATCAACCACAAATCTCCAGGATCCTCCATGATTCACAGTGCCATCGTCTTTGTTTGCTGCCGCCTGCACAGTGACTGAGCTGCCGCCAACAGGAATTCGTCCTTCTCTATTAAACAAATAGTTTAAAGGTTTTACATTCGAAAGCGGGTGGGAAAAAGCTAATTGATGATAGTTACCCCATTTCCACTTAGTCGGACTGCTTCCTTGAAGATTTTCGGCTTCTATTACCGCTATACTCAATGATTGGGAAAGGACTTCCTGCAATCCTCCCTTTTCTTCAATCCAAATGCTTTCCCGTCCATTTGCTGCATTTCTCAATAATTCATCCACTGTTTGCTTTTGGCCTTTGAAGAGCTTCCTCATTTGGGGTGATATCTGATCTTCAAAAAGTACATCGGCTATGCTTTTCATCCAAAGATTGAAAATGAGAGGGGCTGCCTCATCCTTGCTGTCAATATAATCCCATTTACTCAGGATCGTTAAAGCATCCTTTTCAAGAGCGGTTGATGGTTCTTTTATTCCGGACAGGAAAATCGGTAGGAATTCCTTTGCCTGCAGGTTTATTTGATCCATTTGCAGTGACATCATATCTTCAGCTGTAAGATTATCCTTGCTTTTCAGAAATTCCTGAATGCGCATTTGCCGATATGGCTGGGCCCAATCATGACTGATGTGGTAAGGGTAGCTGTCATCCATCACCTTATTGTTTGCTGTTGAGATATAGCCTTCTTCGGGATTGACAGTTTTAGGAAGCTGTTCATAAGGGATGTAGCCTTTCCACTCATATTCATCAGACCAGCCGGGCACCGGCAGCAATCCGTCTCCCTTCTTTCTGATTGGGATTTTACCATTAGCCTTATAAGCTATTGTTCCATCAGGAGAAGCAAATACAAAGTTTTGGACAGGTGTGTGGAATAACTCCAATGCTCGTTCAAACTGATTCCAGTTTGAAGCTTTATTCATTTTTAGAATGGCCTCCAGCTCTTTTGATGGCTGAAGTGCTGTCCATTGCAAGGAAAGAACGGTATCCTTTCCGCTGTCTCCTGCAAATTCCGAAATCACAGGTCCGTGGCGTGTAATCGTTACTTTATAGCTAATTGGCTCTTTGCCTTTTACCTTAATTGGTTCATCTATTACTTCAGCCTTTTCCCACTTTTCATTGAATAGAAACTCATTTATGTTGGCAGGATTCCTTTTTTCAATATACAAATCCTGAACATCTGGTCCTGTATTGGTTACTCCCCATGCAATATCTTCATTGTGACCGAGTATGATGCCTGGGATTCCTGCAAAAATGACACCGCTGACATTCATTTCAGGGGACTCCAGGTGCATCTGATACCAGATCGAAGGTGTGCTCAGTGATAAATGAGGGTCATCAGCCAAAATAGGCTTTCCGGATGCTGTTTTACTGCCGGCTGCCACCCAGTTATTGCTTCCGTTATATTCAGGAGGCGTAATGACAGATGCAAAGCTTTTTTCTATATTTAAGTCGTGCTTTCCTATTATGTATGGGGCTTCTTCCGGATAGGAGGGGAATAAATCATATGCTTTATCTTCCGGAAAATGCTGAAGGAGATAATAGCGGAATGCCTGGCTTTCCCAGTGTCCGCCAAGATCATATGCCATGTATTTGCCAATAGTAAGCGAATCCACAGGAGACCATTCTTCCGGTTCATAGCCGAGTATGGAAAATTCAACAGGGATTTTTCCATTTTCTATAACTTCTTTTATATAAAGATTAACTCCTTCCGCATACCAGCTTAAAATCTGTTTTGCATCTGAGGAATATGCTTCATAGGATGCTTCTGCAGCTCTTCTCAAACCAAGGGTTCTAAAATATTTATCATTTTCAACAGTAGCCTCTCCTATTACTTCACTCAATCTTCCCGATGCCTGACGCCTGCTTAAATCCATCTGAAAAAGGCGGTCCTGTGCCTGGACAAAGCCTTGGGCAATAAAAAGGTCCCTTTCATTGGCAGCAATCAGGTGCGGGACTCCGCTGTTATCGCGATTGACCTTTACTTCCTCAGATAGGGAACTTATTTTGATTACTCCCTCTGTTTTAGGCAGAGAGCGTGACAATAAACCATACATAATGAAAAAGGCAGCAGCCAGCAGCACTAATATGATAGCAATGCTCCAAAGCGAGTACTTCTTCCACTTTGCTTTTGGCCGATGCTTGATCCCGATATTGCCTTCCATAGACATTCCTTCCTTTATTATTCAATTTTGAATTCGAACCTGCCGGAAAGCTTTTGCTCACCAGCTTCATTTTTAACTGATACTTCTCCGGTCAGCCTTTTTTCGTCCTCTTCCCATTTCTCTCCTGTCACCCTCCCTTCTATTGTCAGTTTCTCGCCGGGCCGTGTCATTTTGCTGAAGCGCACTTTGAACCTTCTCAGGTCCTTTCTTGGAAACCACTCAGCCAGTGCTTCGCCTGCCATTCCCATGATAAGCATCCCGTGGGCGATCACTCCATCCAATCCGGCCTTTTCTCCTATAGGGACTACTGTATGAATCGGATTGAAATCTCCGGATGCTCCTGCATACTTGACCAGCTGTGTATGTGTGATTTCTGGTTTATGAATCATTTTCAGCTCACTCATTTTTGCTTCCCCCTCTTTCAATAATGGTGGATTCTGCATAGAGAACATCTTCTCCATCATGGTTTTTGTACTGAATACCAATTGTAATAAATCGCAGGTTCCTCTTTTCAAAAGAAGAAATTACTTTCGGGATCGCGGTTACTGTATCGCCAGCACAAATTTCTCCTATATAGCGATATTCCTGGCCCCCGTGAAGAACCTTGAGAGGGTCAAGTCCGAATAGCTCAATTAGGGTTTCGAAATCCATGCCTCCCCACATCTCAATGGCTGTAGGAAATGTTGGCGGGATGGGAATGTCACGATACCCCTCTTTTCTAGCAGTGTCAGCATCATAATAAATAGGGTTTTTGTCGCCAATTGCCATCGCAAATTCTTTGATTTTTCCCCTTTCAATGGTGAACTTGAAAGGTTTTAACTTCACCTCTGTATTTAAAAGAGATTCCATAATTACTGCACTTCCTCTCATCCTTTTATAATCTTTATGTATTCGACTTTTTCCTTCTGCTTCCTGTTAATTCTCTAAACTTTTACCTTAGAAGTTACGTGATAAGAACAAGAATTCGCGATTATGCGCTGAAAGTGTTATAATTTTATGGATTATGTATTTGGAGGAATAAAAACAATATGATAACTGTCAGTAATGTAGGTCTTCGTTACGGTGACCGCAAACTATTCGAAGACGTTAATATTAAATTCACACCTGGCAATTGCTATGGATTGATTGGAGCAAATGGTGCAGGTAAATCAACTTTTCTTAAAATTTTATCAGGTGAAATTGAGGCGCAATCCGGAAGTGTTCATTTAGGTCCCGGCGAACGCCTTGCTGTTCTGAAGCAGAACCATTTTGAGTTCGAAGAGCATGAAGCATTAAAAGTAGTCATCATGGGACATGCACGTCTTTATGAAGTAATGCAGGAAAAAGATGCTATATATATGAAGGCTGATTTCACAGATGAAGACGGCATGAAGGCTGCTGAACTTGAAGGTGAATTTGCAGAATTAAATGGCTGGGAAGCTGAATCTGAAGCAGCTATTTTGCTGAAGGGACTTGGAATCGGAGAAGAGCTTCACGACAAAAAAATGGCTGATCTTTCCGGTTCTGAAAAAGTGAAAGTTTTGCTTGCTCAGGCCCTTTTTGGCAAACCGGATGTTCTTTTGCTGGATGAGCCGACAAACCATTTGGATATCAAGGCAATTCAATGGCTTGAGGAATTCCTGATCAACTTTGAGAATACTGTTATTGTCGTATCCCATGACCGTCACTTCTTGAACAAAGTTTGTACGCATATTGCCGATCTTGACTTTGGCAAGATTCAAATTTACGTAGGGAACTATGACTTCTGGTATGAGTCAAGCCAGCTTGCCCAAAGGATGGCTCAGGATGCCAATAAGAAAAAAGAAGAAAAAATCAAGGAACTGCAAAGCTTTATTGCCCGCTTTAGTGCAAACGCATCTAAATCCAAGCAGGCAACTTCACGTAAAAAGCTACTTGATAAGATTTCATTGGATGATATTAGACCATCCTCAAGAAAATATCCGTATGTCGGATTTTCACCTGACCGTGAAATCGGAAATGATTTGCTGCGGGTAGACGGCATCACTAAAACAATTGATGGTGTTAAAGTTCTGAACAATGTCAGCTTTATCATGAACAAAGATGATAAAATAGCGTTAGTTGGAGCGAACGAATTGGCGAAAACCACCCTGTTTAAAATACTGACTGGTGAAATGGAGCCGGATGAAGGAACATATAAGTGGGGTGTAACAACCTCTCAGTCCTATTTCCCTAGTGATAACTCTGAGTTCTTCGAGAACTCTGATTTGACCCTTGTAGACTGGCTGCGCCAATTCTCACCTCAAGATGACAGTGAGAGCTTCCTGAGAGGTTTTCTTGGAAGAATGCTGTTTTCCGGTGAGGAAGTTTTAAAGAAAGCAAGCGTTCTTTCGGGTGGGGAAAAAGTCCGGTGCATGCTATCTAAAATGATGCTGAGCGGCGCTAACGTGCTTCTATTAGATGAGCCGACTAACCATCTTGATTTGGAATCCATTACGGCATTAAATAATGGGCTGATTAATTTCAAAGGCTCTATGATTTTTGCATCACATGACCATCAGTTCATTCAAACCATTGCCAACCGCATTATCGAAATTACACCGGCTGGCATTGTCGATAAGCAAATGATGTACGATGAGTATTTAGAAGATCCAGCCATTCAAAAGCAAGTTGCTGAAATGTATCAGTAAAGAGTAATAGCAGGAGGTTCAGCCTCCTGCTTTTAGTTTGTTATAAATCTTGTTTTTTCTTTTTATGGCGTGCAGAGGAAGCTGTTCTGCTCCCTGTTTCCATGTTGGTTGTCCCTTGCCCTTCGACGTTTGGAGAACTTAATCCGGCCTTTGAAGGGTCTTTTTTGCGTTTGGTCATAGTTAAACACCTCCTTTCTTACTTTTTCGTGTTAAGGCTATTTTTATCCGTGGAATAAAAATGGATTACAAAAGCCAATCTAACAAACGGAGGAGGTGTTAACATTGACGAAAAGAGTAGCTGTTGAACAATCCTTAACAAATGTTTCTGAAGCGCTTCGCCAAAAAGGATATGATGTGGTTGACTTGAAGTCGGCGCATGATGCTGAGAACTGTTCATGCTGTGTTGTAAGCGGTGTTGATTCAAATGTGATGGGTATGCAGGATGTATCTACAAAAGGTTCTGTCATTGAAGCAAGCGGCCTTTCAGCTGATGAGGTATGCCGGCAGGTGGAGCAAAGAATGCAGTAATCGAATAGTGAGCCTAAGACTAAAGATAACTTCTTTAGTCTTTTTCAATGTAAAAAAAAGACGGGCTTTAAACCCGTCTTTTCCTTCTTCGTGCTTTTGCTTTAAGATTTTTTCTTAAAACAATTATAAAGATTCCAAAGAACAAAAGGGTCAGTCCAGCTTTCCCATAGTACCCCGTTGTTTCTTTTTCAGGCTCCTCAGCTGTTTTCAGCTGGTTTGAAACCGCTTCATCCTGTTTATCCTCAATAAGTTTTACAGATTGAATGGTCCTTCCATTATCATTCTTTATCTGCAGCTTCCCTTTTGCAGTAATAATTTCTTCGTAGTTCCCTTTAGGTAAAGTAATGGGTATATTTACTCCGCCAGTTGTATAGGTTTTTCCATCAGAAGGAAAAACCTCAGTGCTGCTGAGTTCCGCAGTTACAAAGTTGCTGTGTCCATAATTTAAAAGGTTTTTTGTATCATTATAAATATCCCGCTTATATTCTGCTTTTAACACAATAGCGGTTAACTTGATTGAATCATATTCGGCAGAAGTAGCTAAAGTCTGCTTGGCTTCATCAACGAACCCGGTCTTTCCCCCAGTCACTCCCTCGAATGGAACCTCCCCTTTGAGCATCCTGTGATGAGTAAAGATGGTAGTGTCCCATGACTTTCCTGTCCATTTTAATTCCTTTGTGCCGAAAATTTCTCTAAAGGTCTCATTTTTCAAGGCATAATTGGTTAATTTCGCAAGATCAGCTGCGGTTGTAAAGTGGTTTTCATTGTACAGACCGTGAGGATTAACAAAGTGGGTATTTTTTAACCCTGCCTTCTCTTTCAGATAGCGATTAAGATTCTCTGAGAACGCTTCCATATTGCCGTCCAAATGCTCAGCAATGCTCCAGGCAGCATCATTTCCTGAGTTAATCAGCATTCCCTGAACGAGTTTTTTTAAGGGCACCTGTTCCCCTTCCTCCAAATACACTCGTGTCCCTTCAGTCTCCACTGCTTTTTTGCTGACTGTGGCCAGGTCACTCAAGTCGCCATTATCAATGGCATAAATGGCTGTTGCTATTTTTGTCAGACTGGCCGGGTACATCTTTTTATCCGCATTTTTTGCATAAAGAACTGCCCCTGATTCTGAATCTGTTACAATTGCGGCTTCACTAATCATTTCAGGCTCTTTTGTATCCTCAGCCGCTGCGTTTCCAGCAGGAAAACTGAATAAAAGCAGGATCATAGCAACCAATTTCTTCATAAATACACATCCAATTCAAACCGATAATCATCCCATCCTGATTGTATCAAACAAACCATGCATATCCCTATCATAATTATAAATTGTTACACAATTGAAAATTTCATGCCGTAATTTGAGAAGTTTGATAATCAAAGGAAATAAGAGATTTAATTTTTTGGTAAAGCTGGTGTTTAATTGGGAGGTATAACGCCATTAGAACCGGGCCTCAGAAAAAAGGGAGTTATCTGGAGGAATAACGCCCAAACTGGCTGGCCCTTCAGAAAAATGGTAGTTAATCCGCTGGAATAATGTCCAAACTAAGAGGTCCTACAAGAAAAACGGTAGTTAATCGGAAGGAATAACGCTCAAAAAGGCATGGCTCCATGAAAAAAGAGCAGTTAATCGAATGTAATGACCGGGTCCTCAAGATAAATGCCTGAAACTAAAAACAAAAAAGCAATCCAAAGGGACTGCTCTTTATGCTACTTTTTTGCCTTCATATAAAAACGCTTTAAGAATTCAACATAAATATCATCATGAACCAGCCAGGCCTGGTATTTTCTTTTAATGAAATTTTCAGCTTTCTGGAAATCCGGGAAGGGTTCCTGCATTGGCTTACCATTCATTTCAAGGATCCATTTGTTGTCCTCCTCAGCAAAAATAAAAAATTTGTCTCCTTTTTTACTTTCGTAAAGTGATCCCTGCTTGGCGTTTTTATTATTGTATTTGTTTTTGAAGGCATCTTGTCTCAAAGGGTCCAGGGGAAATATGTCTTGAACAAATAATTTAAAAGCGTCCTTTCCCATTGAACAGCCCGATGCTTTGGCATGTCCTCCCCCTCCATATTTTCCTGCCACGGCAGATACATCAACATGGTCATGGATTGTCCTGAAACTGATTTTTTTGCCCCCGAGGTTTAAGATTGCGATGTAGTCCAGATGCGGATACTCTTTACCAAGTTCATTGCCCAGCTCGGAATGATAATTCTCTGCATGGACTATTCCTGCGCAATGTTCCCCAATGAACGTTTGGATAAGTTCCCGCTTCTTCCGTCTTACGTAACGCTCAATCTTTTCCTCTTCCATTTCAAGCAGTTTTTGTTCAAAATCATCAAATTCGAAAGTATCAGAGTTCATGATTCTTTCAGTCATTTTTTCCTCAAATTCATCAATGGAAACCATGAAAAACAAATCATTCAGACTTTTTGCCTTCCAATTTTCATTTTTGTCCCATTCCCAAGTATCGTACTGCCGCACTAGCTCGACAAACTCATCGAGGGACTGAGATGGCTCAATCAGTTCATGCTCCTGAAGATACTCATACAGCAAAGAAGTTGCAGCCGTGAGCCTGCCATCTTCATATTGCACCTTCACTCTTCCCCAGCTGTAATCATTAAAGTGAAGAGCTGTTTTGTGATGGTCAATCAATCTGACTTTACCGCCGCTTTTTGCCAGATCATCAAGCCGGATCAAATTTTCGTCATTAACAGATAAATCTGTGATAATTAAGAAATCATCTTTTATATTTTTTTCGTTTTCCAGTAATTTTTCAATCTGATAATCAAGTCCCATTACAGAGTTATAGCGTACCTCAACATCTTTACCAAACGCGATTTTGGCCACAATGCCGCAGCCGACGCCATCAAGGTCATTATGTGTATACAGCCTGTACAAATTCCATCACCTGCTATTCTTAGACTCATTCCTCTGTTAGTTTGGTTGCGGAGGAAAATTCTATGCGAAAAATCCCCGCTGAAGTGAGCGGGGATTGCCAGTTAAAGCAGCAAATAGGCTAATGGCGCGGCAATCAGTATGGTCAGGATGGTTCTCTCTGCCCAGATGACAAGGAGCTGCGGAATGGTTATAGGAATTTCTGTTGATAAAATACATGGAACAAGTGCTGAAAAGAATATTATGGCTGATACCGAAACAACTCCGATTACAAATTTTGTGACCATTGCAGCCTCCGCTGCCAGCAAGGCTGGAAGAAACATCTCAGCAATTCCCACTGCACTTGCCTTGGCTGCCAATAATGGTTCAGGAAGCTGTACCAGAGCCGTAAAAGGATAAAAAATATATCCCAGCCAATCAAACACAGGGGTAAATTCAGCAAGAACCAGGCCGAATAAACCAACAGACATAATGGAAGGCAAAATGGACATAGTCATAACAAAGCCGTCTTTTAGATTATCCATGATGTTTTTCCATAGTGAAGGTGACTGGGCAGCTGTATCCATCGCTTCTTTCCAGGCTGCCTGCAGACGGCTCCCAGTGAAGGATTCAGCTGGAGGCTCCTGGCCATTGTAATAGTCTTCGCTCATTGATTTAAGCGGCCAAATCCTGACGGTAATCGCTGTCACGATGAACGTGACAGCAAACGTTGTCCAAAAATAGGTGTTCCAGATTTCCATCAATCCCAGTGTTTTGGCCACAACAATCATAAAAGTTGCGGAAACTGTTGAGAAGCCTGTAGCAATAATGGCTGCTTCTTTGATATTATACTTTCCTTCTTTAAATACCCTGTTGGTTATGAGCAGCCCGATTGAATAGCTTCCTACAAAAGAAGCAACTGCATCAATCGCTGATTTTCCCGGTGTTTTCCAGATCGGCTTCATGATCGGCTGCATAATTACACCAAAAAACTCCAGCAAACCATACCCGACGAGCAGTGCAAGAAATACTGATCCGATTGGGACAAGCAATCCGACAGAGACAACGAGTTTATCAAACAAAAATGGTCCCATGCTCGGGTCAAATAGCCAGGCAGGGCCAAAACCGAAAACAATCATGAAGGCGGTAATGAATCCAATCACTTTAAAAATGGAGAATCCGATATTGACTTTGTTTTTGTTCCAGGTTTTTGTCCAGAAAGGATAAATGGCGCCAAGCAGTATAACAAGCAAAGCATAGTAAGGAACTGCAGAAGGTATGAAACCCTGAATGGCAGTGACGAAATGGTCCAGCATGATGGAGGATTTATCATCTATAGTGACGGGAACAAAAAACATAAATAAGCCAATGGAGCTGAAAAGAAAAAACTTAACTTTGTTTTTAAAAGTGGAATTGGGATTTAATGCAGGCTGTTGAGATTGACTTAACATTGTTTCTTTTTCCATTCTCATTCCCCCTCGTCAGTTTAGAGGCAAGGAGCAGTGTGGCGCCCCTTACCTTCTGTTCATTAAAGCTGTTAAAAAGGTCAGAAAGGTGTATGTACCTGCTTTCACAGTTGGCTGTGCCTGGTGATCTCTTGTTGGATCAAGGCAGACAATATCCATGGCTTCCGTTTTAGAGGAAAGTCCCGCAGTGTAAACGGCTGTAAAAAGTTCTTCAGTAGTCATACCGCCTGGTGTAGATGCGGGTACCCCTGGCGCAAAACCAATATCCAGCACATCCATGTCAATGGTGACATAAATTTTGTCCACTTTTGCCTCAAGCTGCCGAAGTGATTCTGTAACCGTTTTTTCGATTCCCCTTCTTCTGGCTTCCTTAAGGGTAATATAATTGAGCTTATGCTCTTTAGCATGCTGGACTAGCGACTGGCTGTTGAAAAAGCCGTGAAGACCAATATTGTACACATTTTCCCCTTTTATTTTGCTGTTCTGAATGAGGTTTCGGATAGGAGTCCCATTTGTCGGTCCATGGTCTTCAAGATTTCTGAGGTCAAGGTGAGTGTCCAGCTGGAGTATGCCGATTTCTTTATCAGGCTCCAGTTCCTTCAGGCCGCTGACCAGCATGGCTGTAATTGAATGGTCTCCTCCGATCGCTATTGGGAATGAATCAGGAAATTGCGTCCGTACGTCTTTCATCGTTTGCTTGATATTGGAATGGCATTGTGGAATATCCGTGAAATGCATCTTCACGTCACCAAGATCCGCAACCTTCAGTTCTTGGAGATCCTTCTCAAAATCCAGGTTGTACGTGGAAAAGCCTTTCCAGGACCTCCTGAAGGATTCAGGGAATTCAGAAGCTCCTGATGTACTGATCGATGAGCGGGAAAGAGGGACACCGAAAAGCACGACATCCCAATTTTCTTTCTTTAATTCCCCTTCCTTCTGAATTTGGCGAATCCATTCACTCACCTTTACGTCAGTTCCCAATTCGGTTTGCGGCCAAAAAAACCCGGGAGGATTTATTGTTGGTAGCATAAGCTTCCTCCTTTAACGACGACTTCCCCATTTTTAATCACTGTGTCTGTATGATTCATGCCGTAGTGATACTGCATTTGCATATAGTTCGGCACATTGAGCAGAAGAAGATCAGCCTTCTTGCCGGTTTCTATACTTCCCACTTCATCGGCTCGATTAATCGCATGTGCTGCATTAATGGTAGCAGCGGCAATCGCTTCTGCAGGAGTAAGTCCCATGTGCATGCATGCAAGATTCATCATAAATGGCATGGAGCAGGTTGGCGAAGAGCCGGGGTTGCAATCGGTGGATAAAGCAACTGGGACCCCCTTATCAATCATGCGGCGGCCTCTGGCTGCTTCAGCCATCAGGAAGAATGCTGTGCCTGGAAGAAGAACGCCGATTACTCCCTTTTCAGCCATCATTTCCATGCCTTTATCAGAAGCTTTTAGCAAGTGATCCGCAGAGATGGCACCGACTTCTGCAGCAAGCTCGGCCCCCTCATAGGGTTCAATTTCGTCAGCATGAATCTTTGGAATAAGTCCATGCTTCTTCCCTGCTTCAAGAAGTTTTCTGGACTGCTCCGGTGTGAAAACGCCTCTTTCGCAGAAAATATCATTGAATTCAGCAAGCTTTTCTTCCGCGACTTTTGGCAGCATTTCTTCAATAACTAAATCTATAAAAGCATCTGGATTCTCTTTGTATTCAGCAGGAACTGCATGTGCTCCCATAAAGGTGCGGACAACCTCCACCGGATGCAGTTCATTCGCTTTACGGGCTGCTGTCAGCTGCTTTAGCTCTGTTTCCCAATCCAGTCCATATCCGCTTTTTGCCTCTATCGTGGTAACTCCGTGTTTAAGAAAGCGATCAAGACGGACAAGACTCGCATCTACCAGTTCCTCTTCAGTTGCTTTTCTCGTCATAGAAGTGGTTGCGTGAATGCCCCCGCCATTGTTCATAATTTCCATATAAGTTGCCCCGTTCAAGCGCATATTGAATTCCTCTTCCCTGCTGCCTGCATATACGAGGTGTGTATGCGGATCAACCAGTCCTGGAAGGAGTATCTTTCCTGTGGCATCAATGATTTCAGCTTCCTGAAGCCGGCTCTGATATTCAGCTTGGAGTTCCGCTGTTGTCCCTGCTGCTTTAATTATGTCCTCTTCAATCCATACGGCTCCGTCTTCAATAATGTGAAGCTCGCTCATTTTTTCTTTTGTGAGTGGCTGTTTGGAGCCGCCCTTTAAGGTGATCATCTGATTTGCATGTTTGATAAAAATAGGTTTTGAGTGCATTTTGTGCTCCTCCTTAAAAAATGGAAGTTCCAATCCGCAGAATTCACGGATTGGAGGGCTTCCTCATTGAAAATATTAATGGTTATTTGCAAGTTTAAGAATTTTATTTGCAAAATTGACTGGTCTATTTGCAGATTATCATGGTGTATTTGCAGATTATCATGGTGTATTTGCAAATTATTCGCTTCTATTTGCAAAGTTCATAAATGGAAATCTTTATTTCATCATTGGGATGTTGACGCCTTTTTCTTTGGCTGTTTTGATAGCAAGGTCATAGCCTGCATCTACATGGCGTACGATTCCCATTCCAGGATCAGATGTGAGAACACGTTCAAGACGCTGTTCTGCATCCTTTGTGCCATCCGCAACGATGACCATTCCTGCATGAAGAGAGTAGCCCATTCCTACTCCGCCTCCATGGTGGACGGAAACCCAGCTTGCTCCACCGACAGCATTGATCAATGCATTCAAGATTGGCCAGTCTGCCACTGCATCACTGCCGTCCTTCATGGCTTCTGTCTCGCGGTTTGGAGAGGCTACTGAACCCGAATCCAGATGATCACGCCCGATAACAATCGGTGCTTTTAATTCCCCGCTGGCAACCATATCATTGATAATTTTCCCAAATCTTGCGCGCTCCCCATAACCAAGCCAGCAAATTCTTGAAGGCAGTCCCTGGAATTGAATTTTCTCCCGAGCCATCTTGATCCATTTGCAAAGGTGTTCATTATCCGCAAACTCACGAAGGATCACTTCATCTGTTTTATAGATATCTTCCGGATCTCCTGATAATGCTACCCAGCGGAAAGGCCCTTTTCCTTCACAGAATAACGGACGGATGTAGGCAGGCACGAATCCAGGGAAATCAAATGCTTTCTCGACACCCTCATCTTTTGCAACCTGGCGGATATTATTTCCGTAATCAAATGTGACTGCACCCTTCTTTTGCATGTCAAGCATTGACTGCACATGGACAGCCATGCTCGCTTTTGATTTCTGAACATATTCGGCAGCATCCTCCTTCCGCAGAACAGCTGCCTCCTCTAAAGAATAACCAATTGGAACATAGCCATTTAAAGGATCATGTGCGGAAGTCTGGTCAGTCAGGACATCAGGGATGAAATTCATTTCAAGCATTTTTGGCAAAATTTCAGCTGCATTGCCTAATAGACCGATAGAAAGCGGACGTCCTTCCTGTTTTGCCTCTTTTGCCAGTTTAATAGCTTCTTCAATGGAATAAACCTTTGTATCCAGATATTTCGTTTCTAGCCTGCGGTCAATGCGGTGTTCATCTACATCAATGGCAATGCAAACACCATCATTCATGGTTACTGCAAGCGGCTGCGCGCCGCCCATTCCGCCAAGGCCTGCTGTCAACGTAATCGTTTGTTTCAGTGAGCCGGAGAAATGCTGTCTGCCAAGCTCTGCAAAAGTTTCATATGTTCCCTGAACGATTCCCTGGCTTCCGATGTAAATCCAGCTTCCGGCTGTCATCTGCCCATACATCATAAGACCTTTTTTATCAAGCTCATGGAACGTATCCCAGTTTGCCCAGGCCGGCACCAAATTTGAATTGGCAATCAACACCTTTGGAGCATCTTTATGTGATTTAAATACCGCCACCGGCTTTCCGGATTGGACAAGAAGTGTTTCATCGTCTTCCAGCTCATGGAGTGTTTTCACAATCGCGTCATAGCAATCCCAATTCCGGGCTGCCTTTCCGATTCCGCCGTATACAACCAGATCTTCCGGAATCTCTGCAACCTCTTTGTCTAAATTATTCATAAGCATTCGAAGTGCCGCTTCCTGAATCCAGCCTTTTGCATGCAGCTCATTGCCTTGATAATTTTTAATTTCTCTTTTTGTTTCCGCTTTCATCGTTATCCCTCCAGTGTTATCTCATATTTAAATTTTATAATAATAACTATCTGAAAAGTATAATAATTAGGTTTGATATTTTATAAAAATGTAAGATTATTTATTTGGAATTCGCTTGTCTTTATATTAATATTGGTACTTTTATAAAAATAGACAAAAATATAACCCCCAATTAAATGGAGGTTTTGTTCAGGCTTTTTCTGAATTGATTAGGCGGCATACCTTTAATTTTACTGAACACTTTATTGAAATACTGCTGATTTCGAAAACCGCAGACAGATGAGATTTCTTTTATGCTCATTTCTGATTCCAGCAGCAGCTTGGCAGATTGCCTGATCCGGGTTTCATTAAGGAGTTCCCGAAATGATTTTCCGCATTTTTTTGCCAGCATGGAGCTGATATAGTTTGGGTTCCGATCTGCGTATTCAGCTGCCCTCTCAAGGGTGACCGAAGAATCCCAGTAATTTGTTTCTATAAAGAATTGGACTCTGTCTGAAAGATCCAGTTTCAGCTTCTTATCAGATCGAATGTTCTCAAAAACATAAGATATGAAGCTGATCATTTCATTAATAATGCGGTAAATCAAGGGCGAATACAGGATCGTCTGGAATAAACGAAGGTATTCCTTCTCCATTTCTCCTTCGGCCAGGCGGAATGTCTTCATATGCCTGCGAATCTGCGCAAGAATACTCGTCAGCCTGATTCTGATAAGCCCGGGTTCCGGAAATGGATCTTCCAATATAAGAAACTCTTTGGAAAACCATGATTTGATCCCTTCTAAATTAGCCTGATTTAGGAAATCAATCCAGCTGCTCTGTTCATCGGGAGTTAAGAACGGATCAATTGAAAGCCATTTAGGCAATGAGGCTTCCTCAATTACCTGATTAAATCCCCTGAAAAAGGTTAATTCCATCAATTTTCTGTTCGCATCATAATGGTTTTTAAGTGTGTTCGGATCATCCTGGCCAGTATGAATGCTGATGGCAATTGGTTCAGGCGAGGTTTCCTGCCAATTCCTCATGAATCTGACGCTCTCCTCTTTCCATGATATGCCCGATTTTTCAGCAACTATCAGTACCATGTCACTTAAAATAAAATGATTTACTTTTTTCTTGAACCCATAGCTTTGCAGAAACTCATATAACTTTGGAAGCTCAAGGATATTCTCAGTTTTTATGCCAAGGGAAAGAAAACGTTCTGCCGGTTCCGGTGCTTCTAAAAATATATTTTGATAATTAAATGCTTTATCAGTAACCATGCGGGTGCTTTTTACAGTAGCAGGAATTTTCAGCTTCTGGCGCCTATGAATGTTTCGTGCGGATTTCAATAAAGTATCAGCTGAAATGGGCTTTAATATTAAATCGGCTACACCCATGTCAATAGCTCTTTTTGCCTGTGAAAATGTCGCTTCCATTGTAAGTGCGATAAGTTCCGGTCCTATAATTTGAATAGTTTTTAAGAAAGAGCTATATCTCTCTTCCTTTATCAAATCCAGTTCAAAAATCAGCAGATCGGGCTGAAAAGTCTCGAGCTTTTTAATTAGCCCTGCTTCATCTTCGGCAGATTCCACTTCCCAAGCGTTCATTGAAGATTTCAACAGCCACTCTATACCCTTTGTATCATACTCATCCCGATTGGCCACAAGTACTTTGTACATGCTGCCACATCCTTTTTTAATCTATTATGAAATAATATTTCAGCAGCTGTAAAGAATAATTCGGAAAAATCCTGCAAATAGTAGACAAGTTATGATGCCCTTCCTGCATATCTATATATGGACAACTATTTTTGGAAGGAGCATGAGCATGCCTTTTCTTGTATTAAAGAAACGAAGCATCATTGCCTTTGTCATCATATTTTCAGTCATAGTTTCTGCATCCCTTTGGTTTTTTTCAAAGTCTGATAGTTTATCGGTATTCAACCAGAATGAAGGCGAAAAAGTCCGGGAAATCCATATGGTTACAGGAGAGTTTAAAGCAAAGCTGCCTGATGGCAAGGAAATTGAAGCGTATCGCTGGGACCCGGGAACCATTTTTCTTGAAAAAAATGAAAAGGTTAACCTGAAGATTTGGGGAGTCAATGGAATGGAGCATCCTTATATCATCGAAGGAACCGATATTAAGGGTGTTGTAAAGAAAGCTGAAGAAACAGTGGTCCCTCTTCAATTTAATAAACAAGGCGTATACCGCCTTGTTTGTCTTACTCATCCGGATAAGGATAATA
Organism: Cytobacillus firmus; assembly: GCF_023715565.1. Lineage (GTDB taxonomy): Bacteria > Bacillota > Bacilli > Bacillales > Cytobacillaceae > Cytobacillus > Cytobacillus firmus_C. Next base: position 40,064 of record NZ_JAMBOJ010000030.1, on the reverse strand, counting down.
GCGGACCGATGATTGCTTATATTGTAGTAGATTAATAGCATAGCAAAAGCACCGGTGAAATCCGGTGCTTTTCTTCTTATCTCCCAATAAACATTTGTGTCCAATAGTGTCCGTAAGTTCCGCCCTGGGCGTAGCCTACTCCGATTTCTGTGAAGTTAGCAGATAGGATATTCTTGCGGTGACCTTCACTGTTCATCCAGGCAGTTACTACTTCCTGAGGCGTTTTTTGCCCGGCAGCAATGTTCTCCCCTGCAGTTTTGTAGGTAATTCCAAAGCTCTTCATCATATCAAACGGGCTTCCGTATGTAGGGGAGTTATGATCGAAATACTTTTTATTGATCATATCCTGAGATTTGTACTTTGCTACTCTTGCAAGCTCCCAATTTGATTTCAGAGGCTGTAATCCGTACTTTGCTCTTTCCTGGTTAACAAGCTGAACTACCTGTTCTTCAACGCTTGTAGTGGCTTTTGAAAGAGAAGGGATATTTACCTTTTGCCCTGGATAAATGGAGTTCGGATTTGAGATCTGCCCATTGGCATTGATTATTTCAGTGACTCCAACCTGATACTTCATGGCGATCTTCCACATCGTATCCCCTGGCTGAACGGTATGTACTGTTGATGCTTTTGCATCGAAATTGAATCCAAAGACAAGTGCGACAGACAACATTAAAATGAATGAAAGTTTTGATAGTGTTTTCATATTTATATTTAATCAAATTCTTCTATTCTTATAAACAGGTAATTGTTGGAGCAGAATGTAAGAATTTCAAAGTGATTGCTATCTGTTTTTATTAAAGTGTTCCATCTGTATATAACAGCTCTATGATTCCGAGAAGTTTTGTAGTACACGTTTTCCTTGAAAATGTATAAGACATCACATTTCACAATACGTTCAAAAACTTTGTGATTTATTTCACATTAAATCTGTTATATTGAGTGTATAGTAAAATTGTAATAACTGTTACACCAATAATCCCCTTGAGGTGAACTTACATGGAAAGATGGAATGGATTTGTAGAAGGCATTTGGACACGTGAAATTGATGTTAGAGATTTTATATTAAAGAATTTTGCACCTTTTTCCGGAGATGAATTATTTTTGGAAGGCCCGACAGAAGCTACCTCGCTATTATGGGAAAAAGTAATGGCTCTCACTAAAAAGGAACGAGAACAAGGCGGCGTGCTCGATATGGACACTGAAATCGTCTCTACTATTACCTCACATGGACCTGGTTATCTTGATCAGGATAAAGAAAGAATTGTAGGTGTCCAAACTGACCAGCCGTTTAAGCGCTCACTTCAGCCATTTGGCGGAGTCCGCATGGCTGTGGCTGCCTGTGAAGCATATGGCTATGAAGCCAGCAAAGATATGGAAAAAATATTTACGGACTACCGCAAAACACATAACCAGGGTGTGTTTGACGCCTATACTGATGAAATGAAACTCGCCCGTAAGGCAGGCATTATAACCGGTCTGCCTGATGCATATGGACGGGGCAGGATTATCGGTGATTATCGCAGGGTTGCCCTTTATGGGGCTGATCGCTTGATTGAAGCCAAAAAAGCGGATTTGAAGTCAACCTCATGCGTAATGACGGAAGAAAATATTCGATTGAGGGAAGAAATTTCAGAACAGATCAGGGCTCTGAAGGAACTGAAGCAGCTGGCAAACAGTTACGGTTTTGATATTTCAATACCAGCAGGAAATGCTCTTGAAGCTTTCCAGTGGCTGTACTTCGCTTATCTGGCCGCCATCAAGGAACAAAATGGAGCGGCTATGAGTCTTGGCCGTGTTTCCACTTTTCTTGATATTTTCATAGAAAGAGACTTAAAGAACGGGACACTTACCGAGAAGGAAGCGCAGGAGCTTGTTGATCATTTTGTCATGAAGCTGCGCCTTGTAAAATTCGCAAGAACGCCTGACTACAATGAATTATTCAGCGGCGATCCTACATGGGTGACAGAGTCCATAGGCGGCATGGCGCTTGATGGCCGCCCGCTTGTCACAAAGAATTCATTCCGCTTCCTTCATACCCTTAGAAATCTTGGTCCGGCTCCTGAACCCAACTTGACGGTATTATGGTCCACCAAGCTTCCTGAGAATTTCAAAAAATATTGTGCAAGGATGTCAATCGAAACAAGTTCAATTCAATACGAAAATGACGATATCATGCTTCCTGAGTATGGCGATGATTATGGAATCGCCTGCTGTGTGTCTGCATTGGAAATCGGAAAACAAATGCAATTTTTCGGAGCCAGAGCCAACCTTGCGAAGGCTCTCTTATATAGCATTAATGGCGGCAAAGATGAAATCCTTAAGGATCAAATCGGACCGGCCTATGCTCCAATAACTTCAGACGTCCTTCAATATGAGGAAGTGATGGAGAAGTTTGATTTCATGATGGAATGGCTGGCAGACCTCTATATTAATACTTTGAATATCATTCATTACATGCACGATAAATATAGCTACGAACGTATCGAAATGGCTCTGCATGATTCTGAAATTCTCAGAACAATGGCCACTGGGTTTGCAGGTTTGAGTGTTGCGGCCGATTCGCTAAGTGCCATCAAATACGCAACCGTTAAGGCAGTCCGTGATGAGAATGGGATCGTGGTTGATTTTATAACAGAAGGAGATTTTCCGAAATACGGCAATAATGATGATCGCGTCGACAGCATCGCTGTAGACCTGGTTGAACGGTTTATGAAAAAGCTCCGAAAGCATCAGACTTACAGAAACTCTAGGCATACGATGTCGATCTTAACCATTACATCGAATGTGGTATATGGCAAGAAAACTGGCAATACACCTGATGGAAGACGTGCCGGAGAGCCATTTGCCCCTGGTGCAAATCCGATGCACGGAAGAGATACGAAAGGAACGCTTGCGTCCCTGTCCTCTGTTGCAAAATTACCTTACAAACAGGCGCTCGATGGCATCAGCAACACCTTCTCTATTGTCCCTAAAGCACTTGGAAAGGATGATGAGAGCCGTGTGTACAATTTGGCAGCCATACTCGATGGATATGCCATAAAATCCGGGCATCACTTAAATGTCAATGTATTTAATAAAGAAACACTTCTGGATGCTATGGAACATCCGGAAGAATATCCTCAGCTGACCATTAGAGTATCAGGCTATGCTGTGAACTTCATTAAGCTGACTAAAGAGCAGCAGCTTGATGTCATCAATCGAACATTCCATGAATCCATGTAACCAATCGGATGGCGGGCCATTTTTATCGGCCCCCTTCTTCAAAAAAAGCTTTAGCAAGGTGCAGCTGCGGCTGCACCGGTGCTTATGGAAAGGAAGATAATCATGCACGGCAACATTCATTCAATCGAGACTTTCGGTACAGTAGACGGACCTGGCATCCGGTATGTTATTTTTACACAGGGGTGCCTCCTGCGCTGTCAATTTTGCCATAATGCAGATACTTGGGAAATTGGAACTGGGAAGCAAATGTCTGTTTCGGAAATCATGAATGACCTGCAAACCTATCTCCCTTTCTTCGAGGCTTCCGGAGGCGGCATCACAGTCAGCGGCGGTGAACCTTTGCTGCAGCTTCCATTCCTTATAGAACTTTTTAAAGAATGCAAGAAACTTGGCATTCACACGGCCATAGATTCATCAGGAGGCTGCTCCAGCTCCCTGCTTTTCCAGAATCAGCTGACAGAGCTTATGAGCTATACAGACCTGGTGCTCTTAGATTTGAAGCATATTGATAGAGAGAAACATAAAAAACTGACAGGACTTACAAATGACCACATTCTTCAATTTGCCCGGTATCTGTCTGACCATCAGGTGCCTGTGTGGATCCGCCATGTGCTGGTGCCAACAAAGTCTGATGATGAACGGGATTTGGAACGACTGGGAAGTTTTATTAAAGAATTGAACAATGTGGAAAAAATCGAGGTTCTCCCCTACCACAAGCTTGGTGTATATAAATGGGAAGCGCTTGGCTTGGAATATCCGCTGAAGGATATTGAGCCTCCGAGTGAGGGGAAAACTGAATGGGCTTATCGAATTTTGGCTGGGTTATAGGATCTTAGAGTAATGTTTTGCGTGGTTAGCCCCAATTTTGTGATTGGGGCTTTGTTTGTGCCTTGTATTAGTCGTTTGTTACAGTGAGAGTGCCGGGTTCTGACACAAAGGAGTGAAAAGCTGCTGGCTGAGTCCGAAGCTGGCTTAGGTTCTGACACAAACCGGCGAACAGTTGCGGGGTGAGTCCGAAGCTGGCTTGGGTTCTGACACAAAATCGCAAACAGTTGCGGGGTGAGTCCGAAGCGTGCTAAGGTTCTGACACAAACCGGCGAACAGGTGCGCGGTGAGTCCGAAGCTGGCTTAGGTTCTGACACAAACCGGCGAACAGTTGCGGGGTGAGTCCGAAGCTGGCTTGGGTTCTGACACAAAATCGCAAACAGGTGCTGCTTGAGTCGGAAGCTGGCTTAGGTTCTGACTCAAACCGGCGAACAGGTGCGCGGTGAGTCCGAAGTTGGCTTAGATTCTGACACAAACCGGCGAACAGGTGCGGGGTGAGTCGGAAGCTGGCTTAGGTTCTGACACAAACCGGCGAACAGGTGCTGCTTGAGTCGGAAGCTGGCTTAGGTTCTGACACAAACCGGCAAACAGGTGCGGGGTGAGTCCGAAGCGTGCTTGGGTTCTGACACAAAAACGCAAACAGGTGCTGCTTGAGTCCGAAGCGTGCTAAAGTTCTGACACAAAACCACAAACGGCTGCACTCTGAGTCCATATTCATCAAAACTTCCATTACATTCCCCCCTCATATAAGCTATAATTAAAACGAGGTGGATAATTATGACAATTGCATTGGAAAAGCCTAAGTGGCGGGTGTTTGGTGTGCTTTTATCTATGATTCTATGTTCCAACTATATTCTGTACAGGACCTCGCTCTTTGGCCCGGTTCCGGACGGAGCGGCTGTTGGCTCCCTGGTAGATTTGCTTGTTGTTGTACCGCTATTGACCTATTTTCTTATCCTGCGCAAACGGTATTCGCTGAAGTATTTGGGGGTTGTTATTCTAGCGGGATACGCAGCTGCTTATTTTATTATCCCTGCCAGTCATTTTTCGCAGTTTGCCTTTTTGCCTTATGTAATTGTTGTTTCTGAAGCACTTTTTATTGGCCTCGAGCTGTTTATTGCCTATAAGATTCTTGCCAAGCTGCCTGTACTATTAAAAGAATACAACAGGCTAAACGGGATTAATTCGCTATTTCTCTTTAATTTTAAGAGGGCGACTGAGAACCATTTTCAGAATAATAGGTTGGTAACTGTATTAGTCACTGAATTCGCTATGTTTAATTACGCCCTTTTTTCATGGAAAAAGACGCTTTCCATAAAGCATGGAGACTCATTCACCTACCATCAAAAAACAAGTGTAAATGCGGTTTATATTATGTTGATCCATGCGATAGTCATTGAATCAATTGGACTTCATTATTGGCTTCATTCATGGAATGCAATTGTGGCATATATCATCCTGCTACCAAATATTTATGGCATTATGTACTTCCTGGCCGAGATAAACGCCACCCGTTTAACCCCTTTCGTCCTTACTAATTCTCATTTGCTGCTGCAAACCGGATTCTCAAAAAGCATGTACCTTCATTTGGAGGAAATTAAGGAGATCAACTATTATGATGGTCCCGAAAGGTTTAGCAGACAAGAAATGAATGATATATTTGATGCAAGAGTGCCTGATCTTATCCAGGAAAAGCCGGTGTTCGAAATTATACTGAAGGAGCCGGCAGTTTATGAACTGATGTTCGGCATAAAAAGAAAAGCAAGCCGCATTATTCTGAATGTGGATGAACCGCAGAGGTTTTATCAGGAGGTTTCGAATAAATTAGCTCAAAAGTAAAAGGAAAATCCCCAGGGATTTTCCTTTTTGTGTACATTATTTCCACCAGTTATCGTGCATGGATGCGGGCATCTGGCGTTTATGTTGGGAAAAGATGTAACGTTTTTCGATCTTCTCTGCGGCTTCCGGACTTACTGATTTTCCTTCAAGGTAGTCATCCAATTCATCGTATGAAATACCGAGTTCCGTTTCATCAGCCTGTCCGGGTTTTTGGTCCAATAGATCGGCAGTCGGCACTTTTAAGTAGAGTCTTTCTTCTGCGCCAAGCTCTTTAAGCAGTGCCTTACCCTGTCTTTTAGTCAGTCCGGATAACGGAAGAACGTCTACTCCGCCATCACCATATTTTGTGTAGAATCCTGTCACTGCTTCTGCTGCATGATCCGTCCCAACAACCAGCAGGCCGTATTGGCCGCCAACTGCATATTGGGCGATCATTCTCATGCGGGCTTTCACATTGCCTTTATGATAATCTTTTAAAGGTTCCTCCGGCAATATACGGTCATATTCGGTTTGTACTTCATCCACTGCATTTTTAATGTTAAATACAACTTCCCGGTCAGCCTGAATAAAAGAAAGCGCCAGCTGTGCATCCTCTTCATCCTGCTGTACACCATATGGCAGGCGGACTGCCATGAAAGTTGCCTCTTTTCCTTCTTTTCGCAAGTCTTCTACTGCGAGCTGCGCAAGTTTTCCGGCGAGAGTGGAATCCTGGCCACCGCTTATGCCAAGTACATACCCTTTGGCATTCGATTTAACAAGGTAATCTTTTAAAAACTGAATTCTGTTTTTTATCTCTTCTTTTGGATCTATTGCTGGATTCACATTTAAATCTTCCATAATTTCTTTTTGTTTCTTCATTGCAGGTTCCTCCCTCTTTTTAAAGGTTCAGCTCTTTATATTTTGTTTTACCTGGCTGATCATGTTCATTTTATTATCCCAGCACTCCTGGCTAAGGTCGACCGGGTATTCCTCCGGATTAAGAGAACGGCGGTACTCATCCCATAATACGTTAAGGTTTTCCTTTGCAAAGCTTTGCATCTCTTTTAAGGATGGAACTTTATAGGTGAGTTTTCCTTCCTGAAAAATCTCTTTATGCAATTCTCTCGCTTCGAAATTGGTAACGAATTTGCTTACGAATGTGTGAACTGGATGGAACATCTTAAGCTTTGGTTCAGCTTGAGGATTCTCATGATCCAGAGCAATATAGTCTCCCTCAGATTTATGGTTGTCTTTATTAATAATCCGATAGACTCTTTTCAGTCCTGGGGTAGTCACTTTCTCCGGATTTCCGCTTATTTTGATTGTGTCAGTCATCTTGCCCTCTTCATTTTCGATTGAAACGAGTTTATAAACAGCTCCTAATGCAGGCTGCTCATAAGCTGTGATCAACTTTGTGCCAATGCCCCAAATATCGATTTTCGCTCCTTGAGCTTTAAGGTTAATGATGGTGTATTCATCCAGATCATTTGATGCAATAATCTTAGTATCATGAAAACCGGCATCATCCAGCATTTTTCTTGCTTCTTTGGACAAATACGCCAAGTCCCCGCTATCCAGTCTTATTCCTTTAAAATTAATTCGATCTCCCATTTCCCGTGCCACTCTAATGGCGTTCGGGACTCCTGATTTAAGCGTATCATACGTATCAACGAGAAAAACACAGTCTTTATGTGTCTCAGCATATTTCATAAAAGCGGTGTATTCGTCCTTATATGCCTGTACAAAAGAATGAGCATGTGTCCCTGCAGCTGGAATGCCAAATTTCTTGCCGGCTCTTACGTTGGAAGTGGCATCAAAGCCGCCAATATAGGCTGCTCTCGTTCCCCAGATGGCTGCGTCCATTTCCTGAGCCCTTCTGGAGCCAAATTCCATAGCTGTCCCATCGCCAATAACTTCTTTGATTCGTGTCGCTTTTGTCGCAATTAAAGTTTGGTAATTTATTATATTTAATAGTGCTGTTTCCACGATCTGGGCTTCTGCCAGCGGAGCTTCTACACGCATAATCGGCTCATTGCCAAACACAAGCTCTCCTTCTTCCATTGATTTAATGGTTCCGGAAAAAGTCATGTTTTTCAGATAGTCGAGGAAATCATCAGCATAATTCAATTCGTTTTTTAAGTACTGCAGGTCACTCTCGGTGAATCTGAAATTTTCAATATACTCGATGACCCTTTCGAGTCCTGCAAAAACACCATATCCATTCCCAAAAGGGAGCTTCCTAAAATATACTTCAAAGACCGCTTTTCGATTATGTATGTTGTCTTCCCAATAAGTCTGCGCCATATTGATCTGGTATAAATCAGTATGCAAAGCTATACTGTCATCCGCAAATTCCCTGTCCATAATGCAACCTCCTGTGACAAATCTTCCTAATAAATTTCTTATCGGCTAGTATTCCCTATTCACATCTTTCTCATTTTGAATGAATGGAAATTTGCCTATTATTTTTATAGTAGTGAAGTTTATTGGCTTAAGCAAATTTTTCAGTCTGAATATATACGGATATTTACCCATTTAGGACTTTTTTACACATTCTCCAACTGTTGTTCGTTATTTTGAACAAATGGTATTATTATGTTATAACATTTTATAATTATTTCCCGACCGTCTGTTGCTGTGAAGTTATTTTAGGATAAGAAAGCATTTTCACCCCCTATACTGTAATCACCAACCCTCCTCCATGCGCATAGGATGTCATGAACTGACAAGGAGGGCTGTGAGATATGGATAGACGGGGCCTCTTGCCTTTTGTTGTGACCGCATTTTTTGCAGTAGTTATTTCACTCTTTACTTTTTCGCTGATGGATACAAAGGATGCCGAGCCGCCAAAAACAGAAAACGTTCCGGATGGCCAAAGCACAAACCATGACAGTGATATCTCGAATGAAGTAAAAAATAATATTAAAGGCAATAAAGCCAATGTGAATAACTCAATCGACAACGATTTAAATAATGGTGATGATAGTCAAATTGAAAATAATGTTACAAATGATATAGAGGTAAATGTGGATGTGAATGTAACCAATACGATAAAAAATAAAGCTGATATAAACCAGGACTCCGGTCAAAAAGGTAATGAAAAGGAAAACAGCAGCGGCGGTAAGGGTAAGGAAAATAACCAGGACGGCCAGTCCGGGGCTGATGAAGTCGTTTGGGGTGTAGACTCGGCAACTCTCACTACAAGCGACTTGCTTTCTTGTGTTCGTGAAAACTTTGGATCTCCTAAAGTATGGGGGCGGTATTTAGGTGAAAAAGAAGGTGTATCAGCAGGCATTACATCCGAAGAGGCTAAACTGCTGCAGGACAATGATATTAAATTACTCGTGATATGGAATCGATTTAATGATGCAACAGGCATTAAAAATGGACAGAGTGAAGCAAGAGCAGCTGTTCAATTGGCAAAGGAGCTCGGGATACCCGAGGGTGTCGCCGTTTTTGCGGATATCGAGCCTAACTATCCTGTCGATTCTTCTTTTATAAAAGGCTGGTATCAAGCCATGTCGGAATCCCCCTATGAACCTGGCATTTACGGGATTTTTGATAAGGAAAAGGCCCTGATCAAAGCTTTTGATCAGGCTGCTGCCGAAAACCCTCCCCTCCTTGATAACACACTTATATGGACTGCTGCGCCGAATAAAGGAATCACCGCTAAAAAACAGGCGCCTGAATATAAACCTGAAGCTCCGGAAAACTCACTGATTGCAGGCTGGCAGTATGGAATCGATGCAGAAGAATGCAATATTGATACAAACTTATTTAACAAAGATATTTTAGAAAGTCTTTGGTAAATAAAAAAGAGCCCATTAAGGCTCTTTTATAGTTTAAAGCTGTTCTTTGGCATCCCGTTATTCCAAAATTGATTCATGATAAACGGTGTGCCGATAAACACTGGAACGATATAATAGCTGAGACGGTAAAACATGAGAATCAAAAGCCCCAGTTCTGACGGAACACCCTGTGATTCCAGTCCGATCAAAAATACAAAGTCAAAGGACCCTATTCCCCCTGGAATCATACTTGCAATTCCTGCACAAGCTGAGATGATGACTATCGGGAATAAAACCATAAATGGAATCGATACTTCCAGCGCTCTGGCAATTCCCCAGATACATATGATAATAAATAGCCACTCCAGCAATGAAACTGTCAACAGTTCCCCTGCAAACCCTTTTTTGATATGCTTCGTATTCCAAAATGACGGCTTAAAAAAGTAGATGCCAAGCAGCAGCGGTGTGTATGCAGCGACAGCCCAGACTGCGAGCTTTATAAGTTTTACATCATCATACAAATGTAAATCGGTAAATAGGACAACCCAAGACAATATAGACAAGCCTGTTAGGTAAAATAGTGACAGCTTGGCAATTATTTTGATATACGGTGTACTGCCTGTCAGGTAATCTTTATAAAAATAGGACCTGAGTGTAGCTCCTGCCACACCTCCCAGTCCGATAAAGTTTGAGAATGCGTTAGCAGATAAAGAATAAAATACAAGCTTTTTTTTAGGAACCCTTATTCTGAATAGTCTTTGCAATATTTCATCATAAAAATACATTGGAAAAAGTGCAGCCAGTCCCAGTAAAAGGATAAAAAATATTCGGCGGACGGTTAGCCGGTCAACATAGAGCTCAAGGAGAGCCCAATTAAAATCAGTGAATATCCCTTTTGCTTCAAGCATTATAAACAGCAAAATGAATAAGGGTACAAGGAGTTTGGCAAGCGTGATAATTGTTTTTTGTTTGAACAAGGACAAAATACCCCACCATTCATTTAGAGAACTAGAGATAATTTAATCTCCCTGATAGAGTGTATCATAAAAAAGCCTAATATATAAACATTTTTACTATTATATTCCTATTTAGTGACAATAGAATGGACAAGAAATAAGTTTTTGCTAATGGGTCAAAATCTGCAATTGTTATCAATGCAGCATTCAATTATACTTAAATATGTGAATAGAGGTGAATGGGCATCTTTGAACTATTAATTGAATCGTCTTTTATTTCATCAGAGTATACTCTTTATTTAACATATATTATTGGATTAGCTGCTAAGCTGTTAATCATTTGGAAAATCACGCCCGCTTTTTATAGTCCAGGAAATATCGGGAATGAACAAAACGAATATGAAAACCTTCCAGAGTTTTGCATGGACCGGGCCATTATTTGCGATTCGATTCAATCATGGATGGCAAAACTGATCCTGAAAAAAGGCGACCAAAGTGATGAGCCGGAAAGCCTCTCCCCCTATTATATAAAAAAATATAGCGGGAGGTTTGACCTGAATGAGAAAAACAAAACGGTTGCTGGCCATTACTATGATCACTTTATTGCCAATATTCCTAACTGCCTGTCAGGCACAAGGAGGACAAGGAACAAGCTTTTTCCATCACTATTTTGTCAATCCATTTGCCTTGGCCATACATGGAACGGCTGTCTTCTTTCATGGCAATTTCGGACTGGCCATTATCTTCATTACTATCATGATCAGGCTGATATTAATGCCTTTAATGCTTAAACAATATAAAAACCAAAGCTTAATGAAAGAAAAAATGGATAAGTTAAAGCCTGAACTTGAAAAAATCCAGCAAAAGCTGAAAATAGCGAAAAAACCGGAGGAGCAGCAAAAGCTGCAGCAGGAAATGTTCGGTTTGTATCAATCACACGGAGTGAATCCTTTGAATGCGGCGGGCTGTCTTCCAATCTTAATTCAAATGCCCGTTTTAATGGGATTTTATTATGCCATAAGAGGAAATCAGGAAATTGCGACACATTCCTTTCTCTGGTTTAATCTGGGTCATTCTGACATTTGGATCACGATCATTGCAGGAATAGTGTACTATCTTCAGTACCGGTTCACGCTTAGCAATATGACTGCGCAAACTCCAAAGCAAATGAAATTCTTGGGATTAATGTCTCCTCTAATGATTATGCTGGTTTCTTTAAATGCTCCTGCCGCCTTGCCGCTATACTGGACTGCGGGCGGATTGTTTTTAGTTTTTCAATCATGGCTTGGAAGAAGATTATATAACAAGAATAAAACTGATCAAGTGCAGTTTATGTCGGAATCGTAATGAAAGAGGGAGCGGGCTTAATGCCTGCTCCCTTCTTGTTTAAAGAAATTTGAATAACAATATTTATTCTTGGAAAGATAAGGGGGGAAATCGAAAGGAGGAAAGTGTATGATTAAGCGTAAATTAATGATGGCAGGAGCACTTTCTGCTGCATTGCTTTCTGGCTGTGCAACGAATAATACTGATATGAATGAAACTGCACAGAGAAATAGAGATCTGACAGAGCCGACTAAAGTGAACGACAGCAGCTATGGAGAAAATGGACGCACCACTGAGCCGGGGATTGATCTTACCCGCACGGGGACGGACAATGACAATCAAAAGGATTCCCCTAAAATGAAGGTTGCTTATAAAGTTGCCGATAAAATCACCTCCATACCAGAGGTTGAATCTGCGAATGTCATCGTTACAGACAATAATGCCTATGTGGCCGCACGCTTAAAAGATGGAAATGGAGAATTGACTAAGGATGTTGAGGGGAAGATTTCAGATCAGGTTAAAGCAGTCGATCAGGACATTGATAACGTATACGTCTCTGTTAACCCCGACTTTTATGACCGAATGACAGGATATGCAGAGGACATTCGGGCAGGTCATCCAGTGGAAGGGTTAGTTGATGAATTTACACAAACAGTACGCAGAATTTTTCCTACAGAAAGGTAAAAAGAAAACGGCCCATAACAGGCCGTTTTCTTTACTGTTTAAGCATCCTGAAAGTAGTCTTTATAAAATCCGCTTACTTTTCCGGAATTGTCTACAATGAAATAAAATTCATCCGTTTCATTTTTTACATCATAGATATTCCCTGCTGTTAAAGCCCGGTTTACAATGTATTTTGCTGCATCAGTGTGCACACATTTTACTTTTTTCAGTGTTTTGCGTTCATGCCAGTTTAAATGAATCACTATTGCCACTCCTTCAGATTCCGAATTACTTATATGTTTAGTTTTTATTATAATGAATAGGAACGGTTGTCTGCAACCAGATTTTCTTTAGTGGCTGGCATTAGCTTCATTAATTTTCGCAACTGCTTGATTTTATCTGCCTCAAATGTATAAACTTCTCCAGTTAACGAGTTTTTCATTGTTATATAGTTAATTTCGCAGATTTGGTCTGTTCGTACTAATTCCAAATTTTCGTAATGTTCATTATCGTATTCCACTTCATAAAAGCCATTATCTGCTAAAATTTTCATTTTGATGACCCTCTTTCTAAGATGATGGCAAAGGTTATATACCACCCGCTTAGCCTGTTTCAAACCAACAAATGAATTTTTGCAGGATTAACTTAAATTTTCCCATTCACTTAGGTGCATTGGATTTAGATATGGTTTTGCCTCCCCCTCTAAGACAGCGATATATTCTAATGAGTGGCCGTCTGGATCATAAAAATAGACTGAAGCAGCCGGTATCCATGAATGGACAATCGGTTCTGACGGTGATAGGCCTAAGCTTTCTCTCACCTCGATCTCTTTTTCCTTTAAAAACGGAATATTTCCCCTCAGCTTCTCAGGTGAAACAGAAAAGGCTATATGATTTCTCTCTATTGGGGTGTCTTTTGTTTCCCAAATGCCAAGCATGTTCTCTTTATTTTCACCCAGAAAGAAAAATGCGGCTTTTCTGTCCTCTGTAGTGTAAGCAACTTTGAAGCCGAGTTTTTCATAAAATATAATGCTTCTTTCTATATTGCTTGAGTTTAAATGTGCTTCATATAGTTTTGCTCCCTGCATGGTGTGGTCCTCCAATTCATTTTCAACTGTCTTTATTGTATTAAAAGCGGTAACCCTGCCATACAGAAAAAAGGATGAACTTGTGTTCATCCTTTAGTCGCATGCTATCATGTATCCAGTCGAATCTTAACTCCCAATTTTTCCAGCTGCTGTTCCAGCTGTTTGTAATAATCATCACTTACTCTTCCTCTTGCGCCTCGGAGAATTTCAAGAGCGTAATGGTCAGGCGGGGGCAGCTCCCCTTTTTTATTATAGACATGGAAAGTCAGGACATTATTGTACATTTTATCCCCTGCCTGAACATTTACAAAGGCAGGACGGTACCATTGCCCGTAAAACCCTTCCCTTTGGAAGAGATATTCGACAGCTTCATAGGGAAGTTCATATAGAACCCCTTCAGTAATTCCACCATTTTCAATAATATCTGCCCTTCCTCCATCATCTCTGGAAAACAGGTATTGCATTGAATAACCGGCCAATATTCCCCCGCCGACTATCGTTTTAAAATGGTGATCTACCTTGGCCACGCAAAATCGTTCATCATCCATACAGGAACCGTATGCAAAATAATAGGTCTTCTCGGGCTTATTCTCTAAAAGCTGATATAGCTTCCAATCTCCATGAAGGATGGGTTCTGCAAGCAGGTCATCCCTTGAGGATACATATACAAGTGCATTTACTTCTCCATTATCCGTATGAACAGTCTGTTCTACTCTGTCATATAAGTTGTCTTTTCTGCCCGGGATAAAATCTTCCAATTCATCCAGATCGGAAAAATGATCCAAATGCACTTCATAAAGCTCGCCATATACTTTTTGGTCCAGTGATGGCTTCATAGATGGATAGCCCAGTCCAGTATCAAATAATTCTCCGTATACCCATGCCTGCTCGGCAATGCATGGACTTCCTTTTAGAACAAAGTGATTGGATTCATGCATTCTTAAAGTTCCATATACAAACAATTTCTGTGTATTCATCAGCAAAACGTTCCCCCTTGGTTTTCTCTTTTGTTTACTATAGTATCATTTTCTGAAGATTCTTTTCAAAAAAAAGAAGACGGAGAATATCTCCGTCAATCCTGGCAATGGCAGGCATCCAAATTCTTTATTAGAGGAAGCCTGCAAATTAGCTTGGTATTTGAGGTATTATGGTGTGGTGTTATTAAATCCATTTTTCTTTGTTTTGCCTTCAGTATAGCTTCCATTACATACATTTCATCATACATTTGCTCTCGCTCCTTTTCTCATCTTTCTAATACCATTTTAATTTCTCAAAAGCTTTAACACATTGGCTTTGAGGAGGAGTTATTTTAAGCCTTTTGTATGAAAGATGATGGAGAATGAAAAAAACCTGCAGGCATTCCCCGCAGGTTTCGTATGCATATTATTTTAATGTAGTTGCTTTGTCAATGACTTCTTTAGCTTGTTCACGCAATCTGAACTTCTGAATTTTGCCAGAAGCTGTCATTGGATATTCTTTAATAAATTCGATATACCGAGGAATTTTATGGCGTGAAATTTTCCCTTTGCAGTACTCGCGAAGTTCTTCTGCCGTTAAGTCAGAGCCCTCCTTCACTATAACCCAGGCGACCACTTCTTCACCATACACAGCATCGGGAACCCCAACCACCTGGACATCCAGAATCTGCGGATGAGTATAAAGGAATTCTTCTATTTCGCGCGGATAAATATTTTCTCCGCCCCTGATGATCATATCCTTTAATCTTCCCGTGATTTTACAGTACCCGTTCTGATCCATTACAGCGAGATCCCCGGTATGCAGCCAGCCATCGTCATCAATGGCTTCTTTTGTAGCATCCGGATTTTTATAATATCCCTTCATGACATGGTAGCCCCTCGTACATAATTCCCCCTGAACACCGGCAGGGACTTCGCTATTTGTGCCCGGCTCTACAATTTTCACTTCTACATTTGGCAATGCCCTTCCGACAGACTCGACTCTAAGTTCAATTGGATCATCTGTCCGAGTCTGGGTTATAACCGGCGATGACTCTGTTTGACCATAGGCAATGGTTATTTCACTGGCGCCCATTTTTTCGATAACGCCTTTCATGACTTCAATTGGACAATTAGAGCCAGCCATTATACCTGTGCGAAGGGTCGATAAATCATATTTGCTGAAATCAGGATCATTCAGCTCTGCGATAAACATTGTCGGCACCCCATGAAGGCCTGTACATTTCTCATCCTGGACCGTCTGCAAAACAGCTTTAGGACTGAATTCCTGTACCGGAACAATAGTGGCGCCGACGGATATACATGCCATCGTTCCCAGCACACAGCCGAAGCAATGGAAAAATGGAACAGGAATACATAAGCGGTCATCTTTTGTTAATTGCATACAATTTGCGATATTGTATCCATTATTAACGATGTTATTGTGGGTCAGCATAACCCCTTTTGGGAAGCCTGTCGTTCCGGATGTATATTGCATATTAATGGCATCGAAGGGATCAAGACTTTCCATCCGTTCATCGAGTTCACTGTCAGTGACAGATTCGCCCATCCGGATAATATCTTCCCAGCTGTATGTTCCTGGAAAGCGTTTTTCTCCCATTACGACAACGTTTTTTAAGAAAGGAAGTTTTTTGCTTTTCAGCTGTCCCGGTTCGGAATCCTTCAGTTCAGGGACAATGCTGTAAAGCATTTCTATGTAAGAAGTTTCTCGGAACTTTTCCATCAGAACAATCGTTGTACTATCAGATTGCTTTAATAGATATTCGAGTTCAGCAGCTTGATAGTTTGTATTAACGGTTACAAGGACAGCACCCATCTTGCCTGTTGAAAACTGGCACGTAAGCCATTCCGGCGTGTTTGTTGACCATGCGGCAATATGCTCCCCTTTTTCGAGGCCCAACTTCATGAACCCTTTGGCAGCAAGCCTGCAATATTCATTAAACTCCTTATAACTCATTCGGAGCCCGCGATCGGCATAAACTACAGCTTCATGATCTGGGTGAAGGCCGGCTTTCTCCTCCAGGAGCTTCCCTACTGTAAGATTCAATAATTCTGTCATCCAGAAATCCTCCTTGGTATATGATCTCATCATTATGCAAAAGATTCCTCTAAGATGAAAATTATAAAACGCTTACATTTAATGTTAACACATATTGCTGAATATTCAATATTTTCATATAGTGATAGTTTAATTATATTGGCTCTTCTCGTATAAAGTGTTGTTGGCCGCTATCAATATTCCACTCCAATCAATTATGCAACAGTCCATAAAAACTATCAAAAACTTTAATTTTTTCAAGTTTATCCCCTCCCTTAATATATTGAGCCGTGTATTTTTCAAGGAGGTTTCAAATTCTTCCATTTTTTAATATAAGTTAACTTTTAGAAGCAATAAACCATAATACCCGTTGTATAATCACTGTAATCCATTGGATAAATGATAATAAAGAACATCGAAGTATCATAACTTAAGCTGAAACTTTACTCTAGTTAAATATAGTGACTTCCATACAGCGATATTTCTTTTTCAAGCCTTGGCGATATTTGAACAGCAAAGGGCTTTTCACCTCTTTTTCGAAGGACTTCCATTGTTCTGCCATTCTCGTATAATGGCTGGCAAAAGATGATGTTTACTGAACCAATTACTATGGATGCTCTTTTTTCTTTTCCGTCATGGCTTATGTAAATATCAGCCCCGGAAACTGGCATAATCTTCTGCCATGCTGCAGCTGATTTTTCGCAGTATTTTGAAGCTATATAGACTGCTTCAATCTTTTTATCTGCAAGCTTTTCATCAATAAAACCCTGCTGTTTCAATTCTTCTAATCTTTTATCGTCCTCCTTGCCCCAGTCAATAAAGAAAGGGTATTTATATCCCGGGTTTTCCTTTATGAAGAGCATTTTCCAGGAAAGGATGCTTCCGTTAGCCCTCCTTCTGCTTCCATCAAAGATTGGGAGGGTCTCAAATCCCTTTTCCGTTAGTTCACCCTGCAGCTCTTCAATATTGTTTGTTCGGAAGCAAAGCTGTCCGATTCCTTCTCCACTTCTGATTTCTTCTGTCAGCTGTTTAATAAGAGGATTATCGGTACTAACGGCAACAGGCTCCTTTTCAATCGATAAAAATTCAAGGTATGACTGCCCAATGTACAAAAGACTGTTATATGTTCCCCAATTTTCATGACTGCCTCCTGTGATTGCTTTGTACCCATGATCCCTCCATTTTGCAGCCGCCGCCGCGGGCTCAGCTTTTATAAAGTGGACGATATGATCAAGCGTTACTTTCATTTGCAGATTCTCCTTTTATTCAGTAGTTAGATAAATTTTACCTTTCAACAACGTTTATTGTCTGCTCTTGGAAAATGAGTTTGCAGAAAAATGTCACCATAATGTAATAAAACTTTTTTTAATTAAGGGTTCACAAAAGCTTAAATAACCTTTACAATGATAAAAACAGAATATTCAATCCATTTAACCAGGAGGTATGCATAATGAAAATTATGAGTAATGAACAGCTGGTCGTCTCGTATCGTGATGCATTAAAGTCAGGGTCTGAAAAGGAATGGATTAGGATATTAAAAACAGAAATTCAAAAACGTGGCTTAAGACCGTTTAAAGAGTAAATTTCAAATCCCATATTAGTTAGCCAAATACTTAGTGAATATGTAGAGCGGGAGCTATTCCCGCTTTTTTTATTATCTTCGGACGTATGCAGCGAGTTTGTTTGCTTTTTTTATATTTTCATAGTCTTGTTCACTCAAAACCCCTAACTTTTTCAGCACCGTACTATACTGCAGTATTTTCATTTGCCTTCTTGTCAAGATTATCACCCGCTTTTTAATATACTATTCATAACTCGTACTTTGTTTCCTTGATGCAATTGATTTTCCATAATAAAAGTAAAGTCCCGCAGCGGTTTAGGCCGGTCGATATTAATAGTGCAGATATTCACTTCTATATTGAAACCTATACAAAAAACCAGAGCGGAACTCCACTCTGGTTAATATTTTATGCTTCGAATAGAAGATTTTCCGGATCTTCAATCAGCTCTTTAACACGTTTCAGGAATGTTACTGCTTCTTTTCCATCAACAATACGGTGGTCATAAGATAATGCGATATACATCATTGGACGGTTTTCCATTCTTTCAGCATCGATTGCAACCGGCCGCAGCTGGATGGAGTGCATTCCAAGTATACCAACCTGAGGGCCGTTCAGAATTGGCGTTGACATCATGCTGCCAAACACACCGCCATTTGTGATGGTGAAGCTTCCGCCCTGAAGATCTGAAAGAGCAAGCTTATTGTCTCTTGCCTTCACTGCAAGGTCCATGATATCTTTTTCGATTTCAGCAAAGTTTTTGCGGTCTGCGTCACGGACAACCGGAACGACAAGACCTTCAGGAGCTGAAACAGCGATACCAATATCATAGAACTTTTTCAGTACGATTTCATTGCCCTGAATTTCAGCATTTAAGTAAGGATTTTTCTTAAGTGCTGCAACGACTGCTTTTGTGAAAAATGACATGAAGCCAAGCTTAACATCATTTTCTTCAAAGAATTTATCCTTACGCTTCTTGCGAAGGTTCATAACATTTGTCATGTCCACTTCATTAAAGGTTGTCAGCATAGCTGCCGTTTGCTGAACTTCTACCAGACGGTTTGCAATTGTCTGGCGTCTGCGGGACATTTTAATCCGTTCCACTTCTTTACCGCCGGACTGCTGTTCAGCAGGTTTCGATGCTGCAGCCGGTTTTGGTGCTGGAGCCTGCTGTTTTGCCTGATTAGGATTGTAGGATTCAACATCCTGTGTTCTGATTCGGCCCATTGGATCTGTTGTTGGAACCTGACTCAGATCAATGCCCTTTTCTCTAGCCAATTTGCGTGCTGCCGGTGAGGCGATAGGACGCTGGCCACCTGTTTTTTCTTCAGATGCAGGCTCTGCCGGCTTCTCCACTGCCTTTGGTTCTTCCGCCTTAGGTGCTTCAGGCTTTTCTTCTGCTTTTTCCGGAGCAGGTGCAGCTTGTCCGCTTTCATTTACGACAGCAATTGTTTCACCTACATTTACTGTGTCGCCTTCCTGGGCTTTAATTTCCTGTAAAACCCCGCTGTGTTCAGAAATAATTTCAACGTTTACTTTATCCGTTTCTAGTTCGACAACATAGTCACCTTTATTGACAGTGTCACCAGGCTGTTTCAGCCACTGTGCCACCGTACCTTCTGTAATGGATTCCGCCAATTCTGGAACTTTGATTTCTGCCACCTTAATTTCCTCCTTCTTGCTTGCGTTATAAAGTGAAACTTCAGTGGGTGATTTTTCCCACTGATTGTTAGTCGCGTTCTAGTGTCGCTAAGATCTCAGCTAACGCTTCGATCAATGGACACTACGAACCCGATTGGTTCAACTAAGCCTCTGCCTGTGCATCCGCAAGTTTCACTGTATCTCACCAATCGGGCCTAAGGGGAGTTTGGCTCCCGCTAAGTCTACAATTTATTTATCTAAGTGTTAATGAGGGGACTTAATGCCCGTTAGACTGCGATAGGGTTTCATCTATTATGCGTGCTTGTTCTTTCTTATGAACAGTCGGGTCACCTTCTGCCGGGCTTGAGCGGCGTCTTCTTCCGATGTAAATGACATCGATATCGCTGCCTGCGATTTCTTTCAGTCTTGGTTCAACGAAATTCCAAGCACCCATATTTTTAGGTTCTTCCTGTATCCAAACAATTTCATCCACGTTTGGATAACGGGTTAAAGTGTGTTTGATCTGATCCATTGGGAATGGATAAATTTCTTCCACGCGTAAAATATGGAACCAATCCTGATCCGGATAATTTTTCAGGCTTTCGGCTAAATCAATTGTAATCTTTCCTGTTCCAAGAATGATGCGTTTCACTTTTTCGTGATTTTGGCCTAAACCAGGCTGTTCGATTACAGATCGGAACTCTCCTTCGCTCAATTCAATGCCATTTGATGCGACAGTCGGATTGCGAAGCAGACTCTTCGGAGACATGATCACTAACGGGCGAACTTCCTCTTTTCCAAGTATGGCAGCCTGTCTTCGTAAAATATGGAAGTACTGTGCTGATGAAGAAAGGTTAGCAACTGTCCAGTTGTTTTCAGCTGCAAGAGTCAGGAATCGTTCCAGGCGCGCACTTGAATGTTCAGGTCCCTGTCCTTCATAACCATGCGGCAGGAGCATGACAAGACCTGATTTTTGGCCCCATTTTGCACGGCCGGCAGCAATAAACTGGTCAAACATTACCTGTGCTGCATTGGCAAAATCACCATATTGAGCTTCCCACAAAACGAGCGTTTCCGGAGCAAAGACATTATATCCATATTCAAATCCTACAACAGCAGCTTCAGATAACGGACTATTATGGACAGCGAATGAAGCCTTGGCAGTTGAAAGCTTATGCAAAGGTGAATACGCTTTTCCGGTTGTGTGATCATGCAAAACAATGTTTCTCTGTGCAAATGTTCCTCTCTCTGAATCCTGGCCAGTCAGTCTGACAGGTGTGCCATCAGATAGGATGGTTGCAAATGCCAGTGTTTCTGCGAGACCCCAATCAATCTTGCCGTCCCCTTGAAGCGCTTCCAATCTGCGCTGCAGAATTTTGCCCAGTTTATCAAATACCTTGAAATCTTCCGGCCATTTTAATAATTCTTCATTGATTTGCTTAAGTTTATCAATGGAAACGGCTGTATTAATTTTTGGCAGACCCTTTTCGACAGTTTCAGGAGGATCGGTTAACTCAGCTGCCTTCTTTTCTTTTGGGACTTTTTCATAAGCTGCCTTCATTTTTTCCAGTACTTCATTATGGACGCCTTCAGCTTCCTCTTTGGTGATGATCTTTTCATTTAAGAGCTTTTCAGCATACAGCGCTTTCACGGTTGGCCGCTTGCGCACAATATTATACATAAGAGGATTCGTCGTCATAGGCTCGTCCATCTCGTTATGTCCAAAACGGCGGTACCCGATTAAGTCGATGAGGATATCCTTCTGGAATTTAGCACGATACTCACAGGCGATTCTTGCCGCTGCAACTACTGCTTCAGGTTCGTCTGCATTAACATGCATAATTGGCATCTCATACCCTTTGGCCAGATCACTTGCATATCTGGTAGAGCGTGAATCATATGATTCTGTTGTGAACCCAATAGTATTATTGGCAATGATATGGATCGAACCGCCAGTGTTATAGCCTGTAAGCTGTCCGAGATTAAGTGTTTCTGCTACAATCCCCTGTCCTGGGAATGCTGCGTCTCCATGAATGATAATGGCTAAAGCCGCTTTTGGATCTACTTCAGGATAACCGGCCTTTGTTCTGTTGTCCTGTGAAGCTCGAGTGTAGCCCTCAACAAGTGAACCAACAAATTCAAGATGGCTCGGATTGTTAGCTAATGTAAGTCTGGCAATGGTCGTATTCTCATCTTTGATCTGTTTATCAAGACCAAGATGATACTTCACGTCGCCTGTCCAGCCGTAGTTGATGCCGATAGATCCTTCAGAAGGAACCAGTTCTTTATTAGGCGCATGCTGAAATTCCGCGAAAATCATTTCATACGGCTTTCCAAGCACATGGGCAAGAACATTTAACCTTCCGCGGTGTGCCATGCCGATGTTAATTGTTTTTGCTCCATCCGAAACAGATTCAGAAACAATTTCATCTAATAAAGGAACCATTGTATCCAGACCCTCGATGGAGAATCTCTTTTGTCCGACAAAGGTTTTATGAAGGAACTTTTCAAATTCCTCAACTTCAGTCAGCCTTCTTAAAACCTTCAGTTTTTCCGTCTTTTGCATTGACAGCTTATGGCTGTTGGCCCCTATTTTGCGACGAAGCCAGTCTTTTTCGTTTTCATCAAATATATGCTGGAATTCAAAAGCAATGGGTCCCATATAAGCGCTCTTCAGGAATTCAATTGCTTCAAGTCCGTTGCGTAAAGGATATGTGGCATCTTTAGTAATGACACCAGCAGGGATCTCTTTTAAGTCATTTTCAGTTAAGCCATATTTACTCAGTTCAAATAAAGCAGTTTCCGATTTATTGTTACCCAGCGGATAAATATCGGCAGCTAAGTGGCCATATGTGCGGATAGTATCAGCCAGGCGAATAGCAGCGAGCGTCTTCTCAAGCTGTCCGGCATTCAATGGCTGATTGGTTGATGAAGCCATTTGCCCCGTGCCTTCACTCGTAAGAGGGGAACCATTTTTTTCAAAATACTCTTTCATTTCAGGATCAATTGATGAGGGATCCTCTAAATATTTTTCATAAAGTTCAATAACGTAGCCAAGGTTTGGGCCATGAAATCCTTGTTCAAAAGGTCCCTCACCGTTAGATGGCTTTTTCATGGAAAATTACCTCCATAACTGTTTTGTAAGTAAAAAATTCAATACGTTTTTGCTCTCTAAAAGTACAATACCCATCATTAGAATGGATTAACAATTCATTTTTATGAATAATAATATTTTTCAGAGGATAAAACGTTTCCACAGCTATTCTAACACGTAAAATCTAGTTGTACAAAGATAAAAACATGTATATAGTGGAAAACTATTAAAAAAATTTCTTAACAATTACTTATTCTAAAAAAATGATTTGTAAAAGGTAAAACATTTATAAATATGAAGTAACTGAACATATAAAAAAAGCCGAAGGGATTCGGCTTTAAAAAGTTTCTACCAGATTTATATAGATTTGTTTCGATTCATTTGTATTTTTTCTCTTTTCTTTAAGGGAAGATTCGATAGCTTCTCTGGTATTCACGGGAAAATCAAAATGTCCGCAAGTTGTACACTTTTGAAATAAGCTGCCTGCGACATTCACCTCAATGCCATCAATTGACCGGAAAACTGCCGGCCCATCTGTTTCGGCAAATCTGTGAAGACAATGACTATGTTCTTGCATAAAAGCTTCCCTCCAAGAAAAATATTATGTTCATCATTATTATAAATGAAATATTCTGAATTTTAAAGCGGTCTACCTATAACAGTTTATGCCAAAAAGATTCATTTTAAATCAATACATGAAATATTCAAAAAAGTGTTGACTATTAACGGTTTACTGTAGTAAAGTTTAGAGAAAATTTAATAATTGATTTCTTATCCAGAGAGGTCGAGGGTAAGGCCCGACGACGCCTCAGCAACCAGCAGTCATTTTTTTGATTGAAAAGGTGCTAATTCCTGCAAGTTTTTTGAAACTTGAAAGATAAGAAGAATGGCTAATCACACTAAAAAGTCTTCTTCTTATAGAAGGCTTTTTTTATTATGACGAAGGAGTGTATATCAGCATGTATAATATTGACACCAAATTAGCGCAAATTGGAAACAGAAGCGAATCCGCAACAGGTGCAGTCAATCCGCCTGTGTACTTCTCCACTGCCTACCGCCACGAAGGTATTGGCCAGTCTACAGGATTCGACTATAGCCGTACAGGCAATCCTACCCGCCAGCTGGTTGAAAAGGCAATCGCCGATTTGGAAGAAGGCGATCAAGGATATGCATGCAGTTCTGGAATGGCGGCTATACTTACTATTCTTTCACTCTTCCAATCAGGTGATGAATGGATTGTTTCTAAAGATCTCTACGGTGGAACCTACCGCTTGCTTGAACAAGGCTTTAAAAAGTGGGGACTGGAAAGCAAATATGTGAATACTAGCAATCCTGCAAATGTTGAAGAGCTTATCAGTGAAAAAACAAAGGCTATATTTCTGGAAACCCCAACTAATCCGCTGATGGAAGAGACAGACATTGGACTGATAGCGGACATTGCAAAACAGCATAATGTTCTCCTGGTCGTGGATAACACATTTTATACCCCCCTTCTTCAGCAGCCGCTAAAGCTTGGAGCTGATATTGTCATTCATAGTGCTACAAAATACCTTGGCGGCCACAACGATGTCCTTGCCGGGTTAATTGTCGCAAAAGGCAAGCAGCTGTGTGAGGATCTTGCTATGAACCATAACGCTGTTGGTGCAGTCCTTAGCCCCTTTGATTCATGGCTTCTAATCAGAGGCATGAAGACCCTTTCTCTCCGTATGGAACGGCATGAGAAAAATGCCAGGGAACTGGCGTCTTTCTTATCAGGACATGAAGCCGTTAAGGATGTTCTATATCCTGGAAAAGGAGGCATGATATCGTTCCGGGTACAGGATGAATCCTGGGTGAATCCTTTTCTGCAGAGCCTCTCCCTTATCTCCTTTGCTGAAAGCCTTGGCGGAGTCGAGAGTTTTATCACCTATCCTGCAACACAGACGCATGCTGACATCCCTGAAGAAATCCGTAAGGAAACCGGTGTCTGTAACAGGCTTCTGCGTTTCTCGGTTGGAATCGAAAATGCAGAAGATTTGAAGGCGGATCTGGAACATGCTTTTTCAATGATTGTAAAGGAGGCAGTACGATGAGCATAAACTACACTTTCCAAACAAAATTACTTCACAATAATCATAAATTCGATCCGGAAACAGGAGCTGTCAGTGTACCGATCCAGCATGCCTCCACATTTCATCAAAAAGATATTGATGCATTTGGGAAATATGATTACAGCCGCAGCCTGAATCCAACAAGGGAAGCTCTTGAAGAGGTCATCGCGGATCTAGAAGAAGGAGTCAGAGGATTTGCCTTTTCTTCAGGAATGGCGGCTATTTCTACGGCTTTCCTTCTCTTATCACAGGGTGATCATGTTGTCATTACAGAAGACGTATATGGCGGAACCTACCGCATGACTACAGAGGTTCTCTCTCGTTTTGGCATTGAACACACATTTGTTGATATGACAAATCTGGAGGAAGTAAAGGCAGCCATCCGTCCAAACACAAAGGTATTCTATGTTGAGACACCATCCAATCCGCTGCTGAAAGTGACCGATATACAGGCCATCAGCAAACTTGCCAAGCAGCATGGGGCCCTGACATTTGTGGATAATACTTTTCTGACCCCTGCCCTGCAAAAACCGCTTGCTTTAGGTGCAGATATTGTACTTCACAGTGCGACCAAATTTTTATCCGGACATAGCGACGTCGTGGCAGGCCTGGCGGTTGTGAAAGATCCTGAATTAGGAGCAAGACTTTCCTTTCTCCAGAATTCCTTTGGAGCTGTTCTCGGTGTTCAGGATGCCTGGCTTGTCTTAAGGGGCATTAAAACGCTCCAGGTAAGGCTTGATCAGTCTGTGAAATCAGCTGAGAAAATAGCCCGTTTCCTTCATGAACATCCGGAAGTAAAGAAAGTTCATTACCCGGGCTTTGCCGAGCATCCCGGCTATGGAATCCAGAAAAAACAGGCTGTGAACGCAGGAGCTGTTCTATCATTTGAACTTGAAGATGAACAGTCAATGAGAGTCTTTGTGGAAAATGCAAAAATTCCTGTTTTTGCAGTAAGTCTTGGAGCGGTTGAATCCATCCTCTCGTACCCTGCCAAAATGTCTCATGCAGCCATGCCTGCATCGGAAAGAGAACAGCGCGGAATTACAGACAGCCTTCTCCGTCTTTCTGTTGGACTGGAGAGTGCAGATGATATTATAGAAGATTTTAAGGCAGCATTATCTGCTGCAGAACAATCAAAACAATCGATTCTACAGCGGGGGTGATACGATGAGTTTCCTGAATAAATTAAAGAATGAAATCATCATAGCTGATGGCGCGATGGGAACTCTCCTCTACTCCTATGGTACAGACAGCTGTTTTGAAGAATTGAATCTCTCTCAATCTGAACAAATTCAGCATATCCATGAAGCGTACATAGGCGCGGGAGCTGAATTGATTCAAACCAATACGTACGCGGCCAATTATCTTAAACTCCAGCGATATGGACTTGAAGAATCTGTGAAAGAAATAAACAGTGCTGCAGCCCGGATCGCCAAAAAAGCTGCCGGGGACCGTGCATATGTTGCCGGTACTGTTGGCGGAATCAGAGGCTTCAAACCGAATATGATCACACTTGAGGAAATAAAAAGAAGCTTCCGTGAGCAGCTTTATTGTCTGCTGCTGGAAGATGTGGACGGCATCTTGCTGGAAACGTATTATGATCTTGAGGAACTTGAGACGGTTCTGGCTATTGCCAGAAAAGAAACCGATTTGCCGATTATCGCGCAGGTATCCCTTCAGGAAGCGGGTGTCCTGCAGAACCAGACTTCAATTTCTGATGCGCTGGCAAGGCTCGATGGCATTGGCGCGGATGTAGTGGGAATCAATTGCCGTCTTGGCCCCCATCATATGCTGAATACACTTGAAAGTGTACCTTTGCCAAAGCATGCCTATCTGTCTGCATATCCAAATGCCAGTATTCCTGCTTATACCGACGGCAAATTTCATTATGAAGGTGATGCAGACTATTTCCGGCAGTCTGCAATCGAATTTCGAAATCAAGGCGTCCGTCTGCTTGGAGGCTGCTGCGGAACAACACCTGACCATATCAAGGCATTTGCGGATGTGTTAAAAGGGCGTCCGCCAATCGAGGAAAAAGAGATCAAAGCAGCTAACAAAGTGATCGTAACAGAAAAAACGGAATCATCAAGAGAGCTCCCTCCCCTTCAGGATATTGTCAGAGAAAGGCCATCGGTGATTGTTGAGCTCGATCCGCCAAGGAAGCTTGATACTGTCCGCTTTTTTGAAGGTGCCAAAGCATTGAAGGAAGCTGGCATTGATTCAATTACTCTAGCGGATAATTCACTTGCTTCACCACGGGTATGCAACTCTGCACTTGGTTATCTTGTCAAACAGCAGACAGGATTGCGGCCACTTGTACATGTAACTTGCAGGGATCGTAACATCATCGGGCTTCAATCCCATTTAATGGGTCTGCATGCCCTAGGGTTAAATGATATTCTTGCTGTAACAGGAGACCCGGCCCGTGTTGGTGATTTTCCGGGGGCCTCTTCTGTGTATGATGTATCTTCATTTGAACTGATAAATATGATCAAGCAGCTAAATGAAGGATTATCTTTTTCAGGGAAAGACTTAGGCCAGAAAGCAGCCTTTTCTGTTGCGGGTGCTTTTAACCCCAATGTCCGTTCATTGGAAAAAGCTGTTGGAAGGCTTGAAAAGAAAATTGAACACGGTGCAGACTATTTCATCTCGCAGCCTGTTTTTTCTGAAGAGAAGCTGCTTGAGGTTCATGAAGCTGTGAAAGATTTAAAAGCACCTGTTTATATAGGCTTAATGCCTCTTACCGGCAGCCGTAATGCGGAGTTTCTTCATAATGAAGTCCCTGGGATTAAGATCTCAGACAGTATTAGAAACAGAATGGCCACATTAAAGGATGATCCTGCAAAAGCCGGCGCTGAAGGCATTGCCATTGCCAAGTCGCTGATCGACGCTGCAGCAGAGCTGTTTAATGGCATTTACCTTATCACACCATTTATGCGCTATGAAATGACTGTCGAGTTATCAAACTATGCCCGTGAGACAACCGAACGGCTTTCAAGGAGGAAACAACATGCTTAAACCATCACTGCAGGAGCAGTTAAAAAAGAAAATCCTGATTATGGACGGAGCTATGGGCACCATGCTTCAGAGGGCCAATCTTTCGGCAGATGATTTCGGCGGCGAGGAATATGAAGGCTGCAACGAATATTTAAACATTACGGCACCTTCTGTGATTGAACATATTCACCTTGAATATTTAAAGGCCGGTGCAGATATTATTGAAACCAATACATTCGGTGCAACCAGCATTGTTCTTGCTGATTATGATCTGGAAGAAAAAGCATATGAATTGAATAAAATTGCTGTAGAAATTGCCAGGGAAGCTGCGGACAGCATTTCAACTCCTGAATGGCCGAGATATGTGGCTGGCGCCATGGGTCCTACAACGAAGACGCTGAGTGTAACAGGCGGTTCTACATTTGAAGACATGATAGCAGCTTATGAGGAGCAGGCCAGAGGATTAATCGAAGGCGGTGCAGACCTTCTCCTACTGGAAACCAGCCAGGACATGCTGAATGTAAAAGCTGGATTTATCGGCATCGAAAAGGCATCAAAAAAGACGGGAATTAAACTTCCGCTGATTGTTTCGGGAACGATTGAACCGATGGGTACAACCCTTGCAGGCCAATCGATTGAAGCTTTTTATATTTCGCTTGAACACATGCAGCCGCTGGCAGTTGGACTCAACTGTGCAACAGGGCCCGAATTCATGCAGGACCATATCCGCTCCTTGTCAGGATTGGCTTCTACTGCTGTCAGCTGCTATCCAAATGCCGGATTGCCTGATGAAGAAGGACAGTACCATGAAACACCCGAATCACTGGCGAGCAAGCTTGAAGGATTTGCCAAGGAAGGCTGGCTGAATATTGTCGGCGGCTGCTGCGGAACCACCCCGGAACATATTCAGGCAATTGCTGAGTCAGTAAAAAATTATAAACCAAGGAATTATGAGAGAAGTTCCCTTCATAAAGTTTCCGGAATTGAACCTCTGATTTA
The DNA here is from genome assembly GCF_023715565.1 of Cytobacillus firmus. Lineage (GTDB taxonomy): Bacteria > Bacillota > Bacilli > Bacillales > Cytobacillaceae > Cytobacillus > Cytobacillus firmus_C. Next base: position 10,984 of record NZ_JAMBOJ010000030.1, on the reverse strand, counting down.
TGACGACCCGACCTTAAGGCCTATTATGGTCGGAGAGCGCACAAATGTAATTGGCTCCCGCAAGTTTAAAAGGCTGATTGCTGAAGGAAAGTTCGAGGAAGCTGCTGAAATTGGCCGTGCACAGGTAAAAGGCGGTGCCCATGTTATTGATATATGCCTTGCAGATCCAGATCGTGATGAAATGCAGGATGTTGAGAACTTTATCAAGGAATTAGTAAAGAAAATTAAGGTCCCTATTGTCATTGATTCAACTGACGAAGCAGTAATCGAGAAGGCTCTCACCTATTCACAGGGGAAAGCCATCATAAATTCGATTAACCTCGAGGATGGCGAGGAAAGATTCGAGGCAATCGCACCGCTTATCCACCGCTATGGTGCGGCTGTAGTGGTAGGAACAATTGATGAAGAAGGAATGGGTGTTTCGGCGGAACGCAAACTTGATATTGCAAAGCGTTCATATGATTTGCTTGTGAATAAATACCATGTTCCGCCGCAGGATCTTATTTTTGACCCTCTCGTCTTCCCTGTCGGCACAGGAGATGAGCAATACATCGGGTCAGCAAAGGCAACAGTCGATGGAATCAGGCTTATTAAAGAAGCACTTCCGGAGGTACAAACCATTCTGGGAATCAGTAATGTATCATTCGGCCTCCCTCCTGTCGGAAGGGAAATATTGAATTCTGTATTTCTGTACTACTGTACACAGGCCGGTCTGGATTATGCGATAGTGAATACAGAAAAACTCGAGAGGTTTGCTTCCATTTCAAAAGAAGAGGTCTTAATGGCTGAAAAGCTGCTTTTTGAAACTACTGATAAATCACTTGCCATTTTCACTGAATTTTACCGGGGTAAGAAAAAAGAAAGCAAAAGTGTTCTTCCGGATATGACACTTGAAGAACGCCTGGGCTATTATATTCTCGAAGGAACAAAAGAAGGGCTTCTCCCGGATCTCGAGCTTGCACTCCAGACATACCCTGCTCCCCTGGATATCATTAATGGGCCTTTAATGAACGGAATGAAGGAAGTCGGAAGATTGTTCAATGATAATCAGCTGATTGTCGCAGAGGTTTTGCAGAGCGCCGAGGTTATGAAAGCATCTGTTGCTTATCTTGAACCCCATATGGAAAAAGGTGCTGCTCAATCTTCATCAAAGGGGAAAATCATCCTGGCGACCGTTAAAGGCGATGTTCATGATATAGGGAAAAATCTTGTGGATATTATTTTAAGCAATAATGGATATGAAGTGATAGATTTGGGAATCAAAGTCTCCCCTGCTGAACTAATCGAAAACATCAGGCATGAGAATCCGGATATGGTTGGCCTCTCAGGTCTGCTTGTTAAATCTGCACAGCAGATGGTCATAACGGCACACGACATGAAACAGGCTGGAATTGATATTCCGATTTTAGTTGGCGGCGCCGCCCTTTCAAGGAAATTTACGGATACTAAAATTTCTAAGGAATATGGCGGTCTCGTTTTGTATGCCAAGGATGCTATGAACGGTCTCGCATTAGCCAATCAGCTTCAGGAGCCTGAAGAGGCTGAGAGGCTTCGAATCCAGCAGGAAGAAAAACTGGAAGCAGCCCTTAATGCAGTACCTTATGACCGTGGCGGATCAGTGGCTGTTGCAGTAAAGCCTAGACCAACAGTAAGCACACAAGTACCTGTATTTGTTCCAAAAGATTTAAAACGGCATTTGCTGAAATCCTATTCTCTTTCACATATTGAACCGTATATTAACAAGCAAATGCTGATTGGCCATCACCTTGGTTTAAAAGGAAACCTGCAAAAGCTGCTTGCAGAAAAAGATGAAAAAGCCATGAAAATTAACACAATGGTTGATGAATTGATTGCTGAAGCAAAAGAAAATAACTGGATAGAGCCAAAAGCTGTTTATCAATTCTTCCCTGCCCAGTCTGATGGTGATAAGGTTCTGATTTATGCAGAAGATGAAAAAACGGTCATCGAAACATTCGAATTTCCGCGTCAGGAGACAGAACCATTCTTATGTCTTGCAGATTTCCTTAAATCGAAAGACAGCGGTCAAATGGATTATGTTTCGTTCTTTACTGTAACAGCCGGGAAAGGTATCCGCGGTATAGCAGACCGTTTGAAAGCAGAAGGCAGATTCCTGGAAAGCCATGCTCTGCAGTCACTGGCTTTAGAGACGGCTGAAGGTCTTGCTGAGCTGATTCATCGCCAGATCCGTGATCGCTGGGGTTTCCCAGATCCGATTGAAATGACGATGAAAGACCGTTTTGCAGCGAAATACCAGGGGCAGCGCTTTTCGTATGGATATCCTGCGTGCCCTGAGCTTGAGGACCAGAAAAAGCTGTTTAAGCTTATTAGCCCTGAAGATATAGGTGTCCAGCTTACTGAAGAATGCATGATGGAGCCTGAGGCCTCTGTATCTGCGATGGTATTTGCCCATCCGGAAGCCAGATATTTTAATGTATTGAGATAAAGGGTACCCGGCAGAAAACTGCCGGGTATTTGCCTTTGCCCTTTCTCAGCCTTTACTATGAATTTATAGCAAGGAGGTTAATTTTTATGAATGTTCTTTGGGATTTAGATGGCACGATCCTGGATACTTGGCCAACTTTGGTTCAGGCCTTTATCGGCATCTCCGGCAAAGAACTCGATTTGGAGGAAGTTCTCTTGCCCCTTAAAAACGGAACAGCCTATCAGAAATTTGATGTTCCTCCTGAAAAAATTAAAGATTTTCGTAAATTGGAATCGGCTATTAAGCATAATAAGAAGCCTTTATTCCCATATGTAAGAGGTATATTAGAGCGAAATAACGTAAATGTCCTCGTGACCCATCGAAACCGGCGTTCCACGGAGGAGCTGCTGGAGTATTGGAATCTCACTTCCTATTTTGAAGAAGTGATCTGCCCGGAATATGATGGTTTTTCCTTAAAGCCGCATCCGGAATCATATGAATATCTTCACTATCGTTATCATATTGATTTGGCCATTGGCGACCAGGATACAGATTTAATTCCTGCAAGGCAAATCGGCATCAGAACCTGTGCGTTCCGCAATCCGAACCCTTATGCAGATTTCTCCATTGATTGTTATTCAAAATTTGAATTTGATCAATAAAAAAACCAGGGACTTCTCGTTGAAGAGGTCCCTGGTTTTTTCTGAGGGCAAGTTTAATTAGCTGATTTTCGAGTATTAATTCGGATAACACTATCTGTTTTTGAATTAAATTCAATATCAATGTACAAACCAAACTCTTTGCCATCATCCTCAACCCACAGCTTGAATTTTTCAATCTCTGTCGTTTGCCTCTGTTCTCTGCCTATATGCAAATAATCAAGAATTTTAGCCTTTGGGTATTTTTCTTTCGCTGTTTCCATAGCCAGTCTGCCCCATTTTGCATAGGCTGGTTCCGGTCTCTCAGCATAGGCTTCACCAGTCATTGTTCGAATGGGAATGAATTCTGTTAAAAGCATTAATACCATAAGGCTGGTCATTAATTTCTTCATCTTAAACCTCTTTTCAAAAAGCTCCTAGTTGCTATTAACGTTATTCATAGTTTCTTCCTTCATCCGTTCTTCCTCTTCTTCGACACAGATATAAGCAATTTGTTCCTCCATGAGATGATGGAGAATGTCCTTTTCATCCGTACAGGAAACGTCCTTTCTTTTTCCCATTATCCTCTCTCCTCACTTTCATCGTTTTGAGATTTTCTGAATGAGTTTTTAATCGCTTCAACTGGCGCAGTTAACAGCTTTTTATCCAACAAGGCCCAATGAAATACATACATAAATATCGATTTCATTATGAAAAGCATAAATAGCTGCAGCTGTGAAAAACGGAGAAGCTTCCAGATTCCGATTCTTTTGAACCAGGTATAAAAAGGGTATGCGAAAAAAGCATCAACCACAGCATTCAAAAGAAAATAGATTAATGGCCTTCCATAAGTCAGTTTTAAAATCCAGATGGACCCTGCAAAAAATGGTCCTAAAACCAAGGGGAATTCACCGCTGAGCTTTGAGTGCAAACGAGTCTTAATTTTCCACCATTTGTTTTTTTCAGCGATAATTCCTTCTACCAATACATATAACCCCATAAAGGTTGCTGCCGGATAAAATCGTTTAAAATCCTTTTTGCCTATAAATGGAACAGTCAGCCAGGAAAGGATAATTATAAGCACCAAATATAGCTTCTTTTTCATCTTACCCCACCTTTTTTAAAGGTTTTGTATTTACAGGAATTTTATTCATTCTTTTAGGGGAGCCAATGGATTTTTTACGAAATTGCATGAAAATCGTGTTTTGAAAGTTCCATTATGTGTAATAGATTAACAAGCATAGAAGGAGCTGTTCAGCATGATGACAATGTACAAGTGCAAGAACTTCAACAAAACGGGTAAAATTTCTCTTCCGAGCAAGTGGCGCAGCCAATTTGGCCTTTTGCCGGGAAAACTGGCCGATCTTCGTTTTGATCATGATCAGATTATTATAGAAAGAGCCAATTTAGAATCAACCCACAATAAAAGGCTAATTACTGAAAATGGTTCCATCCATATTCCGAAAGAACTTCAGCAACTGCTGGATATAACAGAGGAAGAAGAATATTGCCTTTATATTGATGAGAAAGATAAGAGCTTTGTCCTGAAGATCGTTTCAGAAAATTAAAAAACTGCAGCAAGTTTTTCAGCAGCAGCTTTTCAACATATATACTTTCCTGTCAGATTCGTAAGTGCCATGCAAAACTTATCCCAGCCATTAGGGAATGATTGTATTCCCTGACTCTGAAAAATATTTTCCTTCGTGACCAGCTTTATGGACCATGTCACACTTTCCATTAAAATCCCGGGATTTTTGTATTCCTTCTGCCACTTCCAAAGTTTCAGCCGGTATAATTCTTTTTTAAATTCTTCAATGCTTCCCGATGCTTTCGGCAGCTCATTTCTTGATGAAAAATTGCTTAAATGCCATTCAAAATAAACAAAACGGCCATTGATAAAATCCACTTCAATTTTATACCATGGTCCGGGATAACCGCCGAGGCTGACACTTAAAAGAATGGGTTCTTTATCAGGGTCAATCGTTACAATATTATTTTTAATATGAAAAAGCTCTCTTTTCCTGCTGATGACGGATTTAACATGTGATAGTTCAACTGGCTTCGTGCCAGTTCTCTGAAAATTACTCGGCCTGTTCATTTCGTGCAGCAGAGATGGGATAGAAATAGCCCCCTTTTTCTCCAGGATATCTAAAATGTTCTCGAAAATGCTCATTTGTCTTCTTCCTCCATCAAAAACCTGGGTAGGTTTATATAACACAAAGATTGTTTTATTCCTAATATCCTTTTTTCCGTCTGTGCAAACATTCTTTCGTACTTTAGGGGCTATCATGAATAAATTGTACTTACTCATTGCACGCTATGGAATGGGAGGTGCAGGCATGGATCCAACAAAACCAGGAAGCAAAAAGCTGCCGGACTTCGAAGAACTGGATGATCGGATGATCGCCAAACATACTACAGGGCCAACACTTGTCATAAAGACCAATCTTGATCCCCAAAATTCGACTGAAGATAATCCTTACTACAGGAATAAATCTGAAACGGATAAAGAAGAATTTCGAGATTATTTTGAGGAGTAAAAGAAAACCGGCAGGCTAAGTGTGCCTGCCGGTTTTCTACCGTATTTAAAAATCGAAGTTGTCAGGGTCCGGACCTACTCGTCTGTTTTCATTTAAGCTGCTGATTTTGTCCATATCTTCTGTAGAAAGTTCAAAGTCAAATACATCAGCATTTTCAATGATGCGATGTTCTTTTACCGACTTTGGTATAGTAACAATTCCGTTCTGAAGATCCCATCTTAAGATAATCTGCGCAACCGATTTGCCGTGCTTTTGGGCAATTTCCTTCAATACTGCGTTTTCAAGAAGTTCTCCCTGTGCAAGCGGTGACCATGCTTCTATCTGAATTCCCTGATTTCTGCAGAAGTCTCTAAGCTCAGACTGACTGAGTAAAGGATGAAGCTCCACCTGATTGACCATTGGCTTAATCTCTGCATCCTCCATGAGATCTTCCAGATGATGGATCTGAAAGTTGCTTACACCAATTGCTTTTACTTTATTCTCTTTATAAAGAGTTTCGAGTGCTTTCCATGTTTCTTTATATTTTCCTTTCACTGGCCAGTGAATCAGGTAAAGGTCAATATAATCGAGACCAAGTTTTGCAAGGCTGGTTTCAAATGCAGTTATTGTTGAGTCATAACCCTGATCAGAATTCCAGACTTTCGTGGTAATAAATAATTCTTCACGAGGTACGCCTGCTTCCTTAATTGCCTGGCCTACACCCTCTTCGTTCCCATAGACTGCGGCTGTGTCAATGCTTTTATAGCCTGCTTTAATGGCCGATTTAACTGAGTGGACAACTTCGTCTCCGTTCTGGACCTTGAAAACACCCAGTCCCAGCCACGGCATTTTGACACCGTTATGTAATGATACAGCAGATTGTAAATTTTCCATTCTTTCACCTCATTTATCAAATTGGGTTCTGGATAATTTTCTCACATTTCTTTCGGTTAACAAAATTTTTTGCTTAAAAAAGCATTGCCGTATGAGGGCAATGCTTGAAATATATTTAGCCTCCAAAGAAAAAATCGAGAACATTTCCTGCCATTGAAGAATTTCTATTATAGAATTCTGAATATCCGCATTTTTTACAGTAAACGACCAGAAATCGGTTATGCTGAACATCAAACATTTTGGATAGTCCAGTACCAGTCATGGCAACTTCTTTTTGGCCGGCTTCGCTGCTGCCGCATTTGATGCACCCTTTGCTTTTCATCCTCATCCCCTCACCCTTTCGAATACTTTCTATTATATACGTGCAAAGCGGAAGAAAGTTACGTTAAAATTATCCTGTGATTTATATCACATTTTATCTAATGTAAGTGCTATATACTTGTTTTAAAAATAACGTATTACGAGCAGGTGAAAAAGCATGCAAGAATTTAAGACACTTTTTGAAGAATTAGGCGGTACAGAAACAATTGAAAAACTGGTGGAGGCATTTTACCCGCGTGTGTATGCAGATCCTGTTTTAAGTCCCTTATTTGAAGGGGACATAGAGGATATTAAGCGCAAACAAAAAATGTTTCTCACACAATTTCTTGGTGGGCCGCCAATTTACAGTCAGGAGTTTGGTCCGCCTGCAATGAAACAAAGACATCTTCCATTTGAAATTACACCATTAAGAGCGCAAAGTTGGCTTGCCTGTATGAAGGAAGCCTTTCAGGAGGCTGACCTTGACGAAAATCCTGCTTCTGTCCTTTTCTATGATCGATTAAAGCAGGTTGCAGCAATTATGGTTAACAGTTATGAATGAGAAAGGACCTTCCGTCCGGAAGGTCCCAATCATTAAAGTGATTCAAAATATTCTTTGGCATGCTCTGCAGACTGGGGGTATTTTTACTTTTGTCACTTCCTTCTCGTCATTTTCCACACCTAAGAATCCATCCGCAAAGCCAGTTCTCTTAGATTACTTTAATCTAAGTTCGCCTGCTTTTTGGAACGCGTCTGTATGATAGGCATTAACTTTTCCAGGTGAAATGCTATAAATGTTGTCACTAATATAGATGAGCCTTTCGATTGCATTTTCCCATTCTTCATAGATTGTATCTTCTGTCTGATGGGTAATTTCTTTTTGGAGCTCAATTCCGTTTTCTGCAGTTATTTTGTAAAGTAACGCACCCTGGAAGTCAAATGTGGATTCAAACTGGCTTCCTTTTTTATTTTGGTAGATTGAGATGGGAAAACCATATATATTTTTCTTTTTGTCAACGAGCAGCGCTTTGTGATCGTAATTTAAAGGGGAATAGGTGCCGCGTCCCCCGATAATTTCGGTATCTTTTTCGACAGGATTATTTGTATCACTTACATCGAATAAAGAGATTTTAACACCATCCGCAGTAATCACAGGCCCGCCGCCAGCTCCTTTTCCTCCGGTAATCTTTGTATCATGTCCAAAGCCAATGAGATGGTTATCATCCAAAGGGTGCAAGTAGTTGCTGAAGCCTGGAATTTTTAATTCTCCGAGAACAGATGGTTTTTCAGGGTTTGAGCCATCAATAACAAAGAGAGGATCGGTTTCTTTGAAGGTAACCATATAAATGCGCTCATTCATAAATCTTGCAGAGTAGATTCTTTCCCCTTTTGCCAGGTCTTCAAGCTGGCCGATCTGTTTTAAATTGTTATTTAAAATGTAAAGACTATTGGACGATGGGCTTCTTTCATCCCATGTTTGCCCTTTCGTTGTCACTACTCTGAAGTTTCCATTGTATTCATCCATTGAAAACTGATTTAAAACGGTGCCTTTTAATTCTGCAGAAGTCTGGAATTCTACTTTTCCGTTTTTTATATTGAACTTATAGATACTTGTATCCGGATGCGGCCTCTCTCTGTCTGCTTTGATTTCATTATTGTAATGGGTGGCTGCTAAATATAAATTATGTTTGGACATGTAAAATTCATTTCCGCTGCCTAAGTAGCTGGTGACAGACAATGGCTCCTTGCTTGCACTTACATCCATTACGGCAATATTAATAAAATTTGCATGATGGGAACCGGGAAAATATTTTATCTCATGGTAATCAACAATCTGCTGCTCCTTGCTTTCGGTCGTATCATAAAAGCGGGGACGCAGATCTGCATTTTTATTTTTTTCCAGTATCATATATTCGGGATAATAACTTGTAATTAAATATACCTTTCCATCCATAAGCCTTGAAGCAAGAAGGCTGCCCTCAACCTCTGCCTCTCTGATTAGTTTTGGCTTTTGTTTATTTTCGATATTATAAACAATTGTTTTGGCGGATTGGTATGCAGGTGCAATCATTTTTGCTGTAGACTCATTTCCAATGTGTTTTTTAGCATCTTTATAGCTGTGGCCCATAACGATTAATTGATTGCCTTCAACAAATAATTGGTAGGGAGAAAAATCTCCACTGAACGGTAACTGAGATTCTAGTTTCATTTGATCTGCCGGAACAGCTTTGATAATCTGTACTTTATTTTCAGAGATTTTGTAGATGTGCGTTCCATCTGTTTTTATTAAATCGGCTTCATCAATACCTGAAACCTGCACATTTGTACCCGAATAATCTGTTTCAGCGGAATTCGCTGCACTCTTTGCACTGCTATCTTCGCTTACTGCCACTTCCCTGTCTAATAGGAAAGTCCTTTCTTCGTTCTGCATTCTTGAAAAATAACTGTTCAATTCCTCTTTTGAACCGATTGCCGGCAATGTATTTATAACTTTAAAGGCTGTTTTTACTGATCCATTTAGACTTTGTCCTCTCTTTGTTTTAATATGATTGGTGATGACCAATGTATAATGCGGTGAGTACAGGTTATATCCTTCATCAGGCGGCTGAATTTCTATGGATTTATGATTGTTTTCCAGTGAGATATTTACCTTCTCTTTTTCTCCTTCTTCATTCAGAACATAAACTGAGGTGCTGTTCACACTATCTGGATCAAGCTCTTTTGAAAATGTTACCTTCCATACTTTATTGGATAAAACCATTAATTCTTCATTGCTTTCTGCCAAAGTACTGACAATTTTTAATCTGTTAAAGAATGTAAAAGAAGCCACGATGATAAGAATGAATGTGATGCCGCCAATTAGAAGCCATTTATTTTTCATAATTGTCACCCCTTTTTAAGTAAGTTGACGCGCATCATCTTCCAATAGTTACAAATTCTTCAGGGAAAACTTTTACGAAATGAATGAATTTTCCTGAAGATAAAGGTAAAATTTTATATATTACATGTATGGAAGAAGGTTTTCATTGTTGCTGGATGAAAGGAACAAAACTCACGGTTTTATATTGCTGATATTAGCGAATATGATTTGGGGAGGTAATTTTGTTATTGGGAGAATGGGTGTCGATTATTTCCCGCCTGTTTTCTTTTCACTTATGCGCTGGATCATTGCCTTTCTTGTGTTAACGCCTTTTATGAGAAAGCAGCTTAAGAATGATTGGGTTACTTTAAGAGATCATAAGCGTATTCTTTTACTCTTGGCTGTGACGGGTGTAGCCGGCTACAATACGATTATATATTTTGCACTGCAGTACACCACTTCGATTAATGCATCAGTGGTCAATAGTACGACACCCTTATTTATCGCGCTGCTGGCTGTATTTATTTTAAAAGAAAAGCTTCTGGCACATCAGGCTGCAGGAATTATCCTATCCGTCTTTGGGATTTTATTTGTCATATCAAAGGGATCAATTGAAGTGTTTCTTTCATGGAAAATAAATGCCGGTGATTTTTATGTTTTGGCTGCAGTTTTTATGTGGGCTCTGTATTCTGTGATCGGCAAAAAATATGCAGACATATTACCTTTGCTGTCTGCTTTTTATGTATCCGTATTTCTTGGGATTTTACTTTTGGCGCCTTTAAGCTTGTTTGAATACATTTGGATGGAAGCAGTAAAACCTGTCTTTACTCTTTCCTCCATAGGGATCTTGCTGTATGTTGGATTTTTGGCTTCCATTATGGCTTTTCTATCGTGGAATTTTGGCGTTCGTATAATCGGAGCAGCCAAAGCGGGGGTATTTCTGAACCTGCTTCCTGTTTTCGCGATAATATTCGCGCTATGGTTTACACAGGAAAAATTGTATTTTTATCAGACAATTGGCGGGGGTATTGTCATTCTCGGCGTAATAATATCCTCGATGAAATCTTTAAGTCTAATGAATCATTCAGAAGAAAGTAATTTTTCAGCATAAAAACGAGGCTGGGACATAACTAGTTTCAAATAGTGAAAAAGATGAATTTGAGCACATTCAAATTCATCTTTTTCTATTTTTAGTAGTAAGAGTTGCTATGCTCTCAGTGATTGGCAGTGAATTTCCTTAAATTCACTGCCATTAACGCTAGACCTATTTCATTTTCAACCTTCGATTTTCCTCTCACAGAAAATCGAGCGAAACGCAAATTAGCCTTCA
>NZ_JAMBOJ010000003.1 GCF_023715565.1 Cytobacillus firmus | reverse complement strand
TGATCCCGTTGAATTGGATTATGTTTAGAAAGCATATTAATCACCTCAAGCATTGTATTACTTCTATTTTAAATCAAAAAAGACTCCCGACAAGTACGATTTTCATCGAGTTTGTCGACAGTCTGAAACTCCGGGATTTTCCGGAGTTTTTCTTTTTGTATTTAGGCTGTTTTCGCAAAGTTTGTTGCTATTTATATTATATTTACTGAGTTGATTGGAGCGGAAGGTGCGAGATTCTCGAAAATGCATTCGCATTCTCTTCGTGCGGTGTTTACTCAAGGTCCTACGGGAGTAGCGGGACAGGTGAGACCCCACAGACGCGCAGCGTCGAGGATGCTCGCCGCCCGCCCCGTGGTTCGCTGAGCATCCTCTCACTGCAATCAACGGACAACATTGATAAACGAAAACAACAATTTATACGAAAAGAGCCTTTACTTAAGACCGCTCTCCAAGGTTTCAAGCATTTCGAGCTTGTCTTCTTCAGAAGAGTTTTTCCAAATAATTTCAAATAAAACACCCAAGCCAGGAAGCATTTTTTCTTCCCCATTTTGAATGGCATCCACGATTGTATCTTTCAGTTCATCTTGAGAGTTGCCTGATACATTGTGTAAAATGGCATTGCGCAGGTTTAAATTCACCTTAATACACTCCTTCCAGATTTAATTCGTTATTATCTTCTCTAATTTTTACTTTTATTATGTATTCCAAATAAGCTATAATGAAAAAACTGTACAGAAAAATTCCGGTTGTACGGGATTTTCTTTAAAAGGAGAGACCGTGTTGAAGCATATACAATCTGCAAAAAATCCGAAAGTTAAAGAATGGAAAAAACTTCTTGCCAGAAAAGAGCGTGACAAAACAGGAACTTTTTTAGTTGAAGGTTTTCATCTGGTGGAAGAAGCACTTAAAGCAAATCAAATAGAAGAAATAATGATTGATGAAAATAAAAATATGCCTCCAGCCTGGGACTATGGCGACATCCCTGTAACAATGGTTACAGATGAAATCATCGGACTGCTGGCAGATACCGAAACACCACAGGGGATTTTTGCTGTCTGCAGCCAGGAGCCATCCGCTGAGGAAGTGAAAGGAAAACAGTTTTTATTAGTTGATGCCGTACAGGATCCCGGCAATCTGGGGACGATGATCAGGACGGCTGATGCGGCTGGAATAGATGCCGTTATTGTGGGTGAAGGCAGTGTTGACGCATATAACCCGAAGGTGCTCCGCTCTGCACAGGGCAGCCACTTTCATGTGCCTGTTTTAAGAGGAAAACTTTCCGACTGGATCTTCAAACTGAAAGAAAGTAATGTACCTGTCTATGGAACCGCTTTGGAAAATGCCCGGGAATATACGAAGTATGAGTCATCTGATTCCTTCGCCCTGCTCGTTGGAAATGAAGGAAATGGGGTAAATAAAGAGCTCTTGGCCAATACAGCAGCAAACCTTTATATACCGATATTCGGGAAAAGCGAATCACTTAATGTGGCGGTGGCTGCCGGAATTCTTCTTTATCATCTAAGAAAATAGAAAATGGGCGGCAATTTTTTCAAAACCGTTTGAAACAGTCTTAAGAATGTAATATAATTAACAGCAAAATTATAATAATAAAACGATGACGGAGACCAGTACCTTGCACTCATCCTTTTCAGGGAGAAAATGCCTAAGACTGAAAGCATTTTTACAGGAAATGCAAGTGAAGTTTCACCTCCTGAGTTGGCATCGGGACCATTGAAAAGTAAGCGATAAAGAATTGATAACTGTCAGCTCCGGCTCCTAGGGGCTCGAGGTCATCAGCCAATCTGTCAAGAAGGTTAAGTTCAACCTTCATGCCATCTTGTCTAATTCTTGTCGCCCCTGGGCAGTCGCTTCCGCTTTTTGATGTAAAGATGTTCCGGCATAAGCCGTTATCCCAATGAAGTGAACACGTGCATGAAGTACATATATGTGTTAAAAAGGGTGGTACCGCGAAACCTCGTCCCTTTATGGGGGATAGAGGTTTTTTATTTTGGCCAAAAAAGTAAATGAATTAATTTCAAGGAGGATTTTTAGATGCAAGAGCGTTTAAAGGAACTGCAAACTGAAGCGTTAGAAAAGATCAGCGCAGCCGCTGATTTAAGAGAGCTAAATGATATCCGTGTATCCTATTTAGGCAAAAAAGGCCCGATTACTGAAGTGCTTAAAGGAATGGGGAAATTGTCTGCTGATGAGCGTCCAAAAATGGGGGCCCTTGCAAATGAGGTGCGGGACAGCATTGCTGCCGGAATTGAAGAAAAACAAAAGCACCTGGAGGAAGCGGCTGTTCAGGAAAAACTGGCTGCAGAAAAAATTGATGTCACTCTTCCGGGAAGACCTGTTAAATCAGGAAACCACCATCCGCTGACAAGAATTATTGAAGAAATTGAAGATCTGTTCATTGGAATGGGTTACACGGTAGCTGAAGGTCCTGAAGTTGAAAAAGATTATTATAATTTTGAAGCATTGAATCTTCCTAAAGGCCATCCTGCCCGGGATATGCAGGATTCCTTCTATATTACAGAAGATATTCTTCTTCGTACCCATACTTCGCCGGTGCAGGCAAGAACAATGGAGAAGCATGAAGGCAAGGGGCCAGTTAAAATTATCTGCCCGGGTAAAGTATATCGTCGTGATAATGACGACGCTACCCACTCTCACCAGTTCATGCAAATAGAGGGACTTGTTGTAGATGAAAACGTCCGAATGACTGATTTAAAAGGAACATTGGAAGTCTTTGCAAAGAAAATGTTTGGTGATGACAGGGAAATCCGTCTTCGCCCAAGTTTCTTCCCGTTTACAGAGCCGTCAGTGGAAATGGATATTTCCTGTAAGATTTGCGGCGGGAAAGGCTGCAGCGTATGTAAAGGCACTGGCTGGATTGAAATTCTTGGTGCCGGAATGGTTCATCCAAATGTTCTTGAGATGGCAGGCTTCGACTCTAAGAAATACACAGGCTTTGCATTCGGAATGGGTCCTGAGCGAATTGCCATGCTGAAGTATGGTGTGGATGATATTCGTCATTTCTACACAAATGATGTGCGTTTCTTGAAGCAATTTTCAATTCATGAATAATTAGAAAGTCCGGAGCTTGACAATTACTAAGGAGGATCACAAATGTTCGTTTCATATAAATGGCTGCAGGAATATGTTGATTTATCAGGCGTTACTCCTGAAGAGCTTGCAGAAAAGATTACTAAAAGCGGTATAGAAGTTGAAGGCGTAGAGGTTTTGAATGAAGGCATTAAGGGTGTTGTTGTAGGGCATGTCCTTGAAAGGGAACAGCACCCAAATGCTGATAAACTGAATAAATGTTTAGTTGATACTGGGGCTGGTGAGCCTGTTCAAGTTATTTGCGGTGCCCCGAATGTGGATAAGGGACAGAAAGTGGCCGTGGCTACTGTTGGAGCTGTACTTCCAGGCAATTTCAAAATAAAGCGTGCAAAGCTTCGTGGCGAGGAATCGAATGGAATGATCTGTTCGCTTCAAGAGCTCGGCATTGAAAGCAAGCTGATTGCAAAGGAATACTCTGAAGGCATTTATGTTTTTCCTAATGATACAGAGGTTGGTCAGGATGCTCTGGAGGTGCTTAATCGGGATGATCAGATTCTGGAGCTTGGCTTGACACCGAACCGATCTGACTGTTTAAGCATGCTGGGGGTTGCTTATGAAGTAGCGGCTATTTTCGGAAGGGAAGTAAAGCTTCCTGAGCCGCAGGCTGAGACCACTTCTGAACGTGCTTCAGATTACATTGATGTTCAGGTGGATGCAAAAGAAGATAATCCTCTTTACGTTGCAAAGGTAGTAAAAAATGTAAAGATTGCTCAATCTCCGGTATGGATGCAGGCACGTTTGATGGCAGCAGGCATTCGTCCTCACAATAACGTGGTCGATATCACAAATTATATTTTACTTGAATACGGCCAGCCGCTTCACGCTTTCGATTATGACCGCTTGGGATCGAAGCAAATTCTTGTCCGCAGAGCAAATGATGGTGAAGTAATTGTCACTCTTGATGAAGCAAAGCGTGAGCTGACAAGCGATCATCTTCTCATTACAAATGGGACAGAGCCAATTGCACTTGCGGGTGTCATGGGCGGGGCAAATTCTGAAGTACAGCCTGACACAAAAAATGTGATTATCGAATCAGCTTATTTTAAAGGAGCAACGGTTAGAAAAGCTTCAAAAGACCATGGATTAAGAAGCGAAGCAAGCGCACGCTTTGAAAAAGGTGTGGATCCAAACAGAGTTAGAGCCGCTGCAGAAAGAGCTGTTCAGCTGCTTGCACAATATGCCGGCGGTGAAGTGCTTGAAGGTTCAGTGGAAGCAGATGCACTTCAAGTGGAGCCAGCGGTTGTCTCTGTAACGCTTGAAAAAATAAATCGTGTCCTAGGCACGGAATTATCCATGAAGGAAGTAGAGGCTATCTTTGCCCGCCTTCAATTTGAGACAAATACTGATAACGATAAGATCACAGTCACAGTTCCAACCCGCAGAGGCGACATTACGATTGAAGAAGATCTGATTGAGGAAGTTGGCCGTCTATTTGGCTACGATAACCTGAAATCAACTTTACCTGTTGGTTCGTCTACACCAGGTCATCTTTCCCAATACCAGAACAAACGCAGATTGGTTCGCCGCTGCCTTGAAGGTGCGGGACTTTATCAGGCAGTAACATATTCCTTAACAAATGAAGCGAAAGCGACTCAATATGCACTGGAAGAGCGCAAGCCTGTGCAGCTGGCAATGCCTATGAGTGAGGATCGAAGCCTGCTTCGTTTAAGTATTGTTCCGCAGCTTCTAGAGGTATTAAAATATAATTCCGCACGCCAGAACGACAGCCTGGCTGTTTATGAAACGGGAGCAGTGTTCCTCTCAAATGGAGAAGAGGAATTGCCTGAAGAGCGTGAGCATCTTGCCGGTGCGGTTACGGGCCTATGGCACAGCCATCCATGGCAGGGAGAAAAGAAGCCGGTTGATTTTTATGTTGTAAAAGGTATCCTTGAAGGGTTATTTGAAAAGCTGGGACTCTCTGATAAGATTGAATTCCGTCAAGTGCAAAAGGATGGAATGCATCCTGGCAGAACAGCAGAAGTATTGCTTTCCGGAGTATCAGTGGGATTTGTCGGCCAAATCCATCCGACTGTCGAAAAAGAGCTTGATCTGAAAGAAACATATGCATTTGAGCTTTCATTAAAAGCCATTTTGGAAGAAGATGTTTCACCTTTACAGTATGAAGCTATTCCGCGTTTCCCTTCCATCACAAGGGACATTGCACTTGTGGCAGACCAGGGAACAGCAGCAGGCGAGCTTAAAGGAATCATTAAAGAAGCTGGCGGCAAATTATTAAAAGACGTATATGTTTTTGACTTGTACGAAGGTGAACGGATGGAGCCAGGCAAAAAATCTCTTGCTTTCTCCCTTAAATACTTCGATCCTGAACGTACTTTGACGGATGAAGATGTAACAAAAGCGCATGACAAAGTATTAGAAGCTGTGAAGGAAAAAGCCGGAGCAGTATTGAGAGGATAAAATGAAAAAGGCAGCCCTCAGGCTGCCTTTTTCATTTTTATTGGCTTTTAACTGTCTTTATTATCAATTATATTTCCTGCTATACAGCTTCAGTGCCTTTTCAGTATTTGCAAAATGCAGTTTTACAAAAGAAGGCAATGATTCACGCCCTTTTTCCTTAATAAGCCGGGCGGCTGCCTCATCAACCTTCGGACCGGCGCCTTTAGTGAGCCGGAAACCGGCTTTTGTGCTAAGGTTTTCAAAGTGGCGCACAAACGCATAGCGTGCCAGGATGGATGCTGCTGCAACAGCCAGGTGAATTCCTTCCGCTTTTGTGCTGAAAAAGACCCGCTCCCTCTGTATGGTCTGCTGGTTTTTTAAATAATTGAAGTAAATCTCTTCCTTGGCAAATTGGTCAATTAGAATAGCCTCAGGCTTTTCAGGAGAGATTTTCCCTAAAACATGTCCGATTGCCTGATTGTGAAGCAATGCTTTGATTTTTCCCTGTGACATCCCTGATTGCTGAAGTTTATTGTATTTTTCATTATGAAGTGTTAACAGGCTGTGGGGAACGATATCTTTGATCTGTTTGGCAATTTCAAGGATTTTCTCATCTCTCAGATTTTTTGAATCCTTAACTCCGAGCTCCTTCAGCAAAGGAATTTGTTCTTTCTTTACGTAAGCTGCAACTACCGTAATGGGGCCAAAATAATCCCCGGTACCCACTTCATCTGAACCTATGACTGAAAGGGAACTGATATTTTCTGGCAGGGTTGCTGCGGCAGGGCTGGTTTTTTTGCTGGGCTGTGCACTGCGGGTGGTATCTCCCCACTTTTTAGCCTCTGCTTCACATCCGCTCCCCTGAAAGAGAACCTTGCCTGATTTATAGGCAGTGATCGAACATCCTGGCACTTTTGCAGAAAATACGCTTCCAGGAGGCTGCTTGTCATTTAGGCTGCCTGAATAATGGGCCTTCATTTTTGAGATTTCACTTGCTTTTTTTAAAAGTACTACCTGGCTCATATTAATTCTCCTCATCTTTTATAACTGTTTGAATTTTTTTTGAAGTAATACAAAGCTTTTTTGAACTTGAATAACTGTCTAGCTCCAGAGCTTACCCCTCGAGGTCATGGTCATAAGCTTGTCTTGTTGGGGCATCCAAGGGAGGAAAGACTAGCCAATCTTTTTCAGAAGGAAAGGACACCTTCTTGCAGGGCTCGTCTTATGTTGGGCAAAGGCGCTTCCGCTTTTCTTAAGAACTGAGCTCATCTGACATGCTTTGACTTCCCACCTATATGCGTTCGTGTTATGATATTGATTAGGATTCTTTAAAGAAGGGGGCATGGACGTTGTCAGAGATACAAAGAAACCGAACTAGTGTAGATATTTATGGACAGCAATATGTAATAGTTGGCTCAGAAAGCTCCAGCCATGTTCGCCTTGTCGCTTCGCTGGTTGACGAAAAAATGCGTGAGATCAGTTCGAAGAATCCTTCACTCGACATTAGTAAGCTGGCCGTGCTGACCGCAGTCAATGCAGTTAATGATTATATAAAGTTAACAGACCGTCTGGAACGGCTGGAAAACGAATTAAATAGAGTAAAGGACGGAAAGTAGTCATGCTGGATCTTGCAATTATCATTATTTTAGTTTTTGGTTTTTTAATAGGCTTGAAAAGAGGGTTTATCCTCCAATTAATTCATTTGACCGGATTCATTATTGCTTTTATTGTTGCCCGTATGTATTACGGTGAGCTTGCACCTAAACTGACCTTATGGGTGCCATATCCAAGCTTTAGCAGTCACTCGGCGATTAAGACGTTATTTGAGAATGGGGATCTTGAAGATGCTTACTATCGCGCCATTGCATTTGTCGTGATTTTTTTTGCGGTGAAAATATTACTGCAGATTATTGGAAGCATGCTCGACTTTGTTGCTCATCTTCCGGTACTGAAACAGCTAAATGTTTGGGCCGGCGGAATTCTCGGATTTATCGAAGTCTATCTTATCATGTTTATTCTATTATACATAGCAGCACTCGTTCCAATTGAAATCCTGCAGGGGCCGATCAATAATTCATTTATGGCAGAATTAATGGTTAAGAATACGCCTATTCTCTCTAACCAGCTCAAAGAAATGTGGGTTGAATATATGGCTGCGTAACTTCTCTATTTCTAGAGAAGTTTTCTTTTTGAAAGACTGTTTAAAAGTTTGGTGGGCTTAAATCTCCAAACCGGATATTTCCACTGAGTTGGATGGAACGGAGGATGATTGATCCTCGAAAATGCGTGCGCATTTTCTTTGTGCGGTGTAGCTCAAGGAAGGTTATTCAATGTCCTGTGCCTCCCCGCGGAAAGCAAGTCCGTAGCTGAAACCAACGGGAAATTTTTAAAAGGCAAAACCTAACTTATTAAGTATGAGGCTTTAAAGATAGCCATGATTTGAAGTTGAACTGCATAATAAGAGATAATACGGATACGAATACAGTTAAAGGCAGGTGGTTTTCATGAATATAAATAAAAAAGATGTTGTCAGACTTTTAGAAACAATCGCTGTCTATATGGAGTTAAAAGGAGAAAATCCGTTCAAAACAGCCGCCTTCCGAAAAGCGGCACTCGCACTTGAATCTAATGATGACAGCTTGACTGAAATTGATGATTTCACAAAGCTATCCGGCATCGGAAAGGGCACCGCTGCTGTTATAGAGGAGTACATAAAAGAAGGAAAATCTTCTGTCCTGGATGAACTGAAAGAAGAAGTTCCTGCCGGATTAATTCCTCTGCTTCAGCTCCCGGGACTTGGCGGAAAGAAAATAGCCAAATTATATAAAGAACTGGGCGTTGAAAATGCTGCAGACCTAGAGGAAGCGTGCCGCAATAAGAAGGTCCGGGGATTGGCAGGATTCGGTGAAAAATCCGAAGAAAAGATACTCGCTGCCCTTGAAAATGCAGGAGCCAGACCGGAACGGCTCCCGCTTGCATTCATGCTGCCGATAGCAGAAGGCATAGAAGCAACCCTGGCTGAAATGAAGGATATCGAAAAGTATTCAAGGGCAGGTAGCTTAAGGAGAATGAGGGAAACTATCAAAGACCTCGACTTTATCATAGCTACTGTTAATCCTGCTTCTGTCAAGGAACAATTATTAAGTCTGGCCGGCATCAAAGAAGTAATTGCTGCAGGAGATACAAAGGTTTCCGTTGTCTTTCAGCATTCCTATGATATATCGGCAGATTTCCGATTAGTGGAGCCGCATGAATTTGCCACAACTCTCCATCATTTTACTGGATCAAAGGACCATAATGTCAGAATGCGCCAGCTCGCAAAAGAGCGCGGGGAAAAAATCAGTGAATATGGAGTCGAAAATACAGAGACAGGTGAAATTCTTACGTTTAATAATGAAGAGGAATTTTACGCGCATTTTGGGCTTCCGTTCTTCCCTCCTGAAATTAGGGAGGATGGGAAAGAAGTAGATGATTATACGAAAAACATGGAGCTCATTTCTCTTGAAGATATTAAGGGTGATCTTCATATGCACTCAACCTGGAGTGATGGCGCCTATTCCATAGAGGAAATGATTGAAGCGTGCCGTGCCCGCGGCTATAAATATATGGCTATAACAGACCATTCCCAGTACCTGAAAGTGGCAAACGGTTTGACAGCCGAAAGGCTTCGCAGACAGAAAGAAGAAATAAAGCGGCTTAATGAGCAATTCGATGATTTCACCATATTATCAGGTGTAGAAATGGATATTCTTCCTGACGGATCGCTCGATTATGACGATGAACTTCTGGAGGAGCTGGACATTGTCATTGCTTCCATCCATTCTTCCTTTTCACAGCCGAAGGAAAAAATCATGGAACGCTTGAAAACGGCGCTTAAGAATGCTCATGTTGACATTATTGCCCACCCTACGGGAAGATTGATCGGCCGCAGGGAAGGCTATGAAGTAGACATGGAAATGCTCATCGAGCTCGCAAGGGAAACAAACACAGCCCTTGAGCTGAATGCAAATCCGAACCGGCTTGATCTTGCTGCCGAACATATCAGACAAGCTCAGGAAGCCGGTGTGAAAATAGTGATTAATACAGATGCACATAAAATAGACACTTTAAATCATATGGAAATCGGTGTTTCTGCGGCAAAGAAAGGATGGATCAAGAAAGAATCCGTTCTAAATGCCTTGGAAACAGAAGATTTGCTCAGATTTCTGACAGAACGCCAGTAGGAAATTTGGGCATGAAAGGGGAAAATCCTCATGCAAGAAAGAGTATTGAAGATACTTGAGTTCAATAAAGTGAAGGAACAGCTGCTGGAACATGTTTCCTCGTCCCTGGGAAGAAAAAAAGCCTTAAATATTCTTCCTTCAACTGACTATGAAGAAGTAATCCGCAGGCAGGAAGAAACAGATGAAGCTGTAACAGTGCTTAGAATTAAAGGGAATGTACCGCTTGGCGGCATTTTTGACATACGACCTCATGTGAAGCGGGCGGTTATTGGCGGAATGCTTAGTCCCCAGGAACTTAACCAGATATCCAGCACAATTCATGCAAGCCGGCATATGAAACGGTTTATCGAGGAATTTGCCGAGGAAGAAAGCAGCCTGCCGATCCTATTGGGATATACAGATAAAATTATTGTTCTTGCGGATTTGGAAACATCTATCCGTAATGCGGTCGATGACAATGGGGAAGTACTTGACAGTGCGAGCGAGACTCTTCGTTCCCTCCGAAATCAGCTTCGTACAAAAGAATCACGCGTAAGGGAGCGGCTGGAGAGCATGATTCGGTCTTCCAGTGCACAAAAAATGCTTTCCGATGCGATTATAACAATCCGAAATGACCGGTTTGTCATACCGGTTAAGCAGGAATACCGGGGCCATTATGGCGGCATAATCCATGACCAAAGTTCTTCCGGCCAGACATTATTCATTGAGCCCGCGTCCATTGTCCAGCTGAACAATGAATTACAGGGCATCAGGGTAAAAGAACAGCAGGAGATTGAACGGATTCTAATAGTGCTATCAGGACAGACTGCTGAGAATAGCAGTGAACTGGAAACCATTGTAGATGTGCTCGGAGAAGTCGATTTTGCGTTTGCAAAGGCCAGATACAGTAAACGCATAAAAGCCTCCAAGCCAAAAATTAATAATCAGGGGGAAATTTCATTATTCAAAGCCCGGCATCCGCTTATACCGATTGAAGAAGTGGTGGCAAATGATATAAAACTCGGAGATGATTACTCAACAATAGTTATAACGGGACCTAATACCGGCGGGAAAACAGTTACCTTAAAAACTCTGGGGCTTTGCACATTGATGGCACAAGCCGGTCTGCAAATCCCGGCGCTTGATGGTTCTGAAACAGCGGTCTTCGGAAATGTTTATGCTGATATCGGAGATGAACAGTCAATTGAACAAAGCTTAAGTACCTTTTCTTCTCACATGGTGAATATCGTCGATATTCTTAACCAGGTTGATTTCAATAGTCTGGTTTTATTCGATGAGCTTGGTGCAGGCACAGATCCGCAGGAAGGTGCAGCTCTCGCGATTTCCATTCTTGATGAAGTATACAAGCGGGGTGCAAGAGTTATTGCCACAACTCATTACCCTGAACTGAAAGCTTATGGCTACAACAGAGAAGGAGTTATCAATGCCAGTGTAGAATTTGATATTGAAACGCTCAGCCCAACCTATAAGCTGCTGATTGGGGTTCCGGGCCGAAGCAATGCTTTTGAAATATCTAAACGGCTTGGGCTCAATGATCAAGTGATTGAGACAGCACGATCTTATATCGGAACAGATACAAATCAGGTTGAGCACATGATTGCTTCACTGGAGGAAAGCCGCAGACAGGCAGAGGCTGATATGGAAGAAGCCAATGACTTTTTAAAAAGCGCTGAAAAACTCCATAAAGATCTCCAAAAGCAAATGGCTGAATTTTATGAGCAAAAAGATGCTATGCATGAGAAGGCTGCAGAAAAAGCAGGCGATATCGTTGAGAAAGCCAAGGCTGAAGCAGAAGAGATTATCCGTGATTTAAGAAAGATGCGGATGGAGAAACATGCTGAGGTGAAGGAACACGAGCTGATAGAAGCAAAGAAACGCCTGTCCGATGCTGCTCCCCAGATGAACACAGCCAAAAATAAACTAAAGCCAAAGAATACTAAGCATGTATTTGAAGCAGGCGATGAGGTTAAAGTTCTGAGTTTTGGGCAAAAAGGACATCTGCTTGAAAAGGTGTCTGAAAATGAATGGCAGGTTCAGATTGGTATCCTGAAAATGAAAGTGGCCGAAAAGGATCTGGAGTATATTAAAAGCCCAAAACATGTGGAAACAAAGCCAGTGGCAACGGTGAAAGGAAGAGATTTTCACGTCAGCCTTGAGCTTGATTTACGCGGAGAGCGCTATGAAAACGCGCTCTTAAGAGTCGAGAAATATTTAGATGATGCCCTGCTGGCTGGATACCCCCGTGTTTCCATCATTCATGGTAAAGGGACCGGTGCATTGAGGCAGGGTGTTCAGGAATATCTGAGAAATCACAGATCTGTAAAGAAAATCAGGTTTGGTGAAGCTGGAGAAGGCGGTACAGGTGTTACAATCGTTGAATTCAAATAAGCTCCCTTTCCCCTTATGATTATTCAGAGGGGGAGGGGGTTTAATACCGGCGGGGAGAATGAAAATGAAAGAATTTTGGGAAAATGAGTTTATCCAGACAGCTGCTTATTACAGTGTTGTCATTTTGTGTATGATCGTTTTTTTAGCCGTTTTTGAATTAGTCACCAAGTATCGCAATTGGGAAGAAATAAAAAACGGGAATCTTGCTGTTGCGATGGCGACCGGCGGGAAAATTTTTGGGATTGCCAATATCTTCAGGCACTCCATCATGCATAATGATGACTTGCTGACAATGATTACCTGGGGTGTTTTTGGCTTCTTTCTTTTGCTAATAGGCTATTTCATATTTGAATTTTTAACACCAAGGTTTAGAATAGACGAAGAAATTGAGAATGATAACAAAGCTGTCGGCTTTATTTCCATGGTGCTGTCAATCGGTTTGTCTTATGTCATTGGTGCAGGTTTATTATAAGGAGAGAATTAAAATTGGAAAAGTTAGCAAAGGTTCTGCTGGTTCTTAGCGGAGTATTTGTTCTTATTGGGGCCATTTATATATTTTTCATTGCATAATATTTTTGTGAAATAGGGAAAAGAGGAAATCGCCAATTCAAATGGCGATTTTTTTTTACTTTAATCATTAGAAGAATATTACAGGTTGAGTGGACAGCCTATGTGAAAATTTCTTCCTGAGTGCAAGGTCTTATTCTAATTGTCATAGATTCAGCATTATATTATAATAAGAAAGAACAGTTAGAATGTTCAAAAAGTTCAGAAGGAGTTCATCGCTTTTCTGAAACTTTAGCAAGAATGAAGGAGGGACAAAATGGCAGAAGCAAAACCATGGCTAAAGCAGTATCCGGAAGAAATCCCCTCAACTTTGTCATATCCAAAACAGCCGGTACAGGATTATTTGAAAAATGCTGCAGAAGAATTTCCGGAAAAAATAGCAATCCACTTTATGGGGAAGGAATTCACATATAAATATCTATACGAATCTTCCCTGAAGCTCGCTGCATATTTGCAGAGTCTTGGAATTGAAAAGGGAGACCGGGTAGCGATCATGCTTCCGAATACTCCTCAGTCCGTTATCAGCTATTATGGAATTCTGATGGCTGGCGGGATTGTTGTCCAGACAAATCCGCTGTACATGGAACGTGAATTGGAATACCAAATGAAAGATTCAGGAGCAAAAGCGATCATTACAATGGATATCTTATTTCCCAGAGTGACCAAAGTGATGCCGCATACAGAATTAAAGCATATAATTGTAACGGCAATCAAAGATGCGCTTCCATTCCCAAAAAATTTAATATATCCTTTTATCCAGAAAAAACAATATGGAATCGTTGTTAATGTAAAACATGAAGGTCATAATCATTTGCTGACAGAAATATTAAAAAGACCGGCAGAGCCTCTTAGAATCCATAAATTTGATTTTAAAGAAGATTTGGCCTTATTGCAGTACACAGGCGGCACGACCGGTTTTCCTAAGGGTGTTATGCTATCTCACAGCAACCTTGTATCCAATACAGCGATGTGCAAGGCCTGGCTTTATAAGTGCAGGCGCGGTGAGGAGACGGTGCTTGGCATACTTCCATTCTTTCACGTGTATGGAATGACAACAGTCATGATTTTATCTGTAATGGATGCGCATAAAATGGTCCTCCTTCCTAAGTTTGATCCTGAAACTACCCTGAAAACCATTCATAAACAAAGGCCGACCTTATTTCCTGGAGCACCTACTATTTACATTGGGTTATTGAACCATCCGGATATAAAAAAATATGATCTATCTTCTATAGACTCCTGCATCAGCGGATCTGCAGCCCTGCCGGTTGAAGTCCAGCAGAAATTTGAAGAAATAACAGGTGGCAAGCTTGTAGAGGGCTACGGTCTGACTGAATCATCACCTGTTACTCATGCGAACTTCTTATGGGACCGCCCCCGTGTTAAAGGAAGTATAGGTGTCCCATGGCCTGATACAGATGCAGCAATTTTCTCACTGGAGACGGGAGAAGCACTTCCGGCAGGAGAAGTTGGCGAAATTGCGGTTAAAGGACCTCAGGTAATGAAAGGCTATTGGAACCGACCCGAAGAAACGGAACAAAGCTTAAGAGATGGCTGGCTGCTTACAGGTGACCTTGGCTATATGGATGAGATGGGATATTTCTATGTAGTAGACAGGAAAAAGGATATGATTATTGCAGGAGGATTTAATATTTACCCGCGTGAGATAGAAGAGGTCCTATATGAGCATCCAGCAGTACAGGAAGTGGTTGCTGCCGGAATACCGGATCCGTATCGAGGAGAAACAGTAAAAGCATATATTGTGCTGAAGGAGGGAAAAGAGGCAACGGAAGGTGAACTGGATCAGTTTGCAAGAAAGCATCTGGCAGCTTATAAGGTTCCAAGGCTATATGAGTTCCGCAGTGAGCTTCCTAAAACAGCAGTTGGAAAAATACTGAGAAGGGCGTTAGTGGATGAAGAAAAGAAGAAATTTAAAGAAGAAGAGGAAAAACGGGCTTAACTTCAGAGACCGATTTTCAATCGGCTCTTTATTTTTGAATCAATAAGCTTGTCCAGATATAAAGGAAATGTAATAATAAAATATATTTAAAGGGAAATTCTTGACACAAATGAATAGTCCTACTATTATAAAAATATGAATGATGATTCATTCATTTTAGTTTAAAAACAATAAACCAAGTTGACTGGCTGATCCCGGCAGCAGGAAAGGAATTTTCCCGCACTGCTGCCTGTTAGAAATCAATGCCCCGTTTATCGCAGTCTAACGGGCAGTAAGACCCCCACTTCAAGAATCAGAGGAATCAAAGGAGATAAGTGGGGGCAAACTGCCCGTAAAGGCCCGATTGGTTCAACTAACAATCACTGGGGGGGAAGGAAAACCCCCACTGATTGAAGTTTCACTTTATTCTGAAAGGAGGGATCTACATGAAAAAAACAAAGCCTAAATACCGGCAGATTATTGATGCGGCTGTAGTCGTAATTGCTGAAAATGGCTATCACCAGGCTCAGGTATCAAAGATTGCCAAACAGGCTGGTGTCGCTGATGGCACGATCTACTTATATTTTAAAAACAAAGAAGATATATTAATATCCCTCTTTCAGGATAAAATGGGCTACTTTGTCGAGAAAATTGAGGAAAAAATAGCAGGAAAAGAGAAAGCTGCAGAGAAACTATTAGTGATGGTAGAATCGCACTTTAGAATGCTCTCGGAAGACAAGCACCTGGCAATTGTAACCCAGCTCGAGCTGAGGCAGTCCAATAAAGACCTTCGCCACAAAATTAATGAGGTGCTCAAAGGCTACCTCACTTTAGTGGAACGAATTCTTGATGACGGCAGGGAGAGCGGTGAGTTTTCAGCAGACCTGGATATCAGGCTGACGCGTCAGATGATTTTTGGCACCATGGACGAAACCGTGACCACCTGGGTAATGAATGAGCAAAAATATGATCTTACCGCATTGGCAGTACCTGTTCATAAACTTTTAATCAATGGGTGCGGAAAACCATGAAAATGATAAAGTGCTAAATAATTATAGTAGGAGGGATACGATGGAATACCTTAAATGGTCCCATAGCGACTTCGTAGCGAAGATTACAATTGAACGTCCGCCTGCGAATGCTCTTTCATCAGGTGTATTGAAAGAGCTTTCTGCAGTGCTGGATGAAGTTGAAGATAATAATGAAGTTAGAGTTATTCTAATTCACGGAGAAGGCAGATTCTTTTCAGCTGGAGCTGATATAAAAGAATTTACAACTATTGAAAGCGGAGAGGATTTTTCAAGCTTAGCGACCTATGGACAGGATCTCTTTGAGCGGATGGAAAAGTTCCCTAAGCCAATTATAGCAGCCATTCATGGGGCAGCCCTTGGCGGCGGCCTGGAGCTTGCGATGGGCTGTCACTTCCGTCTTGTAGCTGAAAACGCAAAGCTTGGCCTACCGGAGCTTCAGTTAGGATTGATTCCCGGTTTTGCTGGAACTCAGCGGCTTCCCCGCTATGTAGGAACTGCTCGTGCAGCTGAAATGCTATTCACAAGCGACCCTATCACTGGGCTTGAAGCAGTTCAATACGGTTTAGCTAACCATGCCTTCCCTGAGGAGCAGCTCTTGGAAAATGCCTATAAAATGGCAAAGAAAATCGCCAAGAAGAGCCCAGGCTCCATCAAGGCGGCTATTGAGCTATTAAACTTCGGAAAAACCGATCAATTCTACGAGGGTGTAAAGAAAGAAGCGGAATTGTTTGGAAAAGTATTTATATCTGAAGATGGGAAGGAAGGCATATCTGCATTTATTAATAAGCGGGAGCCAAACTTCACCGGAAAATAGCAGTTAAAAGAATTGAGCTGAAAGATTACATTCATCCTAATAATCTATTATAATAGACATGTAAGCGTTTGATTTAATCTTCAGAAGATTCATTGGTTAAATTATGGTCTGTGAGCGAGCGCCCGCTCAATTTTAAACTAAGCGGGCAGTTCGAAACAGGTGACCAATCTGTACGCGTTAAATATTTTCAATCTTTAGAAGTGAAGAAATGTTTTAATTAATGGCTTTGTTCTATGACAAGGCTTAATTACTAGGAGGGAAATCATGAACATCTACGTATTAATGAAGAGAACATTTGATACTGAAGAAAAAATTACAATCTCCGGCGGTAAAATCAATGAAGATGGCGCTGAATTTATCATTAATCCCTATGATGAATATGCAATTGAAGAAGCAATCCAGGTTCGTGATGCGAATGGCGGAGAAGTAACAGTTGTTTCTGTGGGAACAGAAGAAGCTGAAAAGCAACTCCGTACGGCACTTGCGATGGGTGCTGATAAAGCTGTTTTAATCAATACAGAAGATGACGTTGAGAATGGGGATCAGTTCACAACGGCAAAAATATTATCCGAATTCCTGAAAGACAAAGATGCTGACTTAATCATTGCTGGGAATGTAGCAATCGATGGGGGTTCCGGACAGGTTGGACCGCGTGTAGCAGAGATTTTAGGCATTTCTTATGTAACAACTATCACTAAGCTTGATATTAATGGCAGTTCTGCCACAGTAGTGCGTGATGTTGAGGGAGATTCAGAAGTAATTGAAACATCTCTTCCATTATTGGTCACTGCCCAGCAGGGTCTGAATGAGCCACGCTATCCATCCTTGCCAGGAATTATGAAGGCGAAAAAGAAGCCTCTTGATGAGCTTGAGCTTGACGATCTTGATCTTGATGAGGACGATGTTGAAGCTAAGACAAAGACAATTGAAATCTATATGCCGCCTAAAAAAGAAGCAGGTAAAGTTCTTGAAGGCGAATTGGAAGATCAAGTTAAGGAACTGGTGAAACTTCTTCATACTGAAGCTAAAGTTGTCTGATCATCAATTACTGATTAATAATAACGCAGGGGGTAAAACATATGGCTAGAAAAGTATTAGTGTTAGGTGAAGTCCGTGACGGTTCATTGCGCAATGTATCCTTCGAAGCTGTTGCAGCTGGTAAGACTGCATCTGAAGGCGGAGAAGTTGTAGGAGTTTTAATTGGTGATTCTGTAAGCGCTTTAGCGAGTGAGATGATTCACTATGGTGCTGACCGTGTTGTAACTGTTGAAGATGAGAAGCTGAAGCAATATACGCCAGATGGTTTTTCACAGGCTTTAATGGCTGTGATTGATTCTGAAAGTCCGGACGGCCTTATTTTTGGACATACAGCAATGGGGAAAGATCTTGCTCCTAAAATTGCTGCCAAGCTTGAGTCTGGTTTAATCTCTGACGTAACAAGCCTTGAAGAAGCAGGCGGCAATCTGGTCTTCACACGCCCGATTTATTCAGGAAAAGCTTTTGAAAAGAAGATTGTGACAGATGGTCTCCTTTTTGCCACAATCCGTCCAAATAACATAGCTCCTTTGGAGAAAGATGAATCAAGATCAGGAGATGTTGCTTCTGTTGCTGCAGAGATCAAGGATCTTCGCACAATCATTAAGGAAGTTGTCCGCAAAGCGAGTGAGGGCGTTGACTTATCCGAAGCTAAGGTTATTATTGCCGGCGGCCGCGGTGTTAAGAGCGAGGAAGGCTTTGAGCCATTAAAAGAGCTTGCTTCTGTTTTAAATGGAGCTGTAGGTGCCTCACGGGGAGCTTGTGATGCTGATTATTGCGACTATTCACTGCAAATTGGACAGACGGGTAAAGTGGTAACACCTGATCTGTATATTGCATGTGGTATCTCAGGAGCTATTCAGCACTTAGCCGGGATGTCCAACTCCAAAGTAATCGTCGCGATCAACAAAGATCCGGAAGCCAATATTTTTAAGGTAGCTGATTACGGTATTGTCGGAGATCTGTTTGAGGTTGTTCCTCTGTTAACAGAAGAGTTCAAAAAGCTTAAAGTAAACGCATAAAGTACAAATGGGCGGCAGATTGCCGCCCATTATACATAAAGCTCATAAGAAAGAAAGAGAATAATCTGCTTTACATAGGGTAAATTACGATCGAGCAGATTATTCGCAACATCGTATAAACGATGATATACTGTCGTTAGTATTTGAGTTAAATTTTAGGAGGCATAACAAATGGCTATTACACACGCAACTGACCAAAATTTCACTGCTGAAACTGGTTCGGGATTAGTATTGGCAGATTTCTGGGCTCCATGGTGCGGCCCTTGTAAAATGATCGCTCCTGTATTAGAAGAACTTGATTCTGAAATGGGCGATAAAGTCAAAATCGTAAAAGTCGATGTTGACGAAAACCAGGAAACAGCTGGCAAGTTTGGCGTAATGAGCATCCCGACTTTGATCGTATTAAAAGACGGTGAAGTAGTGGATAAAGCGGTTGGCTTCCAGCCGAAAGAAGCTCTTGCTGAATTACTTTCAAAGCATGCTTAATCTATAAGAAATTTCCCGGTGTCCATGCGGACATCGGGATTTTTTTATCGCAGTCTAACGGGAAGTAAGCCCCCCGCTTCAAGACTCAGCAAACTGTCCAATCTAGCTGCGGCTCCCAGGGGATCGTCTTATGCTTGTCACCCCAAGACAAGTTGCTTCGCTTAATAATGTAAAGGCCCGAAAAGAAGTACAAAGACTAAGATCGCCACGTCCTGTGGGCCTCAACTAACAATCAGTGGGGGAAAAAGAAAACCCCACTGATTGAAGTTTCACTTTATCATGTGTGTTTAGCAGTTATGCTGCAAGTTTACCAGCTGATATAATGAGATGGGAATGATAGTGCTTTTATCTTGCAGACTAATCTTCACGAGGAGATTGCATACTAGGTGATTATAAAAATTAAGATAAATGTTAAATAAAATTTTTCGTATAGAGCCTTATTAGAAAATATTTAATCGGGGAGGTGGAGTGCCATGAATGAGACGATAAAAAATAAACTGGTGCTGTTACCTGCGCAGCCAGGCTGTTATTTAATGAAGGACAGGCAGGGGACCATTATCTATGTGGGGAAAGCCAAAATTCTCAGAAATCGGGTCAGATCTTATTTTACAGGGTCACATGACGGAAAAACATTAAGACTTGTTAATGAGATCGTGGACTTTGAGTACATCGTCACATCTTCAGATATGGAAGCATTGGTCCTTGAGTTGAATCTGATCAAGAAATATGATCCAAAATATAATGTAATGCTGAAGGACGATAAAAGCTACCCATTTATCAAATTGACGGCCGAACGCCATCCCCGTCTAATTACAACAAGAAAAGTAAAAAAAGATAAGGGAAAATACTTTGGCCCATATCCAAATGTGCAGGCTGCCAATGAAACAAAAAAGCTGCTCGACCGTATTTACCCTCTTCGGAAATGTTCAACTCTTCCGGACAGAGTTTGCCTTTATTATCACTTAGGCCAATGCCTTGCACCGTGCGTAAAGGAAGTAAGTGAAGAACAATATAAGCAAATGACAGATGAAATTGCGAGATTCTTAAACGGCGGATACAAAGAGATTAAAAAAGACCTAACTGCAAAAATGACTGCCGCAGCCGAAGAATTGGACTTTGAACGAGCAACAGAGCTAAGAGATAAAATTGCCCATATAGATGCAACTATGGAAAAGCAAAAGATGACGATGACAGACTTTACAGATCGGGATGTATTTGGCTATGCAGTTGATAAAGGGTGGATGTGTGTCCAGGTCTTCTTCATCAGGCAGGGCAAGCTCATCGAACGGGATGTATCGATGTTTCCGATTTATAATGAGCCGGAAGAAGAAATTTTAACGTTTCTCGGCCAGTTTTATACTAAAGCAAATCACTTTAAACCCCGTGAAATATTGGCACCCGATTCCGTTGATACAGTCATGGCAGAACAGCTTCTTGATGTGAAAGTGCTAAAGCCGCAGCGCGGGCAAAAAAAGGACCTGGTGAAGCTTGCTTATAAAAATGCAAAAATTGCTCTCCAGGAGAAGTTCTCTTTAATAGAACGTGATGAAGAAAGGACTATTAAAGCTGTTGAAAATCTGGGTGATCAGCTTGGAATTTATACTCCTCACCGGATTGAAGCGTTTGATAATTCAAATATCCAAGGGACGGACCCTGTTTCTGCCATGATCGTCTTCATTGATGGCAAACCGGAGAAAAGAGAGTATCGAAAATATAAAATAAAGTCCGTCAAAGGTCCTGATGATTATGAATCGATGAGAGAAGTCGTCCGCCGCAGATATACAAGAGTACTGAAAGAAGGATTGCCGCTTCCTGACTTAATCTTGATTGATGGAGGAAAAGGGCATGTTGAAGCTGTACGGGATGTGCTTGAAAATGAGCTTGGTCTGGATATTCCAATTTCAGGCCTGGTGAAGGATGAGAAGCATAGAACTTCACAGCTTTTATATGGTAATCCGCTTCAGATTATTCCGCTTGCAAGGAACAGCCAGGAATTCTATTTGCTGCAGAGAATTCAGGATGAAGTTCATCGCTTTGCGATTACTTTTCACCGTCAGCTTCGCGGGAAAAGTGCCTTTCAGTCTATTCTGGATGAAATTCCGGGTATAGGTGAAAAGCGAAAGAAACAGCTGCTAAAGGCCTTTGGATCTGTTAAGAAAATGAAAGAGGCACCAATTGAGGAGTTTAGAAAACTAGGCATTCCTTCAAATGTTGCTGAGGAGTTAAAGCAGAAACTTGAGGAACAAAATGGAAACTCCAAGTCTTAAACGGATATAGACAGAAAAAATCAGACATGTTATACTAATTGAAACTTTATATCAATATCACTTTATAGCGATAAAGCGCATGTCCATATAGTTAAACTGAACTATCGGACATAATCGTTAAGTGAAGGTAGAGGTGCGAACTTCATCAGTAAAAGCTTGGAGAAGAATGAGCTTCCATGAAAAGCTTTGAAAGGGTATGTTCGCCGAAGTGGGGAAAATCTCATCATTTTTTCTGCTGGTTCTGCATTGAATAAATGCAGGATTGTCAGGACATTGCCGTCCTGGAGAGCTATCTCACTGTGTTTGCTCACTTATACATTTTGGCTGCACAGCAATGGGATAGTTAAACTATTCCATTGCTTTTTTTATTGCCCAAAAGGGGTATTTTTAGATTTAAGGCCATTGTCAAATACAGACGAGTGGAATATCTTGCTTCATTTACAAAGGACGGCAAATCATAAAATTACGAGTTCTTTAGAAAGAAGGGAAAGCTGTGGGAATCATAGTTCAGAAATTCGGAGGCACCTCCGTGGGGACTGTCGACAGAATACAAAATGTCGCTAATCGTGTAATTGAGGAAAAAAACCGTGGGAACGATGTTGTTGTTGTTGTTTCGGCAATGGGCAAAACGACTGATCAGTTGGTTGGCATGGCAAGGGAGATTTCCCCATCGCCAGATAAAAGGGAAATGGATATGCTGCTTACAACCGGCGAACAGGTGACCATCTCTTTATTAGCAATGGCATTAAATGCAAAAGGACATCCCGCCGTTTCTTTTACAGGGTGGCAGGCAGGTATTAAAACAGAAGCAGTCCATGGAAATGCGAGGATAGTCAATATTGATCCAGGTACCATTCAGAGGGAATTAAATCAGGGGAAAATTGTGGTTGCAGCAGGTTTCCAAGGGGTAACAGAAGATGGTTCCATCACCACACTTGGCCGCGGCGGGTCTGATACAACAGCTGTTGCACTGGCTGCAGCCCTTAAGGCTGATAAATGTGATATTTATACTGATGTTACCGGTGTATTTACAACCGACCCACGCTTTATAAAGAATGCCAGAAAGTTACATTCTGTGTCCTATGATGAAATGCTTGAGCTGGCCAATTTGGGGGCTGGAGTGCTCCATCCGAGAGCAGTTGAATTCGCTAAAAACTTTGGACTTCCGCTTGAAGTGCGTTCAAGCCTAGAAAAGGAAGCCGGAACAATCATTGAGGAGGAAGTAAAAATGGAACAAAATTTAGTGGTGCGCGGTGTAGCTTTTGAAGATGACATAACAAGAGTAACAATCATTGGTCTTCCTAATTCACTGACTGGGCTGTCTACTATTTTCTCGTCGCTCGCCAAAAACCACATTAATGTCGATATCATTATTCAGAGTATGACAGAAGCCCAAACTACTAACCTGTCATTTTCAATCAAGAATGAAGACCTGACAGATACAGTGAAAGTTTTGGAAAAGAATAGAGATCAATTAAATTATGACCGCATTGAGTGGGAATCCGGGCTTGCAAAGGTTTCAATCGTCGGTTCAGGTATGATTTCAAATCCGGGGGTGGCTGCAGAAATGTTCGAAGTGCTTTCAGCGAATGAAATTCAAGTAAAAATGGTAAGTACGTCAGAAATTAAAGTATCAGCGGTAGTGGAAAACAGTAAAATGATTGATGCTGTTGACGCTTTACATGAGGCATTCAAGCTGTCTGTTTCTGCGGTTAAGGCTTAATTCGAAGCTGTAAACGATAAGCTATCATAAGTTGATAGCTTATCGTTTGTACATATTAAATGTTATTCAGCAGGGTCTTTTTTATCCCACTTCACCGTAATAAGGATTTTGCCGTTTTTTTTCCGGGTATGTTCGAATGCCTCACAAATAACTTCTTTTTGAAATTCAATCTGCTGGGCTATAAAACCGGCCTCAAGCTGAAAGGTGCAGTTATTGTTCTTTTTGCACCGGTCTTCAATCAGTTGACTTGATAATTCCATTTCAATTTCATGTTTTGATTCGTTTACGACGGAAATGTTTCCCCAGCCGGCGTTTATAAAAAACTCGGCAATCTGGCCGGCTGTTTCAAGAGGATACATGCGTGCGATCCTTTTTCCGGCCCAATATAAAATTTCCGGTGCCTCATTTCCTAAAAGGTCATGCAAAAGAACTTCCCGGATTAGTTCATAGCCAAATATCGGAACTGTCTGTATGTGATCTTCATTAGTGGATTTCGCAGATGCTAATTCGCTCAATAGTCTCCCCTCTTTCTATGATTCTATTATATACAATATGCAGTGGGAGTTAATATCAATTCGGGGAAAAATAGAACGATTTGCATAGAAATAATTACTATTTCAGTATATTGCAGACCGGCAATTAGGTCATATTGAACCGCAGAATAATTTATGTTTTTTCCGGCTTTAATATTTTTTAAAAATTTTATTAATAGGGAACATTTTATGTATCCGTTTTCTTGACGCTCTATTATCTTGGGAGTAAAATGGACATGTCACATAATTGTAAGAAAATGAATAACATTTTCGAGATGATGTCCTGAGCGGGGGCTCAGCATCATTTTTTAAAAATCAGGGGGGGAAAGTTTATGGCAGGTAATCGTGAGTTTTTTAATCGCAGATTGCATTCATTGCTTGGCGTAATACCAGTTGGATTGTTTTTGATGCAGCACCTTGTAGTGAACCATTTTGCAACAGGGGGAGAGGAATCTTTTAATAATGCAGCGCATTTTATGGAAAGTCTTCCATTTAGAATATTCCTTGAAACGTTTGTAATCTATTTACCTTTGCTGTTCCACGCAATCTATGGCCTTTATATTGCTTTTACTGCGAAAAATAACACAAGTAAATATGGATATTTCCGCAACTGGATGTTTATGCTTCAGCGTGTTTCAGGTGTTATTACGCTCGTTTTTGTTGCATGGCATGTTTGGGAAACACGTGTACAGGCTGCCTTTGGAGCAGAAGTTAACTTTCAGATGATGGAGAACATCCTGTCGAATCCATTTATGTTCTGGTTCTATATTTTTGGTGTCATTTCAGCAATTTTCCACTTTGCTAATGGGCTTTGGTCATTTCTTGTCAGCTGGGGATTTACAGTATCTCCTCGTTCACAAGTTATTTCCACTTACGTAACCATCGGAATTTTCATCGCACTATCTATTGTTGGCGTACGTGCTCTTACAGCATTTATTTAATAGACATGAAAGATTATTAGATTTGATCGGATAAAAAGGAATTGGGCAGCTGCCCGGCTCCGCATTATTGAAAGCGCAAAGGCAAAATCAGCATTTTTGCAGAATAAACGCCATCGGAAGGCCTCAAGGGTACCGGTAAGCGGTTGCTGGCGCTTTTCATACAAGTATTAAGGGAGTGAGTCACAATGGGTAAAGGAAAAGTTATAGTTGTCGGCGGCGGACTAGCCGGTTTGATGGCGACAATTAAAGTAGCAGAATCTGGGACTCCGGTTGAATTATTTTCTCTGGTACCGGTTAAACGTTCTCACTCTGTTTGTGCCCAGGGCGGCATCAACGGAGCGGTAAATACAAAAGGGGAAGGCGATTCTCCTTGGATTCATTTTGACGATACAATTTATGGTGGGGACTTCCTTGCAAACCAGCCGCCTGTAAAAGCAATGGCTGAGGCTGCACCTGGTATCATTCATTTATTTGACCGTATGGGTGTTATGTTTAACCGTACACCCGAAGGTCTGCTGGACTTCCGCCGATTTGGTGGAACACAGCATCACCGTACTGCGTTTGCCGGTGCTACAACTGGACAGCAGCTTCTTTATGCAATGGACGAGCAGGTCCGCCGCCATGAAGTGGCAGGATTAGTGACAAAGTATGAGGGATGGGAATTCCTGGGAGTTGTCATTGATGATGATGGAGCTTGTAAGGGTGTCGTTGCCCAGAACCTGACTACTATGGAAATTAAGTCTTTTGCTGCAGATGCCGTTATTATGGCATCCGGCGGACCGGGAATTATTTTCGGAAAATCCACTAACTCTGTCATAAACACAGGCTCAGCGGCTTCAATTGTTTATCAGCAGGGCGCTTATTACGCAAATGGAGAATTTATTCAGATTCATCCAACCGCCATCCCTGGTGATGATAAGCTTCGCCTAATGAGTGAATCTGCACGCGGTGAGGGCGGACGAGTATGGACATATAAAGATGGCAAACCTTGGTACTTCCTTGAGGAGAAATATCCGGCTTACGGAAACCTGGTGCCTCGTGATATTGCAACACGTGAAATTTTTGACGTTTGTGTTAACCAGAAGCTTGGCATTAATGGCGAGAACATGGTATATCTTGATCTTTCCCATAAAGATCCAAAAGAGCTTGATATAAAGCTTGGCGGAATCATTGAAATCTATGAGAAATTCCAAGGTGAAGATCCTCGTAAAGTGCCAATGAAAATCTTCCCTGCTGTCCACTATTCAATGGGCGGATTATGGGTTGACTATGATCAGATGACAAATATTCCTGGCTTGTTTGCAGCCGGTGAATGTGATTATTCACAGCATGGTGCAAACCGTCTTGGTGCCAACTCACTGCTATCTGCCATTTATGGCGGTATGGTAGCTGGCCCGAATGCAGTCAAGTATATCAGCGGATTGGATAAGAGTGCAGAAGACCTGCCATCATCACTATTTGACCGCCATGTAAAACAGGAAGAAGAAAAATGGAATAATATCATGTCTCTTGATGGCACAGAGAATGCCTATGTCCTTCATAAAGAGCTTGGTGAGTGGATGACAGACAATGTAACGGTTGTCCGCCATAATGACAGGCTGTTGAAAACAGATGAAAAAATTGTTGAACTTATGGAGCGCTATAAAAACATTAATATTAATGATACTGCGAAGTGGAGCAATCAGGGTGCAAGCTTTACGCGTCAGCTGCAAAATATGCTTCAACTGGCACGTGTTATTACAATTGGTGCCTATAATCGTAATGAAAGCCGCGGTGCACACTATAAGCCGGACTTCCCTGAACGCAATGATGAAGAATTCATGAAAACAACAATGGCGAAGTTTGTTGATGCAAATTCCGCACCTGCATTCCATTACGAAGAAATTGATGTAAGCTTAATTCCACCTCGTAAGCGTGATTATTCAAAAAAGAAAGGGGAGAACTAAAACATGCAAGAAACAAAAACTAAAACAGTCCGTTTTGTAATCAGCCGCCAGGATACTCCTGATTCAGCCCCTTATCAGGAAGAGTTTGAAATTGATTACCGTCCGAACATGAACGTTATTTCAGCCCTTATGGAGATTCGCCGTAATCCGGTTAACGTGAAGGGTGAAGATACTACTCCAATCACATGGGATATGAACTGCCTTGAAGAAGTCTGCGGTGCTTGTTCCATGATTATTAATGGAAAGCCTCGCCAATCATGTACGGCACTTGTAGATCAGCTAGAACAGCCGATCCGTCTTGAGCCAATGCGCACGTTCCCGGTGGTCCGTGACCTGCAGGTCGACAGAAGCCGTATGTTTGATTCCCTGAAAAAAGTTAAAGCATGGATTCCAATCGATGGCACGTATGATTTGGGACCTGGACCGCGTATGCCTGAGAGAAAGCGCCAATGGGCATATGAGCTTTCAAAGTGCATGACTTGCGGTGTTTGCCTGGAAGCATGTCCGAATGTTAACAGCAAATCTGACTTTATTGGACCGGCTCCTTTATCACAGGTTCGCTTGTTTAATGCTCACCCAACTGGTGAAATGAATAAAGCAGAACGTCTGGAGCAAATCATGGGTGATGGCGGACTTGCCAATTGCGGGAACTCTCAAAACTGCGTACAGTCCTGCCCGAAAGGCATTCCTTTAACAACATCCATTGCGGCACTAAACCGCGATACAACATTCCAGTCTTTCAAAAACTTCTTTGGAAGCGACCAGATCTAAAATTGATAAAACCCCTTTCCTTTCGGAGAGGGGTTTTAGTCTATATTTGCATAGTCTTTTATTTAGGTTTTTTTCATAGTTTAGTTTAATTTGCTGAGATGTTTTCCCTGTGGGCACTTGATCCTCTAAAATTCTAACGCATTTACTTCGTGCGGTGTTGTTTCGAGCTAGTTTATTCAATGTCCTGCGGGAGGAGAGGAAGTGTGAGACCCCGCAAGCGAAGCAGAGGAGGCTCGCATCTCTCCCGCGGGTTTGCTGCTTGCCTGCAGCGTAAATCAACGGACAGAATTCATAAACCAAAGAACAACAATCTAAAAAAATCCTTTATTTTACATGATGAAAGGTTTTCAAACAATTCAAAAAAACACTATAATAAAATAAAACGAGTGAATGGTCATTCATAAATAACCGGGAGGAACCAGCATGAAAAAATTGAGCTATATTGACGATTTTAAAAAATGGGAAGAAGAATTCGTTTTCTT
Source organism: Cytobacillus firmus (assembly GCF_023715565.1). GTDB lineage: Bacteria > Bacillota > Bacilli > Bacillales > Cytobacillaceae > Cytobacillus > Cytobacillus firmus_C. Next base: position 107,480 of record NZ_JAMBOJ010000003.1, on the reverse strand, counting down.
TCATCCAGTAAAAGTCAGATTTTCTGAAACTGATATGTTTGGACATTTGAACAATACCATCCCATTTACATACTATGAAGAAGCAAGGATAGAATTTTTCAAAAGCAAGGGCCTCATGCAGGACTGGGTAAAGCATGATAGTGGAACCATACCAGTCGTAGCAGACCTCCAATGCGATTTTATCAGCCAGGTTTTCTTTGATGAAGAGATACAAATATACGTAAAAGCTGCTTCAATAGGGAATTCTTCTGTTGATCTTCATTATATGGGCAGGAAATCAGACGGTTCAGTTTGCTTCACCGGCAGAGGGACGATGGTGCAGATATCAAAGGTGACGGGCAAGGGTGTGCCTTGGACCGAAAATATGAAAGAAATGCTGAAAAGCGGGGTTAAAGTCCAAGCCTAGCGGCACAATGGCACATTTCCTGAAAATAACTTTCTCCTTTCACTAAATATAGTCACTTCGGCTGTTTTGCTGACATATGATATGGTGACTAAATATATACCCATCCCGCGGTTCATAGCTGGCGAAAGGCAAGGAGGGTTACAATACTTGAAGGAGAATGAATATACTCACAAGCCGTTACTCACCAAACGAGAAAGAGAAGTATTCGAATTGTTAGTACAAGATAAAACAACAAGGGAAATCGCTGGTGAATTGTTTATAAGTGAAAAAACGGTTCGGAACCACATTTCTAATGCCATGCAAAAGCTTGGTGTAAAGGGGCGATCACAAGCTGTTGTAGAGCTCCTTCGAATGGGAGAGCTAGAACTTTAATTTAGACCGGCTATCCTTCTGGGAGGCCGGTTATCACATTTATATAGGTAATATTTCATTATTGGATTTATTTCTGTCTTGAAATTTATCCGGAAAAAGGTGAAAATAAATGCACAAGGGCAGAAAACATCGTAAAAGCTTAAATGGGAGTGTTTATGAATGAAGCTGGAAGATCCTAAAACAAATGAAATAAATGATGTTGTAGCTGATATTGAAAAAGATTTGAGGTACATATCCGGCATTATTAAGCAAAAAGGAAGGGAAATTCTAAGTGACTTTACTATTACCCCTCCTCAGTTTGTGGCATTGCAATGGCTGTTTGAAGAAGGCGATATGACCATTGGCGAGCTGTCAAACAAAATGTATCTTGCTTGCAGCACGACAACCGATCTTGTTGACCGAATGGAGAAAAACAGCCTAGTTAAAAGAGTGAAAGACCCAAATGACCGAAGAGTAGTCCGGATTCATCTGCTTGATGAAGGAGAACGGATTATTGAAGAAGTTATTAAAAAACGCCAGGATTACCTAAAAGAGGTCCTTAAAAATTCTTCACATAATGAGGTCTTGTTCTTAAAAGATAACTTAATGAAATTACACCATGATATGCGCGGAGAATGAGGCGGTATTTTTGAAACAACCTATAGGAATAATTGACTCCGGAGTGGGGGGCTTAACTGTTGCAAAAGAAATCATGAGGCAGCTGCCAAATGAAGATATTGTATACCTCGGAGATACAGCACGATGCCCTTACGGCCCGCGGCCTGGTGAAGAAGTGAAATCCTTTACCTGGAAAATGACGGAGTTCCTGCTTAAAGAAAACATTAAAATGCTTGTTATAGCCTGTAATACAGCTACTGCTGTCGCACTGGAGGAAATACGCAGGGAACTGCCGATACCGGTTATCGGTGTCATTTTCCCAGGCGCAAGAACTGCAATTAAAGTGACAGAAAATCATATAATTGGTGTCATTGGCACAGAGGGCACCATCAAAAGCAAGGCATATGAAAATGCGCTGATCCAGATAAACAGCAGGTCTGTCGTGCATAGTCTGGCTTGCCCAAAATTCGTTCCTCTAGTAGAGAGCGGGGAGTACGAAGGATCAGTTGCCAAAAAAATAGTGGCTGAGACGCTTCAGTTTTTAAAAGGAAAAGGAATGGATACTCTCATTCTTGGATGTACCCATTATCCTTTATTAGAACCGATTATTAAAAATGTAATGGGTAAAAAAGTAAAGGTCATCAGCTCAGGTGAGGAAACAGCAAGGGAAGCCAGTACCATTCTGCACCACCATGGACTGCTTAAAGTTGTGGATGAAAATCCGGAATATAAATTCTGTACAACTGGTTCCACGGCCATTTTTTCTAAAATAGCCTCAAAGTGGCTTGGGTTCTCTGTAAATGATGTTGAAAAAATTTCGTTTTAATAACTGCAGACACCTTCTGAACCTTTTCGGAAGGTGTTTTTTAAATATTTTGGCATGTACTTTTAGATTACTTTTTAAAAAAGCTTTGGTATCATGAAGTTGAAAGAAAAACTATACTTAATTGAGTTGGTGGTCAATTTGCTGGCACAAGCCGAAAACTATTTAAAGAAATATTTTGGATATACTTCTTTCCGCCCCGGCCAACAGGAAATTATTCAAAATATCCTCTCACAAACCAATACTCTTGGAATTCTTCCAACCGGAGGCGGAAAGTCAATCTGCTTTCAAATACCCGCTCTTGTACTCCCCGGAACGGCCATTGTGATTTCTCCCTTAATTTCCCTGATGAAAGATCAAGTGGATGCCCTTAGCGCTGCGGGCATACCGGCGGCTTATATAAACAGCACGCTGTCTTCTGCAGAGTATCAGCACATTGTGGCTGGAATACGCAATGAAGAATATAAGCTCGTGTATGTAGCGCCGGAACGATTTGGTTCCATGGCCTTTTTGCAATTGTTAAACGATATTTCAATCAATGCGATCGTCTTTGATGAAGCCCATTGCATATCACAGTGGGGGCATGATTTCCGCCCGAGCTATCGTTCCGTTGTTTCAGAGCTTAGCAATCTGCACCAGAAACCTGTAATCGCTGCTTTGACTGCAACAGCAACACAGGATGTTGCAGAGGACATCCGCAGACTTCTAAACATCGCCGGGGAAAATACGTTTATAACTGGTTTCGCAAGGGACAACCTCTCCTTTCAGGTAGTGAAAGGTGTTAACAAAAGAGATTTTCTATTGCAGACCATAAACAAACATAAAAGCGAAGCGGGAATCATTTATACTTCAAGCCGCAGGGAGACAGACCAACTGTACCAGTTCTTAAAAGACAAGAACTGCTCAGTTGCTAAATACCATGCGGGCTTAAAGGAAGAAGAACGAAAAAAAGCACAGGATGCCTTCGTATATGACGAATCAAATATTATGGTCGCAACAAATGCTTTTGGAATGGGGATTGATAAATCCAATGTCAGATATGTGATCCACTATAATCTTCCGCGGAACATTGAAGCTTATTATCAGGAAGCGGGAAGGGCAGGAAGAGATGGAGAGGATAGCATATGTTATTTGCTGTTTGCTCCTCAGGATATCCAGCTGCAGAAATTTTTGATTGAGGAGAGCAGTCTGGATCCGCAGAAAATGGAGCAGGAATACAGCAAGCTAAAGGATATGGTTAATTACTGCCACACAGAGAAATGCCTTCAATCCTATATCATTGATTATTTTGATGAGACTGGCGAACCTATCCTCTGCGGCAAATGCAGCAACTGTCTGGATGAACGGACAAGCATCGATATTACTCAGGAAGCTTTAATGATTTTTTCGTGCATTAAGCGGATGGAAGAAAGATTTGGCGTTACTTTGACTGCACAGGTGTTGAAAGGATCAAATAATAAAAGAATCCGCGAGCTTAATTTTAATAAACTTTCCACATTTGGGCTGATGAAAAACCGCAAAGAAAAAGAGATTGCCGAGATGATCAACTATCTGCTGGCTGAGGATTATCTGGTTTTAACAGATGGAAAATATCCGACCGTAAGGCTGTCAGCAAATGCAATTCCTGTCTTAAAAGGACAGAAAAAACTATCTATGAAAATTAGTGTCCCTGTATCTGTTCAGGAAGAAGATGAAAATATCGAACTTTTTGAGATCCTGAGGAAGCTGAGGAAAAAGATTGCAGATGAAGAAAATGTTCCTCCCTTTGTTGTATTTGCCGATACCGCATTAAAAGAAATGTGCCGTTATTTTCCCGTGAGCAAAGACATGATGTTAAATATTAAAGGTGTAGGGCAAATGAAATTTGATAAGTATGGGGAATATTTTATTCAGGCAATCAAAGAATTTGCTGAAGAACATAATATTCGCCCTATGCCTGCAGCGGATACGCCTTCAATGTCAGATGAAATACAAGATGACCGTCCAAGCTACCAGATTTCCTTTGATTATTATAAGAATGGAAATACTATAACGGAAATAGCCAAAAAGCGAAACTTTTCCCCTATAACGATTCAGGAGCATATTTTCCGCTCGATCAAAGAAGGGAATGCGATTGACTGGTCAGATATTTTCAATGAAATGGAAGAAAAGCTTATTTTACAGGCAGCTGAAAAAACTGGAAGGGATATGCTTAAGCCGATTAAAGAAGAACTTCCGGATGAAATAGATTATTTTAAAATCAAAGCTGTCCTGGTAAAAGACGAACTGCAGAAGCAATATTGAAGCTCCTTATTGGGGCTTTTTTTCTATGTTTTATGGCAGTCGAATATTAGATTGTCCAAATTTGTCAAAAATCTATTCACACTTTTATCCCAAAAGACGGTCTAAATTACAGATAGGCTCGTATACATGTAGTACAAACTGTCTCAGGGGGGATTATGTATGTCTATAAATAAAAAAACGTCGATAGTGTCAGCTGTGCTGGTTTCATCTGTATTGTTATCAGGCTGCGGATTGTTCGGAAGCCAAGGGAAAGAAAAGGTCGATCCGCCAAAAGCAGTATCTTACACCGATGAAGGCGAAAGTGTAGCTGAAGAAACAACAGGAAAAAAAACAGCCGAAAATGAAGAGGGTGTTACGGCAAATCTTAAAACAGAGCTTTACTTGATTGATAAAAATGGGTATGTTGTTTCCCAGACGATTGATCTACCGAAAACGAACTCAGTTGCTACTCAGGCGTTGGAGTACCTTGTGGAGAACGGTCCTGTTACAGAGCTTCTTCCTAATAATTTCAGAGCAGTCCTTCCGGCTGATACTAAAGTCTCTGTAAATATTAAAGATAAAGTGGCAACCGTCGATTTCTCAAAAGAATTTAAGGAATATGCAGCTGAAGATGAAAAGAAAATTCTTCAATCCGTTACCTGGACACTCACACAATTTGATTCCATTGATAAAGTTAAGCTGACATTAAACGGACATGAATTAAAAGAGATGCCAGTGAATGGAACTCCGGTCAGTTCGGCTTTAACGAGAGCAAATGGAATAAACATGGATACAACGGAAGTAGTAGATATCACGAATACAAAGCCGGTAACCGTTTATTATCTGGGCGGGGATGAAGAAAATTATTATTACGTGCCCGTTACCAAGCGTGTAAGCAACGACGTGGGCAATAAAGTTGAAGCGGTTGTATCCGAATTGATTAAAGGGCCGAACTATGCTTCCAATCTGGTGACAGATTTCCTTCCGGATGTAGAGTTGCTTGAAGCTCCTAAAATTGTAGAAGGAAAAGTTACATTAAACTTCAATGAAAATGTGTTCAGCAGCTTTGAAGAGAAAATGATCTCCAAGCATTTGCTGAATGCACTTGTCCTCTCCCTAACTGAACAAAAGGACATCGAAAGCGTGGCTGTTACTGTGGATGGCAAAGCAGAGATTGTTAATGAAGATGGGGAAAAACTATCAGAGCCTGTAACACGCCCTGAAAATGTGAATACAGGAAGTTTTTAATATATTAGATTTTGTTATACTATATAGTAACGGGAAAAAGAGGTTGGCATATAATGCCGCCTCTTCTTTGTTGGTAAAATAGGCATGCCAATATTACTGGGCAAATGCCCAGGTTCAGTATAAGGAAATGAAGGGGGAAATCAGCTTATGCGCGCAGATGGACGTAAACCAAAGCAGCTTAGGCCAATACATATTGAAACTGATTATTTAAAGCATCCTGAGGGCTCTGTACTCATTACGGTGGGAGACACAAAGGTGATTTGTACAGCAAGCATTGACGAAAGGGTCCCTCCTTTTATGAGAGGACAGGGGAAGGGATGGATAACAGCTGAATATTCCATGCTTCCGCGAGCTACAGAGCAGAGAAACATCAGGGAATCAGCAAAAGGAAAAATTTCAGGGAGAACAATGGAAATTCAGCGCCTGATCGGCCGTGCACTCCGCGCAGTAGTGGACCTTGATGCACTTGGCGAAAGAACGGTATGGCTTGATTGCGACGTAATACAGGCGGATGGAGGGACACGGACTGCTTCCATAACAGGAGCCTTTATTGCAATGGCGCAGGCGATGGATAAGCTTTACAGCAATAAGAAGCTTTCAAGCTATCCAATCAATGACTTCCTTGCAGCCACAAGCGTGGGGATTCTTACTGATAAGCAGGCTGTTGTAGATTTAAATTATATTGAAGATTCCTCTGCTGAAGTGGATATGAATGTCGTTATGACCGGCAGCGGGGAATTTGTAGAGCTACAGGGAACTGGAGAAGAAGCGACTTTTTCTTATGCGCAGCTGCAGGAAATGCTTAGTGCCGCACAGGAAGGGATATCAGAGCTGCTTGAACTTCAGAAATCCGCATTGGGAGAGAATATCTCAGGAAGCATTCAAAGCAAAAGAGACAAGGTTGCGGGGAGGGCATAATATGCAGGAAGTCATAATCGCTACTAACAACGCAGGCAAAGCGAGAGAGTTTGAGCGGATGTTCACGCCTCTTGGTTTTGAGGTGAAAACCCTGCTGGATTATCCAGATTTTCAGGACGTTGAGGAGACAGGCAGCACGTTTGAAGAGAATGCCATTCTTAAAGCGGAAGCCGTGTCCAAAGCTTTTGGAAGAATGGTCATAGCAGATGATTCAGGCTTGATCATTGATGCGCTTGGAGGGAAGCCGGGCATCTATTCCGCCCGCTATGCAGGAGAGGAAAAAAACGATCAGAAAAATATGGACAAAGTTCTCGGTGAGCTCGAAGGAGTTCCGGATCACAACCGGCGGGCACGGTTCTATTGCGCTCTTGCCATTGCTGCTCCCGGTAAAACGACTGCAACCGTTGCAGGAACTTGTGAAGGGCATATTTTAAGAGAAAGAAGAGGGACTAATGGATTTGGCTATGATCCTATTTTCTTTGCAGAAGAAAAACGCAAAGCAATGGCTGAATTAATGCCTGAGGAAAAAAGCCAGATCAGTCACAGAGCGAATGCTCTTCAAAAGCTTGAGGAGTTGCTGCCTTCTTTCTTGGCAGGAGCTGAAAACTCATGAAAGTTTTGATTGTCAGCGATAGCCATGGATTAACTTCTGAACTCAGCCAAATTCGTCATACACATCCTGATATGGATCTAATGATTCACTGCGGAGATTCGGAGCTTCAAGCGGGTGATGAATCACTAAAGGGCTACGCTGCAGTAAGAGGAAATTGTGACTTTGACGCAGACTTTCCGGAGGACAGAATAGAAGAGGCTGGAGAATTCCGCTTTTTCGTCACACACGGTCATAAATATTCCGTTAAGTCCACATTAATGAATCTGTCATACAGGGCTCGTGAATTAAAGGCAGATATCGTATGTTTTGGCCATTCACATAGTCTGGGAGCTGAAATGTCTGAGGGGATATTATTTATCAATCCTGGAAGCATAAGGCTCCCCAGAGGCAGAAATGAAAGGACATATGTCATACTGGAAAACAGGGGAAAAGATGTTACACTGGATGTGTATGACTTTTCCAATGGAAAGATTCCTGATCTGACCCAAAGATTTTCACTGGTAAAAAGCGATTAATTGGAATATAATAATTGAGGGAAGCCCGGTCTTCCCTCAAAAAATAAAAAAAAATTTACAAAGTGTTGACTTCTTAACATTTGTTTAATATAATAAATCTTGTCGTTGAGTTAATAAATCTCAATCACGTAAATAATTTCAAAATGTCCCAGTAGCTCAGCCGGATAGAGCAACGGCCTTCTAAGCCGTCGGTCGGGAGTTCGAATCTCTCCTGGGACGCCATTTACACATCTGGAAACATTACATATCTTACCGAATTTTTACTCACCTTTTTGGTGGGTTTTTTTGTTTTTAATTTTTAATTGCAGGAACCTGCCAGTTGTTTTTAAATTCCCTCTATAAACCTCATCAGCTCTTGTTATCTCCCTTATTAAAAAAATATAAAAAAATTTTTGTCATATGAAATGTGAATATATCAACAATGTAAGCGGATTCACAAAAACAGATTAATCTAAATTATCAAATAATTCATAAAAAGGGTGTTGACGGCTGATAAAAATGGGCGTAAGATAGTCCTCAATATAAGAAATTTACACAAGCAACTATAAACTTCATCCCAGTGAAATCTATCTCACTATATGGAAATTCGGTTTTTTTTAATCTATCAATTCAATGATTTAAAGCGTTATTGTATTAAGGTTAAATCTTAGAATAGGAAAAGCGTAGAAGAGGATAAGTAGTTTTATGAAAGGCATTCCCAGAGAGCCGGATCTGCTGAAAACCGGTAATGCCCTCTTAAAATGAACTCACCTCTGAGCGCAGTCCTGAAAGTGAATCGACTAGGGGCTGCCGGGTGTTCTTCACCCGTTATCAAAACGAACAGCAAATCCGCTGTTCATGAGTGCACGCATCATAAGCGTGAATCAGGGTGGTACCGTGGAACAGGTGATCAAAGCCTTTCCATCCCTTATACCTACAATCGTTAGGTTTCTTTAGGGGTGGAAGGGCTTTTTTATATTGGAGTATTAAAACATGAGGAGGTTATCAACAAATGCTGCAGGAAGCTGCCTTAACAGAAACAAAAACGGAGACATATCCTGTCACCGGCGCTGATCTGTTATTAAGAGCCTTGGAGAAAGAAAATGTTGAAGTGATTTTTGGTTATCCTGGAGGAGCTGTTCTTCCACTTTACGACAAGCTGTATCATTCAAAGATTCTTCATGTGCTGCCGCGTCATGAACAGGGAGGAATTCATGCTGCTGAAGGGTATGCCCGTATATCGGGAAAGCCTGGTGTCGTAATTGCCACTTCAGGACCAGGAGCCACTAATATTGTTACCGGTCTTGCAGACGCAATGATGGATTCACTTCCGCTGATTGTATTTACTGGCCAGGTAGCAACGGGAGTCATTGGGTCAGACGCCTTTCAGGAGGCAGATATCCTGGGGATAACCACTCCTATTACAAAATACAATTATCAGGTCCGCAGCATTGAAGATATTCCGAGAATCGTTAAAGAAGCTTTTTATATAGCTTCAACCGGCAGGCCAGGACCAGTGCTGATTGATATCCCCAAAGACATTGCTGCAGGAGTTTCAGATCAGCCCGAGAAAGAAACGGAAGTGAATCTGCCGGGGTATCAGCCGACATTAAAACCAAATTACCTTCAAATAAGAAAATTAACTGAAGCAGTCAGCAGATCGAAAAAGCCTGTCATCCTGGCTGGTGCCGGAGTGCTTCATGGAAGAGCATCCAAAGAATTGAAAGAATACGCGGAGCAGCAGCAAATACCTGTTATCCACACACTTCTGGGCCTCGGCGGATTTCCTGCAAGTCATCCATTATTCATTGGTATGGCTGGTATGCATGGCTGTTATGCAGCCAATATGGGCCTTACAGAATGCGATTTGCTGATTAATATTGGAGCCCGTTTTGATGACAGATTAACTGGGAATTTACAGCATTTTGCACCACATGCAAAAGTCGCCCATATTGATATTGACCCTGCTGAAATCGGCAAAAACGTTCCAACGTCCATCCCGATTGTGGCGGATGCAAAAGAAGCTCTAGAGCAGCTGATTCTGCAGGATGGAAAGCCGCCTGCCCATAAAGAATGGATGGAAACCATCTCGAGGTGGCAGGAGGAATATCCATATTACTATGATAAAGAATCCGTACAGCTGAAACCCCAGAAAGTCATGGAAATGCTTCATTCAAAGACGGAAGGGGATGCCATCGTCGTAACTGATGTAGGACAGCATCAAATGTGGGCAGCCCAATACTATCGCTTTAATAATGCAGATAGATGGGTGACATCAGGCGGACTTGGAACAATGGGATTTGGTTTCCCGGCAAGCATCGGGGCTCAGCTGGCTAACCCGGAAGCATGCGTACTCGCCATTTGCGGAGATGGAGGATTCCAAATGTCAACTCAGGAGCTTGCTATCATTCAGGAACTGAATCTGCCGGTAAAAATTATTATTTTCAATAATATGGCCCTAGGCATGGTCCGGCAGTGGCAGGAGATCTTTTATGAATCCCGTTTCTCTCACAGTAAAATTCCGTTACAGCCTTCTTTTGTGAAATTGGCTGAAGCCTATGGGATAAAAGGATATGTCATCCAATCTGAAGAAGAGGCTGAAGAGGTATTGGATGAAGTGCTTCATAACCGCGAACCTGTGCTTATCGATTTCAGGGTGGATCCCGATGAAAACGTGTATCCGATGATCGCACCAGGAAAAGGACTTCATGAAATGGCAGGTGTAAAACCATGAAACGAATCATATGCCTGACTGTGATGAATCGGCCGGGTGTTCTAAACAGAATTACTAATCTATTTTCTAAAAGAAACTTTAATATTGAAAGCATTTCAGTCGGCCTGTCTGAACATGAAGGGATGTCGCGAATCACTTGTGTGGTCCATGTTGAGGACTCCAGTGCCAGTGAACAAATTACGAAACAGCTGAATAAGCAAATCGATGTGATAAAAGTAACGGATATCACGGATCAGTCAATTGTCGCAAGAGAGCTTGCCCTTATTAAAGTTCAGGCAGTCCCATATACAAGAAATGAGATTTACTCTTTAATTGAACCTTTCAGAGCATCTGTGATAGACGTCAGCAAGGATAGCATGACCGTTCAGATTACAGGTGAATCTGATAAGGTTGAAGCATTCATTGAACTTATTAAACCATATGGAATCAAAGAGCTTGCAAGGACAGGAACAACGGCATTCCCTAGAGGAACACAGCGTACTTCCCAGCAGTCCAAGTCATACTCTATCGTTTAAATAAACTATTATAAATATAAAAAACTTATTCGGAGAGGGAGATAAAACATGGCGAAAATGTATTATAACGGAGATGCTAATGCAGCGTATTTAAACGGGAAGAAGGTAGCGGTCATCGGATATGGATCCCAGGGACATGCACATGCGTTAAACATGAGGGACAGCGGGGTTGAGGTTGTCATCGGCCTTCGGAAAGGGAAGTCATGGGAAAAAGCAGAAGAAGACGGTTTCCAAGTATATCCGGTCGGTGAGGCAGCAGCGCAGTCTGATGTAGTGATGATCCTATTGCCGGATGAATTGCAGCCAAAAGTATACAAGAAAGAAATCGAACCTAATTTATCAAACCAGGCATTAATGTTTGCCCATGGATTTAATATTCATTTTAATCAGATCGTACCTCCAAAAGAGTGTGATGTACTGCTTGTGGCACCGAAAGGACCTGGCCATTTAGTCAGAAGAACATATGAACAGGATGCAGGTGTTCCTGCCCTGTTTGCAGTCCATCAGGATGTTACAGGGGAAGCGAAGGACCTGGCTCTTGCTTACGCTAAAGCCATTGGATCTCTTCGTGCAGGTGCTCTGGAAACGACTTTTAAGGAAGAAACCGAGACAGATTTGTTTGGTGAACAGGCAGTGCTGTGCGGGGGACTGACTTCCTTGGTGAAAGCAGGATTTGAGACTCTGACAGAAGCAGGCTATCAGCCGGAGCTGGCATACTTTGAATGTTTACATGAACTGAAACTCATTGTTGACCTTATGTATGAGGGCGGTCTTGAAGGAATGCGCTATTCCATCTCAGATACAGCTCAATGGGGAGATTTTGTAAGCGGTCCGCGGGTAGTTGACGCACGAGTGAAAGAAGAAATGAAGGCGGTGCTCAAAGATATCCAGGAAGGGAATTTTGCAAAAGGGTGGATCTTGGAAAACCAGGCAAATAGACCGGTATTCAATGCGGTAAATCAGAGAGAGAATGAGCATCCAATCGAGCAGGTGGGAAGAGAACTCCGCAAAATGATGCCGTTTGTTAATAGCAGCAAGAAGAAAGAAGTGGTCGTAAGTGGCAATAATTAAAATATTTGATACTACACTAAGAGATGGCGAGCAATCTGCTGGTGTAAACCTTAACTTTTCGGAAAAGTTGGAAATCGCCAGGCAGCTGGAGCGTTTGAACGTTGATATTATTGAGGCGGGCTTCCCTGCAGCGTCGAAAGGGGATTTTGCATCCGTACAGAATATTGCCCAGACGATTAAAAATTGCTCGGTCACAGGATTGGCAAGAGCAGTTATCTCTGATATAGATGCTGCATGGGGAGCTTTAAAGGATGGAGCTGAGCCGAGGATACATACATTCCTGGCAACCTCTCCAATCCACAGGCAGTATAAGTTAAGGAAGACAAAGGAAGAAGTGGTTGAAACAGCAGTTGAAACTGTTAAGTATGCTGCTTCAAAATTCCCTATCGTCCAATGGTCTGCAGAGGATGCTACCAGGACAGAACTACCTTTTCTTGCAGAGATCATTGAAAAGGTCATCCAGGCGGGTGCACGAATTATTAATATTCCTGATACGGTTGGATACGCATCACCACAGGAATACGGTGAAATTTTTCAATATTTAAGAAATCATGTTCCTTCTATTGATAAAGTATCCTTGTCAGCACATTGCCATGATGACTTGGGAATGGCCATAGCGAATTCACTGTCAGCTATAGAAAATGGGGCAACACAGATTGAGGGCACGATTAATGGAATTGGTGAGAGAGCCGGGAATGCGGCACTTGAGGAGCTGGCGGTGGCCCTTTATATCCGGAATGATCATTATCAGGCTTCCACCCGTCTGAATCTTCAGGAAATCAGCAGAACGAGCAGCTTGATCAGCAAGCTGACAGGTATGGTGGTGCCAGCCAACAAAGCAATTGTTGGCAGGAATGCTTTTGCACATGAATCTGGAATCCACCAGGATGGGGTCTTGAAGGAAAAATCAACGTATGAAATTATTTCCCCTGATCTAGTCGGTTTCCAATCCAATTCCATGGTACTTGGAAAACATTCCGGGCGCCATGCATTTAAAAACCGCCTGAGTGAACTGGGCCTTGAAGTAGCAGATGAAGAAGCAAACCGGCTTTTCACAGTTTTCAAAGATCTGGCCGACCGCAAAAAAGAGATGACAGACGACGACCTTGCAGCCATCGTACTTGAAGAGAAGCTCTCCAAGGAGCAGCGATTCTATGATTTAATCGGAATCCAAATCCAGTATGGCACCAACTCTGTTCCAACAGCAACTGTTACTCTGTCAGGGTCAAACAACGAAGTGGTCCAGGAAGCAGGGACTGGAGCAGGAAGCATAGAGGCGCTGTATAACACATTGGAAAAATGCCTGAATGGAACAGCTAACCTTTTGGATTACCGTATCCAATCTGTAGGGGCCGGGAGAGACGCTTTAGCCCAGGTTTATGTAAAGTTGAACTATGAAGGAATGGAAACAAGCGGCCGCGGTTTGGCCCAGGATGTGCTTGAGGCTTCCTCAAAAGCTTACTTGAATGCCGTTAATAGAGTCATATATATGAAAGAAAAAGCGCAGGCGGTAGAGGTAAATTGATCTAAAGCGGGAGATTTGGATCACAGAGGGGGAAAGTCTACTGTCGTTCCCCCCAAAAACAAATGTGCGGCAGAATTATAATAGGAAGAAAATCTATAAAACAATAAATCAGACGGAGGGATTAAAAATGAAAAAACGTATCGCAGTACTTCCAGGAGATGGGATCGGCAAAGAAGTGGTGAAGGGTGCAATTGAAGTCCTGCAGGCTGTTGGTGAACGGTTCGGACATCAATTCCAATTTTCATATGGCAAAATCGGCGGTTCTGCTATTGATGCAGTCGGAACTCCGCTACCTAATGAAACACTGGAGCTTTGCAAAGAAAGCGATGCGGTCATGCTGGGAGCGGTTGGCGGACCTAAATGGGACCAGCAGCCTCCCCACCTTCGTCCGGAAAAGGGTCTATTAATGATCCGCAAGGAATTAAATCTATATGCCAATTTGCGGCCAACTCAATATTATTCAAGCCTTTCCGATACGTCTCCGTTAAAAAATGAAGTAATTGAAGGCGTGGATATGCTGATGGTCAGAGAATTAACCGGCGGACTCTATTTTGGAAAGCCAAGCGAAAGGACACAGCAAAACGGAAAAGATGCTGTAGTGGACACTTTGTTTTATCAAAAAGAAGAAATGCGCCGTGTCATTAAGCTGGCATTCGAACTTGCAGGAAAGCGGCGTGGCAAGGTAACTTCTGTTGATAAGGCCAATGTCCTGGAATCCAGCAGAATGTGGAGAGAGGTTGCAGAGGACATTGCAAAGCAATATCCTGATGTTGTTCTTGAACATATGCTTGTTGATAATGCCGCTATGCAAATGATTAAAAACCCGAAAAGATTTGATGTTGTCGTAACGGAAAATATGTTCGGTGATATTCTGAGTGATGAAGCCTCTGTATTGACCGGTTCTCTGGGAATGCTTCCTTCTGCCAGCATTTCGGAAAACGGGCCTTACTTATACGAACCTATTCATGGTTCCGCACCGGATATTCAAGGAAAGGATTCAGCTAATCCAATTGCCATGATTTTATCGGCAGCCATGATGCTCCGTCTATCCTTCGGAATGGAAGAGGAAGCTGAAGCAGTTGAGAATGCTGTTAATCAAGTTCTTGAAGCCGGCTATCGTACGAGAGATATCTTTTCATTTGGAAAAAAGGTTGTCACTACTTCTGAAATGATTGAAGAGGTAAAGGCTACCCTTTTGGATAACGAGGCTATTCTCAATATTATGGGTGCTTATGCATAAGTGCTGACTGCTGGGCACTGGTTCAGCTGATTTTAAACTTGAGACACGGCCATCATCGGCCGTGTTTCTTTTAAAAAGGAGTGGAACAGAATGGGAAAATCAATAATAGATAAGATTTGGGAAAAGCATGTAGTCCACAGGGAAGAAGGAAAGCCGGATTTGATGTACATAGACCTCCACTTAGTACATGAAGTTACTTCCCCTCAGGCATTTTCCGGTTTAAGAATGAAAAGCAGGAAAGTGAGAAGGCCGGATAAAACGTTTGCTACAGTTGATCATAATGTTCCTACTGATAACCGAAAAGTCATCAATGATCCTGTTGCATTAAACCAAATGACCACTTTGGAAAAAAACTGTCTGGAATTTGGCATCCCTCTTGCTGGGCTGGATAGTCCTGAACAGGGGATTGTTCATGTGATTGGGCCGGAGCTGGGGCTTACTCAGCCAGGCATGACAATTGTTTGCGGGGACAGCCATACATCCACCCATGGAGCTTTTGGATCAATAGCCTTTGGCATCGGCACAAGTGAAGTTGAGCATGTCCTGGCAACTCAGACGTTATGGCAGAGCAAGCCTAAAACATTAAAACTTGAGATAAACGGCGAGCTGAAAAAAGGTGTCACTGCTAAAGATGTCATCCTTTATATTATTGCTAAAAATGGAATTGGTTTTGGCACAGGCCATATTATTGAATATTGCGGCGATACAATTGCAAAAATGTCAATGGAAGAAAGAATGACGATTTGCAATATGTCCATTGAAGGAGGCGCAAAAGCAGGGCTTGTGAGTCCTGATGAAAAAACGTTTGAGTATCTTCAAGGAAGAAAGTATGCGCCAAAAGGAGACGGATTTGCGAATGCAGTCGGGAATTGGAGAGAGCTTGTATCTGATCATGATGCGCAATACGATAAAACCATTCAAATTGATGCTGCAGATATTGCTCCTATGGTCAGCTGGGGCACAAATCCATCAATGACTTCTAAGGTGAATGAACAAATTCCAAAACTTGAGGAATGCAAAAACGACCTTGAACAAAAATCATTATCAAGAGCTTTAGAGTATATGGGACTGCAGGAAGGGCAAAAAATTGAAGACATTCAAATTCAGCACGTTTTTATCGGGTCTTGCACGAATTCCCGTCTGGAAGACCTGAAACTTGCAGCTGAAGTCATTAGAGGGAAAAAGGTTCACCCCAATGTCCGCGCACTTGTTGTACCAGGCTCGCAGCAGGTCAAGAAGCAGGCAGAGGCAGATGGGCTGGACCTTATCTTTAAGCAGGCTGGGTTTGAATGGAGGGAATCAGGCTGCAGCATGTGTTTGAGCATGAATAATGATATTGTGCCAAACGGCGAGCATTGTGCGTCGACATCAAACCGTAATTTTGAAGGAAGACAGGGGTCAGGCGCCAGGACGCACCTTGTCAGCCCTTTAATGGCGGCAGCGGCAGCTATATACGGACATTTTGTGGACGTAGGTGCTTTGCTAAGTGCAGAGACTGTCCATTAAGAAGAAGGAGAAATAAATGAGCGGATTCAAAACACTTCAGGGAAAAGCAGCTGCAATGGATAGAGCCAATGTGGATACGGATCAGATAATTCCCAAGCAATTTCTAAAAAGAATTGAGAAAACAGGATTTGGAAAATATCTTTTTTATGACTGGAGATATACGAAAGAAGGGCTGCCTAACCCGGCGTTTGAGCTGAATAAGATGGAAAATCAGGGTGCTTCCATCCTTATCGCAAATGAAAATTTCGGCTGCGGATCTTCCCGGGAGCATGCGCCATGGGCTTTAGGGGATTATGGCTTCAAAGTAATTATTGCACCTTCGTTTGCTGACATCTTCCATCAAAATTGCTTGAAAAATGGACTGCTGCCAATCACTCTGCCGGCAGAAACAGTCGAATATTTGCTCGAACGAGCCCAAAAACCGCCGTATGATTTGAAGGTTGATTTGCAGAATGGAATAGTTGAAGATGAATATAATTTTTCAGCATCATTCACAATTAATGAATACTGGAAAAAAATGCTGATAAACGGCTGGGATGAAATTGAAATTACTCTTCAATTGGAAAGCAGCATATTAAGTTTCGAAGAAAAACGGTTTGCGGTGCAGTAGGCACATATGAAAGATTCATGGCATTAAACCATGAATCTTTTTGTTTTTGAGCTATTTCATGCTACACTAACTTCAAAAATAATAGTTGAGGCGGTATTAGCATGGGAAAGCGGGAACAGAAAAAACAAAAAAATAAAATCATTCTATTTCCCGGCCTTGAGAAACGGCTGCTGGAAAAGGGTCTTGAGTCCTTTCAGCAGAAAAGGTATAAAGAATCAATCCGGTTCTTTGAAGAAGCTCTGGATATGGAGCCTGAGAATACGGATGTTCATATTGGGCTCGTTTTGGCATATTATGAAGCCGGAGCTTTGGAAAAGGCAAAAGAACTGGCCAATAAAATGCTCCAGACAGGCATAGGGGATTACATACAAGTAATGGATCTTTATTTAATGATCCTTGTGCAGCTGCACCAATACAGGGAGATTGCAGCAACGATCGAGGTTTTGCTTGAAGAAAGGGAGATCCCGAAGGAGAAATTTGAGCATTTTGGCAGAATGCTTGAGTTCAGCAGAAAAATGGCTGCTTCACCTTCTGAAACTGAGATCGAAGCACCCGATCTGGAGGAATTTAACAGAAAGAAACTCAACCTGTTTTCCTACCAGGATCAGCATGAACAAATGAAGATTGCTGCACAGCTGGCAGAACATAACATCAAGCCTTATCTCGAAGATATTAAAGCCTATTTGCAAGCGGAGGATGGGAATCCTTTTTTTAAAACGATGCTGTTAAATGTACTTTCTGAGCACGGGTATGAAAAAGATGTAACGATTCGGAAGTTCGATAAGAGCCTGCTGGTAAATCCTGCTGAACTGCCACCTGTTCATCAGCAGCCCATGCTGTTAAAGATAGTCAATAAACTGGAGAATGAGCTCGAACAGGAAGATCCGGTACTATTTGAAAATACAAAGAGCATTGCAGAAAGACACTTCTTCCTGCTTTATCCGTATGAAGTCCCGCCGGAGAATGCTGCGTCCTGGGCTGCGGCATACCATATGCTTTCAAATGAGTATCATGGCTTAAACAATTCGATAAGCATGCTGGGTGATATTTATGATGCTCCTGAAGAGGAAATAGAAGAGGCTCTTGCCTTTATAAGAAAGATAGAAGAAATTTCTTATCCCAATATTTAGCCTTCAATGTTGAAAGACAGGGAGTGTATGTTATAATATAATGGTTGTATTATGTGTATATATACATTTTTTTAAATGGATATGGCTTGAAAAAACAAGAGATATTCATAACATTCTGTCATGAATGAAATGATAATAGATTTTTGGAGGGAAATGATTGTATGTCTGCTAAATTTGAAAAGTTAGAAGGGAACCGCGGGGTTCTTACAATTGAAGTAGATGCAGAGAAAGTAACCGAAGGTTTGGACGCTGCATTCAAAAAAGTAGTTAAGCAGGTAAATGTACCTGGATTCCGTAAAGGGAAAATGCCTCGAGGAATGTTTGAAAAGCGTTTCGGAGTTGAGTCTTTATACCAAGATGCAGTTGATTATCTTCTTCCGGAAGCATATGCTAATGCAATTGATGAAACTGGCATTGAGCCTGTTGATCGCCCTGAAATCGATGTAGAGCAAATCGAAAAAGGCAAAAGCCTTATCTTTAAAGCTACAGTAACTGTTAAGCCTGAAGTGAAGCTTGGCGAATACAAAGGCCTTGAAGTTAAACCGCTTGAAACAAGCGTTACAGAAGATGATGTTAACAATGAGTTAACTTCCCTTCAGGAAAGACAAGCTGAGCTGGCTGTTAAAGAAGAAGGCAAAGCTGAGAACGGCGATACAGTTGTTATGGACTTTGAAGGATTCGTTGATGGTGAAGCTTTCGAAGGCGGAAAAGCTGAGAACTACTCTTTAGAACTTGGTTCAGGACAATTCATCCCTGGATTTGAAGAGCAGCTGATTGGTACTGCTGCTGGAGAATCTAAGGATGTTGAAGTTTCTTTCCCAGAGGAATACCATGCAGCTGAGCTAGCTGGTAAGCCTGCAACTTTCAAAGTAACTGTACATGAAATCAAAACAAAACAGCTTCCTGAGCTGGATGATGAGTTTGCTAAAGATGCAGACGAAGAAGTTGAAACTTTGGATGCATTAAAAGAAAAAATTAAAACTCGCTTAGAGGAAAGCAAGAAGCATGAAGCTGAGCACCATGTCCGCGACACTGTTGTTGAAGCGGCAGCTGCTAATGCAGAAATGGAAATCCCGGCTGCAATGGTTGATACTGAAGTTAACCGCATGATGCAGGAGTTCGAACAGCGTCTTCAAATGCAAGGCATGAACCTTGAGCTATACTTCCAGTTCTCCGGACAGGATGAAGCGGCATTACGCGAGCAAATGAAAGAGGAAGCTGAAAAGCGCGTTCGCGTTAACCTGACTCTTGAAGCAATCGCAAAAGCTGAAAACATCGAAGTAAGCGATGAAGAAGTTTCAGAAGAACTGAACAAAATGACAGAAATGTACAACATGTCTGCTGACCAGATCACACAAGCTCTTGGAAGCCTTGAAGGTCTAAAAACAGATCTTCAAATTAAAAAAGCAGTAGATTTCCTTGTGGAAAATAGCAAGACTGTTGCATAATAAAAGTAGTAATAAACAAGGCGCGAGTTTATCGTGCCTTGTTTTATACCATCAAGACTATACATAATGAAAACCTCCCTTGTACCTTTTGTCTGGTGAAAAGTTTTACAGCATATTGCACATGGACAGGAATACAAATACATATAAATAGATAATTTAATTATCGGTCCAGAGGGCCGACTTAATTTAGCCATTTTTGGTTAAGCTTATGAAAGTACATATAAAATTCAGCCTGGTTTATCTTTGTGAAATCCCATCACATGCATGCATACATAATTGAAATGTTTTAAGAGTTATCATTTCCTGTCCACTGTGAAAATGTGTTACAATGCAATACATAACTGCTGAAGGTTTTGATTTTTTCAAAAGAGTGAGTGATTAAAGAGGCCTGTCTGCAACTGCAATGGCACATCGTCCGCTCTAACTACTAACCTTTCTATGGCTGAATAAAGAACTAATTGCATGTGATTTCGCAAGCTTTATATATCGTTTTGAAGTTTTTTCAAGGGGTGAAGGATTTGTTTAAATTTAATGATGAAAAAGGGCAATTGAAGTGTTCTTTCTGTGGAAAGACACAGGATCAGGTCCGCAAACTTGTTGCTGGGCCTGGAGTATATATATGCGATGAATGCATTGAGCTTTGCACTGAAATTGTGGAAGAAGAACTGGGAACAGAAGAAGAAGTGGAGTTCAAAGATGTTCCAAAACCGGCTGAAATCCGCGATATTCTGGATGAATATGTAATTGGCCAGGAGCAGGCGAAGAAATCGCTGTCCGTTGCAGTATATAATCACTATAAACGCATCAATTCCAACAGCAAAATTGATGAAGTTGAACTATCTAAAAGTAATATTGCCATGATCGGGCCGACTGGAAGCGGTAAAACCTTGCTGGCTCAGACATTAGCGCGTATTCTTAATGTTCCATTTGCCATTGCAGATGCGACATCTTTAACTGAAGCCGGATACGTCGGGGAAGATGTTGAAAATATCCTTCTAAAGCTTATTCAGGCAGCAGATTATGATGTGGAAAAGGCCGAAAAAGGAATCATCTATATTGATGAGATTGATAAAGTTGCACGTAAGTCGGAAAATCCATCCATCACTCGAGATGTATCAGGTGAAGGTGTGCAGCAGGCGCTGCTGAAAATTCTTGAAGGAACAGTTGCAAGCGTACCTCCACAAGGCGGTCGCAAGCATCCTCATCAGGAATTTATCCAGATTGACACGACCAATATCCTTTTTATTTGCGGAGGAGCCTTCGATGGCATTGAGCAAATTATTAAACGCCGTTTAGGCCAAAAAGTAATTGGCTTTGGTTCCGACCAGAATCAAAAAGAAATCGAGCCAAAGGATCTTCTTGCAAAAGTGCTTCCTGAAGACCTGCTGAAATTCGGATTAATTCCTGAATTTATTGGACGTCTTCCAGTTATTGCAAGCCTTTCACAGCTTGATGAAGCGGCTTTAATTGAGATTTTAACTAAACCTAAAAATGCACTTGTGAAACAATACCAGAAAATGCTTGAATTAGATGATGTTGAGCTTGAGTTCGAAGAAGGCGCACTTGAGGAAATTGCTAAAAAAGCAATCGAAAGAAAAACAGGTGCCCGGGGACTGCGCTCCATTATTGAAGGCATTATGCTGGATGTAATGTTTGATCTTCCTTCGCGCGAAGATATTAAAAAATGCATTATTACGAAAGAAACGGTTATCGATAACGGTTCTCCCAAACTTGTTTTGGAGGACGGTACAGTCGTAGAAGAAGAGCGCAAGACTTCAGCGTAATTAAAAAAAATGGCCAGTCCCTGGCGGGGCATGGCCATTTTTTTGCACCTTTCTGGTCCTTTTTCTTACCTTACTTTTAAATGAATTCCTTGTTTATTCCAACTCAGTCAGGGAGATACTAGCATTATTAACGAGAACAATAATGCAGGAGGGAACACAATGAGTTGGACGGGGATCGCTTTATTTATCCAATTGTTTTTTGGAATTGTCATTGGGCTATATTTTTGGAATTTGCTTAGGAGCCAGCGTACACAGAAAGTTTCTATCGACCGTGAATCAAGGAAGGAAATGGATGTATTAAAAAAGATGCGTTCCATTTCATTAACTGAACCTTTATCAGAAAAAGTTCGTCCTTCCAGTTTTGCTGACATTGTAGGGCAGGAAGATGGAATTAAATCTCTAAAAGCAGCATTGTGCGGCCCCAATCCTCAGCATGTTATTATTTATGGTCCACCGGGTGTGGGAAAAACGGCTGCGGCCAGATTGGTTCTGGAAGAAGCCAAGAAAAATGCAAAATCACCCTTTAAGGCAGCTTCTGTTTTTATCGAACTGGATGCCACTACTGCGAGATTTGATGAAAGAGGTATTGCGGATCCCCTGATAGGTTCTGTTCATGATCCTATCTATCAGGGGGCAGGGGCGATGGGACAGGCGGGAATTCCGCAGCCTAAACAGGGTGCTGTGACAAATGCACATGGCGGTGTGCTTTTTATTGATGAAATCGGCGAGCTTCACCCTATTCAGATGAACAAGCTCCTGAAGGTGCTTGAAGACCGGAAAGTCTTTCTGGAAAGCGCTTATTATAATGAAGAAAACACTCAAATTCCAACCCATATTCATGATATTTTTAAAAATGGCCTGCCTGCGGACTTCCGCCTGATCGGTGCAACTACCAGAACTCCTAATGAAATTCCGCCAGCCATTCGCTCCAGATGCATGGAAGTATTTTTCAGGGAATTAGCTGAAGAAGAGATCATAGCTGTAGCTGGAAAGGCTGCTGCAAAGGTCAATGTCGCTGTTAGTGAAAAAGGCCTTGGCATTCTTGCTAATTATGCAAGAAATGGACGGGAAGCGGTAAATATGATTCAAATCTCTGCGGGTTTGGCAATCACTGAGGACCGTGATTACATAAAAGATGAAGATATTGAGTGGGTTGTCCAATCGAGTCAGCTTTCACCGAGAATGGAGAGAAAAATCAATTCCCATTCTGCTGTAGGTCTTGTCAACGGTCTGGCGGTATATGGGCCGAACACAGGCGCGTTGCTTGATATTGAAGTTACTGTGATTCCGGCAAAAGAAAAGGGCAGCATTAATATTACAGGCATAGTGGAAGAAGAAAGCATTGGCGGTCAAGGAAAGTCAATACGGAGAAAAAGTATGGCCAGGGGTTCAATTGAAAATGTTATTACCGTTCTGAGATCGATGGGCGTTCCGGCCGACGAATATGATATTCATGTCAACTTCCCTGGCGGAGTTCCAATTGACGGACCTTCTGCAGGCATTGCCATGGCGACAGGTATTTATTCTGCCATTTATAAAAGGCCAGTTGACAATACAGTTGCCATGACCGGGGAAATCAGCATTCATGGGTATGTCAAGCCAATAGGTGGCGTTTATCCAAAGGTGAAGGCAGCCAAGAAAGCGGGAGCAAAGACAGTAATCATCCCAAAAGAAAATATGCAATCCATCTTAAAGGAGATAACAGGAATTAAGATCATTCCGGTATCTCATTTGAATGAGGTATTTGAGGCATCCCTTCACAAAGAGTATCTCAAAGAGCAGGCTGTAACTGCTTCAATTGAATTAAAGAAAAAAGAAAGCATATAATGTGTGGCCCGGTCTGCAGTTGCTGAAAGCCCGCTGTATAAACGCCTCCGCTAATCGCGGTCAGAAACTTCGGTTTGCAGTTTAGGCTACAAACCGAAGTTTTATTTGCGTAAAGAAGGATAAAGTGTAATTATAAATGAATATCATTGAATTACAGCTTTTTCTCTTTAATAGACACTGCTATTTAAATGCGATAGAATTGTACAAAGAAATTATTAGCAATAATGGGGTTAAAAAGATGCATTTTGGAGGTGCAATGGAATGGCGAAAAAGAAAGAAATCATCGTCCCCCTCCTGCCGCTTCGGGGCTTGCTGGTTTATCCGACCATGGTTTTGCATTTGGATGTAGGCCGGGATAAATCGGTTCAGGCTCTGGAAAAAGCAATGGTAGATGACCATTTAATTTTCTTAACAACACAAAAGGATATATCTATAGATGAACCATCAGAAGATGATCTATATGGAATGGGCACGCTCACACGTGTCAAGCAGATGCTCAAGCTTCCAAACGGTACAATCCGTGTTCTTGTTGAAGGGCTTAAGAGAGCGGAAATCATTGATTTTCAGGACGAAACTGAACATTATTCTGTAAGTGTGAAGGTTTTTGAGGATCCTGAGAAAAAGGACGTAGAAGATCAAGCATTGATGAGGACAATGCTTGAATATTTTGAGCAATACATAAAGGTATCGAAGAAAATATCAGCTGAAACTTATTCTTCTGTAACAGATATAGAAGAGCCGGGACGTATGGCAGATATCATTTCTTCCCACTTGCCTTTAAAGCTGAAGGAAAAACAGGAAATACTTGAAACCATTGATGTAAAAGAGCGCATGAATCAGGTTATTGAAATCATCCATAATGAAAAAGAAGTTCTGAACCTCGAGAAAAAGATTGGCCAGCGTGTGAAAAAATCAATGGAACGCACGCAGAAGGAATATTATCTGCGTGAACAGATGAAGGCAATCCAAAAAGAACTTGGGGATAAGGAAGGCAAGACAGGAGAAATCGCTGAGCTGACCGAAAAGATTGAAAACGCCGGCATGCCTGAGCATGTGCAGCTTACCGCATTAAAAGAACTGGATCGCTATGAAAAAGTTCCATCCAGTTCAGCCGAAAGCGCGGTTATCCGCAATTATATTGAGTGGCTTGTCACATTGCCCTGGTCGAAGTCAACAGAAGATGACCTGGATATTCAGAGGGCCGAGAGAATCCTGAATGAAGACCATTATGGCCTGGAAAAAGTAAAAGAACGGGTTTTGGAATACCTCGCAGTGCAAAAGCTGACGAACTCCCTTAAAGGACCAATCCTATGCCTGGCAGGGCCTCCAGGTGTCGGTAAAACAAGTCTTGCGCGTTCTATTGCAACATCGCTGAACCGCAATTTCGTCCGTGTATCCCTTGGCGGAGTCCGGGATGAGTCTGAGATTCGCGGACATAGAAGAACTTATGTTGGTGCCATGCCTGGCCGTATCATTCAGGGCATGAAAAAGGCAGGGACGATTAACCCTGTATTCCTGCTTGATGAAATCGACAAAATGTCCTCTGATTTCCGCGGGGATCCTTCATCAGCGATGCTGGAAGTTTTAGACCCGGAGCAGAACCATAATTTTAGTGATCATTACATTGAAGAAACCTATGATCTTTCAAAGGTCATGTTCATAGCCACAGCCAATAATCTTGGCACAATTCCTGGCCCGCTGCTGGACAGAATGGAAATTATCACGATTGCAGGCTATACGGAGCAGGAGAAGATCCACATAGCTAAAGACCACTTGCTGCCTAAGCAAATTAAAGAGCATGGTCTATCAAAATCCCAGCTTCAGATTCGCGAGGATGGACTTCAGAAGGTAGTCCGCTATTATACTCGTGAGGCCGGAGTCCGCGGTTTGGAACGCCAGCTGGCTACTATCTGCAGAAAAACGGCTAAAATTATCGTATCCGGGGAAAAGAAGAAAGTGATTGTCAACACAAAAAATGCTGAAGAGTTTCTTGGAAAGCCAAAATACCGCTATGGTCAGGCTGAGCTTGAAGACCAGGTTGGCGTCGCCACCGGTCTTGCCTATACAACAGTTGGCGGCGATACCCTTCAAATTGAAGTCTCCCTTTCTCCCGGAAAAGGAAAGCTCGTTCTTACAGGCAAGCTGGGGGATGTGATGAAAGAGTCTGCTCAAGCGGCATTCAGTTATGTTCGTTCAAAAGCAAAAGAACTTGGCATTGATGAGAATTTCCATGAAAAGCATGACATTCATATTCATGTTCCTGAAGGTGCAGTCCCGAAAGACGGCCCATCTGCCGGAATAACAATTACAACTGCCCTGGTTTCTGCTCTTTCAGGAAAACCCATCCGTAAAGAGGTGGGAATGACAGGGGAAATTACGTTAAGAGGCCGGGTGCTTCCTATTGGCGGCTTGAAAGAAAAATCTTTGAGCGCTCATCGTGCAGGATTGACAAAGATCATTCTCCCTAAAGATAATGAAAAAGACATAGAAGATATCCCTGAAAGCATCAGGGAAGAACTTGATTTCGTTTTGGTATCACATGTGGACGAAGTTTTGAAACATGCCCTGAATGGCGGTGCACAAGCATGAAAGTAACTAGCTCAGAAATAGTCATCAGTGCTGTTAAGCCTGATCAATATCCTGAAAGTCATTTGCCCGAATTTGCCCTGGCAGGCCGTTCGAACGTCGGCAAATCTTCATTCATTAATAAAATGCTTAATCGAAGAGGACTTGCCAGAATATCCTCTAAGCCGGGGAAGACACAAACCCTGAATTTTTACCTTATTAACGAAATGCTCCACTTTGTTGATGTTCCGGGCTACGGGTATGCAAAGGTATCCAAAAAGGAACGTGAAGCTTGGGGAAAGATGATAGAAACATATTTAACAAACAGAGAGCAGTTGAAAGCAGTTGTGCTGATTGTTGATTTGCGCCATCCCCCTTCAAGAGACGATGTCATGATGTACAACTTTTTAAAGCATTATGAAATTCCATGTGTGGTGATTGCCACTAAAGCGGATAAAATACCGAAATCTAAGTGGCAAAAGCATATGAAAATAACGAAAGAAACATTGGATATCGATCCGAATGATCAAATCATTATGTTTTCTTCTGAAACAGGCTATGGGAAAGAGCAGGCCTGGTCGGCATTAAAAAGCTATATGTAAACAAAAAATCCCGCAGTTTGCAGCGGGATTTTTTGTTTTCTGCATTAGGGTCTTTCATCCTAGAAAAGGGCATTTGAGATATCCTGTATATCACTATACTTTTGGAATTAACTGTATATTATTTTTGTCGAATGGTAAGGAATTTAAAGGATACGGTAGAAAAAGGGGTTATATTGGAGTTTATAGAGTACCACTTAATGAGAAGTGCTTATTTACCTTTATTTCATGAATTATCACAAAATATGAATTTTGAGAATATTCATAAATAGTGATAGAGTTAAAGGGCACATAAAAAAGAGAGATACTGAAGGGGGAATTTATACTAGTGAGACATTGGTTAAAAGGAATCATGGCAGCTGCTTTTGTATTGGTCCTGGCTGCATGCGGATCAGAGGAAGCGTCTAAAAGCGGAATGGATCTAGTAGACGAAGATAAATTTACATATGCGGCTTCGGGAGAGTTCAAACCTTTTAGTTACACAAATGATGATGGAAGTATGAGTGGCTTTGATATTGATGTAGCAGAGGCTGTAGCAAAAGAACTCGGACTTGAACCGGTTCAGAATAAATTTAAGTTCGGTGGTATAGTGGAGGGAGTTAAATCAGGCCGTTTTGATGCAGCGGTAGCCAGCCACACCATTACCGAGGAACGTTTGAAAGCAGTCAATTTCTCAACTCCATATTACTATTCAGGTCCGCAAATATATGTGCGACCGGATAGCACGGTTGAGACACTGTCAGAGCTTGAAGGCAAGGAGATAGCAGTATCAAAAGGATCCACATATACTTCGAATGCAGAGGAAGTGACAGACAACATTAAGTTTTATGATAGTGATGTGGTCGCCCTGGAAGCATTGAGCAAGGGAAAACATGATGCTGTTATTACTGATTTTGTTACAGGCAAAGAAGCAATTGGCGCCGGAATAAAAATTGAAGGCAAGGAGCTGCTTGGCCGTAGTGAGCAGGCAATTGCAGTTGCAAAGGATAATAAAGAGCTGCTCGAAAAAGTTAATGAAGCTCTTAAAACACTTCGCGAGAATGGAACACTTACAGAAATCAGCAAAAAATATATCGGTGAAGATATAACAGTTGATCCTGAGAAGGAATAACATTGCGGGCGGATGTGTATCAGACATTCGCCTGTTTTGTTTTTTTGGCACAAATTGAAATTGCCATCTGAAGGGGGATTTTTGTGGATTTATTTACAAAGTTTATGGATACATATCCCGTATTTTTAAAGGGGATGCTCTTAACCTTTCAATTAACCATTGTATCAGTGTTTATTGCTATTTTTATAGGGTTGTTTTTTGCCTTTTTAAAGATATCAAAAGTGAAAGTTCTTGAATGGATTGCAGATATCTATATCTTTCTTGTAAGGGGAACGCCTCTTGTTGTCCAGATATTTATATTCTATTTCGGATTGACAGCGCTGGATATTTCACAGTTTTGGTCGGTTGTCCTAGGACTTGCTTTTCACAACGGTGCCTATATAGCCGAAATCTTCAGGGGCTCCATTCAATCCATCGACAAAGGTCAAATGGAAGCAGGACGTTCACTGGGTATGACTGCCGGCCTTGCGATGAGAAGAATCATTCTTCCTCAGGCATTCCGCCGGGCTATGCCGCCTCTTGGGAATCAGTTTATTATTGCATTGAAGGATTCCTCACTGGCTTCCTTCATCGGTATGTACGAGCTCTTTAACGTGGCTACAACATATGGTTCCAATGAATATGACTACATGAGCTATTTGCTGATCGTAGCTGTTTACTATTTA
This sequence comes from Cytobacillus firmus, assembly GCF_023715565.1. GTDB lineage: Bacteria > Bacillota > Bacilli > Bacillales > Cytobacillaceae > Cytobacillus > Cytobacillus firmus_C. The sequence continues at coordinate 79,417 of NZ_JAMBOJ010000003.1, read as the reverse complement.
GTACTTGTGCTTATTTTCTCCATCCTTGTAAATGTGATTGAGAAAAGAATGGCAAGCAGTGATTGAGGAGGGATGAGGAATGAGTAAATCGTACATGATTAAGGTAGAAAAATTGAACAAATCATTCGGGGATCTCCATGTCCTGAAAGATATTGACATAACAGTGAAGGAAAGTGATGTTGTTTGCCTGATTGGTGCCAGCGGGTCCGGAAAAAGCACACTGCTCCGATGCTTAAACTTTCTTGAATTAAAGGATAGCGGCAATATCATTTTTGAGGGTGAAAAGGTTGAGAATGAAACACATGACCTAAATAAAGTAAGAGAAAAAGTAGGAATGGTCTTTCAGCATTTTCATTTATTTCCTCATATGACTGTTCTCGAAAATGTGATGGAAGCACCTTTGCATGTGAAAAAGCTTCCTAAGGACCAAGTGAAAAAAGATGCCCAGGATCTATTAAAAAAAGTTGGGCTTTCTGACAAGGAGAATGTGTATCCATCAAAACTTTCAGGCGGACAAAAGCAGCGTGTAGCCATTGCAAGGGCACTGGCTATGAAGCCTGATATCATGCTCTTTGATGAGCCAACATCGGCACTGGATCCGGAGCTGGTGGGGGAAGTGCTTTCCACAATGAAGGAACTGGCCCTCGAAGGTATGACAATGGTTGTCGTCACGCATGAAATGGGCTTTGCAAGAGAAGTGGCAGACTGGGCTGTCTATATGCATGACGGAAGAATTGTAGAAGTGGGACATCCAGAGGATTTGTTTAATAATCCAAAAGAGCAGAGGACCAAAAACTTTTTGGATTCGGTTCTCTGAACAGTTTGAATGGTAAAAGACAGGGAAAAGTAAAATATCCCTGTCTTTTATTTTTTCTTTGATAATAAAAAATACAATCCAATTAGCATTAACAGGATTGGCCAAAACTGCCAAACATCCGAGACTCCATTTTCAAGAAGTCCCATCCACTCAGCTACTCTGTCATAAAACAGCAGCAAAGCGGCAAGAATTAAGAATAAGATACCCTGGAAGAATCCTGCACCTGTTTTCTGATGACGAAGGAGGAAGCCGAGAGCAATTATTAAAATGAATGTACCAATATGATCCGGCCAAATTTCAAGGCGGTTCACCACATGAAAATGCAGGCCAAATCCGGTTAAAATGACCCCAGGCAATATGGAATCATAATCCCTTGCACCATATCCCTGAATTAAAAAAGCTGCTCCGACGATAATGAGAAGAGTCGGCCAGGAATAAAAAGACTGTAAGGCAGTAAAGCCACTCTGCTGGAGAAAAAAGTAGGCTCCAAATCCTAGTAAAATAATTCCAGGAAATATACGCTGATTTTTCATGAAAAACACCACTTCCAATAAGGTTCACTTGAATCCGACAAGTTTTTTTGTTACTCTACATAAGGGTATATTTGTCTATATATAAGGCTCCTGTTTAAAATATATTATCATATGTGTTCATTATCTGTTCACATTTAAGCATTAATTGAAAAAATAGAAATGATATAATTAATATTAATGAACTAGGCAATAATTCTGGGGGTGTCAATTTCAATGCATATCTTAGTCGTCGGTCTTAACTATAAAACTGCCCCTGTTGAAATCCGTGAACGTCTAACCTTTAATCCTTCACAATTGGGCGAGGCAATGAGGACTTTAAATGACAAAAAAAGCATTTTAGAGAATGTCATTCTGTCTACTTGCAATCGGACCGAAATTTATGCAGTTGTGGACCAGCTTCATACTGGCCGTTATTATATTAAGGAATTTTTGGCAGAACATTTCAATATGGATCAGAATGAATTTTCGCCATTCCTATTCATTTATGAAGGGGATGGGGCCATAGAGCATCTATTCAAAGTAGCATGCGGCCTAAACTCCATGATCCTTGGAGAGACACAGATTTTAGGACAGGTAAGGTCCAGTTTTCTGGGAGCTCAATCGGAAAATTCAACCGGTACTGTATTTAACCACTTGTTTAAGCAGGCAGTAACGATTGCTAAGCGTGCACACTCCGAAACGGAAATAGGGGCAAATGCAGTCTCTGTCAGCTATGCAGCTGTGGAACTGGCAAAGAAGATTTTTGGATCACTTGAAAATAAACATGTTCTAATATTAGGAGCCGGTAAAATGGGTGAGCTGGCAATCCAGAATCTTCATGCCAACGGAGCCAGCAAAGTAACGGTTATTAACCGTACATTTGAAAAAGCACAGAATCTTGCAAGCCGTTATGCGGGCCAGGCAAAAACACTGCATGAGCTTCAATGTGCTCTTGTTGAAGCTGATATTTTAATCAGTTCTACAGGGGCCAAAGAATTTGTTGTCACAAAAGATATGATGGCTTACGCAGAAAGAATGCGCAAAGGCAAGCCTCTATTTATGGTTGATATTGCTGTTCCAAGAGACCTTGATCCGAAACTCGCAGACCTGGACAGTGTTTTCCTATATGATATCGATGATCTTGAAGGCATTGTTGAAGCGAACCTTCAGGAGCGTAAAAAGGCAGTCGAAAAGATTCAGCTGATGATTGAAGGAGAGATTGTTGAGTTCAAGCAATGGCTGAACCTGCTTGGTGTTGTTCCGGTCATTTCCGCCTTGCGTGAGAAAGCATTGGCTATACAGAGTGAAACAATGACAAGCATTGAAAGAAAGCTGCCGCATTTGAGTGATCGTGATAAAAAAGTGCTGAACAAGCATACAAAGAGCATTATTAATCAGCTATTAAAAGATCCTATTTTACAAGCTAAAGAAATGGCTGGGCAGAAAGATTCCGAACAGGCATTAGATTTATTTGTAAAAATCTTTAATATAGAAGAACTTGTTTCAGATCAGCAGAACGTGCACCCAGCAACTAAACCAAAGCACGCATTCGCTCAATCACAGCAGACTTCCTTTCAATCATAAAAGGGGTTCTGTCCATGTTTGACATCTATATGACGCGGCTGCATGAATTCACGGTGGTTCTGTATGCCTTATGTGTCTTGTTATATTTTATTGATTTTCTTCATCATAACCGGAAGGCGAATAGAGTTGCCTTCTGGTTACTTGCATTTGTATGGGTGCTTCAAACGTTATTTCTAATACTTTATATGATTAATACAGGAAGATTTCCCGTATTAACCATTTTTGAGGGCCTGTATTTTTATGCCTGGGTGCTTATCACTCTTTCCTTGGGAATTAACAGGCTGCTCAGAGTTGATTTTATCGTCTTTTTTACAAATGTTCTTGGCTTCATCATAATGGCGATCCATACATTCGCACCTGTGCAGATTGATTCGGCTGTAAAAGCGCAGCAGCTCATATCTGAACTGCTGCTGATTCATATAACAGTTGCGATCCTTTCTTATGGAGCGTTCTCTCTTTCCTTCGTTTTTTCATTGCTGTATCTTATTCAATATGATTTGCTGAAACGGAAAAAGTGGGGAACTAGGCTGCTCAGGATTACGGATCTGTCGAAGCTTGAACATATGTCTTATGTATTAAATGTAATTGGTGTACCTATGCTGATGATAAGTTTAATTTTAGGCATCCAGTGGGCATACATTAAGCTGCCGCATATGGTCTGGTATGATTCCAAGGTAATCGGTTCATTCATTGTCCTGGCTTTATATAGTATTTATCTCTATATGAAAGTCGGAAAGGGCTTATATGGAAAATCATTAGCACTCTGGAATTCGGCATCATTTTTAATTGTATTAATTAACTTCTTTTTATTCGGCAAACTTTCATCTTTCCATTTTTGGTATTCATAGAAAAGCGGAGGCGACTGAGCAGCCCCGACAAGCATAAGATGGTCTGCGGCCGCGGCGCAGTATGCCGCAGAGCAGAACAGCTTATGACCTCGAGGGGCTAGGAGCCGAAGCTGGACAAAGAAAAGCGGAGGCGACTGAGCAGCCCCGACAAGCATAAGATGGTCTGCGGCCGCGGCGCAGTATGCCGCAGAGCAGAACAGCTTATGACCTCGAGGGGCTAGGAGCCGAAGCTGGAAAAAAAAGCGGAGGCGGATGTTCGCTGCCAGACATAATTGCAGGAGGCTGTTATGAGAAAAATAATTGTAGGTTCAAGACGAAGCAAGCTGGCATTAACTCAGACGAACTGGGTGATTAGCCAATTGAAAAACATTGATCCATCCTTTGAGTTTGAAGTAAAGGAAATTGTCACAAAAGGTGATAAAATTCTTGATGTTACCCTTTCAAAGGTCGGAGGAAAGGGGTTGTTCGTAAAGGAAATCGAACAGGCCATGCTTGATGAGGAAATTGATATGGCTGTACATAGCATGAAGGATATGCCGGCTGTTCTTCCGGAAGGTTTGATTATTGGAAGTATTCCGGAAAGAGAAGACCATCGGGATGCACTGATTTCAAAAGGGCATATCAAACTGAATGACCTAAAACCGGGATCTGTAATTGGAACAAGCAGCCTGCGCAGAGGGGCGCAGCTTCTGGCGCAGCGTCCGGATCTCGAGATTAAGTGGATCAGAGGAAACATAGATACCCGATTATCCAAACTGGAAACAGAAGAATATGATGCGATTATTCTTGCGGCTGCAGGTCTATCCAGGATGGGCTGGGCATCGGATGTTGTTACTGAATTCCTGGAGCCGGAAATCTGTGTGCCGGCTGTGGGCCAGGGAGCACTTTCCATTGAGTGCCGTGAAAGTGATAAGGAGCTTCGGGCATTGCTGGATAAATTCACATGCCCTGAGACGAACCAGACTGTGCGTGCAGAGCGTGCGTTCCTGCATAAGATGGAAGGCGGCTGCCAGGTTCCGATTGCAGGGTTTGCCACAATGAATGAAACAGGGGAATTGGAGTTAACAGGACTCGTAGGCTCTCCTGATGGTAAAGTGGTTTATAAGGAGACCCTAAAAGGTTCAAAACCTGAAGAACTTGGTGATAAGGTGGCTGCTAAGTTAACCGGCCAGGGAGCTAAAGCACTTATCGACAGGGTAAAAGAGGAGCTTGACGGGCAATGAAAGGGACTTCCCCTTTAGAAGGCATGAATGTTCTGGTGCCAAGAGGGAAAAAACAGGCTCAGTCCTTTTCAGCGCTTATACGAAGCTATGGGGGGATGCCGGTTGAGATCCCCCTGATTGCTTTCGAGCCATTATGGAATAAAGCTTTAGTTCAGGCCCATAAGGAGATTCATACTTATGACTGGGTGATATTCACCAGCAAAACTGCTGTGGATGCTTTTTTTGATAATTTTAGTCTGAGCAGCTCCTTCCCTAAAATAGCGGTGATCGGTGAGAATACTAAAAAATTCCTTGTTGACAAGGGATTAAAGGTGGACTTTGTACCCGGAGAATATGTTGCTGAAGGGTTTGTTGAGGATTTTTTGCCATTAGTAGAAGAAGGGATGAAGATATTGATCCCTAAAGGAAATCTGGCACGTGGCTATATCGCAGCATCTCTCTCGGAAAAGGGTGCAAGAGTAGATGAAATTATTGTTTATAAAACTGTTTTTCCGCGTAAAAGCATCAATCTGTTAAAAGACCAGCTTTCAGGAAAAGGATTAGACATTCTTCCTTTTACCAGTCCATCAACAGTGGATCATTTTATGGAGGCTGTTAAGGAACTTGGATTTCTGACTGCTGTAAAAGACAGTGTGGTGGGCTGCATAGGTCCTGTGACAAAAGAACGTGCAGAGGCGTATGGCCTGCAGGTACATGCAGTTCCGGAAGAATATACAGTACATAGCATGCTTAAGAGCATTATTAGATACTTAGCAGAAACCAGGAGGGGAATATAATGGATCTTCAATTTAACAGGCATAGACGTCTTCGTAAAAGTGCGAATATGAGAGCGCTTATCCGTGAAAACTTCTTGCGTACAGAGGATTTAATTTATCCGATTTTTGTGGCAGAAGGAGAAGGCATTAAAAGAGAAATACCTTCAATGCCAGGCATCTTCAACCTATCACTGGATCATCTCGAAGAGGAGATGAACGAAGTCGTTTCTCTTGGTATAAAATCCGTTCTTTTATTTGGAATTCCTAAAGAGAAAGATGCATGCGGGCAGCAGGCTTATCATGATCATGGAATCGTACAGGAAGCTACAAGATTTATTAAAGCTAAATTTCCGGAAGTTATCATTATTGCTGATACTTGCCTTTGCGAGTATACCGATCATGGCCACTGCGGTTTAATTGAAAATGGGGAAGTGCTGAATGATGCATCTCTGGAACTGCTTGTGCAGACGGCTGTAAGCCAGGCTAAAGCAGGAGCAGACATTATTGCGCCATCCAATATGATGGATGGGTTTACAGCAGCCATTCGGGCAGGTCTCGATGAAGCAGGATTTGAAGATATCCCTGTTATGTCTTATGCGGTTAAATATTCATCTGCATTCTATGGCCCTTTCCGGGATGCAGCTGACAGTACACCGCAATTTGGCGACCGGAAGGCGTATCAGATGGATCCTGCCAACCGAATGGAAGCCATGCGCGAAGCTGAATCTGATTTAATGGAAGGGGCAGACTTCCTCATTGTTAAGCCGGGAATGCCTTATTTGGACATTGTACGGGACGTTAAGAACAACATCAATTTGCCAATTGTGATTTATAATGTAAGCGGTGAATATTCAATGGTTAAAGCTGCGGCACAAAACGGCTGGATAGATGAACAAAAAATAGTCATGGAAATGCTTACAGGCATGAAGCGTGCTGGAAGTGATTTAATCATTACTTACCATGCCAAAGATGCGGCAAGGTGGATTAAAGAACAAGAATAAAACTGCAGATCATTAGTTAATGAAACTCCTTATTAAATAGAAAAGAGGGATGACATGCGCTCTTATGAAAAATCTAAAAAGGCTTTTAAAGAGGCAAGCGAATTGATGCCTGGAGGAGTAAACTCTCCTGTACGTGCCTTTAAATCGGTTAATATGGATCCCATTTTTATGGAACGCGGAAACGGATCAAAAATCTACGATATCGATGGCAATGAATATATCGATTATGTTTTGTCCTGGGGCCCTTTAATTCTAGGTCATACAAACGAACGTGTGGTCGAGGGTATTAAGAAAGTTGCTGAAATGGGGACAAGCTTCGGAGCTCCAACTGAAATTGAAAATGAGCTTGCCAAGCTTGTTATTGAGCGCGTTCCTTCAATCGAAGTGGTTAGGATGGTTTCTTCCGGAACAGAAGCTACCATGAGTGCTTTAAGACTTGCACGAGGATACACTAGTCGAAATAAAATCATGAAATTTGAAGGCTGCTATCACGGCCACGGCGATTCGCTTTTAATAAAAGCGGGCTCCGGTGTAGCAACTCTGGGACTGCCTGACAGTCCGGGAGTTCCTGAAGGTGTTGCTAAAAACACCATCACAGTTCCTTACAATGATCTTGAAAGCGTAAGATATGCTTTCGAGCAATTCGGAGATGATATTGCAGGTGTGATTGTGGAGCCGGTAGCTGGAAATATGGGAGTCGTTCCTCCTCAGCCGGGCTTCCTTGAAGGCTTAAGAGAAATTACAGAGCAAAACGGATCCCTGCTTATCTTTGATGAGGTAATGACCGGATTCCGCGTTGGCTACAATTGTGCGCAGGGCTATTTTGGGGTGAAACCGGACATTACATGCCTTGGCAAAGTTATTGGCGGCGGTCTCCCAGTCGGTGCATATGGCGGAAAAGCTGAAATAATGAAGCAGATTGCACCAAGCGGTCCAATTTACCAGGCAGGAACATTATCAGGAAATCCTCTTGCCATGACAGCAGGTTTCGAGACTTTAAGCCAGCTGACACCGGATTCCTACAAAGAATTTGAAAGAAAAGCAGACAGACTGGAAGAAGGACTTAAGGCAGCTGCTGAAAAATATGATATCCCGCATACCATCAACCGTGCCGGATCCATGATTGGCATCTTCTTTACAAATGAAGACGTTACTAACTATGAAAAAGCTAAAACATCCAACCTTGAATTTTTTGCGGAATATTATAGGGAAATGGCAAACCAGGGAGTCTTCCTGCCTCCATCCCAATTCGAAGGTCTTTTCCTATCAACTGCACACACAGATGAGGATATCGAAAAAACAATCAGTGCTGCTGAGAAGGCTTTCTCCAAATTAAAATAAGTAAAACCTGACACTCATCATTTTGGATGAGTGTTTTTTGTTCCCTTAAAGCGTGATTTTTCTAATCATAAAGTACCCTCATCCTTCATAGGATTGTTAATGACATAGTGATTAAACACAAAGATTCGAAGGGAGGAGTCGCTTTGTCTCAGGGGAATCCATCGTGCTTACGATTTTCTTTAGAAGAATCAGTATGGTTTCAAAAAGGACAGGAAGTATCAGACCTGATTTCCATCTCGTTAGACCCCAATATAACAATTCAGGAAAGCGATCAATATGTAACAATCCAGGGAGCATTGGAACTGGCAGGTGAGTATAGACGCAGCGAAGAAGAAGCACCTGAGGAAGAACAAGAGGATTTTACAGTAACCAAGTTCGTTCAGACAATTGAAGAACGGGGAGAAGGAATTTTTGAATTCAAACATTACTTTCCTGTCGATATCACCATTCCTAATAATAGAATCCAAAGTATTTACGATATTGACGTTGCGGTAGAGTCCTTCGATTACGTTCTGCCGGAAAGAAGCTGTATGAAGCTGACAGCTAATTTAACCATTACAGGATTATATGGTGATCAGCAGCATGTGCCTGTTCAAGTGTGGGAGGAAGAACCTGAAATGGAGGACTTAGAGCCTCTGTACAGATCTCCTGAAGCGGTGGAGGAAACAGAGGAAGAAGAGCCGATTCTGCAGGAATGGCCGTCTTATCAGCAGGAAGAACAGGAGCAGGAGGAAGAAAGAGAGGAACAGGAGGAAGAAAGAGAGGAACAGGTATCCACAGAACAGGTAATCGTTGATGCCGAGGAAAATATACGGGAAGAGGAACAACTGGAAGAGCAGACGGAGACAGCTGAGGTATATATTCCATTTGAGGCAGAAGCAAGAAAGCAGCCTGAAGCCGATGAGCAGGAAGTCATCAAACCTGCAGTGCCGGCCGCGCTTGAAGTAACTCAAGAGCAGCAACAAGAAGAACAGACGCAGAAAACTGCGCCCGAAGTATCTTTCTCTTCTCAGCGAAGTGAAGAGGAAAAACCGCCAACTGCACAGGAAATTTTCCAAATGACGGAAGCACCGGAATCGGATAGCCCCTCTTTTGAAAAGAAGCCTGTCAAGGCAGCTGCACAGGAAACTGGTGAGGAAACAGAGGAATCATCCTCTTCAGAACAGGAAGCTAAGAAAAAGAAACTCTCCAAAAAGAAAAGCATGTCGTTAACTGAGTTTTTTGCCCGCAAGGAAGAATCAGAAGAACATGTTAAACTCAAGGTTTGCATTGTGCAGAACGGCGATACGATTGATGCTATTGCTGAAAGGTATGACATACCTTCTCAGCAACTTTTAAGGGTGAATCATCTGGAGATTAATCAGGATATTTATGAAGGGCAAGTGCTGTACATTCCTGTTGCGGTAGCCCATTAAAAGGTTAAAAGGCTGAGCAGGTATTGATAACCCGCTCAGCTATTTTCGTTTTCAGCAATATATTTTTTCATTTTGGAAAGTGAGTGGTTAAGGTGGAAGAAAAAAATCGGCTGCAGAAAGTCTCTCCCATTTTAAAGCATTATTCATTAGAGCCGCATTTTGTAGAGGATTTTGGGAGAGTTCAGAAGATTTACAGCAGTAAAGGCGTGTTTGCTTTGAAGAAAATAAAGCCTCAACGTGGAGCAGATTTTATCAGGCATGTACAAACACTCTTTCAAAAAGGCTATAACAGAATAGTGCCTATTTACCCAACGGTGGACGGAAGATATGCGGTGCTCCATCAAAATGAATTATTTTATTTAATGCCGTGGATGTCGAATGAAGAAAAGGAGGACAGATTTGAGCGGCATCAGCAGATGATTAGGGAATTGGCAAGACTACACACATTGTCCTCACGGGAAGTTCCTATAAAAAAAGAAGACCGTACTGAACATTACGAAAACACCCTTCAGGAATGGGGGAAGGAAGAGGAGTTTTTGGAAGGATTCATCGAGGCCTGCGAAAGAAAAGAGTATATGTCACCTTTTGAGCTAATGTTTTCCCTATACTACCATGATGTCAGCCAGGCACTGAAATTCTCCACAACCAAATTTAAGGATTGGTATGAAAAAACAAAGGAAAGTGAAAAAGCACGTACGGTCATTATTCATGGAAAAGTTTCCACCGAACATTTTTTATACGATGATAGGGGATATGGCTACTTCACAAATTTCGAGAATGCAAGACAGGGATCGCCGCTTCATGATTTACTGCCGTTCTTATCAAGGACACTGAAAACATATCCAAAAAGATCGGAGGAGTGTGTAGAATGGATTTATACTTATATGAAATACTTTCCCTTCAGGGACGACGAGATGTTGCTGTTTCTAAGCTACTTTGCTCATCCGGGTCCGATTATCAAAGCTTGCGAACAATATTATAAAGGGGAAGGAAAGAGAGGAGAACGAAAGGCGGTTCAGCATCTGCAAAGGCAGTACTGGCTTTTAAAAAACATTGAATATGCCGTTATGAGAATTGATGAGATTGAAAGGCAAAAGCAGGAAGCAAAAGCGGCAGCAGAAGCAGAAGCTCAGACACAGGAAGGAGCCCAAAGCTGAAGAATGCGGGCTCCTAAACCAATTGAAGGTGAAAGGCGATAGCGATCAGAATGAACAGCGAGAGCAGCAGTACATCGAAGGTAGTAGGCAATAATATGGTTCTTATACCTTGAAACACACAGAACGGGATAATGAATTGTGCACATATATTCCTGAAAGTTCTTAACCATGGAGGCAGTGTGTATGGATTATATTTTCTTCTCATTTATGCATACCCCATTTCCCAATGTTCTTATATATATCCTATGATTTTTTTTTACGTAAAGTGCCTAATTTCATTTTTTTCCCTTATAACGTTCACGCACCCGGCAATGAATAAAGGCAGATTGATCCTCACTTCAATGGAGACAGTGAATAATATATAAAAAACTGGGATATCCTTATTGACTATAACAGTCTTTTTTCGGTAGTATATTTTATATAATAACTTTATATCGATGCTAAGACAGGGAAGAGTACAATGGCCATTTGCCTTTTAGAGAGGAAAACCAGCAGCTGAAAGGTTATCCAGGCAGAACCGTTGGAAGGTCGCCCTAGAGCATCTTTTGCGAAAGGCTTAAGCCAAGTAGTAAAAGACGGGAAATCCGTTATCTGCATAAGTGTCAATCACTATAGGAATTGTCTGTGGGGCTTTTCTTTTGTGATTGAAAAAAAGGTGGTACCGCGAAACAAACTCCATTCGTCCTTTTATGGCGAGTGGAGTTTTTTATTTTTGCTGATTGCTTTTTAGAAAGGAAGAATGACATATGGATAATAATGAATTAACAATGCCGACGAAATATGATCCGCTGGCGATTGAAAAGGGTAGATATGACTGGTGGCTGGAAGGGAAATTCTTTGAAGCAAAAGATGACGAAACGAAGCAGCCATATACAATTGTAATCCCGCCTCCAAACGTAACAGGAAAGCTTCATCTTGGCCATGCATGGGATACGACCCTGCAGGATATCCTCACTCGTATGAAGCGTATGCAAGGTTATGATGTTTTGTGGCTTCCAGGAATGGACCATGCAGGTATCGCCACACAGGCAAAGGTTGAAGAAAAACTTCGCAATGATGGAAAAAGCCGCTATGATCTGGGCCGTGAAAAATTTGTGGAAGAAACATGGAAATGGAAAGAGGAATATGCCAGCCATATTCGCCAGCAATGGTCAAAGCTTGGATTAGGGCTTGATTACAGCCGTGAACGCTTTACTTTGGATGAAGGTCTTTCAAAAGCCATCAGAGAGGTTTTCGTTTCACTTTATAATAAAGGTCTAATTTACCGCGGAGAGTACATCATCAACTGGGATCCGTCTACGAAAACAGCTCTTTCTGATATAGAAGTTATATATAAGGATATTCAAGGCGCATTCTACCATATGAGATATCCACTGACAGACGGTTCGGGACATATCGAAATTGCCACTACTCGCCCTGAAACGATGCTTGGGGATACTGCTGTTGCAGTACATCCGGAAGACGAGCGCTATAAGCATTTAATCGGCAAGACAGTTAAATTGCCGATCACAGGAAGGGAAATTCCGATTGTAGCGGATGACTATGTAGAAATGGATTTCGGATCAGGTGCAGTAAAAATCACACCGGCTCATGACCCAAATGATTTCGAAATCGGAAACCGCCACAATCTTGAAAGAATCCTTGTCATGAATGAAGACGGGACGATGAACACGAGAGCAGGTAAATACCAGGGTATGGACCGTTTTGAATGCCGTAAGCAGATCGTAAAGGATCTTCAGGAAGAAGGAGTTCTTTTCAAAATTGAAGAGCATATGCATTCCGTGGGCCATTCAGAGCGCAGCGGTGCAGTAGTTGAACCATACCTTTCAACACAATGGTTTGTAAAAATGCAACCTCTTGCAGATGAAGCCATCGCACTTCAAAATAAAGAAGAAAAAGTGAACTTTGTTCCGGACCGATTTGAAAAAACGTATCTGCGCTGGATGGAAAATATCCGCGACTGGTGTATTTCACGCCAGCTTTGGTGGGGACACCGGATTCCGGCCTGGTATCACAAGGAGACCGGTGAGGTTTACGTAGGTCATGAAGCTCCTGAAGATAGTGAAAACTGGGAACAGGATAAAGATGTATTAGACACATGGTTTAGTTCTGCATTATGGCCGTTTTCAACGATGGGCTGGCCGGATACTGACTCTGCTGACTTTAAGAGATACTATCCTACAGCAGCTCTTGTAACAGGTTATGACATCATTTTCTTCTGGGTATCACGAATGATTTTCCAAGGTCTCGAATTTACTGGAGAGCGTCCATTCCAGGATGTATTAATTCATGGTCTTGTTCGTGATTCACAGGGACGCAAGATGAGTAAGTCCCTTGGAAATGGCGTTGATCCAATGGATGTAATAGACCAATATGGTGCTGATTCACTCCGTTATTTCCTTTCTACAGGAAGTTCGCCGGGACAGGATCTTCGTTTCAGTATGGAAAAGGTAGAGGCAACCTGGAACTTTGCCAATAAAATCTGGAATGCATCTCGCTTTGCCTTAATGAATATGGATGGATTAACATTCGAAGAAATTGATTTAAGCGGTGAAAAATCTGTTGCAGATAAGTGGATATTAACCCGTTTGAATGAAACAATCGAGACTGTTACGAGATTGTCTGACCGCTATGAGTTTGGAGAGGTTGGCCGGGTGCTGTATAACTTTATCTGGGATGATTTCTGCGACTGGTATATCGAAATGGCGAAGCTTCCGCTGTATGGTGAAGATGATGCTGCCAAGAAAACAACTCGTTCCATCCTGGCATATGTTCTAGATAACACAATGCGCCTGCTTCATCCATTTATGCCATTCATTACGGAAGAAATCTGGCAGAACCTTCCTCATTCAGGTGAATCCATTACGGTTGCCCAGTGGCCGGCAGTAAAGGATGAATACACAGACAATCAGGCTGCAAATGAAATGAAGCTGCTTGTTGAAATCATCCGTTCTGTCCGCAACAGCCGTGCTGAAGTAAACACTCCAATGAGTAAGAAGATTAAAATGATGGTAAAGGTTAAAGACCAGGAAATTCTTTCTACACTGGAAAATAACCGTGGCTATATTGAACGCTTCTGTAACCCTGAGGAACTTGTGCTGGCTTTAGAGGTTGAGACACCTGATAAGGCGATGACAGCAGTTGTAACTGGAGCAGAAATTATTCTACCGCTTGAGGGCCTGATTAATATCGAAGAAGAAGTGGCCAGACTGCAGAAAGAATGGGAAAAATTAAATAAAGAAGTAGAACGTGTTCAAAAGAAACTTTCAAACGAAGGCTTTATTAAAAAAGCACCGGAAAAAGTAATTGAGGAAGAAAAAGCAAAAGAACAAGACTACAGCGAGAAGAGAGCAGCTGTAGAAGCTCGCATTAGAGAGCTAAAAGGAGAATAATTAAAGTTTGGGAAGGCGGGTCCACATCAAGGATTCGTCTTCCTTCCTGTATAACGGAGGTGCAGATATATGTTTACTGCTTATGAAGAAGCATTGGAGTGGATTCATTCAAGACTGAGGCTGGGGATGAAGCCGGGACTGCAGCGAATGGAATGGATGATGGAAAAACTCGGTCATCCCGAGAGAAGGATTAAGTCTGTTCATATTGGCGGAACGAATGGAAAAGGCTCAACAGTTACGTTTTTAAGATTCATTCTTCAAGAGGCGGGTTATTCGGTCGGGACCTTTACATCACCGTATTTTGAGAATTTTAATGAACGTATCTCTCTTAACGGAACTCCAATTGGGGATGAAGATCTTGTTCAGCTTGCCAATGATATATATCCGCTGGCTGTTGAATTGGAACAGACAGAACTTGGCGGCCCAACTGAGTTTGAAATTATTACTGCCATGGCTTTTCAATACTTTGGTCATGTAAAACCTGTGGATCTTGTATTGTTTGAAGTGGGACTTGGCGGCAGATATGACTCCACTAACATCATCTATCCCATGTTATCAATCATTACAAGTATCGGGCTCGATCATACAGCCATACTTGGGGATACATATGAGAAAATCGCTTTCGAAAAAGCGGGAATCATTAAACCTGGAACCAGTGTTATTACAGCTGTCAAACAGGAAGAAGCCCTCGCTGTTATCCATGATAAAGCTTCAGGCTTAAAGTCCCCGGTTTATCAGCTGGAGAAGGAATTTGCTATTTCGGATCATAAATCCCTGGTTAAGGGTGAGTTTTTTTCCCTGGAGACAGTCTTTCAGGAGTTCCATGATCTTGAGACAGGGATGAGCGGGAAACACCAGACTGAAAATGCATCTCTGGCTGTAATGGCAGCAGCGCTATTAAATAAGTTTTATTCTTTCATTATTGAGGAGAAACACATAAAAGCCGGATTGAAAACAGCCTTCTGGCCCGGCCGATTTGAAATTGTGTCTCATGACCCGCTGGTGGTAATAGATGGGGCACATAATGAAGAAGGGATATCTGCTTTAACTGCTGAGCTGGATAAGCGTTTTGGAGATCGAAGGAAAAAGATTATATTTGCTGCACTGGCTGATAAAAAGCTTGATAAAATGATCAAAATGCTTGACTCTGCAGCAGACTCAATCATTTTTACAGAATTTCACTTTCCGAGAGCAGCATCAGCTGAAGATTTATATAATCTCAGTGAAAACAGCAGGAAACTATTTAATACAGATTGGAAAGAGCTACTGAAGATAGAAGTGTGCGAATCAGGTAAAAATAATAGCGTCCTTGTCATAACCGGATCCCTTTACTTCCTATCAGAAGTGAAGCCAGCTCTTTTGAAACTTTTGGAAAACAGACAATGAAAAAATGACAAAAGTTAGAAAATTTGATAAAATATTTCTAATATCAGACTATTTTCCTAATTAAATTGGAGGAGGGGGAAAAAGATAGTTAGTTCACGAGCCAAAAAAACAATATGGTTATTATGGATATGGTTATTTCCCGCAGGTTTCATGCTAACCTATCATTTTTACCCTCCCGACCTTTCAGGTCAGGGAATCAGTTTGTTTGCGTTTTTTATTTTAATGTTTCTCGTTTCTTCCATGCCGATGGTTGTCAATAATACACCAATTTTTTTGATTCAATGGGTTGTATTTTTAACCTTTGGTCTTCTTGCTGAAATCATTATGGTTCAGGTGGGTGTCCTGGTACTTCTCATAAGGCTTAAAGTACAAAAAGACCAGATGTTCCGTCTGCCGCTTAACTCACTTTTATTCTTTACGGTCTCTTTATTTAGCGGGCTGGCTTATTTTGCAATGGGAGGCAAAACAGGCATAGATTTGATTGCTGAACCCCAGTATTTCTGGGTTGCGGCCGCCTATCCGGTCATTCACTTTACACTAAATCAGATATTAATCAGTGTAATACAGGCTGCATTGTACGGCAGGAGAGTCTCCTTTCTGGAAAAAGACCTGATTTGGGAAACCGTCACTTCACTCATAACATTCCCGATTGGCCTTATCCTTTACATTCTTTATGCTGAAGTAGGAATTCTAGCACTCCTGATTGTAGGTGTGCCATTTGTAAGTCTCTCAATTATACTTCATCTTTATTACTCCAGTGAGAAGGTGATTGATTACCTTCAAAAAGCCTCAGAAATTAGTCATAAAATGGCCGAGCACCTTGATGTTAATGAGGTTATGGAGCTTTTTATTTTGAAATTGAGCGAAATGGTTCCTGTTGATTATGCTTATATCCTTGATATCAAAGACAATGGTGAACTTCACTCCCTTTACCGTAAAGAGCATGAACTGATTAAGCCTAATGATCTTATACCAACAAATAAAAATGAGGGAATCAGCGGATTAGTTTTAGCGACCAGAAAATCGGTTCTTTTTCATTCGAAAAAGAAATGGAAAAACATTGCTAAGGAATTTTTACCGGAAGATGCGGAGAGCATCATTTGTGTTCCAATAGTCCGAAGTAATGAAATATTGGGGATTCTGCTGCTTTCATCCACGAAAAAGAGTGCATATGAAAAGTCACAGCTTATGATTGTCGATATATTATGTTCGCATTTTGCAATAGCCATTGAGAATGCCAGGCACTATGAAGAAACAAAAGCTAAAAGCGAGCGCTGTGCGCTAACGAAACTATTTAATTACCGCTATATAGAAGAGAAACTGAATGAAGAATTCAGCAGATTGCAAAACGGTTCAAGGCATCTCCTCTCGCTCATCATACTCGATATCGATCATTTTAAAAAAGTGAACGATACGTATGGACATCAGAGCGGAAATGAAATCCTCTGCGAACTGGCTGATCGGCTGATAAATCTGATTGATACGGCTGGAATTGCTGCCCGATATGGCGGCGAGGAATTTATTGTCCTAATGCCTGATACCAGCAAGGAAGATGCAATAGGCTGGGCTGAGCTTATCAGACAGATCATTGCCAATCGGCCTTTCATACTCAAACAGACCATCGATGGAAGAAGCTGCAGTACAAAAGTTTATATTACCGCTTCTATTGGAGTAGCTGCTGCACCAGAAGATGCCGATGATTCTCTGGCCCTCATACGCCATGCAGACAGAGCGTTATATGTTGGAGCTAAGCAGGCTGGGAGGAATAAGGTTGCGGAATATGTTAAGTGAAATCCTTTTGAATACCAAAAGGATTTTTTTATTAAAAAACAAAACTTTAGACCTATTAAATATATAGTTTTTATAGGTAAATTGGTATAATTGAGGTAATGCATAATACTGGTAAAGGAGGGATTAACTATAATGGCAAAGAAAATGCTGTTTAGTTTACTAACCGCTCTTATTATATGCTCCCTATCTATACAACCTTCAATGGCATCTAAATTGAATAATGCCAAGTTAAACTTCACCGTTCAGCCATCCCAGAATATAATCGTTAAACCTGCCGGCAAGCCGGCAGCAGCTAATCTTGACTTCAGAGTAAAGCAAAGCGGAACTGCGTCAGATAGTAATAGAGAACCAATGGATATTGTCTTTATTATGGATATTTCCGGTTCAATGAATGATGCCGGTAAACTTGACAGCGCTAAAGCCGCAATGAAAAATGCTCTCGACCATTTTTTAGAGACTGCAAATTCCAAAGACCGATACTATCTAATCCCCTTCAATAAAAAAATCAGCGAGCAAGAGGGATTCTTTTATCCAACTGGAAATGCACTAAATGATCTTGGAATGATAAAAGAAAAAGTCAAGATTCTGTCAGCAATCAATGGAACAAATTATAAGGACCCGATAAAAAAAGCGGAAGAGCTTTTAAAAGGCGGGAATGCGAATAATAATATTATCTTCCTGACTGATGGTGTGCCTACATATTCTAAGAATAAACAAATAAGAACTTTTAATAAAAAATCCTGTTTCTTAATATTTTGCGAGACAAATAAAGTAACAGAAGAGGTAACTTATATCGAAGAACTTCTAACGAAAGGCTATTCAAAAAATGGGACCTTTTATCCTTATATCCCTTATCAATACTTGGCCGATGAATATTTTCTAGATAATAATAATCGGAGTTATACTGTGAAAGATAATAGTGAAAACTATGCATCGACTCAAACCTCTATTAGAAAAGCTATTATTGATGAAGTAAAAAAACTTACTGCTAGTAATATAAAGCTATATTCAATCGGATTTGGCAGTGATAATGATATCGATATGAATTTCCTGAACGAGATGTCCGACTATACTGGAGAAACAGCCATTCAGGCAGGCACAGGAAATATTGGGGATATACTTGAACGAATTTCAAGCAGTGTTCTGAAACCTTCAATTACTGCAGAGATACAAATTGATTTAAATCTCTTTAATGGAAAGGTTTCTTTGGCGGAAGGCTCGAATGCCATTTTAACTGAAAATAACATTATAACCAAACAGGTCAATTTCAAATATGATATTGGGAAAGAAATAATTAGCGAATTGGATTTCAGTATTCCACTAAATTTTGCGCAAGAGGGAAAGTATCTTTTTAAAGAGAATATAAAGTTAAAATACAAGGATTTGAATAATAAAGAACAAGTATTAGTCCATCCTGAACTGCAAATTGAAGTGAAAGATGATGCCCCGGCATCATTTAAAGGAACCATGCTGTTGGAAAAAGGGCAAAATGATTTACGTGACTTAATCAAGGAAATGAATTCAAATACAAAATCAAACCAGTTTAATATTAAGTATAATTTGGAGCCGACAGGTATTCCGGATAGCAGAGTGGAAGGCAGCCTCAGAAATGTGGTGATTAAACAGCCTCTTCCAGATGGGATTCTCATTGCAGATCCTTCTGTTAAAGAAGAAATAATTAATGGTCAAAGGCATGCAGTCCTTACTTTGGTAAATCAGCAAACCAGCTATAACAATGGTGCTTTCATCCCGGATCATCTATCTGCAAAAATAGCCTTAAAAGCCGATAGAGCTTTCTATGGACTAACAATGCCGCGTGCACAAGTGTTTTACACTGACAGCAGATTCCCGGATAAGCCTCAATCAACCAGCATAGCTGCTTCCAGCCAAGTAATTGATGCAAAGGTGAGATTATATAGTTTTAACAATATTGCTTATGACGGAGATGCGTCAGGCATTATCTCCAAAATTGATTTAAATAATAACGGCAGAAAACTAACCCAGACGGAGTTTCCGAATAATTATGGTCTGAAGAATAAACCTGCAAAGAATTTGTATTTTCTTTCAGAAACTCAAGTATCGGGCCTTAAAATTGAATACAGCGATGATAGTAGTGCAATGCTTTATTTTGAACCAGATTTTGAGATGAAAGGCCAGGTTACAGGAAAGGTCCTGTCCCATTTGGATGTTGTATACGAACCGATATCCTTCAACTTAAGTAAACTGGTTGCAGGTAAAGATGTAACTTATTACTACGAAGTTGAGATAGACGGAAAGAAAGAGGAATGGAAGTCTTTTGACGCTAATGATAGTGTACTTATAGATGCTCCAGGAACATATACAATTAAGGTTATAGCAACTGGAGGATTCACGATTGGAAATGGAATCTCAAAGACAATTACAGTCAATAAAAGAATTGAAAGCATATCTGTAGCTCCAGATCCAATTGAAGTTAATGTTGAAAAGTCAATATCCTTTATAGTGGAAACCTCGCCAGCAGATGCATCCAATAAAGAACTCGAGGTGCTCATTGAAGATACCTCTATAGCTGCGTTAACAGATAGTTATTCAGTTTTTGGAAAATCTGCGGGTGAAACGTATTTAATTGTCAGAACCAGGGACGGCTCAAATATTGAACAGAAAATTAAAGTGATGGTAACCGATCCTTATATTGCTTTAGATGAAATAAAGTTTAATAAAGCCGTATATAAAATTGCCAAGGGAGACAGGATGGCATTAAAAGGACTGCTGATCTTCAATCCTTTTAATGCCACAGATCAGGAAATTGTTGAATTACTCTCTGAGATGCCTGATAAAGTCCGAGCAGTTCAAAACGGATCTGATTGGTACATTGAGGGTATGGAAATAGGATACTCTAGGGTAACGGCAGCTGCAAAAAAACAAAAAAACGGAAAGCAGCCGAAAGCCTCAGCTCTATTTGAAGTAGTGAATGAGGATGAACAAACTGATGATGGTCCTTCTGGAGAGGGTAAATGGTAAAAGAAAAAGGTGCTCATGTCAGCACCTTTTTCTCATTCTATTAATAGTTCATCAGAAAATATTTGAAGATGTTGTACAATTGGAAGAGTATCTATTCGCTGCAAAAGTACATTTTGATCGTAGTTCACTATAAAACGGGAATACTTATCCAGCTGTGATGATTTCGATGGAAGATTTTCGATGGAGTCTGCTTCACCGCGAATAGCGTTAATTATCAGCTTTTCTTTAGCAAAAATGCCTCCATTGATATAAAACAGCGAACCTACCCCATATAATTCTGCATCTTTTTCTGTATAGAAAAATCCTTTTAAAGGTTTTATTATTTCATCTTCAGGAATATATGGCATTCCATCCTCTTCATCAGGATCGAAATTGCCGAATTCATTTATGCGTGTGAGCAGCAGATCATCTTTAGCCATCAGAACAAGCTGTTTTGTGTTATTTTCCGACCCTAAAATATTTACATTCGATATATTTGCACGCTTGCCTGCATACACAACCGAATCAAAGATTACCTGATCATTTTCTGAAGGCTCACCGGTTTCATCCCCATTTATTGTAAATGATTCATTGGAGATTATGGTTCCCGTGATTTCAATCGAAGTATTAAGAGCATTAATAGCTGTGTTTTTGCCTGACAATAGATTCCCTTTGACCTTAATGCCTTTACTGGAAAGTGCGCCATTATTATGAGCATAGGACTCTATAATTATATCCTTCGCCGAAAGAAGATCATCATTGATCTCAAGCTTGCCGTTAAAATTGACAAGGTGAGTTCTCCCTGTTACTAATATATCTTCATTTATTGTTAAATCCTCAAAATTCACGAGATAAAGGTCGCCATCAACAATCAGCTTTTCATTCAATTCAAGAGAAGTTTCCTCTGCCATAATCACCACATCTCCATGAATTAGGCCGTTTAGCATGGAAGCATCTTCTAGTTTGTTTATAAGATAACTTTTAAAATCCGCTTCATTATTATTGACTATTTCCTGCAAAATTTCGGGAAGACCGGATTGCTTTTTGACTTGTTCCGCAATCACAATATTTATAGCGAAAGAAGAAAGAATTCCGGACCTTATTTCTTCTGAAAACGTACGTCCATTTCCAGTTCTGAAAGCAGGAATCCCATTCGATGATAGCAATTCATTGGCTTCTTCATTCATCGTTTTTTCAAAATCGATATTAATAAACTGGCTGTCATGCTTAAGCTCTGGTACATGGTCTTTATAGAAATATTTTTCTTTGAGCAGCGGAAGAAGGTTCGCTGTTGAACTATATAAATCTCCATTAATTGAGGACATATTCGTATCTTGTTTCTTTATGGTTCCATTACGCAATTCGTATTCAGCATCTTCGTTTATTGTTAATCGGTTAGCATACACATTCCCGGAAAAGTTTGCTGAACCATTTAAAAATAGCCCAGAGCCATTATTATCAGAAAAAGAGCCGGCAGCATATTTCAAAAAACTAGGAAGGGGAGACAGGATGAGCCTCTTTCTGAGAGTCCGTGTAATCTTACCTTCTGTTTCAACAGGATTTTTAGTAACTATAATAATATCTAATACTCTTGTGAAATCATTTCCCATTTCAATATTGAATGTATCATAATCAGATATGTCATCAATGCAAGGTGCGGAAGAATCGATAAAGCTTGCACTGTTTCCTGACAGGTCAATAATATTCAAACAGCTTATATTTTCCTTTGTCCTATAAGGAGCGATTAAATCATCTTTCAGCTTATTCTTCAGGTCTATATCAAATTTACTCTGTACATAAAGTTTTCCTTCAGTGTTCTTTCTCCGGTAATCTTCAAGAGGAAGGTTCCGCAGTATTCCGGCCAATTCGGAGGTCATTTGATCGATTACCTTCACAGAATCATAGGTTATGGAGATATCACTCTCCCTTGTTTCTGTTCTTTTGGCCCCTCCGAGAGAAGCTGCCAGAATACTCATTCCCAATACGGTAAATATAAGCGACATTAATAAAACAGTAATAAGGGTATTGCCTCGCTCATTTTTCAGCAAATGATCACCTCTTAAAATCCAAACTTACTATTAAGCTCTAACTTTTCTTCAAGCCTTTCATGATCGAGTTTTAGCATTAAATCAATCATCCCCTGTGAACATTCTTCCTCATTTTTATTAATAAACTCATAACAAGAGATTTCTAATGCAGATTCGCTGAAATCAGCTGCAGAAGTAATCTCAGCGCTATCAATTGAGATTGCTTTCTGTCTGCTGTCATTATCAGAATCAGTTATTTCAATCCTGATTACCTGCTCCTCTTCATTCGCAGCATTTTGAACTATGGTATAAAAAGTCTGCTGTTCTTTCTCTTGTTTAGTTAAAGATGTACTTGATGAATTTACCAGCTCAATGCAATTTTTTTCGCTGCATTCTCTGACATAGTCAAAAGGAACAGAATAAAATGTGTTCATGATCATTGTTGCTGCATAGTCGGCATCATCCCTAAGTTGGCCCTCAATGCCAATCTTATTGTAGAGCTTGTACCCCGAAGTGAATACTCCATAAATAATCGGAAGAATAATGCTGCTGATTACCAGGACAGCAAGCAATTCATATAGAGTGGCCCCGCGCTCATCGAAGATCTTCACTTTTAATTTCTCCTTCTATTTTTGTATTTTCTTCTTTTCCGTTGATCTCCCATGAAACTTTCGCTTCCAGGGGCACAAAAAAGGAAGAGTGTTCCCCTTTGGAGTCGTTTGTATTGGCATCTTCGTTCTTCGGTAAATTAATAGTTACATTGTAACCGATATTATTGACTATAATTGGACTGCAGCTTGGTTCAGGAGGTTCACCATTCCAAAATATTTTATAAGCATTATCACAAATTAAAAGATTCAGGGAAGCCTCTTTATTATTTCTAAACTTTTCTCTTACTTCTATAAAATTTTCTTTCTCAATATGCATTAAAGCATTTCTTGCAACATTGACAGCTGCCGTTTTCTTTTCATTCATATGGTTATAAGTGTATGCCTGAGAAAAAAACTTCATGGTTCCCATTAGAACTATCCCTAATATCGTTAGAGAAACAAGTACTTCCACAAGGGTTAAGCCTTTTGAACTAGTAAATATTTTTTTTAATTTCATAGCCTACTCCTTCTTTCAAAATACCTATTTATATTATACAATAATTAATAGAAATATTTGTATTTATAGGTCCAATTATTCATTTTTTGAAAAGTTTAGGTATTAAGTCTTAAAAAGAAAGGAACGGTGGAATGGTCACCCTTGGTTTCGCATTGGCATCGTTAGTTTTCATTATTCCTGCTGTTTATTTCATTCCTTCGGGCTTAACTAATAAAGGAAAAATGTATGTCATGGTGGTTACCATTTTTCTGGGCATGTTTGGGCTGTCAGCAAAAGAATTGTTTTCTGAATGGCAGGCAGCACTTATTCTTTTGCTGCTTTTATTGACAGGTACCTATCTGGCTAATAATAAAATCACAGGATTATTTCATACAGGTGAAGAAACAGGTGCTTTCTCTACAGTCAAGATGGAACCAGTAAATGGAAATGAGAATTTGAATGAAAAAAGTACATCTGAGGAGTCTGATAAACCAGTTTTGCGTACGCTGGTACAGCCCGAATCAGAAGAAGGTCCTGCAGAATTAGACTTAATAGATTTTAGCAGCGAAGAGGATACGAATAGTCGTATTGACTTAATTAAAGAAACTAGTTTTGCAGATCCTTCAGAAGAAGAAAATAATCATGATGATCTAAATTTGGATGAAATCGAGATTATGCTGTTAGAAGGAGCGTATGAGGATCATGCTCTGCAAATAGATGTAAAAGATACAGAGGAGAACACATTGGATCCAGCCATGCCGGAGATTGATTATCTGGCAGAACTGGAAGATATGATGAATGAAGAAATAGAGAATGCTGTTCAGTCTGATGTGGCAATAAATGGAACAGGAGATCTGGCTGTTCAAGATGAGATAAAGGGTTCCGGTAATGTGTTTGAAGAATACTTTGAAAGTCGTAATCAGATTGACGATTCAGATGAATCCAGATCTGTAAATCCGGCTGGAGAACATGAATTCAATTCAGGTAAAAATGACTCTTCCTTATATATTGATGAAGCAGCGTCTACTGCTGAAGCCGAAGTCAAAATAGATGATGAACATGAGCGGGAAACGGCTTTGGAAGGGAAAGCGGAGGCTTCCGATCAGGAAAATAGAGCAGGATTCCAGAATCAGATGTTCCAGCTGATTGCACCACAGCTTGAGCTGGCCCGGAATAACCTGGATAAAGATAATTACGAAATGTTAATGATTGGGTGCCTTAACCCTAATATGCAGCCCTCTGATTATTACACATTTGCGAGATTACTATTTGATCACTATATCATTCATAAAGAGTTTGATAAATTAGTGGAATTTGCCGGAGGTCTTGAAAACAGATTTTCCGCTTATCCTGTCCTTGTTGAGGAAATCAGATTTATCCAGAAAACCTATGCTGCCCAGCCAAGATAAAAACTATAAATAAGGTGATGTTAAGATGAAAAAAAGCACAGAAATTACAGGTCTGCCTATTATCTCTATTCAGGAAGGCCAGGAAATTGGGACAGTGAAAGCATTAGTCATAAATCCTGAAAAAGGTTCAATCGATTTTTTAACAATCGAGCACGAAGATTGGCAAGTCAGTGTAAAGGCCATTCCATTTAAAAAAATTATTGGTATTGGAGAATACGCGGTAACAGTGGAAAGTGACCGTGCAGTAATTGATTTAAATGAAATCCCAATTGCAAATCAGCTGGTAAACAAAAAGATTCGTATTACCCAAACTAAGGTGATGACACGTAAAGGGCAATTATTGGGGGAAACATCGGAGTTTTACACAGATGAAGATACAGGGAATATTCTGGGTGTTGAAATTCAGCTTACAGATGCTTCTTCAGTATTAACTGCAGAAGAAATTTTAACATTTGGTAAGGATATCCTTATTGTTAAAGAAGACGCATCTGAAAGATTTCTAAACAGTGTATCATTGCTGGACCCTGTAATGAGCAATGAAGTTCTTACAAGCGAAGGAGAAAACATGGATCACCTTCAATCATTAAAAAACAAACAAATGGAATTATTAGTAGGCAAAGAATTAGAAGCAGATATATATGACTTAAATGGAAATATACTATTTCCTTACGGCCGGGTTTTATCCGAGCAGGATGTACAAAAGGCACAAGAAGCAGGCCCCAATGTTGTTGTAAACCTGTCAATGAATGTGAACGCATAATTGAAGGAGGAAGCTCAATGTGAGGAATCCTCAGATTATTAAGCTGTTTTTGATTACGGCACTCTGTACCTCGTTTTTATTTAGCTTTTCATATTTTGGAACTGCAGCATACGGAAAGATTTTTTCTGATCAAAGCGAATTTGATTCCGGAACTTTTATCGGAAATGAAGATGTAACAGGTATGGACAAGTCCCGGGCGTTATCTAATATATCTGAAAAACTGGCCCAATGGGTTAATAAAACAGCTTTGTCAATGCAATTTCAGGAAGTAACAAAAGAAGTCAAGGACATCGCGTCTTTCTATCAATTTGATGTAGAACAAAGTATCTCTCTGGCGCTGCCAGGTAAAAAAAATCCGCTTATTGCAAAAATAGATGAAGAAAAGCTTGATGCTATTCTATTAGAAATACTCCCGGAGTTATACGCAGAGGGCCTCGACCGCGAGGCACTTATAGCTGACCTTCTGTTGTATGCATCCTTGCATAAAAGCGGCAATCATATGATAAAACTGCAAAATTATTTACCCGGAGACCTTATTAAGGATGGGGTGATTGCTGAATCTTCAGCTAAAATCTCCGGAAGAGAAAACGTTATCAATATGTGGGAAGGCAATGAGGCCAGTATCGAAGTTGCTCCTCATTCGCAGATTTCTTTTCTTGATGTGGCTGAAGAAAGAGGGGTTCTGCAGTTTGAGGCGGACGAAATGAGCATCATCTCATCTGCTCTATATAAAGCTCTTCTGAGCACTAACTTTATGATTACCGAAAGACATACAGGAAGGCTGCTTCCGGGATATAGTGAACCGGGTTTTGAGGCCAGAGTGGACTTTGAGAAACAAATGGATTTCATTTTTACTAATCCAAATGATCATAAATATGTGATTACTTTTCAGCAGCTTGATAAGCTTTTGTATGTTTCTGTTAAGGGGCCAAAGACGATATACACGTATCAGCCTTCTCTTAAAGATAAGCAGACTTTTAAGCCGAAAACGATTATTCAAATAGATGCCAAGCTGCCATTTGGACAAAAAC
Source organism: Cytobacillus firmus (assembly GCF_023715565.1). Taxonomy (GTDB): domain Bacteria; phylum Bacillota; class Bacilli; order Bacillales; family Cytobacillaceae; genus Cytobacillus; species Cytobacillus firmus_C. Next base: position 52,903 of record NZ_JAMBOJ010000003.1, on the reverse strand, counting down.
GAATCGGAGCTGAAGGCAAAGAGGGCATCCTGATAAATGTATTTCGCGATCAGTTAGACGAGGCTGGAAAAATAATAAACACCGAAAAAATAGCGGAAGACTTCTATCCGCCAGTACATGAGGTTCTCGTATACAGTCTTGCTATTAAAAAAGATAAGGCGGACGCTGATCCTGCGGAAATTGAGTTTGAAAACAGTGTAAGCAATGAGGATGAGAAATCAGAATCAGATGATGAAAAATTGTCAGCTGAACAGAAACCTGACAATAAGCAAAATGAAACAGACAGCAATAAAGGAACCGGTAAGAATGCAAATGAACATGATGAAGATCTTTGGGGACTGGAAGATGAAGCCGTCAAATAAAAAGGTAAGGCAGTGGTGGGTATGAAGCAGATGCGCAAGAGACTGGGAGATTTGCTGGTTGACGCCGGCCTTATCACCGGGGAACAGCTGCAAACATCTTTAATAGAAAAGGATTCCAATCAAAAGCTCGGAGATGTTTTGCTTCAAAAAGGATTTATTACAGAACAGCAGCTAATTGAGGTTCTTGAATTTCAGCTTGGGATTCCCCATGTCAGTTTATATCGCTATCCCTTTGATACAAAGCTTTTCAGCATTGTGCCAAAAGATGTGGCGAAGCGAAATCTCCTCATTCCATTAAAGAAAGACGGAGAGAAGCTCTTTGTCGCTATGGCAGATCCTATGGACTTTTACACAATTGATGATTTGCGGTTATCAACAGGCTTTCAAATTGAAACAGCCATCGCCACCAAAGATGACATTCTCAGGGCAATTAATAAATATTACGATATGAATGAAGGGTTTGAGGAACTGCTGGGAACAGCGGGGAATCTGGATGCAGCAGAAGAGAATCAGATGGCTGATGAAGATTCGCTTGTCGTCAGGCTTGTCAATCAGATCATTGCCAGTGCAGCTGCTTTAAAGGCAAGTGATATCCATCTTGATCCCCAGGAAACAAAGGTGCTGATCAGATACCGGATCGATGGTGTCCTAAGAACGGAGCGTGTTCTTCCTAAGCATATGCAGAGTGTGCTTTCTGCCCGCATAAAAATCATGTCCAATCTGGATATTACTGAACACAGAATTCCACAGGATGGAAGAATAAAGATTAATATTGATTTTCATCCTGTTGACTTGAGGGTCTCCACATTGCCCACGGTGTACGGCGAAAAAATTGTGCTGCGTTTGCTGGATTTAAGCAGTGCATTGAATGATATCCATAAACTTGGCTTCAATAAATTAAATCTTCAGAGATTTATAGAAATGGTTGAAAAGCCTACAGGCATTGTTTTAATAACCGGTCCTACCGGTTCCGGAAAATCTTCTACTTTATATGCAGCTTTAAATCGCCTGAACAGTGAAGAAGTAAATATTATTACGGTTGAAGATCCCGTTGAGTATCAGCTTGAAGGAATTAATCAGATTCAAGTAAATTCCAATGTCGGGATGACGTTTGCAAAAGGTTTGCGGGCCATTTTGCGTCAGGATCCCAATATCATTATGGTAGGGGAAATCCGGGATAGGGAAACGGCGGAAGTTTCCATTAGAGCATCACTGACTGGACATCTTGTGCTCAGTACCCTTCACACAAATGATTCATTAGGCTCCATCACCCGTCTTCTGGATATGGGTGTTGAACCATTCCTTGTTGCATCGTCTTTGAGCGGAATCGTGGCACAGCGGCTCGTAAGGAAAGTCTGCCGTGATTGTTCCGAGGAGAAGCAGCCGGCTAAGCGGGAAATTGAGATTTTTGCAAAACGAGGCATAAAACTGGAGAAGGTTGTGCGGGGGAAAGGCTGTTCCTCCTGCAATATGACTGGATATAAAGGTAGAATAGCCATTCACGAAGTGCTGGTTATTAATGATGAGATGCGAAAAATCATTATGAATGGTGAATCATTTACAAAACTCCGGGATTACGCAATAAGAAATAAAACAGTTTTTCTTATTGATGATGGATTGCTAAAAGTAAAACAGGGGATTACAACTACTGAAGAAGTATTACGGGTAGCTATACCTGATTAGGAGTACGGTATGAAGATAAAAATTGACTATCTGTTGAGGGCGGCGTATGAGCTGAAGGCTTCGGATCTGCATTTGACTGTTGGGGTTCCTCCTGTCATACGGATTAATGGTGATTTAAAAAAATATGGGAAAGAAAGTTTGCGTCCGGAAGATACCGAGGGTATGGCTAAAGCCATCATTCCTGAGAACATATGGAAAAAATTTGAGGAGAATGGCGAGCTGGATTTTTCTTATGGAATACCGGGGCTATCCCGTTTCAGGGTTAATGTGTATTTTCAGCGGTCATGCATCTCACTGGCTATCCGTGTTGTTCCTACACGAATACCTGCTTTAGAAGAACTGGGGCTACCTCCAGTCTTAAAGAATGTGGCGGAAAAGCCGCAGGGGCTGGTCCTCGTCACAGGGCCGACGGGAAGCGGAAAATCAACGACATTAGCTTCAATGATTCATTATATGAACGAGACGATGAGAAAGCACATTATTACGCTCGAGGACCCGATTGAATATCTTCATAAGCATGGAAATTGTATTATTGATCAGCGGGAGGTTGGGTTTGATACAAAGCATTTCGCAAATGGATTAAGAGCTGCTTTGCGTCAGGATCCGGATGTGATACTTGTAGGGGAAATGCGTGACCTGGAAACTATCCAAACAGCCATAACAGCGGCTGAAACGGGTCATTTGGTGCTGGGCACACTGCATACCTCAAGTGCTCCAGCTACGATTAACCGAATTATCGATGTATTTCCGCCTTCACAGCAGGGGCAAATAAGAATACAGCTAGCTTCTGTATTAGTGTCGATTATATCGCAGCGGCTTTTTCTCACCGCAGACAGGAAGGGCCGTCATGCAGCTACAGAAGTGCTAATGAATAATTCTGCTGTGGGAAACTTGATCAGAAATGAAAAGATCCACCAGATCATCAATGTGATGCAAACGTCACGCGCTCAGGGAATGCATACACTCGAGACAAGTATTGCTTCTCTATTGGAGAGCGGAAAAATCGCCAAAGAATCAGCATTGCCATACATACAGGAAATGGTGACTCATCATGGCCCGCTATAAATACAACGGGCGTGACCGCAAAGGGAAGAAAACTGGAATCGTGACAGCTGTTTCTAAAAGGGAAGCCATGCTTCAGCTGAAGGAAAGCGGTATTAGAGTTCAGGAAATTCAGGAAGTTGCGGAGACGTTTTTAACAAAAGAAATAACAATCGGTAATCCGGTCAAGCTCCAGGACTTTGTCATCTATCTGCGCCAGTTTGCCACCTTGCTGAAAGCGGGGGTCACAGTTGTAGAATCAACCGCTATACTTGCGAAGCAAACTGAAAGCAAAGCACTCAAGAGGGCATTAATAGCGGTCGAACAGGATTTGCGTGATGGACTTCCGCTTTCAGATGCTGCATCAAGGCATAAAAAAATCTTCAGCGGAATGTTCGTCAATATGATCAAAGCAGGAGAAGCAGGCGGAAACATGGACGAAACGCTCGAAAGGCTTGCGGTCCATTTTGAAAAGCAGCATTACACAAAGCAGAAAATCATATCAGCACTTGCCTATCCTATAACTGTCGGCATAATTGCTATTGCAGTAGTTATCTTTTTGCTTGTCTCCGTTGTGCCTACCTTTGTGGAAATGTTTAAAGATTTCGGAGGGGAACTCCCTGCCATTACACAATTTGTTCTCAGTTCCAGTGAGTTTATGCAGCAGTACTGGTGGTTTGTCATCATTTTATTCTTGGCTTTCTTTATGGGAATTGTGTTTATTCGCAACAATAAAGCCAGTAGATATTATCTTGATTATTTCCTCCTGAGAATGCCGATATTTGGGAAGATTCTTCAGAAAGCAGCCATAGCTAGAATGACTAGAACCTTAAGCTCGTTATTTTCCAGCTCTGTGCCGATTCTGCAGGCTCTAAGCATTGTCGAAAGCATTGTCGAAAATGAGGTAATGGCAAAAGTGATTGCGAAATCTAGAGATTCACTGGAGCAGGGAAAGTCTTTGACGGAACCAATGAAGAAACACTGGGTCTTCCCGCCGCTAGTATCGCAAATGATTGCGATCGGGGAAGAGTCCGGATCACTGGATGCGATGCTCGGGAAGGTAGCTGACTTTTACGAAAAAGAAGTAGAAAGCGCCACAGACAGGTTAAAATCACTCATTGAACCGCTCATGATTGTCTTTCTGGCCAGCATTGTTGGGACTATAGTCACATCAATTATGGTGCCGATGTTTGAAATCTTTCAGCATGTTGGATAAAAATTTACAAAATATTAAAAAATTCGACTGTTCATAGATAGAGCATATAGTATAATAGTCCTATTAAAGGTAAAATAAACCACTAGTTTGAGAGGGAGAGAAAAGATGATTAAGAATTTAAGAAAACGGCTTAATGACCAAAAAGGTTTAACATTGATTGAATTGCTTGCGGTTATTGTTATTTTGGGGATTATTGCGGCGATTGCTGTGCCTAGTATTGGTGGGTTGATTAATAAGACAAAAGAGGATGCTAAGGTTGCAGAGGCAGTACAAATTGTAAATGCAGCAAAATTATATGTGTCAACAAATCCAAAAGCACAAGACTTAACCTTTAATGATTTGAAATCTTACTTAGAAAAAGTGAAATACAAATCTTTTACTGTTAAGGTTACAAAAAATGATACTAGTGGAAAATTTTCATACTCTTTAGTTGGTCATGAAGGTTCAACTATAGTAAATGATAGTAATACTGTAACCGAGGATGAATTACTTCAATTCAGTGGCAATGATCCTGAGGAAAAAGACACAGAATAATAAATAATGAGCATATATATTATTCTATTATTTTTAGGCACCATTCTAGGCTCCTTCTACAACGTAGCAGGCCTAAGAATTCCGCAAAACCAGTCTGTGTCACTACCGCGGTCCCATTGCCCGCACTGTAATCATACTTTATCACCTTTGGAACTTGTTCCAGTCTTATCGTATATATTTCTGAGCGGAAAGTGCCGGCGCTGCAAGGCGCCGGTTTCAGCCTTGTATCCGGCTGTTGAGCTTTCGACAGGAATCCTGTTTGCTGCTGCACCGCTGATAATGGGCTGGACTGCTGAATTGTTTATTGCCTGGACGGTAATTTCTCTTGTAATCATTGTGTTTGTATCAGATTTCAAATATATGATTATCCCAGATAAGATTTTGCTGTTCTTTGCTGCTGTCTTAATAGCAGAACGCATTTTCATACCGCTCTCCCCATGGTGGGACAGCTTCGCAGGTGCAGTAATAGGCTTCTTTCTTCTGCTTCTAATAGCTGTCATCAGCAAAGGCGGTATGGGCGGAGGAGATATCAAGCTGTATGCCGTCATTGGCATTGCTTTAGGCGCAAAGCTTGTTTTGCTTTCATTCTTCCTTGCTACATTATTTGGTGCCGCCATTGGTGGCCTTGGCATGATTTTAGGAATTGTCCAAAAAGGCAAGCCTATTCCCTTTGGCCCATTCATTGGGATTGGGACTTTACTGGCTTATTTTTGCGGTAGTGAATTGATTGAATGGTATTTTCATTCGTTTCTATAAAAGGCAGTACAATTTGAAATAAGAGCTGGACTATTCCGGCTCTTATTTTTCCCTAGGCAAATCTAACATAATTAAGGAGTTTTTCCTCATGGCAATACGATATCTTCCCGGAAAAAAGAAGCATGTAAATGTAATTATCAAAGATCATGTTATTCGTTATGCAGAAATGAAAAGTCAGCGTGATTTGAATTTGGCAAAATGGGATGAACGGTTTCTGCCGCCAGGGATTATTAAGGATGGGAAGATCCTGGATTATGATACACTTGCTCTTATCCTTGAAGAATGTGTCAATGAGTGGAAAATAAAAAACAGGCAGGTATATTTTACTGTACCCGATCCTTTTATTGTTTTGAGAAAGCTGATCATACCGGAGGATGTCCAGGAGGATGAGATTAAAGGCTATTTGTATATGGAACTCGGCTCCAGTATACATTTGCCTTTTGAAGAGCCTGTTTTTGATTATCATGTTCTAAGTTCTAATCAGAAGGATTCATCCGAAATCCTGCTATTTGCTGCTCCTGAAGAAATTGTTATGGAATATACCGAACTATTTGAGGATGCCAAACTCCGTCCCGCAGCTGCAGATATTTCTTCTCTCGCAGTGTTTCGTCTTTATTGCAGCTATTTTGAAGAACAGCAATCGGAAGCTAATATGCTCATTCAGATTGACCTAAATTCAGCAGTGTGCAGCATTTTCGAATCCGAAATCCCTGTATTTATGAGAAACATTCCGATTGAGACAGACTTAACCAAGTGGGGAACAGCAACAATGTCTAACGGGGAAAAGAAGCTGGAATACAGCGGCAACGAAGAAGAAGTGCTGCATCCCCTATTGGATATTTACAATGACATTGAAAAAGTAATGAATTTTTACCGGTATTCATTAAATCAGGGACAGCGGCAAATTAGCAGGATCATCGTAACTGGCGATCACCCATGGCTTGAAACGATTCAAAGGGATATAAAAAACAGAATGGAAGTGCCAGTTGTTTCTTTCCGGGACTGCCTGAATAGCGGACAGCATGAGCTGCTGAAGCAATCAGCTTTCCATGTGAATATTGGACTTGGCTTAAAAGAGGGATAGCGTATGCAGGTTGACATTAATCTTCTTCCTCAAAGGGAAAAAAGAACCAAAAACATTTATATAATTTCAGGTCTTATTGTTGTCTTGCTTATTGCTGCATTCTTGTTTGTATATTTAACAGTTGAAAAGAAAAACACTGAGCTTCTTCAAATTGAGAAGAGAATAACCCAAACAAATGGAATTCTTGAAGCTCAGCAGGCAAAACTTGCAGACTACCAATCTTCCAATGCGGCAGAAGAGCTGAAAATTGCCATTGAATGGGCAGAAAAGCAGCCATTCGAATTGGTCCTCCTTATGAAACAGTTCACCAGGCTTCTGCCTGAACGAGGATTCGTAATTGAGTTTGAGCTGGATGAAGAAGATAAGGTCAAACAGATTGTCCAATTTGACTCGAAAAGCGAGGCTGCCTATTATTTGCATAGTCTGACAGAATTGCCGTGGGTCGATGAAGCGATTATAAGCGAAGCTAAAACTGCAGACATCTTAAAAGACGAATCTGCTGAAATTAGAAAACAGGCAAACATACAGCCGAGGTATTATGCAGAATTTGAATTAAGAATAAACCCGGCAGTGCTTAATGAGGCCGCCAATATGGATGAAACAAAAGGTACAGAGGAGAAGGATTCCTCCGCTCAGCAAGAGGAAGGAGCTGATTCTCCGTGAACCGCGAAATTTCAAAGAAACGGCTTGTATATGTTTTGCTTGCATTAATTTTTATATCGGGAATAGGATTTGGAAGTTATTATCTCTTGATAAAGCCGGCGAACGAAAAAATGGACAGGAAGCAGTCTGAGCTGCAAATGGCCACTCAGCAATTATCCATTATCGAGAATAATCTTCAGCAGCTGAATGAGCAGAATGTATTGAGCACAGTAGAGCTTCAAAAACAGGTTCCTGTCAAAAGGCTTCTGGATCAGCTTCTTTTGGATATCGAAAAATCTGAAATTATTTCAGATGTTAATATAATAGAAATGAAGATGAATGGTACTGAAAGTGATGAAGAAATCGACCTATCTAAAGAAGGAGAAAATCAGTCTCAAGAAGAAAATTCTGAAAAGGAGAGGACTGAAACGGAGGATTCGAAAGAAAACTCCGAAATAGATCCATTGATAGAAGAGAGGCTGCCAAATGGCATTAAAAAGATATCGATTGTCCTAAACGGGCAAGCAGATACTTATTTTGAGATGGAAAGTTTTATTAAGAATTTATTGAATTTAAAGAGGGTCCTTAAGGTGGAAAGCTTGAAATATACGGGCTTTGATGAAATTGTGAGTGTCATGCAGGAAGTCCAGATGGTTGAATTTGAATTGGTGATAGCGGCCTATTACTACCCTGAATTGGCAGAGCTGCAGAAGGAGCTTCCACCTTTGGATACACCGAGAATATCCAATAAAAAAAATCCATTAAGCAGCTTCTCTGAACTGGAAGCTGAGGAGAATAATCAGACACCTTAACCAAAAACGAAGAGAGGTCTAGTATATGATAACTGCTGCTAGACTAAACCATAAGGGATTTACATTGATTGAAGTGCTGGCTGTCATAGTCATATTGGGCATCATTTGTTTAATTGCTATCATTTCAGTTAATAATGTCGTTCAAAGGGTGAAAGATCAGGCATTTGTGGGAAATGCTCTTGCATTAAAGGAATCAGCGGAGCTTTATATAAGAAATGAAATCATCAGTGGAAGTATGCTGCCGGAAAAAGTAACATATTCAATGCTCGCTGATGCTGACTTCATTGAACCTATCAGGGACCCTGATACAAAAAACCTGCTTCAGCCTTCGGAGAGTACCTATGCTGTTGTCAGCGGGAAATCGATAGCCTTTATTTGCTTTAGAGGAGAAAAGCGGAGTTTATGCTACTCAAATGGCAATGAAGGTATTCCCATAAATAAATTGGATCTGGAATTCATTACTGAGAATTAGCCGGAAATCCTTATGAAAAATTTGACGAAATCCTTACGTAACAAGACGACAAAAGTCTTGTTATTTTTTTTTTTCATTATGTTAGGATGGAAACAATTCAGGAAACGGTGCGGAAAGGAGGATAAGATGTGGACAAGCCTAAAAGCGAAAAAACAATCACGATAAAGATTAATGGCAAAGACCGTCCGTTTCAGGAGAAAAAGGAAGATATGAAGGAAAAACCCTGGGATCCGAGACAGCTGGATAGACAGAAAAAGCAGGATCAAACTGAATTTTTTGCTTCCATACAAACAGCGGCCGGCAAAGAGGCGGATGACAGCTTTGATTGGATTCTGCCTGAGGAAACAGAAGATGCGGATATAAAGGAATATAAAATAGCAGCTCCTCCTAAATCACCAGCTAAGAATGGTCTGAGTACACTTGCCGGGAAATTCCGTGGAAGAAATAAGCAGGGATTCTTAACATCCATTTTTCTCGCTGTCTTTTTTGCGGTCCTTCTTGGGACAAGCTTCGGATTCATCATGCTGAAGCTTGTATTTACAGATCAGGCAGCTGAAACAGCAACGGCGTCTCCAATCAATGAAAATCCGACAGAAGCAAGTCAGCAGACTTCTGCAGGATCTGCAGGTTTAGAAACGATTGCAACATATGTAGTTCAAGGTGGCGTTTTTTCAAACAGCGAGGCAGCACAGCAAATCGAGGATGCAAACTCTCAAAAGGGGGTTTATAGCCAATCCATAACAATGGGTGAGCAGACTTTTCTTTTCTTAGGGGTATCAGATAGCCTTGATGAGGCGAAGAAAATAGGAGCTGATCTTAAAAGCAAGGGAATTGATGTATTTGCTAAAGAAGTAACCTTTGAAGGCAAAGCAATTGAAGGAGTAAATGCGGAAGAGAAAAAACTGGCTGAAATTGCTCCTGCTTTATATCAAAGCCTGTCAGAAGGTGCAGCCAGTGCTACTCTCGGCAGTTCCATCACTCCTGAAACGGCTGAAAAAATAAAAAGCTACAGAAAGACAGTAAATGAACTGGAAGCGGATCAAATTAAAAATAAAAGCCTGATTTCGGTTAGAGAAGAACTATTGAATGCCTCAAAACAACTGGAAACTTACCAGAAGTCAGGTGATGCTGCATCAGCAGGTAAAATTCAGGAGCACCTGCTTGGGTTTCTTGCCGCTTATCAGTCACTGCTTCAGTCAGGAGGACAGTAAGGACCCGGCATATTGTGCCATAAGGTTATAAGATTCGAATATTTTCTGGGAAATATCGCATATTAAGCGGAGTCTGTTCGGGAAATTTAGACAGACTCTTTCTTTTTGTCATTTTTTGATAGGAAATTATCGAAATATCTTCTTTAAAATTGTTTGTCTGGCAATTTTTTGATACGATTAACCTGTATCTCCCAATATGATACATAAAGGTAAGGTGATTACATGCAAAACCTCATTTTAGCCTCTTCTTCCCCGCGGCGAAAAGAACTTCTTGAAAATCTTCATTTGCAATTTGAAGTCTCCAGCAGTGATGTCGATGAAAGTTTTGATCCAGTGCTGACACCAGGAGAGATCGTGAAGGAGCTTGCCCATAGAAAGGCAAAGGCTGTATTTAATAAGCACCCTGATTCATATGTTATTGGATCCGATACAGTTGTTGTTAAGGACGGCACTGTTTTAGGAAAGCCAGACAGCAGCAAGGAAGCCTTCACTATGCTGAAAAATCTGTCTGGAGCCATTCATTCTGTTTACACAGGTGTATCTATCCTGACACCTGAAAATAATGCCATTACATTTTACGAAAAAACTGATGTGGTGTTCTGGGAGTTAACAGATGAAGAAATTAACTCTTATATTGGCACCGGTGAACCCTTTGACAAGGCAGGGGCATATGGGATACAAGGCATTGGCTGCATGCTTGTGAAAAGTATAAGCGGAGATTATTTCTCTGTTGTCGGTCTTCCTGTCTCCAGAACGGTTCGTGAACTGAGGAAAGCGGGATATTCGCTTCCTTAATATACTTCATTCATCTTCAGCTCCCTGAGCCCAGAGTTTAGGGAGGACAATATGCAAACAGATTCTCTTTTAATTAAAGACTTTCCTCAGGATGAGCGCCCTCGTGAGCGCTTTATCCAAAATGGTCCAGAGAGCTTGTCCAATCATGAACTGATAGCAATATTACTACGAACTGGCACGAAAGATGAATCAGTTCTGCAATTAGCCAATAGGCTTCTTACCCATTTTGAAGGACTTCGGCTGTTAAAGGATGCATCCCTGGATGAAATAACCGCCATTAAAGGAATAGGGTCGGCTAAAGCAATTCAGGTGCTGGCAGCAGTTGAAATTGGCCGTAGAATTTCAAAGCTCACATATGATGACAGATATAGTATCCGTTCGCCTGAGGATGGGGCAAATTATGTCATGCATGAAATGCGATTTTTGTCTCAGGAGCATTTTGTATGCCTTTATTTAAATACAAAAAATCAGGTGCTTCATAAGCAGACCATTTTTATTGGGAGCCTGAATGCTTCAATCGTTCATCCAAGAGAGGTCTTTAAGGAGGCATTTCGCAGATCGGCTGCGTCCATCATCTGTATTCATAATCATCCGAGCGGCGACCCGACTCCAAGCAGGGAAGACATTGAAGTAACCAAAAGACTGGCAGAGTCCGGGAAAATAATCGGCATCGATGTGCTAGACCATCTGATCATCGGTGAAAATAAATTTGTCAGTTTAAAGGAAAAAGGGTATTTATAACACTATGTTTTTGTTTGACGTTAAGATATAATATTGGTTATGATTTTTGAGACGCCTTGCATTTTTGGAGGCGGATTGTACTAGAAAAATAAAAGAAAATTACATTAAAAAACCTTACTTAGGAAAATGAGCAATTTGTATCAGAAAGGGAGATACCATTTATGTTTGGAATCGGTACTAGAGACCTTGGAATAGATTTAGGAACAGCTAATACACTTGTCTATGTTAAAGGAAAAGGAATTGTTGTCAGAGAGCCGTCAGTAGTAGCACTGCAGACAGATACTAAAAATATTGTTGCCGTCGGTAATGACGCTAAAAATATGATCGGCCGTACTCCCGGCAATATTGTTGCGCTGCGTCCCATGAAGGATGGCGTTATTGCCGATTATGAGACCACTGCTGTCATGATGAAATATTATATTAAACAAGCCAATAAAAATAAGAGTTTCTTCTCAGGGAAGCCATATGTAATGGTTTGTGTACCATCAGGTATTACAGCCGTTGAAGAGCGCGCTGTTGTCGATGCAACCCGCCAGGCAGGCGCCCGCGATGCTTATACCATTGAAGAGCCGTTCGCCGCAGCAATCGGAGCTAATCTTCCTGTTTGGGAACCTACAGGAAGCATGGTAGTTGATATTGGTGGAGGGACTACTGAAGTAGCCATCATTTCTCTGGGAGGAATTGTTACAAGCCAATCGATCCGCATTGCGGGTGATGAAATGGATGATGCGATTATAAATTATATCCGCAAAAACTACAATCTGATGATCGGTGACCGGACAGCAGAAACTATTAAAGTGGAGGTAGGCTCTGCGGGAGATCCGGAAGGCGTCGAAAACATGGAAATTCGCGGACGCGATCTGTTAACAGGATTGCCAAAAACAATTGAAATTACTGCTGAAGAAATCTCAAAAGCTTTGAATGATACAGTATATGCTATTGTGGATGCAGTAAAAAATACTCTTGAAAAAACCCCTCCTGAACTGGCAGCAGATATTATGGACCGGGGTATTGTCCTGACTGGCGGAGGAGCGCTTCTGCGCAATCTGGACAAGGTGATAAGCGAAGAAACGAAAATGCCTGTCCTTATTGCAGAAAATCCATTGGACTGTGTTGCAATTGGGACCGGAAAAGCGCTTGACCATATCGATTTATTCAAAACAAAAGCTAAAGAATCCCGGTAACAGAGTCTGAATAAGTAAAATAATAAAGCCCATTCACTTCTCTCAAGTGTATGGGCTCAAATTTGGTTTTTTATTGAGCATAAAATGATATCTTTACAGATATATGTTATATTTTGTTGAGCAGTGCCGAAATGGCGCAGGATTTCCTGAAAAAATACTATTCGAGGTGTAAAGAATGCCACAGTTCTTTCTGAACAAACGCCTGATTATTTTGCTTGTCAGCATTATTATTCTCGTGGCATTGATTGGATTTTCTTTAAAGGATAGAGAAAATTTGACCTGGCCTGAACAATTTTTAAAAGATACTACCGGGTTTATACAAAATGCTGTTTCCAGCCCTGTGAATTATGTGGCGGGATTCTTTGAAAATGTTGAAGACTTGCAAAATACATATAAAGAAAATAAAGATCTAAAAACAAGGCTGGATGAACTTGCAAGACTTGAGTCTGAGGTTCAGAGGCTAAAAAAGGATAATACAGAACTTCGTGAGATTTTGGATAAGAAAGATTCTTTAAGTGAGTTTGAGCCAAAGCAGGCAACTGTAATAGGAAGAAATCCCGACAGATGGCATGAAATGCTTATTATCAATAAGGGGAAAAATGCCGGGATTGAACCCAACATGGCTGTTATTACATCAAAAGGCCTGATTGGGAAAGTAAAAAGCAGCAACACATTTACTTCAACGGTTCAGCTTCTAAGCTCCATGGATCCCACCAATCGCATTTCAGCTAAAATTCAGGCAGGCGAGAATAACTTTTTCGGTCTGATTGAAGGCTATGATAAAGAAAAAGGTCTTCTTCTGCTTAAGAGAATTCCTTATGATGCTAAGGTTAAAAAAGATCAAAACGTTATTACATCAGGTCTTGGCGGTGTTTTCCCTGAGAGTCTTCCGATTGGGAAGGTTGTAGATGTTGTTCCAGATGAATTTGGTCTGACTCAGACCGCATATGTTAAGCCGGGAGCAGACTTCTATGATATTGGACATGTAATGGTCGTTAAAAGAGGTGCGTTACAGCCTGATTTAATGGAGATGGTTGATGAGAAGGAGGAGGAACTGTGAGAAGATTCCTTCTTCCTCTCATACTCCTGGCCATATTTATCGGTGAGAGCATATTTGTACAAGTAACTCCGCATGACTTATTAGGAAGCGGAAAAATATCAGTTCCCCGTTTTCTGATGGGTGCCTTGCTTTTATTGACTATTTTTGGTTCAAAAAAGCACGGAATTCTTTATAGTCTATTGTTCGGGCTGCTTTTTGATATTGTGTATGTTGAAATTATCGGCATCTATTTGTTTTTATTTCCGGTCATTGCTTTTATTACAACCAAACTAATGAGAATTCTTCATATGAATATGGCCGTGGCTTCCATAATTGTGCTATTGGGCATTACTCTGCTTGAGGCCGGTGTTTATCAGATGAACTTACTAATTCACCATACAGATATGGCATTTGCAGTCTTTCTTTCGTCCCGTCTCCTGCCTACTCTGATATTGAATGCCATTTTTATTATTATAGCTGTCTACCCATTTAAAAGACTTTCTGAAAAATTTGCAGATAGCTTAATCGAATAATCTTCAAAAAATGCAGTGAAAGAAACCGGATTACTCCGGTTTCTTTTAAATAAATAATGTTTCAGGAAGGCTGTTTTCGCAAAGTTTGTTGCTATTTATATTATATTTACTGAGTTGATTGTAGTGGAAGGTGCGAGACTTATACGGGAGTAGCGGGACAGGTGAGCCCCGTGGTTCGCTGAGCATCCTCTCACTGCAATCAACGGACAACATTGATAAGCTAAAAACAACAATTTATACGAAAAGAGCCTTCAGTAAAAAAGGATTTAGAAGGTTTCTGTCGAATTCTACCTTTGTGGATAAATAAGGATATAGAAAATCGACATATTTTTAATAAATTCTCTCCATGGGCTTTATTTGAAGTAAAAGCCTGCTAAAAAATAGAGTGCATCAGCACGAATGTGTTTTCTTATCATTGAGGTGAACATCTTGAAATGAAAAAAAACCAAAACGTTACTATAAAAGGCACGAAGGATGGACTGACATTGCATCTTGATGATTCCTGCTCTTATGGAGAACTGAAGAAAGAGCTTGACAGAAAGCTTTCAGAAAACTCCAGATCTGTTGAAGACCGGCTTCTTTCCGTTAGGGTACAAGTCGGCAACCGTTATCTCACGGAAGAGCAGGAGGAAGAAGTGAAGGAGTTAATCAGGCAAAAGAAGAACCTGATCGTTGAGTCTATAAGCTCCAATGTCATTACCAAAGAAGAAGCGGAAAAACAGAAGGAAGAAAACGAAATTGTATCGGTTGCGAAGGTAATTCGTTCGGGACAGGTTCTCGAAACTCCTGGTGATTTGCTTCTCATCGGAGACGTAAATCCAGGAGGCACTGTTATGGCAGGAGGGAACATCTTTGTGATGGGGGCTCTAAAAGGCATTGCACATGCCGGATGCCATGGGAACAATGAAGCAGTGGTGGTAGCTTCGCTTATGAAGCCGGCTCAGTTAAGAATCAGCAATTGTATTAACCGTGCCCCTGATAATGATCAGGAGGAAGAAAAACGGGAAATGGAATGTGCTTACATTGATGAAAATGATCAAATTACGATAGATAGATTACAAGTTTTGATGCATCTGAGACCTAATATAACTAGATTGCAAGGGGGAAGCTAGGATGGGAGAAGCGATTGTCATTACGTCCGGAAAAGGCGGAGTCGGAAAAACGACCACTTCCGCAAATGTAGGTACTGCCCTGGCCCTTCAGGGAAAACGAGTGTGCCTGGTGGATACAGACATTGGCCTTCGAAATCTTGACGTGGTAATGGGGCTAGAAAACCGCATCATTTATGATCTGGTCGATGTCGTGGAAGGCCGGTGTAAAATACATCAGGCTGTGGTTAAAGACAAACGGTTTGAAGATCTGCTGTATTTGCTTCCTGCTGCTCAAACAAGTGATAAGACGGCTGTTACACCCGAACAGATGAAAAAGCTGGTCGATGAATTAAAGCAGGATTATGATTATATTGTCATTGACTGCCCTGCCGGAATAGAACAGGGGTATAAAAATGCGGTGGCCGGTGCAAATAAAGCAATTGTTGTAACCACTCCGGAAGTTTCAGCTGTGCGTGATGCCGACCGGATTATCGGCTTGCTTGAGAAAGAAGAAAATGTAGAGGCTCCTAAACTGATAATAAATAGAATTAGAAGCCATATGATGAAAAATGGCGATATGCTTGATGTTGATGAAATAACTGCGCATTTGTCGATTGATTTAATTGGAATTGTGGCAGATGATGATGAAGTAATCAAGGCATCGAATCATGGTGAGCCTATTGCTTTAAACCCGAACAGCAAAGCTTCGGTTTCCTACCGTAATATCGCCCGCAGAATCCTTGGTGAAGCTGTACCCCTTCAGCCTCTTGAAGAAGAGAATAAAGGTGTATTTTCAAAACTGAAAAAGTTCTTTGGAGTAAAATAATAATATCTATTGAACCAAAGCCGGGGAGCCATCTCCGGTTTATTTTTTTATTAGGGACACCACTTCAAGTCATACTCTATTTGGACAACTCATAAACTTGTACAAATAGAGTTATATAGAAATGGTGGGGATGATATGAATTCAAGAGCGGATGAAATACGCAAGAGAATCGAGCGGAGAAAAAAGGAGAAAGAAAGATTCTCGAAAAAGAAAGATTCAACGGTTCTTTGGACAGAAGATGAAGAGCGGTACGGGTTTAATAAGCTGCCCTCATACGAGAGTAAGATTGAAGAGGGAAACCACCCTTTATTTCGCAAGGAACTATTTCTTTTCAAATTGCTTGCTTCTGCCTGTATTTTTTTAGTCGCTGCCATTCTTTTTAAAAACCAGGCAGCGACTTTTGACCCTGCAAGAGATTTTGTAAAGACAGCCATGGAGAAGGATTTTCAATTCGCCGCAGTTTCCGGCTGGTATGAAGAGCAATTTGGTAAACCGCTTGCCCTGCTTCCATTTTCAGATGGAAAGAGCAATGAGAAGAATGCTGATGAAAACAGCGAATATGCATTGCCTGCTTCTGCAAAGATACTGGAAGAATTTGATGATAATGGACAGAGAATAACAATCGAAACAGGAAAGGAAGCTTCCATTGAGGCAATGAGTGAAGGGCTTGTGCGGTTCGCTGGAAAGAAGGATGGTTTCGGAAATACAGTTATTATTCAGCATGGTGATAAAAGTGAGTCCTGGTATGGCAATTTGGCTGAAATTAATGTGAATTTATATCAATACGTCGAAAAAGGAACTGGTATCGGTACGGCGGGTGACGCCGGCGATTCTGAAAAAGGCTCTTTTTATTTCGCGATTAAAAAAGATGATGATTTTATAGATCCGATCCAGGTGATCCCATTTGAATAAAATAACAGGGTTAATCACACATATTCATATTCATCCTTTGTTATGGGCGATTATCGGACTGTCTGTTGTGACAGCCCATTTTATAGAATTATGTATGCTGCTCCTGATTATATTTGTTCATGAAATGGGGCATGCCGTTGCTGCATCCCTTTATTCCTGGAGAATAAAAAAGATTGCCCTCCTGCCATTTGGAGGTGTAGCGGAAATGGATGAACACGGGAACCGGCCGCTGAAAGAGGAGATTATAGTCATTATAGCAGGGCCGCTTCAGCATATATGGATGATGGGGGCGGCGCTGTTATTTTATGAGTTTTCCTGGCTGTCTGCTGATATGTTTCATCTGTTTATTCAATTTAATATAATGATATTAATTTTTAACCTGCTCCCAGTCTGGCCATTGGATGGAGGAAAACTTGTTTTCTTATGGCTTTCTCTTAATCAAGCATTTCCGGAAGCGCACAGAAAAACACTTTTCATTTCGGCTGCGGGTCTAATCAGTTTCGTTATACTAACTTTGCTGACCTCTCCGGTTAATTTGAATATTTGGGTAATCCTCGCTTTTTTAGTGTTTTCGCTATATCATGAATGGAAGCAGAGCCGATTCGTGTTTATCCGTTTTCTTCTCGAAAGGTATTATGGGAAGCACAGCGACTTTCGGACATTGAAGCCAATCGTTGTCCGGGAAGAAGAATTGGTTATTGACGTGCTGGAAAGGTTTCAGCGAGGATGCAAGCACCCCATCATTGTTGAAAAGGACGGGAAAGAAAAGGGTGCATTAGATGAAAATGAACTGCTGCATGCATGCTTTGCAGAAAAAGTGCTGACAGCTAAAATAGGTGATTTGCTTTATGTTTACTGAAGAGCAAATTTGCATTAACATGAATAAATAATGTTTTAAAGTGAGGAAATCGTTTTGAATAAGTTAGTTGTAAATTATGCATCAAGAGAGCGACGGTTTGTGCTTTTAAAAGATAATAGGGTCGAAAAGCTATTTATTGACCAGCCGAAGCATCGTTCATCAGTTGGTGATATATACTTAGGCACCGTTGCAAAGGTAATGCCTGGGTTGAATGCAGCTTTTGTAGAGATAGGTGAAGATCAAAGCGGATTCCTTCACAGGGACAAACTGGCATCTTATGTTTGTTCTGCTGAGGATTTGCATTTAAAGGAAAACAGGAGCATTTCTTCTTTTGTTCATCAGGGAGAAAGAATACTTGTTCAAGTTGAAAAGGACGCTGCGGGCACGAAAGGACCAAGGTTGTCTGGTTTAATTGAATTTTCAGGAGAATCACTGATCTATATGCCAAACGGCCGATATGTTGCTGTCTCCAAGAAAATTGAGGATAGTAAAGCAAGAGAAGGCTGGCGTCAATTTGGCTATCGAGCTAAAGAAGAGAATGAAGGTCTGATTTTCAGAACATCCTGCGTCAGCAGGAAAGAGAATGAGCTTATGGATGAGTTGGAAAAACTCAGGGCTGAGTACTGGGACCTTTTAAGGGAAGCGGAAATGAAAAAGAAGCCGGGAAAAGTGTATGAAGCGGATTCCTTTATTAAGGAAATTATCGAAGAGGCGAATAAAATGGCTGACGGTGAAATCGCCGTGGACGATTTATCACTGAAGAATGTGCTCATGAAAAACACAGGCCTGCCAATTCAGCTGTACACGGGCAAGGAAAATATCCTCGCTGCTTTTAATGCTGAAGCTGAAATTGATAAAGCGCTGAAACGAATTGTCTGGCTTGATAATGGCGCATATCTTATTTTCGATGAAGCAGAAGCTTTAACGGTCATCGATGTCAATACAGGGAAGTTCGCCGGTAAACAGGACCGTAGGGACACTGTGCTAAAAACCAATGAAATGGCGGCCGAAGAAGCTGCAAGGCAGATCTGTCTCCGGGATATTGGCGGCATGATCCTAATCGATTTTATTGATATGAAAGAAGCATCCGACAGGAAGCAAATTCTTGCCACAATGGAAAACGCGCTGAAAAAAGATGAAAGACGAACGAATCTTGTTGGATTCTCCCCTCTTGGGATCCTTCAGATGACCCGTAAAAAAACGAGACCCGCCATATCCGAATCACTTACTGAAA
Source organism: Cytobacillus firmus (assembly GCF_023715565.1). Taxonomy (GTDB): domain Bacteria; phylum Bacillota; class Bacilli; order Bacillales; family Cytobacillaceae; genus Cytobacillus; species Cytobacillus firmus_C. Next base: position 33,876 of record NZ_JAMBOJ010000003.1, on the reverse strand, counting down.
GGTGTCAAGTGTGCGAGGGAACCGGAAGAGTGCTGAGCGCTGAGACCATTGCCTTCAGGCTGGAAAGAGAACTGTGGGAACATCGGGGCAATGACCATGAAGCTGTCCTGATCGAAACCACTACAGACACAGCCGAGATATTCTCAGGGCAAAATGGTGACCATAAAAAAAGAATCGAAAACAGCATTGGCTTGAAAATTATTTTTTCCATTAAGGAAAATAGCAAGCCATTTTATCAAATCCGGAAATTTGGCAGTGCTAATGAGCTCGGATAGTTCAAAGCAGGCTGGGTTAAGCGACCCGCCTGCTTTTCTAGTGCAGTATTTCCCACTTCCCTAATTGCCCCATAAGCATTATAATTGTAAAGGCACGCAAAAGAGTTACTTTCAGGTGCAAACATAGAGAATCATATTATTCTTATTGACATGATTAATCATTATATGATAGTATTTTCATGTTATGTTTGTAGCGCACCCGTGCTACAACCGCACAGAACAGGTACATAAGCCCGCATATCGTGTCGGCGCCTGGGATGGCGAGTCTTAGTCTAAGAGGAGGTGCAGTTCATGTACGCGATTATCGAAACTGGCGGAAAGCAATTACGTGTAGAAGAAGGTCAAGCTATCTACATCGAAAAGCTTAACGCTGAAGCAGGCGAAACAGTTACTTTTGGAAAGGTTCTTTTCGTTGGCGGAGACAGCGTAAAAGTAGGAAGCCCTGTAGTTGAAGGTGCTACTGTTACAGCTAAAGTTGAAAAACAAGGCCGTCAAAAGAAAATCACTGTATTCAAATACAAAGCGAAGAAAAACTATCGTAAGAAGCAAGGTCATCGTCAGCCTTACACTAAAGTTGTGATTGAAAAAATCAACGCTTAATCAGGCGATTTAAGATGATTGAAGTAACGATTACTCGTAAAGATTCCGGAAATATTCATTCGTTTGAAATAAGCGGTCATGCATTCTTTGCAAACAGAGGCAAGGATATTGTCTGTGCAGGCGTATCTGCCGTTTCCATCGGGGCCATTAATGCTGTCCATGCCCTAACCGGCGTGACACCAGAGATCAGCCATGGAGAAGGTTTTCTCCGCTGTGTTCTTCCTGATCTTCAGGAAGACATGAATGAGAAAGTGCAGCTTCTGATTGAAGGCATGGTGGTTTCATTGCAGACGATTGAAGAAGACTACGGAAAGTATATACAAATTACCTTCAAAAAGCAGGAGGTGGAATAAATGCTATTAAAATTAGATCTTCAGTTGTTCGCTTCTAAAAAGGGAGTAGGTTCTACAAAGAACGGCCGTGATTCAATCTCTAAGCGTCTGGGCGCTAAGCGTGCGGACGGACAATTCGTTACTGGCGGCTCAATCCTGTACCGTCAGCGCGGTACAAAGATCTACCCAGGTGTAAACGTGGGTAAAGGCGGCGATGACACACTATTCGCGAAAGTTGACGGTGTTGTTAAATTCGAGCGTCTTGGACGTGACCGCAAGCAAGTGAGCGTATATCCTGCAGCTCAAGAGGCGTAAGCCTTTTCGAGAAAACCCTAGCCCACAAGGTTAGGGTTTTCTTTTTTTGGCAAAAAATCCGCTGGTGCACTTCAAATATTATCCGATGAATTTATAGCAGGCTGAAGACTGCAGTTCTTCATCGCATAAGCAATATTTTCTTATTTATCATAAATTTGCTTACTGTACCTATGTTTTTTGATATACTTACAGCAAGCACAGTCTTCTGACAGCCTAATAACCATACAGGAGTGCATATATGGAAAAAGACTGGAATATGATTGAAGTGCTGCGTCATGCACGGCATGACTGGCTGAATAAAATACAATTAATTAAAGGCAACCTTTCCCTTAATAAGACAGACAGGGCTAAGGAAATCATAGATGAAATTGTGGTGGAAGCACAGCAGGAGGCAAGACTTTCGAATATGAATCTTCCTGGTTTTGCTTCGCTTTTATTAACTTATAATTGGGAGAACCACTACCTTCAGCTTGAATATGAGGTGCTCGATGATCCCATTGCCGGACGGTTGGATGACTCTGTCCTTTCTGAGTGGACAGGCTCTTTTTTGGCCATTTTGGACTCATCAGTAAAGCCCTACCATGATAATCATTTATCTGTATCCATCAGGCATGAAAAAGAAGGGGCTCGTTTCTTTTTTGATTTTAGCGGAATACTAACAGATATGGATCAATTGGAGAAGTTCTTTAAAAAGAAGAACACTGACATAACGGCTGCTGTTCAGGAATTAGCTGAAGAGGAGCTTACACTGGAATTATTTGTGCCATTCATTGCGAATGGCAGAGAGTGATTTCTGTCAAAAATAGCAATACTAAGTGTGAAACTCTGCAGGCTGGGCACTTCTTAAGTATAAGAAGCGGATCCGGTCAGTGCCGGTAATCTGGCTGAATGCCAGACGATCGGGACATACTGCAGACGGGAGGAATTTATATATGTTTGTCGATCAAGTCAAAGTTTATGTTAAAGGCGGGGACGGGGGCAACGGAATGGTCGCTTTCCGCCGTGAAAAATATGTGCCGAACGGAGGCCCGGCCGGCGGAGATGGCGGCAAGGGTGCCAATGTTATTTTTGAAGTGAATGAAGGATTGCGCACGTTAATGGATTTCCGTTATCAGCGCCACTTTAAAGCTCCCCGCGGTGAGCATGGCATGTCCAAGAACCAGCATGGAAGAAACTCAAAGGACATGATTGTTAAAGTACCACCGGGAACAGTTGTAACAGATGCCGAGTCAGGGGAAGTAATTGCAGATTTGACTGAGCACGGTCAAAGAGCCGTTATAGCAAAAGGGGGCCGTGGAGGCAGAGGAAACACCCGATTTGCAACTCCTGCTAATCCTGCTCCAGAATTGTCCGAACACGGCGAACCGGGCCAGGAAAGAGATGTTGTGCTGGAGCTTAAGCTTTTAGCTGATGTTGGTTTAGTTGGTTTCCCGAGCGTGGGAAAATCGACGTTGCTGTCAGTTGTATCATCAGCAAGACCGAAGATTGCAGAATATCACTTTACGACAATTGCTCCCAATCTGGGAATGGTTGAGACTGAAGATGGACGAAGCTTTGTAATGGCAGACTTGCCTGGATTAATTGAAGGCGCCCATTCGGGAGTAGGACTTGGCCATCAGTTTTTGCGGCATATTGAAAGAACAAGGGTTATTGTTCATGTTATCGATATGGCTGCTGTTGAGGGCAGAGATCCTTATGAAGACTATCTAACGATCAATAAAGAATTAAAAGAATATAATCTGCGTCTCACAGAAAGGCCGCAAATTATTGTGGCTAATAAAATGGATATGCCTGATGCAGAGGAAAATCTAAAAAAATTCAAGGAACAGCTTGATGAAGATTATCCGATTTTCCCGATATCCGCAATAACGAGACAAGGATTAAGGGATTTATTATTTACCGTTGCAGATAAGGTTGAAGAAACCCCTGAATTCCCGCTGTCACATGAAGAAGAGGAAGATACAGGTGTCCACCGCGTTCTTTACAAGCATGAATCTGAGCAGACTGAATTTGTCATCACGAGAGACCCTGCAGGAGTATTCGTGGTATCAGGCGATGCTATTGAGAAGCTCTTTAAAATGACAGACTTCTCAAGAGATGAATCTGTCCGCAGGTTTGCCAGACAGCTGCGCGGGATGGGTGTGGATGATGCTCTTCGTGAAAAAGGAGCAAAAGACGGTGATATCGTTAAGCTGCTTGATTATGAATTCGAGTTTATTGACTAACCTTCTCGATTGACGGGGTGGAGAAATGAGAAAAGATAGATTCGATAAGAAATTTTATTTGGTTCGTGAAGATGTTTTGCCTGAAGCCATGAAGAAAACATTGGATGCGAAGGAAATGATCGAAAGGGGAAAAGCCGAATCGGTTTGGGATGCTGTCCAAAAAGTAGATTTGAGCAGAAGTGCTTTTTATAAATATAGAGACACTGTGTTCCCTTTCCATACTGTTGTCAAAGAACGGTTGATTACTTTATTCTTTCACCTGGAAGACAGGTCGGGGACTTTATCTCATTTGTTGGGCGTTGTGGCTTCGTCGGGGTGCAACGTCTTGACAATACATCAGACCATTCCCCTTCAGGGAAGGGCAAATGTTACGCTTTCCCTGAATGTAACTGAAATGGGCATCGAGATTGAGGAACTATTGGCAAGGCTTAGAAAATTGGAGTTTGTAGAAAAAGTAGAGGTGCTGGGAACGGGTGCATGAGAAAATGTGCTCTGTACCCTGCCCTTTTTTCATTTTTTATTTTGTAAACCACATACATGTGTTAAAGTAATGAAGTATAAGGGGAATTTTCTGTGATTTAAAATAAGTCTGAATAAAGAAGGGGGTAATTACCGTGAAGTTAGGATTTTTAGGACCTAGAGCCACTTTTACAGATATTGCAGCCAGGAGCTTGTTCCCTAATGAGACAGCCGTTGCCTACCCAACGATACCTGCCTGTTTTGATGCTTTAAATGAGAATGAAATAGAGTTGGCGGTAGTTCCTCTTGAGAACGCATTGGAAGGCTCTGTGAATATTACATTGGACTATTTAATCCATGAAGTGGAATTTCCGATTATCGGGGAACTGACAGCTCCGATTCGCCAGCATTTTATGGTTCATCCAGTTCATGTTAAGGAGTGGGATAAAACTGATGTGGTTTATAGTCATTCCCATGCTATTGCTCAGTGCCATAAATTTCTGCATAAAGAGCTGAAAGGTATCCCTTGTGAGAGTACTACATCTACAGCAGCGGCAGCTCAATTTGTAAAAGATAATCCAGGCATGCGCGCAGGCGCCATAGCTAATGAATTAGCTGCAGAAGTATATGGATTGGCGATCGTCAAAGAAGATATCCATGATTTTGATTATAACCATACAAAGTTCATTGTTTTAGCCAATAAAGAACTGTCAATCAGCGAAGACCGTAAGGAATTTGCAGGGCACAAGACGACTGTTATGGTGACGCTGCCTGCAGACAGGTCAGGTGCTCTTCATCAGGTACTTTCGGCATTTGCCTGGAGGAAGCTCAACTTGACTAAGATTGAATCAAGACCGATGAAAACAGGATTGGGAAATTATTTCTTTATCATTGACGTGGATATGAAAATGGATGACGTTTTGATCCCCGGGGCAGCTGCTGAACTGGAGGCATTGGGCTGCAGTGTTAAGGTTTTGGGCAGCTATCCGTATTTTCAGCTTCGGAATAAGAACAGCAGAGTTCTGCAGGAATAAATAAAAAGGATCCGGCAAATACATATCCGGGTCCTTTTTGTATTTAAAGCTATTCCAGGTTAATAAGAAATCCTGCTTCTTTTAATACTTTCTCAGCTTCATCGAGTTTCCGTTCGGAGGCTGCGGATAGAGTATGGAGGTGTATGCCGTCTGTTAATTCTGATAAGAAAGAAGCCTTTGTGGACGTGATTTTATCCATAAATTGCTTGACTTCCTGGCGGGTAGATACCATAATCGATGCAGTTAAGTCACCATAGACGGGATGTTCAATTCTTACATCTTTTACAGTAACTCCATGATCGACAAGCAGATTCAATTCCTCTTCAGTCCTAGCAGGGTCATGATGACAGGCAATGACCCGCTCTGCTGCTGATGCGGGAGAGGCCTGATGAAGATACATATACCCCTGACTTGTGGCGATGATTGGCTCTTTTCTTGCTTTTAGAAGGGTGATATCCCCAACAATTACCTGTCTGCTTACATTCGTTTTTGCTGCAAGGTCGCCTCCTGTAATGGGCTGTCCGCTTTCTTTCAGCAACTGAAGCAGAAAGGTCCTCCGCTCTTCTCCGAGCACCTTTTTTTGTTCATTCATATTTTCTCACCCTTATAATCCGATAATGTCTCATTCTAACATAAGGAACGGCAGAAGAAAAAATTAGAGGGGTACGAGTTCCCTGGCCATGATAGCAAGTTTTTCTCCCAATGCCTTTGCATCCTCAGCAGATGTATTCCATCCGAAAGAGATCCTGATAAATTCTTTGCCTTTTTTATCTGTAACTCCCAGTGCCTCCAGGGTTTTAGAGACAGTTTGCTGGCTAGTACTGCATGCACTTCCTGTAGATATGGCAAATCCAAGTCTATTGCATTCGAGCATGATGTATTGACCCTCCACCCCTTTTAGCCTAAGTCCCAACGTAGAGGGAAGCTGGTAAGAGCCTGTAAAATCATATATTACGAATTTCTCCTGTGCAGGTTCAAGTTCCTTCAGCAGAACTTCCCGCAGCATTTGGAAGTGGCCGTTATGCTTGCTTAAATTTACATAAGCTTTCTGGGCAGCCACTGTCATACCAACAATCCCTGGAAGATTTATGGTGCCAGGCCTGAATCCATTTTCATGTGACACTCCGGGTATAAAGGAGCTCCACCGCATGCCTGGTTTTAAGTAAACCCCTCCGACCCCTTTTGGCCCGTAAAATTTATGTGCAGAAAAGGACAGGCTATCAGTAAAGTGGGCGACTCCTTTTAAATCTGATTTTCCAAACGTATGGACACAATCACTATGGAGCAATATTTGTCTATCCCTGCAAATCCCGCTGATCTCAAGGAGAGGCTGCAATGTGCCGATTTCAGAATTGCCATGCTGTATGGTAATTAAGACGGTATCATCCCTGACGGCGGAACTTAATTTTTTCAGGTCTATACGGCCATCTGAGCCAAAAGGAATTTTTGTGATTTCATAGCCCTTCTCAAGACGCAATTTCTCTAAAACGCTATGAATGGATGAATGTTCAGCGAGTCCCGTTATGATATGTTTACCTGATTTTTCAGAAGCAGACAGCAGCGCAACTATTGCAAGAAAATTGCTTTCCGTACCTCCGCTGGTAAAATAGATTCCTTCACTCTTAACGCCTAAAATTCCCGCCAATTCCCGCCTGCAATTTTCAAGGAGCCCTTCTGCTGCGCTCCCGGTATCATGTAGGCTGCGGGAATTGCCAAAGTATTCAGTTGAGGCTTTTATATAGGCATTTGCCGCTTCTCGGTCGAGCGGGCATGTCGCTGCGTAATCGAAATATTTAATGTTCCCCACCTGCTTTCTCTTCTTAATAAAATCGTTCAAAAAGTCAGAAGTTCCTCTTAAACTATGAAAACCACTTGTCATAATTCTAAATCTGTGTAAATATAGGTGTCAAGACGCCTGTAAAAACAGGAGGTAAAAAACATGAATGCCGACGTTTTAATTATTGGAAGCGGGGTAGCCGCTCTGCAGTTGGCAAAGAAGCTGCACCAGGACTTAAATGTGATTATTCTCACAAAGTCGACTGTGAAAAATGGAAACTCATATATGGCACAGGGCGGCATTGCAGCTGCCATGGGAAAAAATGATCACCCATCGAAACACTACATGGATACACTCGAAGCAGGAAGGTTTCATAATGATTCTGAAGCAGTGCTGTCCCTGACCAATGAGGCGCCATCCCTTATAAAAGAGCTGAATCAGGAGGGATGTCTGTTTGATTTGGATTCTGAAGGATCCATTGCGTTAGGAAGAGAAGGGGCTCATTCAGAAAATAGAATTGTCCATGGAGGCGGAGACAGCACAGGGAAAACAGTCATTGATTTTATGCTGTTGAAGCAAAATCCCAACGTTCGAATCTTAGAAGATATCCTTGTTTTTCAATTGCTCATAAATGCAAAAGATGGCCGGTGTATAGGGTTAAAAGGAAAAGATTCTGCTGGTGTCATTTATCGATTCTTTTCCTCACATGTTGTGCTCGCTACGGGGGGATGCGGCCAGCTGTATGAATATACTTCCAATGCCGACACCGTAACTGGAGACGGGATTGCCTTAGCATACAGAGCCGGGGCAGAGATAGCTGATATGGAGTTCATACAATTTCACCCCACACTTCTCTATAAAAACGGCAAAGCACTGGGGCTGATCTCTGAAGCTGTAAGGGGAGAGGGCGGCCGTCTTATTACAGAAGACGGGAGCCTTGTAATGGAAGGTGTTCACCCACAGGGGGATTTAGCTCCTAGACATATAGTGTCACAGGCCATTTATCATTCGCTGGAGAAAGGAAAAACCGTGTTCCTGGATATCTCTTCAATCGAAAACTTTAAATCCCGATTTCCGACCATAACAAAAATATGCGAAGAAAACGGCGTAGATTTAGGTTCGGGTAAAATTCCGGTTTCTCCCGGAAGCCATTTTTTAATGGGAGGAATAAAGACTGATTTATTGGGTCGCACCAGCATTCCTGGCCTGTATGCGATTGGTGAAGCTGCCTGCACAGGCATACATGGCGCTAATCGGCTTGCAAGTAATTCCCTGCTGGAAGGGCTGTATTGCGGCAAGCGGCTTGCGGTTTGGCTTAATGAACAGCCTTATAGTGATCCTGTTGAAGAACAGCAAATTCATAACCGTGAACTTAGGTGGTCAGATAAAGAAAATTTACCTTCAATTGAAGAAGTTAAAATGAACATGATGAAAAATGCCGGGATTATCAAAACAAAGGAAGGGCTTATCGCTCAGATGGCCTGGCTAAGAATGGATAAAAGCAGATCTTGAACATTTATCAATAGAGGAAATAACACGGGCTTTTATGCTGATTGCAGCCTATCTGATCACAGACTCTGCATTAAGGCGAACAGAGAGCCGGGGTGGCCATTTCCGGCAGGATTATCCTTTCGAAAGCCCGGAATGGCTTGGAAAAAGGATTATTCACTGCCGAAAAGCTGAAAGGAATGATGAAAATGAACAAATTAAAGCTGCGATTGCAACTTGAACAATATTTTCTTGAGGACATTGGTGACCGCGACCTGACTAGTGAACTTATTTTTGGAGAGGGTCAGACAGGAAAAGTCGTTTTTCTGGCAAAAGACAATGGGATTTTTTGCGGTGAAGAAATAGTCAGGTCAGGATTTAAGGTCTTGAACCCGGCGGCTAAAGTCAATATAAAAGTAAATGATGGAGAGTGGATCGAGAAAGGTCAAATCCTTGCTGAAGTCCGAGGGCCAGTATCGGATTTATTAAAAGGAGAAAGAGTTATTTTGAATCTGCTCCAAAGAATGAGCGGAATAGCAACAAAAACAAGCGAGGCTGTCCGGGTTCTGGACAGTTCACATACAAAAATCTGTGATACAAGAAAAACTACTCCAGGCCTGAGAATGTTTGAAAAATATGCAGTCAGGTCCGGAGGGGGATTTAATCATCGATATGGCCTCTATGATGCAGTCATGATTAAAGACAACCATATTTCTTTTGCCGGCTCAATTGCGAAAGCTGTGGAAGAAGTGCGTTCAAAAATTGGGCATATGGTAAAAGTCGAAGTCGAAACGGAAACAAAAGAGCAAGTACTGGAAGCAGTTGAAGCAGGTGCTGATGTAATCATGTTTGACAACAGGAGTCCGGGAGAGATAAAAGAGTGGATCAGTATCGTACCTAATGGGATAGTGACTGAAGCCTCCGGAGGAATAACCCTCGATAACCTGCAGGCTTACAGCGATACAGGGGTTGATTTCATTTCTCTCGGCTTTCTTACCCATTCTGTGAAATCGCTTGATATAAGTGTGAAGGTTATTGTGGAATAAATTGTTGACAAAGGGGTATGGAGAAAATGAATATTTTTCAAATAGCAGAAAAACAAGCAAGTATTCTTCCGGAAAAATATCGGTTGATGAGTGTAAAGGAACTGGAGGACCGGGCAAGAGAGATAAAAAATAGATTTGGGAATAGGCTTTTCATTCCGGGTCATCATTATCAGAAGGATGAGGTCATCCAATTTGCGGACGCTACAGGTGATTCACTCAAGCTTGCCCAGCTTTCACAGGAGAATACAGAGGCAGAATATATTGTATTTTGTGGAGTCCACTTTATGGCTGAAACAGCAGATATATTAACATCTCCACGTCAAAAGGTAATTTTGCCTGATATGCGAGCAGGCTGTTCCATGGCTGATATGGCTGATATCAGCCAAACAGAAAGAGCCTGGACGAAGCTGCAGAATATGTTTGGCGACACTATGCTTCCTCTAACATATGTAAACTCTACTGCGGCCATAAAGGCTTTTGTTGGCCGTCACGGGGGAGCGACAGTTACTTCTTCGAATGCTGAAAAAATGGTGAGCTGGGCCTTTGAGCAGAAGCCGAGAATTCTTTTTCTGCCTGATCAGCATCTTGGAAGAAATACTGCTTATAACCTGGGAATAGCTCTTAGAGAAATGGCTGTATGGAACCCTATTACAGATCAGCTGGAATATGAAGGGGATCTGGAGGACATAAAAGTGATTCTTTGGAAAGGCCATTGTTCTGTTCATGAAAACTTTACTATTCAAAATGTCCAAGAAGTCCGCGAACAATATCCAGATATGAAAATCATAGTTCATCCCGAATGCAGGAGAGAAGTGGTGGAGCTTTCCGATATGGCAGGGTCAACCAATTTTATAATCGATGCAATTGAACACTCAGAGCCTGGATCTTCTTGGGCAATCGGTACAGAGATGAATTTAGTAAAAAGGATTATTGCACTGCATCAGGATAAGAAAATTATCTCACTTAACCCTCATATGTGTCCTTGCCTGACCATGAATCGAATTGATTTGCCGCATCTGGTTTGGTCTCTTGAAGCAATCGGGGAGGGTGAAAGCCAAAATCTGGTTCAGGTTGAAGAGCCTACGGCGGCGTATGCTAAACTGGCACTTGACAGAATGCTTGAACGTCCATAAATGTAGTGCAAAGTCTGCAGGCCACTAAAATTGAATACTGACGGCAGCTATTTCAAAATAAAAGGCTGTTTTCGCAAAGTTTGTTGCTATTTATAATATATTTACTGAGTTGATTGGAGCGGAAGGTGCGAGATCCTCGAAAATGCATTCGCATTTTCTTCGTGCGGTGTTTACTCAAGGTAGCCTATTCAACGTCCTACGGGAGTAGTGGGACAAGTGAGACCCCACAGACGCGCAGCGTCGAGGATGCTCACCGCCCGCCCCGTGGTTCGCTGAGCATCCTCTCGCTGCAATCAACGGACAACATTAATAAGCGAAAAACAACAATTTATACGAAAAGAGCCAAATAAAAAAATTCTCCACTGCAGGAGGATTTTTTTATTGCCTTACTGCTCATTGTCTTTGACGGGTATCTGCATGATGCGATGAATCATAATTCCCGGAAAAAAAGCATATCTTTTTGTGTAGATTGTTAGCAATTTGCCCAATCCTTCATACACTATATGGACTCATCGAGATTAACGGGCACTAATCTGCACCTTTCACATAAATGGATGAAATGCCCGGAAATGCTGATTAGGGCACAGACTGAGAAAGCCGCGCGTGCGGCAAATTCTGTGTGACTCACATCATGTGGACCTAAGGCCAGCCATCAAAGATGGAAGCATCACCTTAAGCATAGGAGGGAATTCAGAGTGAAAATCCATATCGTACAGAAAGGGGATACTCTTTGGAAGATTGCCAAAAAGTACGGCGTGAATTTTGAAGAGCTGAAAAAGATGAATACACAGCTCAGCAACCCTGATATGATTATGCCCGGTATGAAAATAAAAGTTCCTGCAAGTGGAGGCTCTATAAAAAAAGAAGCTCCTATTGGAGGAAAACCGGAAGCAAAAATAAATTTGGGTGCCAAAAAGGAAATGCCAAAAGCAGAACAGCCTATTACCAAAGAGAAGCCTATTACCATGCCGAAAGCTGAAGCACCAAAAAAGGAAATGCCAAAAGTAACGGCACCGAAGGAAGTTCCAAAAAAACCTTATAAGCCCAAAATGCCAACACCTATTATGCCGGAAATTGATATAAATAATTATTACATGATGAATATTCAGCAGCCGGCACCGCAGCAAAAGCCGCTGCCTGCAAAAGAGGTTAAACCGCAGCAGCAAAAGCCGCTGCCTGCGAAAGAGGTTAAACCGCAGCAGCAGAAACCGCTGCCTGCAAAAGAGGTTAAAGCAAAGGAAAAACCAGTGAAGCCTGCAGAAACTAAACCACAGCAAAAACCATTGCCAATTTCAGAATCTAAGCCGCAACCCCAGCTCCCGCCTAAACCAGTTAATATCCTTCCGGAGGTGAAGCCTTCTTCAAATCAAGAAAGCCCTGAATCGCCGGAAAGCGAATTATCTAATAATACACATCAAGGAGGTCAATATCAGCCGATGTTTCCTTATAATCCATGTTACCCGCAAATGCCATTCCCACAGGTGCAGGGAGCGATGATGCCGCAAATGCCGCACCAGATGCCACAGGTGCAGGGAGCAATGATGCCGCAGATGCCGCACCAGATGCCGCAGGTACAGGGAGCAATGATGCCGCAGATGCCGCACCAGATGCCGCAGGTACAGGGAGCAATGATGCCGCAGATGCCTCATCAGATGCCACAGGGTGTAATGGGTGCAGAAGATATGGGAATGCAAATGCCGCACCAGATGCCACAAGTGCAGGGAGCAATGATGCCGCAGATGCCGCATATGGGTATGATGGCCGGAGTAGAAAGTCCGGATTATGATGAATCTTCTCCGTTTATGCCAATGGCTCAAATGCCAACGGGTGTGATGGGCGCAGAAGATATGGGAATGCAGATGCCGCATCAAATGCCGCAGGTACAAGGGGCAATGATGCCACAGATGCCGCACCAAATGCCACAAGTGCAGGGAGCGATGATGCCACAGATGCCGCACCAAATGCCACAAGTGCAGGGAGCGATGATGCCACAGATGCCGCACCAAATGCCACAAGTGCAGGGAGCAATGATGCCGCAGATGCCGCACCAAATGCCACAAGTGCAGGGAGCAATGATGCCACAGATGCCGCACCAAATGCCACAAGTGCAGGGAGCGATGATGCCGCAGATGCCGCACCAAATGCCGCAGGTACAGGGAGCGATGATGCCACAGATGCCGCACCAAATGCCGCAGGTACAAGGAGCAATGATGCCGCACCAGATGCCACAGGTGCAGGGAATGGAAGAATCCCCAGGCATGTCTCAAAAGCCATTGATGCCAAACTCGGTAATGGGTGCTTCGGATGATTGCGGCTGCGGAGGACCTCAATTTTCCCCTGGAGGCTACGGACCAGGACCAGGATTTGGTCCAGGGCAGGGGTATGGTCTGCGATTCGACTATGGTCCGGGACCAGGTTTCGCTCAGAGTTTTGGCCCAATGGGCGGAGAGGCTTTTGGAATGCCAAGAAACATAGACGAAAGCAGTGAATACGACGGTTAATAATGCAGGAGACGATTTAGTTCAAAATCGTCTCCTCTCCTATTTGCAGGATCAGCTGCCATTTAAAATTGAGGAATTAAGGCCAATTCGAAAGAAGGTTTATTTGCTTAGGACACAGGAAAGGTCCTTTATACTAAAAGGGTTTTCATCCTATCACCGTTTAAAGCTCCAGGAAGCATTCACCTCTTCATTAATGAAGGAAGGATTTTCAAAAACATATATCTTTTACGAAGTTGCCAAAGAACCGCCTTTGTTTTTTGACAGGACCTATTATGGCTGCTTGGAGTATTTACCGCCTTCAAAAGAAATTTTTACTTATTACCTGAAGACAGATCGTTTAGAAGGGCTTGAGCTGCTGAAAAAATTCCATGTTACTACAGAAAAGCTGGTCAGCCGCTATCAAACGGTTGTGCCGGCTTATAGGCAGGCGGACAAGTGGAGAGAAAGAGCAACCCTTTTTCTTAATAATCTCCCTGTAGTAAGATATTTTGTCCAAAAAGAAATAATTAATGAGCTATTAGCATGGGCAGATTGGTCCTTAAAAGGCATGGAAGACGAAGCCTGGCTTTTTAAGCCTGGGAAGCAGGTAATTCTGCACGGTGATGTAGCACATCATAATTTTCTCAGAGTTAAAGATCAATCTTTATATTTGCTCGATTTTGACTTAATAGCAATAGGGGCTCCCTATTCCGATTATCTGCAGTATGCAAATCGCATCCTTCCTTATATGAATTGGTCCTTTGAAGATTTGAGAAAATATCCTATCTTAAAATCCAATCTTGAAGAAAAGGGCTTTCTTCATGCTTTGGCATTTCCCACTGACATTTTCAGGGAATGGAATCGTGTAATAAGGGACAAAACGTACCTTGATTCCGTGAAAATTCGTCCTGTACTGGACTTAACTGTAGGGCAATTTGCTGAAAGACAGCGTTTTATTAAAGATCTTAGATATGCTGCTGATGACAAAAACAAATAATGCTCATTAAAAAATTGGACGTAAATGGACAGAATGAAAGCCTCTCTTCGCTCACAAGCTAAATAAGAGCAGAAATGCTCAGAGCTTGTAATATTAGCGAGGGGGGTTTTTCGCTTGCAAAAGAAACTGCTTGCATTGCCGATGGCTGCTATTTTATCAATGGGATTAACAGGATGCGGAACGAACGAAGATGCAGGTGTTGAACGGAGCAACGAAATTGGCCAGCCAGTGGGATATTACTCGAATGAGAAACACGGAAGCCGCGGCGGCAATGCCCGGGTGGAAGATGGAACCGATAATGATGGACCTCTGACAGAAATGATGGATCATACGCTTGGAGGCGAAGGGGAAAACACCCGCCATAACGAGTTGGACAATAATGCCAGAAGAGTCCGGAATGAAAATACCGGAAACCCTACTATTCCTATTGCAGATAGAGATCGCAGTTTTTTCATGAAAGATAATCGTTTTAGCCATAGCGATGCAAATTATCATGGGCATCTCGATGATAATACGCGACAAGCTAAAAATTCCTATTATCAGGCTTATGAAGGTGAGCTTGCTGAAAAAATCGGCGACGTTGCAGCATCTGTTCCAAATGTTGAAGATGTCAGGTCCGTTACCTATGGTAGCAATGTTTTGATTGCAGTAGACCTCACTGATTACGATAAGGAAGAAGAAACTAAAGAAGCGATTCATAAAGCTGTCGAGCCATATCTGCGGGGAAGATCTGCAAAGGTGGTAACAGACGAAGGAACCTTCAGCCGTTTAAGAAACATTGATAATAATCTTCGTGATGGCGGTCCAAGAGAGCAAATTGACTGGGATTTAAAAAACTTATTCCGCAGGGAAAAATAACGTATCAGAATTAGGGGTAAAAGCAACTGAGCTTTGCCCCTTTTTACATATAAAATTATTTCAGGATAAACATGAAAATTTTGGCCACACTAATCATAAAGATCTGGGAAAAACAGGCTCAGGCAGATAGTGAAGAAGTTACTATTTAATCGAGGTGATCGATCATGAGAACCATATGGGGCTTGCTGGCAGTAGGAGCTGCTTCCTTTTATCTCTTTTTCCAGATGGACGCATTCAATTTTTTATTTAACGGAACTTCTTTATATGCTAAGGCAGCAGAGGAACAAATTGAAAGTCCGCTTAAGTTAGAGGTCATTTTGGAAAGGGAATATCTGGATGGGGAAGTGAGCCAGGAAACGATAGAGGAAACCATATGGACCCTTGAAGATTTCTGGGCTAAGTATGATCAATGGCAGCTTGTTGATATGGATATAGATTATATAGTATTCCGAAGAGAAGTGGATGATATATCACCTCTACTAAAAGCAAATGGGTACTTCGGTATAACAGAGGATGGGACCCTTACTATTTTCAATGGGAAGCCGGAAAAAACTAATATTATTCATTCATTCTTTCAAATTGATTTAGGAAAATTAGAAGGCACAAAATGTGAAGAATTAAAAAAAGGCATACCTATTATTTCGAAAGATCGATATGTGGAAGTCCTGGAAACCTTTAAAAGCTATACTGCCGGTGAAAAGCAGGCGAATTGAAATAGCAGTGAAACATGCAAGGGAACATACTTCTCTTGCATGTTTCTGTTGTCAACAAAGGAATATGTTTTGTTTGTAATGTTACTTAGTTTCTGTTAGCATATAATTAAGTAACATTAGATGCAGGAGGGAATCTAGTGGAATATGTTGATCCTATCAAGGACATCAAAAGCATAAATAAAATCAAAGAGATTTTAAAGAGGCAATCGCAGCGGGATCTGTTGCTGTTTGTATTAGGTATAAATACAGGCATTAGAGTCAGTGATCTGCTTTCTTTAAAAATCAGTGATGTTTCAGATGGGAAAGAAATAAAGGAATTTATTTATATTGATGATTTAACCATTGATGCTGTATCTAAAAATAACAATCAACAGAAAGCGTATTTTTTAAATAACAGTGTGAAAAAAGAATTAAGAAAATATTTTTCCCAGCATGATTTTACTGAGTGCGATTTTCTTTTTAAATCCAAAAAGAATAATCAGCCAATAACCCGCCAGCAGGCTTACCGGATCATAAACAGTGCTGCAAAGGAAGCGGGAATAGAGGGGAAAATCGGTACACACACACTCCGTAAAACCTTTGGTTACCATGCTTACAGAAAAGGGATTGCCATATCAATCATTATGTCCATATATAATCACCATTCATCAGCAGAAACATTGCGTTATTTAGGAATTGAGAGAGGTCAAAAGCAATTAATCAAGGTGGATGTTAATCTGTAGTCTGATTTGAAAGCAAAAAAAAAACCCCTCCGCATTTCAGCAGAGGAGGAAGTAATTATTATTCATCATCATTCAAGGAATCATCTAAATCAACATTAGTTAAGTCAGATATAATGTCTTCAGTTACGATAACTTGAAGTGTCTCCTGGTCTTTCATAAATTTAAAAACCCCATTATTAAAGTCAGTACCCTGATCTTTAAAGAAGATTCCTTCATACTCAGTATCCTTCGTATGTTTGAAAGTCACACGATAGTTGCTTCCATCCTTAACGAGGTATGCACGGACGCCTTTTTCAAATTGCCCCTCCTGATCTTTCAAGTAGCGGGACACAGAAATAATATGAAGATCCACAAATGGAACTTCACGGAGAAGTGTATTGATGATGGACCCCTTTGCAATTTGTTCCCAGCGGCTTTGAGCTGTTTGGCCAAGAATAATTTGTGTAATGCCTTTTTCTCTTGCCACTTCGGTGATTACTTTGGATACTGGCCGCTTATCATTATCCTTCAGAATGAAGGCATCAGCACTAAAGTGATCGGCTAATTGTTTCCACCTTGTAATGTAATGTGATTTCTCCGCATCCATTTCATCAAATGGTTTTGGATCAATAGTCAAAATATATAAAGGACAATCAAGCATGCTTGCTATTTGGCATCCGCGGCGAATTAACTTTTCACCATTTGGGCCGTAATAAACGCAGACAAGAATGCTTTCGTCCATTCGTCCATTTAGTTTCTTCACTGTAAACTCACCTCGAATAGATGTGGTAAATAGAATTGTTCTTAATTTAAACTATGTATGACTATAGCTTATGCAACCTGAACAGTCAATGTCATTCAAGAAATTTAATCAAGTTTTGCGGTAATGGTTTTATGATTAAGGGAGCATACTCTAAAAGACCAATTAAAACACCCTGAAATTTTAGAGCAGTAAAGTGACCTGGAAAACTTAAAAAGGGAGGGGACATATTTGTCTTGGCTTCACATAATGATTTTAATTCCATTTTTATTTGCAATAATTGTTCCGTTTATTTATAGAGTGTTTGCACCCCGCATACATACCGGCTGGTTTGTGCTTAGTGTGCCTTCAGTCATTTTTCTGTATTTACTAATGTATATTCCAATTATTTCAACTGGTGAAACGATTCTTATTTCGGTACCCTGGATACCAAGTTATGGAATAAATTATACAACATATATTGATGGATTAAGCTTAGTTTTTGGCTTGGTTATTACAGGAATCGGCGCATTGGTGGTGCTGTATTCCATTTATTACATGTCAAAGCTGAAAGAATCGCTGCATAATTTTTATGTTTATTTACTGTTATTTATGGGAGCCATGCTTGGCTTGGTTTTCTCTGATAACATTCTTGTTTTATATGTTTTTTGGGAATTGACAAGCATTTCATCTTTCTTATTGATTGCTTATTGGTATCAAAGGGAAAGGTCGCGGTATGGGGCACAAAAATCAATGAATATAACGATTTTTGGCGGACTGGCCATGCTTGCCGGATTTATCATGCTGTCAATGATGACAGAAACATACAGCATTCGTGAAATGATCAATCAGACTGACTCTATATATGAGCATTCCTTATTTTTGCCTGCAATGATTCTTCTTCTTCTTGGGGCGTTCACAAAATCAGCACAATTCCCATTCAGCATTTGGCTTCCGGATGCAATGGAAGCTCCAACGCCAATTAGTGCTTATCTGCACTCAGCAACAATGGTTAAGGCGGGAATATACTTAGTGGCGCGTATGACGCCAATTTTTGGAGGTACCCCGGAGTGGTTTTGGCTTGTAACCAGTGCCGGACTTATAACATTGCTGTATGGTTCTCTTACCGCGGTAAAACAAACAGACTTAAAGGCTTTATTAGCCTACTCAACCATCAGCCAGCTCGGGCTGATCATGAGTCTGCTTGGCATGGGATCGGCGTCCCTGTATTACGGTACAGGTGATGAAGCGTCAATGTATGCAGCAGCCGTGCTTGCTGCAATCTTTCATTTAATCAATCACTCTACGTTTAAGGGAAGTTTGTTCATGGTTGTGGGAATAATTGACCATGAAACCGGAACAAGGGATATTAGAAGGCTGGGCGGTTTGATGCACCTGATGCCTATTTCTTTTACACTGGCTATAATTGGCGGGTTTTCAATGGCAGGCCTTCCTCCATTTAATGGATTTCTAAGTAAAGAAATGTTCTTTACCGCTGTATTGAATGCGTCTGATATGTCTATATTCAGCATGGAATCCTTAGGTGTTATTATCCCTGTTATCGCTTGGGCAGCAAGTGTGTTTACTTTTATCTATTGTATGATCCTGATCTTTAAGACCTTTACCGGGAAATATAAGCCGAAAAAACTGGAAAAGGCAGCCCACGAAGCACCAGTTGGAATGTTAGTGCCTCCAGTTATTTTATCTTCCCTGGTTATTATTATTTTCTTTTTTCCTAATGTGCTTTCTCAATACATTCTTAAGCCCGCAATGGGCGCCGTTTTGCCTGCCTATTCTCAGCCAGGGGAAATTGAGATCAAGATCAGTGCCTGGCATGGCTGGAATACAGAATTATTTATGACTTTAGGGGTCGTCGGAGCAGGGACCTTTCTATATCTATATCTAAAAAAGTGGATTGGCATTTATTCAATCTATCCGTATAGCATGACCTTCAATAACTTCTATAATCAAGGGCTCGGAAAAATAGAAGATATGTCCCTTACTTTAACAAAGAGTTATATGACAGGCTTTATACGTGACTATTTTGTTTATGTCTTCACTTTTCTGATTATTATTATTGGCGGTTCTATGTTGTTCCTGGATGGAGCAGCCTTTGATGCCGGTAATAATGCACCAGTCAGCATATATGAAGGTGTGCTGATCATTAGTATGATAACAGCAGCCTTAACCGTTCTATTTTCCAAATCAAGGCTGACCGCTATAGTAGCAGTAGGAGCTCTTGGATACCTTGTTTCACTTTTCTTTGTCATTTTCCGCGCACCGGATTTAGCTTTAACGCAGCTGGTGGTTGAGACAGTAACAACTGCCCTTTTCCTTTTATGTTTTTACCATCTGCCCGAAATACGGAGGGAAGCAGTCAGAGTGAAATTCAGAATGACTAATTTAGTGATTTCTCTTGGCGTTGGGGCTATAGTGGCGATTCTTGCACTATCAGCTAATGGAACGAGGTTATTCGAGCCTATCGCCTATTATTATGAAAATTCATATGAACTTGCAGGGGCAAGAAACATCGTTAATGCAATCCTTGTAGACTTCCGGGGAATAGATACAATGCTTGAAATATTTGTTCTTGGCATAGCTTCCTTA
Source organism: Cytobacillus firmus (assembly GCF_023715565.1). Classification (GTDB taxonomy): domain Bacteria; phylum Bacillota; class Bacilli; order Bacillales; family Cytobacillaceae; genus Cytobacillus; species Cytobacillus firmus_C. The sequence continues at coordinate 14,097 of NZ_JAMBOJ010000003.1, read as the reverse complement.
GGGGTGTACACACTTGTAAAACTGAGAATATCGGGGAGGGATAGAAGTGAAAGAACCAAATGATATCATTTTGCATGCTGTTATAAAGGTTGCAGTAGTTATCATTTTTACCTTTTCGATTAACCTATTCTTCTCAGGACACCATAACCCTGGCGGAGGATTCATCGGAGGTTTAGGGTTTTCAGCTGCTCTGACGCTTCTGTTTCTGGCTTTTGATATTGAAACAGTCCGCCAAAACATTCCCGTTGATTTTAAAGTGCTCACAGCAATTGGCGTATTAATTGCTGTATTTACAGGAGTAGGGGGCATTGTTTTTGGGGCGCCTTTTCTAACACAGGCATTTAATTATTTCGACATTCCGGTTTTCGGGAAAACTGAATTGGCTACCGCAGTGCTCTTCGATATTGGGGTTGCGATGGCAGTTATTGGGACATCGATGTCCATAATTCTGAGTATAGGTGATGATCACTAAGAATGGAAACTTTAATGTCACTGCTTGTCGGTCTGTTTTTTGCTATAGGAACCTATTTAATCTTAACCAAGAGTTTACTTAGAATCATCCTGGGAACATCCATTATCAGTCATGGTGTTCATTTGCTTATTCTCACGATGGGCGGGTTGAAAACGGGAGGTCCTCCATTATTGGGGCTGCAGGACCTTCCATTTACCGATGCGCTGCCTCAGGCACTTATATTAACAGCGATTGTTATTAATTTTGCAACAACAGCCCTTTTCTTAGTGTTGAGCTATCGTGCATATAAAGTGCTGGGCACAGACGATACGGATCAAATGAGAGGTAATCATGATGAATAATTTAATTATTTTGCCCATAATCATTCCTCTGATTACAGGAATGGTCATGGTGATTTTTAGGAAGAATATAAAACTTCATAAAATCTTAAGCCTCACAGCATTATCTGCATCAGGGATCATTGCAGCCTTGTTAATGGGCGAAAATAAAATCGATGGGATTCAGACCCTGAATTTAGGCGGCTGGGAGCCCCCGTTCGGGGTAAGCATGGTCGCTGATATGTTTTCCTCCATGCTGCTTTTAATAACAAGTATTGTATCTCTCTGCTGCTTGCTTTACGCCTTCAGATCAATAGGGCAAGAAAGGGAGAGCCATTATTTCTATCCTTTATTTTTATTCCTGATTACGGGAGTAAATGGCTCTTTTATTACCGGGGACTTATTTAATCTGTTTGTCTGTTTTGAAGTTATGCTCATTTCTTCCTATGTATTGATTTCATTGGGAGGCACTAAGGTGCAGCTTCGGGAGTCCATTAAATATGTACTTACCAATATTGTTTCGTCATTTCTTTTCCTCGTAGCAATCGCCTATATTTATGCGATTACAGGAACCTTAAATTTTGCCCACCTTTCATTGAGGGTTGCAGAAACGGGCCAGAGCGGGCTATTGACCATAGTATCTATTTTATTGCTGGTCATATTCAGCCTGAAAGCTGCCCTCTTTCTATTCTTTTGGCTCCCAGGCTCATATAGTGCACCGCCAACTGCTGTGGCTGCGGTTTTTGCTGCGTTATTAACAAAGGTTGGCATATATGCGATTTTTCGTTTATTTACCCTGGTTTTCTACCACGAGCCGCAAGTTACACATCTCTTAATCGGCATTTTGGGAGCGGCAACTATGATTATGGGTGCGATTGGAGCTGTTGCCCATTGGGATATTAAGAACATACTTGCTTATAACGTGATTATAGGCGTTGGTTTCATTATTGCTGGTTTGGCCTCTTTTTCAATCGAAGGTATAACAGGTTCTGTCTACTATATAATCCATGACATTATTGTTAAGGCGCTAATTTTCTTATTAGGCGGAACAATAATCAGTCTTACAGGCACTGGGAAATTAAAAGATATGAGCGGCCTTATCCGTAATCATCCATATCTTGGATGGATGTTTTTTATTGCTGCTTTGTCCCTCGCAGGAATTCCTCCCTTAAGCGGTTTCCTTGGCAAGGTATTTATAACACATGGGACTTTTGAAGCCGGTTATTACTGGCTGGGCGGGATAGGTCTGATGACCAGTCTGATGGCCCTATACTCTGTCATTAAAATTTTCATGAATTGTTTCTGGGGAGAAACGTATTTAAGTGAAGAGATGGAGTCAGGTACAACGAAAGGGGTAATGGTTCCGATAGCCTGTCTCAGCCTGCTGACCATACTGCTGGGCCTGGGTGCTGAAGGAATCTCAGTATATACGGATCTGGCAGTTAAAACCTTAATGAATCCAGAGCTTTATATTCATGCTGTCTTTGAAGGACGGACAGCACCTTAGTGCCGGGAATGAACAGATTTTTCTTCGAAAGGGGTTATGAATTTGCCCATTCAAGTATTAATTAATCTATTTATAGCTTTTTTATGGATGTTTCTTCAAGATGACTGGAGCGTATTATCCTTTTTCAGCGGTTATCTGGTGGGGATAATTGTTTTGATCGTTTTAGAGAAATTCTTCAAAGCTCCGTTATATTTGAGATCTCTTGTTGCCATCCTGAAATTGTTTTTTGTGTTCATCTGGGAACTGTTTACTTCAAGCATACTTGTAATCCGGCAGGTAATAAGGCCAAGGATTAATATTACACCAGGGATTTTCACAATTGATACGGAGCTTGAAGGAGAGCTTGAAGTAACATTGCTTGCTCTGCTTCTTTCACTGACTCCCGGTTCTGTAGTTGTGGAAATCTCCCATGATAATAAAGTGTTTTATATTCATGCCATGGATATTCCGGAATCAAGTGAATCTGTCATAGTATCAAAAGATCGGTTTGAAAAGGCGATAAAGAAGGTGACCCGCAAATGATAGAAATTATTTTAATGCTCTCATTAGGATTTCTCGCGCTTTCAATGATGGCAACAATTTTTCGGCTGGTTATAGGGCCTACGACACCTGACAGGGTACAGGCATTGGATCTTTTGGGTATTAATTTAATTTCAGCGGTAGCCATTTTCTCGGTGTTACTAAATACGCATGCCTTCATGGAAGTCATTTTATTAATTGGCATTCTTTCCTTTATAGGAACTATTGCCTTTGCGCGCTTTATGGAAAGGGGTGTTGTCATTGAACGCAAACGTCTCAAGTGAAATGGTGGCTGCAATTCTAATACTGACAGGCACCATTTTCAGTTTTCTAAGTGCAATCGGCATTATTAGGCTTCCGGATGTGTATACCCGGTCCCATGCTGCATCAAAAAGTTCCACTTTGGGTGTATTGTTTACTTTGTTTGGAGCGTTCCTGTTCTTCCTGTTTGCAGACAATTTTTTCAGTATTCGATTACTGCTTGGAATATTTTTTGTATTCCTTACTGCACCCATTTCTGCTCATGTAATTTGCCGTGCTGCTTATCGCTCCAGTGTGGAGATGAGCAGTACAAGTGTCAGGGATGATTTGAAAGGTGCACTAAGGAAGGAACAAGAGGATGCCTAGAACACGTTTCCTTTAAAAGGTTCTTCAGCATTTTATGCTTTGTGCCAAAATAGTTTATGGTACAATGAGGTACAGTTGAATCATGAGGAGAGAAAGGCATTGTTTGAATTTGTAAGAGGCAGGCTCGATTTTATTGGACCTGAATATGTAGTTATTGAAAACAATGGAATTGGATACCAGATTTTAACGCCTAACCCATTTAGCTATACACCGGAGTTCGGACAGGAAGTCAGGATATTCACGTATCATTATGTACGGGAAGATATTATGGCATTGTACGGCTTTCAGACTCGTGAGGAGAAGACGCTGTTTACCAGACTGCTCAATGTTACAGGTATTGGGCCGAAGGGAGCTCTTGCAATTCTTGCTTCTGGGGAACCTGAACAGGTGGTACAGGCGATTGAAAATGAAGATGAAGCTTTCCTCGTTAAGTTTCCTGGAGTCGGAAAGAAAACAGCAAGACAAATGATTCTCGATCTGAAAGGGAAGCTTCCCGATATTGTCCCTGACTTCTTCCCTAATCTGTTTTCAGAGGATAGAATTCAGGCTGAGAGCGGGCCTGCAGGAGATTTAGAAGAAGCCTTGCTTGCACTAAAAGTGCTGGGCTATTCAGAAAAGGAACTTAAAAAGATTACGCCTGAACTGAAAAAGGAAAAGCTTACAACGGATCAATACATAAAGAAGGCGCTGCAAAAGCTTTTAAAACTATAATTCGTTGGAGAAGGCCGTTTCGTTTTATGCTGAATTAAGAAGGTGATTAAGTATGGAAGAGCGGATAATATCCGGTGAAGCTGATTTTCAGGATCTTTCATTTGAACAGAGTCTGCGCCCGCAGACATTAAAGCAGTATATTGGCCAGGATAAAGTAAAGGAGAACCTCGAGATCTTTATTAAAGCTGCAAGAATTCGCGAGGAAACCTTGGATCATGTCCTTCTATATGGGCCGCCGGGTTTGGGTAAGACCACTCTGGCTGCTATTATTGCCAATGAAATGAGCGTAAATATCAGAACTACTGCAGGCCCTGCAATTGAAAGGCCAGGTGATTTGGCTGCGATCCTGACAGCATTGGAACCGGGTGACGTACTGTTTATTGATGAAATTCATCGCTTGCCCCGGTCTATAGAAGAAGTTCTTTATCCGGCAATGGAAGACTTCTGTCTGGATATTGTGATCGGTAAAGGGCCAAGTGCCAGATCAGTAAGGCTGGATTTGCCGCCTTTTACACTGGTTGGCGCGACAACAAGGGCAGGATCGCTATCAGCTCCGTTAAGAGACAGGTTTGGCGTACTAAGCAGGCTTGAATACTACACAGAAGAGCAGCTGACGAATATTGTTGTGCGTACAGCTGAGGTGCTGGATACAGGAATAGATCAAAAAGCAGCTATTGAAGTGGCGAGAAGGTCAAGAGGCACGCCTAGAATTGCAAACAGACTCCTCCGGAGAGTCAGGGATTTTGCTCAGGTCAAAGCAGATGGCCAAATTGATGAAACACTTGCCAAGGAGGCTCTTGAGCTTTTGCAGGTTGACCGTTTAGGCCTTGATCATATTGACCATAAATTATTAAGAGGGATAATCGAAAAATTTCGCGGCGGACCTGTAGGCCTTGAAACCATTGCGGCGACCATTGGAGAAGAAGCGCATACGATTGAAGATGTGTATGAACCCTATTTATTGCAGATTGGGTTTCTTCAGCGGACACCAAGAGGAAGAATTGTAACAGACCTCGTGTACCGCCATTTTCAAATGGAGGTGCCTGCTGATTGAGCGGCATATCAAAGTGGCTGATGGTCATTGGTGCGATCATTTTTGCCATAGGGTTTATGAGCCAGTTTATTAATATTGGCAAGCTGCCTGGGGATATAGTGATCAAGAAAGGCAATACGACTTTTTATTTTCCAGTCGTTACATCGATTTTGATGAGCATTATTCTCTCTGCCATCTTTTATTTTATTGGCAGGTTCCGGTAGTCTATATGAATAACAGAAGGGTGACATCATGAAAGTAGATTGGTTTGATTTTCATTTGCCTGAAGAATTAATTGCACAGACGCCTTTGGTTGATCGGACAAGCAGCAGGCTGATGGTTCTTGATAAAAACACCGGGGATATTCAGCATAGTGTTTTTAAAAATATTAAGAATTACCTTCAAGCAGGAGATTGTCTTGTATTAAATGACACAAAGGTTCTTCCTGCGAGACTGTTTGGAGAAAAGACGGGCACTGGTGCAAAAATAGAGGTGCTGCTTCTTAAACAGCTTGAAGGGGATACCTGGGAAACGCTGATTAAACCAGCCAAAAGAGTAAAAGAAGGAACTGAAATAACTTTTGGGGACGGCAAATTGACTGCTGTCTGCACTGGAACCTCAGATCATGGCGGCAGGTTGCTTGAGTTCAGATACGACGGGATATTTTATGAGGTGCTTGAACAACTGGGAGAAATGCCTTTGCCTCCTTATATTAAGGAGCAACTTGATGATCGGGACCGTTATCAGACTGTGTTTGCCCGTGAGCGAGGTTCTGCTGCAGCTCCGACAGCAGGACTGCATTTTACTGAACAGCTTCTTGAAGAATTAAAAGAAATGGGTGTGCATATTGCTTTTATTACTCTGCATGTTGGACTTGGAACTTTCAGGCCTGTTAGTGTGGAGGATTTAGATGAGCATGAAATGCATGCTGAATTTTATCAGGTAACTGAAGGAACTGCACGTCTATTAAATGAAGTGCGTGAGCAGGGAGGAAGAATCATCAGTGTGGGGACTACTTCCACGAGGACGTTAGAAACTATTGCTTCTGCTCATAATGGCCGTTTTGAGGAAGCAAGCGGCTGGACTGATATTTTCATTTATCCAGGCTATGATTTTAAAGCGATTGATGGCATGATTACGAATTTCCACCTGCCTAAATCAACTTTAATTATGCTTGTGAGTGCATTGGCAGAACGTGGGAACGTCCTGAATGCCTATAATCAGGCAGTTGAGGAGCGATACCGGTTCTTCAGCTTTGGAGATGCTATGCTCATTTTGTAATATTATTCTGCCTATCCCGGGCAGGAATAATGTGCTATTAAATGGAAGGAGAACTGCAACTTGACTGCAATTCGTTATGAATTAATAAAAACATGTAAGCAAACAGGTGCGCGTTTGGGCCGGGTTCATACGCCGCATGGATCTTTTGAAACACCTGTGTTCATGCCCGTAGGAACCCTCGCTACAGTAAAAACCATGTCCCCGGAAGAATTGGTGGAAATGGGAGCGGGCATTATTCTGAGCAATACTTATCATCTTTGGCTTCGCCCAGGTCATGAAATTGTGGAAGAAGCAGGCGGCTTGCATAAGTTTATGAATTGGGACCGGGCCATTCTGACAGATTCCGGCGGGTTTCAGGTGTTCAGCCTGAGCGAATTCCGCAAAATTGAAGAAGAAGGCGTTCATTTCAGAAACCATTTGAATGGTGACAAGCTGTTTTTATCTCCTGAAAAAGCAATGAATATTCAAAATTCGCTTGGTTCTGATATTATGATGGCATTTGATGAGTGCCCGCCTTATCCAGCTTCTTTTGAATATATGAAGAAGTCAGTTGAAAGGACTTCCCGATGGGCTGAGCGCTGCTTAAATGCTCACAAGCGCCCGAATGATCAGGGGCTCTTTGGTATTATACAGGGCGGAGAATATGAGGAGCTGCGCAAACAGAGCGCGAGAGACTTAACATCTCTTGATTTCCCGGGGTATGCTGTAGGCGGATTATCGGTAGGCGAGCCGAAGGATGTTATGAACCGTGTGCTTGAATTTACAACTCCGCTAATGCCGTCTGATAAGCCGAGATACCTTATGGGAGTAGGATCCCCGGATTCTTTGATTGATGGTTCGATCAGAGGAATCGATATGTTTGACTGTGTTCTTCCTACCAGGATTGCTAGGAACGGAACATTAATGACTAGCAATGGCCGGCTGGTTGTTAAAAATGCAAAATTTGCAAGAGATTTTGGCCCTATAGATGAGAATTGCGATTGCTACACATGCCGAAACTACAGCCGTGCTTACATCAGGCATTTAATCCGCTGTGATGAAACATTTGGAATCAGACTTACAACTTACCATAATCTTTATTTTCTGTTAAAATTAATGGAGCAGGTTAGACAGGCTATTAGGGAAGATCGCCTGGGAGACTTTAGAGAAGAGTTTTTCGAAAGGTATGGCTTTAATAAACCTAACGCGAAGAACTTTTAATCATAAAAAATTGAGCTCATTTTAGGGGATTTTTCCTTAAATCGGGCTGATCTTTGAAAGGGGGGAAAACTATGGAGCTTTTAGGAACATTAGGACCATTATTGCTGATGTTTGTTTTATTCTATTTCCTGTTAATTCGTCCGCAGCAGAAACGCCAAAAGGCAGTTCAGCAAATGCAGAGTGATTTGAAAAAGGGAGATAAGGTTGTTACAATCGGCGGCCTTCACGGATTCGTTGATGCTATCGACGAAGACAAAGTGGTTATTAAATGTGGTGACGGAAGTCGTCTTACATACGATCGTGCAGCGATCCGCGAAGTAACGCAGGCAACTGGCGATGCATTAGCAAAAGCTTAATATCCTTAATATCAAAAAAAGAAGGTCCTGAGCAGGACCTTCTTTTTTATGCGGTTCTTTTGGTGTTAAGGTTCACTCCCAATATACCGCCCATCATTGCCGTAAGTGTGAAACAGGTGTGGTATATCATTTGTTCCATATTAAATAAACTGTCATGTCCCAAATATTGAAAAAGGAAAATAACGATTGAGTACACAAGGCCGGTTAAGCCGCCGAGCAGCCAGCCTTTTTGCTTCCCTTTGCCTCCGGAAATGAACCCGCCTGCAAATAGAGAAATGAATGAAACAGCAGTAATAATATACTGCAAGGATGACTCCTGCAATGATGTAAACCTCAGGAGCAGTGAAAAAATGAGACTGCCGGCAACGGCAATGGCAAAAATCGCAATAATACCATAAAGTACAGCGCTTCCAAAGTTCTTTGATTCTTCTATATGGACCATCTCCCTTCTTAATGAGTGAACAGGAACAGCTTTCGACCTTTGAGTTGAGGCAGCCAGCCTTTTCCTTAGTACAAGCATATTCAGACAATGAAAAAATAGAATCGAAATTGTTCAAAGAAGAATCACATATACTCATAAAAGTTCCAATATGCGGAAGAATAGAAAGGATTGCATCAAAAGGAGTGCTGTTGAAGTGGAAGAATATCTAATCATCGTTGTAAGAACCTTATTTTTGTATGCAGTCATTCTTCTCATTTTTAGATTGATGGGCAAAAGGGAAATTGGAGAACTAAGCATCCTGGATCTGGTCGTCTATATCATGATTGCCGAACTTGCAGTTGTCGCGATAGAAACTCCGGATTCAAATATTTTAAAAAATGTGCTTCCCATGCTCCTCTTGATGGTTGTACAAATTGTATTGGCTATATTCTCCCTGAAAAGCAAAACATTCAGGGATGTAGTTGATGGCAAGCCGACTATTATTATTAATAAAGGAAAAATAGATGAAAATGCCATGAGGAAGCAGCGGTATAACTTTGATGACCTTCTCCTGCAGCTGAGAGAAAAAGATATTGCAAAAATCTCTGATGTGGAGTTTGCCATCCTTGAATCCTCCGGTACGCTGTCAGTGTTTGAAAGAAAAGACAGTAAAGATGGGGGGATTACAATCCCTTTAATTATAGATGGCACGATTCAGAAAACGAATCTTGAAACGATAAATAAAAGTGACTTTTGGCTGCGTCAGGAACTTCGAAAAGAGGGGTATAAAGAGATATCCGATATTTCATTCTGCAGTTATGAAAATGGCCAATTTTATGTGGATCTATTTGATGAAAGAAAATAACAAGGTCAGCTCAGCCCCGGCTGACCTGTTAAACATTATTTAAATGCCAGTCTGGATATCATTTTGCCTATACCTGGAATACGAATTAAGTCATTCTTTCTAATAAGCTTTAAGATTAATAAAAGGATGATATAGACAATTGTGATAACTGTGGATATCAAAATAACCCTTAATGCTGTATTCATGTCTGGGGCAAGGATGTCTTTTAGCGTCCATAACCCTAAGCCTCCTGATACAATCATTGCTATAAACGTTTTTAGATAATCCCTTATGAAAAAAGTAAAAGAAATAGCTTTCAGAACGGTTGCGAAGTGAAGCATTGTCACCAGGACTGTGCCTGTCAATATCCCCATCGCAACGCCATTTATCCCAAATGCAGGCTGGCTGGCAAGGAGAAAGATAACGGCCGTCTTTACAACTGCTCCAATCAAGCTGTTAATCATGGCAGCCCGGGCAAGATTCAATGCCTGTAAAGTTGCCTGAAGAGGTCCCTGATAATAATAAAACAGGAAAAACGGAGCCATCAGTTTAATAAAATGAGAGCCGCTTGAGGAGCCATACATCACTTCCATCAACAGGTCGGAAAGGATGTAAAGAACCACCACTGCCAGGCCCCCGGTTATGAATGCGAAACGAAGGGCCTGCTGAAGCCGGTATTCGATCAGCCGCATATTATTTTGGGAATTTGCCTCGCTTATAGCGGGAACAAGAGAAGTTGACAGAGAATAAGTAATAAACGATGGCAGCATTAGAAGAGGCATGGCAAAGCCCGTAAGAGCACCATACTGCTTCGTAGCCGCAGCTGCTGCCACACCTGCAAGTGCCAAGCTCTGCGCTACTACGATCGGTTCAAAAAACCAGGCGACAGAACCGATCATTCTGCTTCCTGTCGTTGGAAGAGCAACGGTCATCAATTCGTTAAATGTACTTTTTCCGGAAGACACATATTTAAAAAATTGATTCCTGACTCTGAACTTCTTTTTAAGCTTAAATGTGGTCATCAAATAAAGTAAAGATGCAAGCTCCCCGATGACTGCTGCCAGCATGGCGCCAGCAGCCGCATATTCAATTCCATATGGCAGGAATGCCTTAGTCATTAAAGCAATCAGACTGATTCGGACTATCTGCTCAATCATCTGGGAATAGGCAGCAGGCTTCATGTTCTGTCTGCCCTGAAAATAACCCCGAATAACAGAGGAAACTGCAATGATTGGCACAATTGGAGCAATTGCCATTAAAGGCAAATGGGTCCGGTTATCAGTAAAGAGTGTCTCTGATAATAATGGAGCAAGCAGAATTAAAGCGGGAGTGAAAACAATGGAAAGCGAGATGGTCGTCGCTAAGGAAACGATTAATATTTTCTTTATTTTTGCTGTATCGCCTCTTGCCTCTGCCTCGGCTACATTTTTAGAAATAGCAACCGGCAGCCCAAGCTGTGTGATGGTGACTACAAGAATCATGGTGGGAAAGGCCATCATATAAAGGCCAACACCTTCTTCTCCAATAAATCGGGCAATGACAATTCTGTTAATAAAGCCAAGGACCCTGGTCACAAGCCCTGCAGCGAGCAGGATCATGGTACCTTTCAGAAATTTGGACATTCAACTCCCTGCCTTCTCAAAATGGGTAATATCATATACAATTATCTATATGCAAGATAGAGGACAAAGCATGACAAGCTATCATAATTTCCATGTTATTAATGGCGGGGAGGCGGCTGAATATGAAAATCGGCCATGAATATGATTATTTTCGCACTACGGTAAAACCTGCATTGGAAAGCAAATTGGATGAATTTCGGCTTCTGGGATATAAAAAAGTGTCTGAACAGGAGCTCTGGGGATATCTGACAATGAAAAAGTGGAAAAAACCAAAAGAAAATGTCAGGCTATTCGAAATTGTGGAAGAAGTAATGGAGGTAAAAGTGAGTGAATACATTCACTATGCTACCATGGAGGCTTTTAAAGAAGCTGAATTTTCATTAGAGAATGAAGAAGAGCGCAGAAAATTATTAAAGTAACTAGACATTTCCAGTTTTCATCTTGTTTAACATCATTTAAGACAAATTGACAGGTTTTACAATCTGTTTCATAATGAAAAGCGTAGTAAATGGTCTTTTTTTCATGTCATCGTCATACATAGAATGAAATTTAGGAACTAGTGGTTCAAACATCAGTCTTTATTAACGGGCAGGCATACCTATAAGTCATGCAGCCTGAAGGTTTGGTAAATAATGCATCACGCCGCTGATGGGGTGCCTGTTATATCTGATAGCGGGCGATAGCTAAGGAGGATTTATTCAGAATGGTAAAGCGCAGCCGTATCGTTGCTTTTTTCCTGATTGTTTTATTACTGGGAAGCCTGGCTGGAGCAACGACGAACAACATCTTAAAAAATATTAAGCTTGGACTTGATTTGCAGGGCGGATTTGAGGTTCTCTATGAAGTCACACCAAAAGATGGCCAGAAGGTAAATAAAGAGGTCCTTGCAAGTACTGCTGAAGCACTGGACAGGCGGATCAATGTTCTTGGAGTCAGTGAGCCGAATATTCAGATTGAGGGAGATAAACGGGTCCGTGTTCAGCTTGCTGGTGTAACAGATCAGAATAAAGCAAGGGAAATCTTGTCTACAGAAGCTAACTTATCATTTAGAGATGTAAATGATCAGTTGATGATGGACGGTTCAGACCTTGCTCAAAATGGCGCAAAACAGACATTTGATGAAAATGGAAAACCGAGTGTTTCATTGAAGCTAAAAAGTGCCGCCAAATTTAAAGATGTAACTCAAAAAATAGTCAATATGGGTGCGCCCAATAATTTGCTTGTCATTTGGCTAGATTTTGAAGAGGGCCAGGATTCTTTCCAGGCCGAGGCAGCAAAACAAGATCCCAAATACTTATCTGCTCCACAGGTAAGCCAAATCTTTAATCAGGATACCGTATCCATTGTTGGGAACTTTACAATTGAAGAAGCAAAAACACTGGCGGATTTATTGAATGCAGGATCCCTTCCTGTGGAGCTCGATGAAGTGTATTCAACTTCGGTAGGTGCGAAATTCGGTGAGCAGGCAATGGAAACGACCATACTTGCGGGAATAATAGGGGTATTGGTAATCTTTATTTACATGATTGCTGTATATCGTTTCCCTGGATTTATTGCGACACTCACATTATCATTTTATATTTATCTGATATTACTAATATTTGATTGGATGAATGGTGTATTGACGCTGCCTGGCATCGCCGCACTGATTCTCGGGGTTGGTATGGCTGTTGATGCGAATATCATTACCTACGAGAGAGTCCGGGAGGAAATGAAAGTGGGCAGATCAATTAAATCTGCTTTTCAGGCCGGGGAGAAAAACTCACTTTCCACAATTTTTGATGCGAATATCACAACGATTTTAGCAGCAGCCGTATTATTCATGTATGGGACAAGCTCTGTAAAGGGATTTGCAACCATGCTTATTATAAGCATCCTCGCCAGCTTTCTTACTGCTGTTTACGGCACAAGGCTTCTTATGGGACTGTGGGTCCATAGTAAATTTCTTGATAAAAAACCAGGCTGGTTTGGAGTTAAGAAAAGCGAGATTAAAAATATTGCTGAAAATTACGATACGCTTGATTTGCCAACCAAATTCGATAAGTTTGATTTTGTAGGGCACAGAAGGAAGTTTTTCATTCTATCTGCTGTATTAATTGCAGTGGGAATTATCATTGTATCCATATTCAGGCTGAACCTCGGAATTGATTTTGCAAGCGGTACGCGCATCGAGCAGCTGGCTGATAAACCTTTAACGAAAGAAGAGCTCCAAAATGAATTATCAGCTGTAGGATTAGAGACTGATGATATTGTCATTTCTGGTGATAATAAAGAAATCGGTGTTGCAAGATTAAAAGGTGTAATGACAAAAAATGAAATCGCCGATTTGAAAACTCATTTCCATGAGACATTCGGTGCAGATCCAAATGTCAGTACGGTTTCCCCTACTGTTGGGAAGGAGCTTGCTAAAAATGCGCTGATTGCATTGGCAATTGCCTCTATCGGCATTGTTATCTATGTAACCATCCGTTTTGAAATAAAAATGGCCATTCCTGCAGTCCTTGCACTTATGCATGATGCCTTCTTTATTATCGCAGTATTTAGCTTTACACGACTTGAAGTGGATATTACCTTCATTGCAGCGATTCTGACAGTGGTCGGTTACTCCATAAATGATACAATTGTAACCTTCGACCGGATGCGTGAGAATATGCAGAAAAAGAAAAAGCTCAAGTCATTTGAAGATATTGCGGATGTTGTAAACAAAAGTCTGCGCCAAACACTTGGCCGCTCTGTAAATACTGTTTTAACAGTTGTATTTACAGTTGTTGCTCTGCTCGTGTTTGGAAGTGAATCAATCAGAAACTTCTCGTTTGCACTTCTTATTGGTTTAATAGCAGGTACTTATTCTTCCATTTTCCTTGCAGCACAGATTTGGGCAGTATGGAAAGGCAAGGAACTGAAAGAAAAAGGCGTTATTCATACTGTTAAAGAAAAACGCAAAGTCAGTGACGAACCTCAAGTGTAATAATTACAAAAAAAACTCAGGCGAGTTGGTCTTGTCCCTGTCAAGTAGACAACATAAAAAGCTAAGCAGTGAGCGCGTGTCGATATTCTATCGGCGCGCGTTTCTTTAGTTTCTTTTGTCTGCGTTTGTAATTGTAATGGTAAATGTAATCCTCAAGAGCTTCTTCTAGTTCTTCTTTTGACCTACACTTATTTATATACAGCTTCTCAGTTTTGAGGT
>NZ_JAMBOJ010000029.1 GCF_023715565.1 Cytobacillus firmus | reverse complement strand
GCCGATCACCCTCTCAGGTCGGCTACGCATCGTGGCCTTGGTGAGCCGTTACCTCACCAACTAGCTAATGCGCCGCGGGCCCATCTGTAAGTGATAGCGAGATGCCATCTTTCAGCTTTTCCTCATGTGAGGAAAAGAATTATCCGGTATTAGCCCCGGTTTCCCGGAGTTATCCCAGTCTTACAGGCAGGTTGCCCACGTGTTACTCACCCGTCCGCCGCTGACTTCAGGGAGCAAGCTCCCATCTGTCCGCTCGACTTGCATGTATTAGGCACGCCGCCAGCGTTCGTCCTGAGCCAGGATCAAACTCTCCATATAAGAGTTGATATAGCTCGATTGTCTTTTCGAAAAAGACTAATGATTTAAACGTTGACGTATTGTTCGTTCAGTTTTCAAAGATCAATCTGCCGCTCAGAAGCGACTTTCTTAATATATCATATGCTAACTCCGGAGTCAACAACTTTTTTATATTGTTGTCATAAGTGGTTTCCGCCATCAGCGACGTTTATTAATATACCAAGATACCAATAAGAAGTCAACAACCTTTTTCATTTTTTTCTTCAAACCCTAAAAAAATTACCCCTTCTTTTCATGATGCTGGCGAGAACGCATGTATCTCAGGCAATCTGCTGGTGCAGCCATACGCTGAAATAAAGAAAATAAAATTTTATATCGTTCCTCCATCGCTCTTTTAACTATGTGATCGATTCGGTCATCTTTTAAATCGAATAATATTTCATCCATTTCCCGTTTGATCAGGTACTCCATTTCTTTAAGTTCTTTTTGGCTTAAAAGCATTCCAATCATTTTGTTTCCCTCCATTAAATTTGTTTTTTGTAGTATTTTTCCAATTGTGATTTTTTATGAATAAATTTTTTATACATGGAGGAGACAAGTTCAGCATAGGTATGAAACTAGGAAGGTATCGGACGAGGTGATCGATTATGAACTTTTTTTACGTATTGAATGGTAGGTCTTTAAAACAAATTTCTCTGATTGTCATTGCAGCGTTTTTCACAGCATGGTTCCTCTTCATGCAGAGTATGGTCCATTTGCCTGCTTTTTCAGCAAAAGACGGGCCTAAGGCGATATACAAAGGGGAAAAGGATATAGCCCTCACCTTTAATATAGGATGGGGGGATGTTAAAGCAGAGCCCATATTGGATATCCTTAAAAAAGAGAATGTGAAATCTGCGACCTTTTTCCTGGCCGGTTCCTGGGCGGAGCGTCATCCGGATTTAGTTTCAAGGATTGTGAAAGAAGGCTATGAAATCGGAATGCTGGGCTATGGCTATGAAGATTATACAGAGCTTGAAGAGGATAAAATCAGGAGGGACCTAGCAAGGGCGCAGGAAGCATTTAGAAAGCTGAATGTTAAAGACATTAAGCTTGTGCGTGCCCCAACAGGGCATTTTGATCAGAAAACCTTAAAGGTTGCTGACCGGTTGGGTTACACCGTTGTCCATTGGAGCGTCGATTCGAAGGACTGGACAAATCCCGGCGTCGATAGGATTGCAGAGAATGTATCAAAGGCCAAAAAAGGAGATATCGTACTTTTGCATGCATCCGATTCTGCCAAACAAACAGCCAAAGCTCTTCCGCTTATTTTAAATGATGTAGAATCCAAGGGGCTCAGCTTTGTTACCGTCTCAGAAATGATTGCAAATGCCGAGGCAAAGACGAATGAAATAAAATAAAACAAAAGCCATCCGTTATTTGGATGGCTTCTTCGCTATATGGCTTCTTCGCTTTTGGGAATCTTCATTCAGCTTATGAAGAATAAGCAACTGATAGGTATTGCAGACTAATAACGGAATCAGCATTAGATATAGCCAGCTTTCTTCGTTTACCCTTAGTACCGGCACCCACTCAATGGCGGTTACGACTACCATGAAGAAGACTGCAGGAATAAAGGCATGCTGGTTGGTCTGTTTAGTTTTAATTGCTGCGACCGCAAGAGCGACGATAAGAAGAAATGCTGCAACACCAACATACGGTAGCATGCTGTCTCCCGCACCGGCGAAAGCCTTATAGCGGAAATAAACCAAGTCAAATAAAGCAAATAAAATAAGGACAATCTGAATAGGATTCCATAACCCTTTGAAAATCCCCAACCCAAAGCGGTGTACAGTCAAATAAGCAAAAAAGCCCATTTGGCTAATAATACTGAAGATTAACCCTACACCTATTAGCCAGAACAATACCGACAGAATCTCCAGGAAATCAAAGTCAGTAAAAATAGGCGCAAATTCCTCCCAGCGCACAATAAACCCCACAACTCCAGTCGTTAATCCTCCGACTAGAAGAGTTGTTACAAAAAGCTTTACCCAATTACGGCTAGTCAATTTATTTTTCCCCCATAATAAATAAATTCATTCTTATTGATTGTACCAACCAAAGTTTGAAAAATCTAGGCATTGTATTTCCAGCGCATAATATTTGCTGAAAATCTCCATTCTAAAGGTAAGGACACCTCTGAAAGGAGCTTCACCATGAAAACAAAATTCCGTTTGCTCCTTCCATTAGCGCTAGTGTTTTTCATATCAGGCTGCGGCCAAGGTGAATCTGGCAGCGGTCAAATGGATTATGAGCAAACTAAAAAAATGGTTGTAGATATATTAAAAACAGATGAAGGCAAAAAAGCACTCGAAGAATTAATGGCTGATGAAAAAATGCAGCAAAAGATGGTCATGGATCAAAAGGTCGTCAGCGAAACCATCGAAAAAACCTTAACTTCCGATAAAGGCACAGAGTTTTGGAAGAAATCCTTTGACGATCCAAAGTTTTCCGAAAGCATGGCTAAAAGTATGCAAAAGGAAAATGAGAAGCTTTTAAAAGACCTTATGAAAGACCCTGAATACCGGGGAATGATGATAGAAGTATTTAAAGATCCCGAGCTTGAAAAAGAAGTTACAGATGTCCTTAAAAGCAAGGAATATCGGGAGCACATACAGAAAGTCATGACTGAGACTTTTGAAAGCCCGCTCTTTAAAGCAAAAATTCAGGACATCCTTCTTAAGGCAGCTGAGGAAACAAAAAGCAGCGGTCAAGAAGGCGGTCAAGAAAGCGGCGGGGGTGAAGGCGGCGGCCAAGGTGATAGCCAAGGCGGCGACAGCGATGGCGGCGGATCTTAACCCTTAAGAATAAAACCTCTTCCATTCCGGAAGAGGTTTTATCTTTTATTTACTTTCAATCGTTTGTATTACTTTACGGGCAATGTCAGTATAGATTTGACCAAGCTTATGTTCTTTGTCATAAATGGACGGTGCAAAATCTTCTTCATTCCAGTCCGGCTGCTGTAGAGGAAGCTGCCCCAGCACTTCAGTCCTCAGTTCATCAGCTAGCTTCTCGCCGCCGCCCTGGCCAAATACGTGCTCTCTTTCTCCAGTCAATTGACTTTCGAAATAGGCCATGTTCTCGATAACACCCAGAATCTCATGCTCCGTGCGAAGTGCCATTGCACCAGCTCTGGCAGCAACAAATGCGGCTGTAGGATGTGGAGTTGTCACAACAATTTCCTTGCAGGAAGGAAGCATTGTGTGTACATCCAGGGCTACATCTCCTGTTCCCGGAGGCAAATCAAGAAGAAGATAGTCTAATTCACCCCACTCAACCTCATTGAAGAAGCTGTTCAGCATTTTGCCAAGCATCGGTCCTCTCCAGATAATCGGCGCATTATCTTCCACAAAGAATCCCATAGAGATCACTTTTACGCCAAAACGTTCAACCGGCAGAATTCGTTCTCCTCTGACCACAGGACGTTTCGTAATGCCCATCATATCCGGAACGCTGAATCCATAAATATCGGCATCAATCAATCCAACCTTTTTGCCCAGCCTTGCCAGAGATACAGCCAGGTTTACTGAAACAGTGGATTTGCCGACTCCGCCTTTTCCGCTGGCAACGGCAATGAATTTAGTCTTATTACCAGGAGAAAGCAGGCCTTTGTCTTCTTCAGCCGCTGCCTCTCTATATTGTGAAAGCACTTCATCAGGAAGCTCACTAAAGCGGATGCCGACGGTCTCAGCCCCTGCTTCTTTTAAAAGATTGACGACTTCCGTCTGAAGCTGAAGCTGTTCAGCTGTACCTGTCTTAGCAACTTGAATCTTAACGCTCACATGATTTTTTTCTTCCTTGATTTTAATTTCTTCAATGGCGTTAAGTTCGCCCAATGTTCTATGTATAAATGGTTCCTTCAAGCCGCTTAAGGCTTCTCTGACTTTCTGTTCAGTTAACATGCATTGCACCCGCCTTTTGAATTCGTTTCCATTTCAGTATAACATATTGAAAATTCTTTATAGTTAATTGTATCACACCGGAAAACTATTCAAAAAAGAAAAGGCACTTCTCAGCACCTTTTCATTCCCATGTTTCAGTCAATTCTTTTTCATTGGTATAGTAGCGCATAATTCCATTATAGATGGAGGCAGCGATTTTATCCTGATATTCATCCGTTTTCAGGTTTGCCCGTTCCCTCGGATTTGATAAGAATCCCACTTCTACTAAGACACCCGGTTTTTTGGCGTATTTTAAGATAAATACACTGTTTAACGGCTTGGAGTTCCGCTTCGTATTTTCCAAATTGCGGCGGAGTTCATCCTGTATAAATTTCGCAGCTTTGGCATTTTCCTTTATCCCTGGAGCATAGAATGTCTGCGCACCGCTCCATCGGGGAGAGGGAATTGAATTTAAGTGAACACTGACATAAAAATCAGAATTTGAGGTATTTATCATTTCAAGCCGTTTCTTCAGGTCTTCCACTTTTCTCCGGCTGTAACCCTTTGTTCCCTCGGGTGCGAGGTCCCTGTCGTCCTCCCTTGTCATGAGTACGAGCGCTCCCTGCTCCTGGAGGTAATCCCTCACTTTTAATGATACTTCCAGAGCAATATCTTTCTCGAGTGCACCTTCGTCACCTGCCCCGCCATCCGGACCACCATGACCGGGATCAAGCAAGATAATCTTGCCGGTTAAAGGCAGATTCCATGATTCCCAGGAATCATCATCTGTAAAGTCATATTGCAAAATAAGAAAAAGGACGATAAGCCCGATCGCAAACCCGCCTATTTTTAACTTTTTCTTCATACGCCCTAATCAGTCCCCTCCTGCTTATCCTCATTTCAATATATGGGACAAGACGGAGATCTAGAACTTCGATCAGGACAGCGGTCTGGACAAATTCATTTTTCAATGGAGACGCAATTTATGCCTTCTCTCTCCTTTATTGAACCCTTCCGACCACCAGCTGTTTACATATTGTTCGCACATATAAGAAAGGGATTCACACATAACTGCTTCCGAACCATGACCCCAGTAAAGGAAAAAGTTATATAGTGTATCCACTAAATGCTTATACTCTTTTTCACATCGAAAACGGACCTGATCCTCCGATTCGCCATATCGTCCAAAACGGCTGTAGTTTGCCCCCAGCAAATAAGCTTCAATCGCAACATCGTAGCAGGCCTCCTCAATTCCAGCATTCATCATCAGACCGGAGACAAATCTGGAAGAACCAAAATAATGCTGAACTTTTTCTTTTAAGGCTTTTATAGAAATTTCCCGAAGGACTGATTTTTCATATTTAATTTGTTTTTCTCTTTTCTTCTCTTTGAACGTCGTTATGACAGTCACGTTTCTCACCCCTTGTAGATAGTCTTTATCTGCAGCGGGTGAGAAATGCAAAAAGCAGCCGCGAATCGGGCTGCCAATTTTTTATCAGAAAAGCGGAAGGCGCCCGCTTTTCGACGACAAGCATAAGACAATCCCGCTGAAAGGTTATTCTTTACCTTTTGGACGGATTGAAAGAAATGTTGAGGCGACTGCCCAGGGACGACCAGCATAAGACTGCCCCTGTACGAAGGTGTTTTTTCCTTCTGGAAGGGAGCGGCTTATGACCTCGAGTTCCTAGGAGCCGAAACAGACAAGCGTCGACCCGAGAGCCGCTGGCGCCTTGTGCTGGACAGTTATCTAACTTCAGGATTACATTTTAGTCGCTTATCAATGTTGTCCGTTGATTGCAGTGAGAGGATGCTCAGCGAACCACGGGGCGGGCGGTGAGCCTCCTCGACGCTACGCGTCTGTGGGGTCTCACCTGTCCCGCTACTCCCGTAGGACGTTGAATAAGCTACCTTGAGTAAACACCGCACGAAGAGAACGAATGCATTTTCGAGGATCTCGCACCTTCCACTACAATCAACTCAGTAAATATAATATAAATAGCAACAAACTTTGCGAAACCATCCTTTTAGAAAAGCACCAGCCGGAGCTGATGCTTTTGAAATAATTTATCGAATCTGCCCATTTCCGGACATAAGATATTTGCGTGTTGTTAATGCAGGCAGACCCATCGGCCCTCTCGCATGTAGCTTTTGTGTGGAAATGCCGATTTCAGCTCCAAAACCCAACGCGCCTCCATCCGTGAATCTGGTCGACGCATTATGGTACAGCGCCGCAGCATCTGTCAGCTGCATGAATTTTTTGGCTGTTTCCCTATTTTCGGTAATAATCGCCTCTGAATGCTTGGTGCCGTACTGATCAATATGATCGATGGCTTGTTCAAGGCTATTTACAGTTTTTACAGCTAAGTCCAGGCTCAAATATTCATTGGCCCAATCGTTTTCAGCTGCGGGTACCACATCAGGCAATGCAGCTGCTGAAGAGTCATCGCCATGTATGGTAATCCCGTGACTCTTCAGCGCTTCTGCAAGCAATTCTTTATGCTGATCAAGCCATGCTTTGTGAACAATCAGCGTTTCTGCCGCATTACATACTGCAGGACGATCTGTTTTGGCATTAATGAGGATATTGATCGCTTTTTCCGGATCTGCTTCTTTATCTACATAGATATGGCAGTTTCCAACTCCTGTTTCGAGTACAGGCACCGTCGCATTTTCAACCACAGCTTTAATGAGGGATGCACCGCCTCTCGGAATTAAGACATCAATATGCTCTTTCATGGTGAATAGTTGCTTTGTCGCTTCTCTATCTGCAGTGGCAATGAATTGGACGGCTTCTTTAGGTATCTTTGTCTTTTCAAGAGCCTCATGAATAATCTCCACAATGGCCTGATTCGAATTTAGTGCCGATGATCCGCCTTTTAAGACAATAGCATTTCCTGATTTCAAAGCAAGGCCCGCCGCATCAGCAGTTACATTCGGCCTTGCTTCATAAATCATTCCGATGACACCAAGAGGAACACGAACCTCTTCCACCTTCAGCCCATTATCCAGAGTCCAGCCCGACATAACATCTCCAATCGGATCAGGAAGTTCAGCTACCTGGCGAAGGCCATCTGCAAATTCAAAAATCCGTTCCTTCGATAATGACAGGCGATCAATATAGGCCGCTTCGAATCCTTTTTCTCTGCCCTTTTCAAGATCGGCTTTATTAGCGGCAAGAATTGATTGATATCCAGTCTCCAAAGCCTCTGCAACTGTATAGAGTGCTTCGTTCTTTTCTTCCGTTGTTAAGACACTTAATGTTTTGGCAGCCCTTTTTGCCTTTATTGCCTGTTCTTCTACATTATTTATCTTTACTGCTGATGCAGTAGTCATTGAATCCCTCCTAAAAAGTTTAAACAAGTGCCGGCAGCTTAAAGTCGCGGGAGCAAACAAACGTTTCCTGCGCTATAGCCGGTTCAAGCTCTTCTCCTCCTGTATGACCGGTTAACTGTTCGTTAGAATAATTAATGCGGCCGAGGCCGATTTCCTGTCCCTCTTCATCAAGGATGGTAACAACTGCTCCATCCTTAAATCGTCCTTTGACATCCTGAATATCAGAGCAGTACAGATTTTCCTGATGATCCACAATTGCTTCTATCCCATGAGAATTGATGGTCACCTTTCCTTCAGGACCTGAATGGAATGCAATCCACTGCTTTTCATTATCCAGGTTAAATGCATCCGGCTCCGGCGTGAAGTAGGTGCCTCTCGCTCTGTTTTCCACAGCTTCCATTAAAATGTTTTCCGTTCCTGCTTTTCCTAAAAAGGAGTCAATTCCTGCAGCCATCGCAATTTTCACTGCCTGGATTTTTGACTTCATGCCGCCTGTTCCTACAGCACTGCCAGATCCTCCTGCAGCAGCTTCAATTTCAGGTGTTATGCAGTGAACCCTCTCGAGAAGGCTTGCGTGAGGATTATCATTTGGGTTGCTGTCATAAAGGCCGTCAATATCAGATAAAATCATCAGTAAATCCGCATCAATCAGGCCTGCCACTTTCGCAGCCAGAGTGTCATTGTCTCCGAAGCGCAAGCGATCAACTGTAACCGTGTCATTTTCATTTATGATCGGGATGATGCCTCGCTCCAGCAGCACATTCATGGTGTTATGCATATTGCCATAGCGATTTTCATCAGAGAAATCGCTTCTGGTGATTAAAATTTGTGAAGCTACGTAGCCATGAGATAAAAAGAGTTCTGAGTAAGATTCCATTAATAGCCCCTGGCCAATTGAAGCCGCAGCCTGTTTTTCCGGAAGAGAAGAAGGCCGGTCAAGGCAGCCAAGCTTCCTATATCCTGCTGCAACAGCACCTGATGACACAACTGCTGTTTCATAGCCGGCATCTTTCAACTCGACAATTTGCTCAGCTAATTTTTCAAGCTTTCTGCGGCTGATCTCTCCGTGCATGCTTGTTAATGAGCTGCTTCCGATCTTAATAACAACTCTTTTTATCTGCTTCTCTTTCATATCCAATACCTCCTGTAACTTGTAAATCATTTTCCGTTAGGAAGTGACAAGGGCACCTTCCAATTCTTCACTGATCTCCTTCGAACGTCTGGCAGCATGCTCAACTGCCTGAGTGATGGCTTCGCCTCCGTTGTATCTCCTGAGTGCTTCCAGTCCTGAGGCGGTCGTTCCATTGGGAGAGGTCACTTTCTCTCTTAAAGAAGTTGGGGTTTCCTCTTTTTCAAGCACCATCTTGGCTGCTCCAAAAATCGTCTGGGCAACAATTTTGCGGACAGTCTCTTCATTCATCCCTTTTTGTACCCCTACCCGCTCCATATTTTCCATCAGATAATAGAAGTAAGCAGGACCGCTTCCCGCTAATCCTGTGAAAACATCCATCTGGTCTTCATCGATGACATACACTTCCCCCATGCATTCAAGCAATTCCTTAACCATTTCCACATTGGCCATGCTCGTATTCTTTCCTGCAACAACTGCCGTCGCAGATTCCTGAATCATGCTTGAAGTATTCGGCATCACACGCACTACCTGCTGGCCCGGATTTAAATGCTCTTCCATGAACTCTGTTGTAATGCCTGCCAATACGGAAAGAATCACCTGACCGGGATATAATTTGTCTTTAATCGAACGAAGGGCTTCTTCTGCCCCTTTTGGCTTCATGGCTAAAATGAATAAATCAATTTCCTCAAATGGAAGCTCGCTTTGCGGCATGGCACTTACACCATACAGATCATGAATCTCTTCCAGTCTGTCTGCATTGCTCCTATTCGTTACAATAACCCGTTCGGGTGACATTTTTTCAGCTGTAATGACTCCTGAGATCATGGACTCCGCCATTGACCCTGCTCCTAAAAATGCGATTGTTTTATTGGCTAACATGGACATCCTCCTTTAGATGAAAAACTGTTCGTATAACCGTTCGTATTTTATCAACGTTATCTATCGTAACATGCTCAAATACAGATTCAAGGGTATTAGGGAAAGACGGGAGGATAAGGCCGAGATAGTGAATGAAAACGCTAACATACCCGGCCTGTGTTCCTCTGATGCTCTCTCAGCGTGAATAATCCCCTCTCAGCCCGATATTTGCAATAATATAATTTCCAGTTTTTCACCGTTACAGAAATAAGCCCGGCCAGCCGGCTGAGCTTGAGGGATAAAGGGAGCATATGTAAAGTAAAATAAGAAAAAAGCTCCCAGCCAAAAATGGCTGAGAGCTTTGGTAAGCAAAAATTAACGCTTTGAGAACTGAGGAGCACGACGAGCACCTTTAAGACCGTATTTCTTACGCTCTTTCATACGTGCGTCACGAGTTAATAGTCCTGCGCGCTTTAATGTTGGACGGAATTCAGGATCAGCTTGAAGCAATGCACGAGCGATGCCGTGGCGAATTGCGCCAGCTTGACCAGTGTATCCACCGCCATTTACATTTACAAGAATGTCGTAGCTGTTAACTGTTTCAGTAGCTACAAGCGGTTGTTTTACAACTTCACGTAAAGCTGCAAAAGGAATGTATTCTGTGATTTCACGACCATTGATGATGATTTTACCGTCGCCTGGAACTAAACGAACACGTGCAACGGAGCTCTTACGACGACCAGTACCAATATATTGAACCTGTGCCAAGTTAATAACCTCCCTAAAAATTATCCACGAAGTTCGTAAACTTCAGGTTGTTGTGCTTGGTGCTTATGTTCGCTACCAGCATATACGTGTAATTTCTTGAACATTTGACGGCCAAGAGAGTTCTTTGGAAGCATGCCTTTGATAGCAAGCTCAAGCATTCTCTCAGGATAGTTTGTACGCATTTCAAGAGCAGTTCTTGTTTTCAGACCGCCTGGGTGCATGCTGTGACGGTAGTAGATCTTGTCAGTAAGCTTTTTCCCAGTAAGTTCGATTTTTGAAGCGTTGATAAGAATTACATGATCACCAGTATCAACATGTGGTGTAAAAGTTGGTTTATGTTTACCACGTAGGATTGACGCTACTTCACTAGCAAGACGACCAAGAGTTTTGCCTTCAGCATCAATCACGTACCATTTACGTTCGATATTGTTTGAATTCGCCATAAACGTTGTACGCATCAGTTTCCCTCCTAATAATTCCATTCATAATCAATTTTTTTGGTTTATCTATTCGACACAATAAGTTCCGGGGCTTATCGTGGTTTTAATAATAATACCATATGCTATATTATAACTTTGACAGCCTAATGTCAAGCTAATGTTACACCTGGTTTAGTTGTTTTAAAATCTTTTTTTATTCACGTTTGGCTTTACAACGCGCCCCCGCGGTTCCTCATTTGGTTTTTCCAATTTTTTTATAAGATTTTTTCTGAATGGGGTCCGGTGATTTCCGCTGCGGAAAACAAAATAACAACTTCACCAGCAGATAATCTTAATAAAAAACTTTCCACAAGTATAAACCTTGGGGTGGCGCTGTTTTTCCTGCAGCTGATCTGTTTTTTTCCTGAAGGACAGATGGCATGGAATCAGGGTCTCTTTCCCCTGAGCCGACTTCTAAAAGGGTGCCGGTTAGGATGCGGACCATATTATATAGAAATCCAGAGCCCCTAAAGCGGAAGATGAGCATATCCCCTTCTTCCTGCACATCTATCTCCTCAAGTTCCCTGACTTTATCCTCTACTTCCGTCTTAGCAGAGCAGAAACTTGTGAAATCATGTGTTCCTATTAAACCCTCTGCAGCCTTTCTGATCGCTTCCGTATTTATTGGGTACGGGTACTGATAGGCATAATGGCGTTTAAACGGGTCTCTCCTGGACGAACGGTGCACGAAGTACCAATATTCCTTCCCTTTGGCATCAAAACGGACATGAAAGTCATCAGGCACAGTCTCCGTCCCGATGATGGCCACATCATCCGGCAGCAGGGAATTAAGGGCGATTCCCCATTTTTCAATCGGAATATTCAAAGAGGAATCGAAATGGATCACCTGGCCCTTTGCATGGACCCCTGCATCGGTTCTGCCTGAGGCAGTCACCCTGATGTCTTCTCCTTTATGAAGCTTCTTTAAAGCCTGCTCCAGCTCTCCCTGTACAGTCCGCTTGCGAGGCTGCACCTGGTAGCCTGCAAAAAGGGTGCCGTCATACGTCACCATACATTTAAATCTTTGCATAAGGTCCCCCCATTACGTTCTCAGCAGGAATAACACCAGGGCCAGGGCTGCAAGCATGGCGAGCATTGCCGTATCCTTCAATCCCCAGCTAAGCTGCCTGTATTTTGTTCTGCCTTCCCCGCCTCTATATCCGCGTGACTCCATCGCCACAGCAAGCTCTTCAGCACGCTTGAACGAACTGACAAACAAAGGAATTAAGAGAGGTATAATAGCTTTAATCCGTTCTTTAATCGGCCCGCTTGTAAAATCGGCTCCCCTGGCTGTCTGGGCTTTCATGATTTTATCCGTTTCCTGCATGAGTGTCGGAATGAAGCGGAGAGAAATCGACATCATCAAAGCCAGTTCATGCACCGGAAACTTCACTTTATTTAATGGATTGAGCAGACTTTCCAGACCATCCGTTATTTCAATCGGAGTCGTGGTCAAAGTCAGAATGGAAGTCATCAGAATGAGCAGAAAGAAGCGCAAAGAAATAAATATACCCTGCCTTAAACCTTCCTCATAAATCGTAATCCACCCGAACCGGAAGAGAACTTCACCCTCTTTTGTCAAAAACAAATGAAGGAATAAAGTGAAAACAACAAGCAGGAGGACCGGCTTCAATCCTGTATAGATAAACCGGATCGGCACCTTCGATAAAGCAATCATAAAAAAGGTATAAGCCGTCAGAAGACCGTATGTCAGCATATTATTTGCCAGAAAGACAATGCACACGAATAAGAAAATAAGAACCAGCTTTGAACGGGGATCCATTCTATGGATGACAGACTCGGCCGGTACATAGCGCCCAAAAATCATTTTGTCCATCATGTAGCTGTCCCCCTTTTCATCACAGCAGCAATCTCATCTGTCAGCTCGTCCATTGTCAGACAAGTTTTAGAAAGACGGATACTAAGTGACTTTTCCATTTTCAGCTGAAAGCGGACAACCTCCGGAACATCGAGGCCAAGCTTAAGCAAGCCTTCCGGAGAAGAAAAAATTTCTTTCGGGGTTCCCTTTTTGTAGACTTCACCGTTGTGCATGATGACAATCTGATCAGCATAGCGGGAAGCATCCTCCATACTGTGTGTTACTAGCACGGTAGAGAGTCCCCTTGTCCCATGAAGGCTGTAGAACATATCCATGATTTCCTTCCTGCCCCGTGGATCAAGTCCTGCAGTAGGCTCATCAAGGACAATAACATCAGGCTCCATTGCCAGCACTCCGGCTATGGCTACACGTCTCATTTGGCCGCCTGACAGGTCAAATGGGGACTTGCTTAAAATTTCTTCCGGCAGTCCCACCTGTCCTATTGCTGCTTTGGCTCTTTTCTGGGCTTCCTCTACTGATACACCGAAGTTCATCGGGCCAAAGCAAATATCCTTCTCGACCGTTTCTTCAAACAGCTGATGCTCAGGAAATTGAAATACGATACCGACCCTTTGACGGATTTCTTTCAGGTTTTTTTGTTTCTTCACAGGGGTGATCATCCGCTCTCCAATCACAACCTGACCTTCTGTCGGCTTGAGCAGGGCATTTAGGTGCTGGAGGACAGTCGACTTGCCTGATCCGGTATGACCGATGATCGCGAGAAACGTGCCAGACGGAATATCGATGGAGACATCCTTTATGGCAAGACGTTCAAATGGCGTATTAACCTGATAACGGTATTCTACATTTTGGAGTGAGATGTCCATAATTCTTCCACCAACTCTTCTTCAGATAAATAATGCCTGGATAACGGCAATCCTTTTTCCCGTAACACCTTGCTAAGCTTCACAGGAAAAGGAATATCCAACCCCAGCTTAACAAGCTCCTCATCCATTTGAAAGATTTCCTCAGGCGTGCCTTCCCGATATAGCTGTCCTTTGTTCATGACTATGATGCGGTCAGCTTTTGCTGCCTCTTCCAGGTCATGAGTGATGGAGATGACGGTCATATTATAATTCCGCTTGAGCTCTCTGACAGTTTCAAGTACCTCTTCACGCCCTCTTGGGTCCAACATGGAGGTAGACTCATCTAGAATAATAATATCCGGCCTTAAGGCAATAACGCCTGCAATTGCCACTCTTTGTTTCTGTCCGCCGGAAAGATGGTGCGGCTCTTGATTAAGAAATGATGTCATCTTGACCTTCTCCAGTGATTCTGTAACACGCTGAACCATGTCACTTCTTTCAATACCATGGTTTTCTAAACCAAAAGCCACATCATCCCGTACAGTCGTTCCGACAAACTGGTTATCTGGATTCTGAAAAACCATGCCAATCTTCTTTCTTGCTTCCCAAACCGTTTCTTCACTCAAAGAAATTCCGCCTACTGTAATGCATCCTTCCAGAGGAAAGTGCAGGCCATTAAGCAATTTGGCAAGTGTAGATTTTCCGGAGCCATTATGCCCGACTATTGCAAGCCATTCCCCTTTATATATATTAAAAGAGACATTATTCAGCGCATATGCAGCTTCTGCATCGTACGTAAACGAAACATTTTTTAATTCTACCAGCGGCTCGGTCATTTGAAGTCCTCCTCTCAGCTCTGCTTCACTAATACAGCTCTGCTCTTAACAAACCGGAAGCACCTTGATCAACCCCTGACAAGCACAAGACGGTCCTCACGGAAAGGCGTTCTTTGCCTTTTTGGGAGAATTGGCTTGTGACCTCAAGGGGGTAGGCGCTGGAGCTAGCCGCAAACACCCTTCTACAGAGGTGTTCCCATCGTTTTATATTATATAGCTTGTTATATAATGAAAAAACCCGCCATTGTTGGCGAGCTTGAAATAGTTCGATAATAGGTTATGTTACTGGATAGCAAGCGTTGAATGATACCATTCTCCCACACTTGTAATACACAAGAAAATCTGGATTTCTGCTATCTAAGCTTATTGGATGCCTATTATGCCTCCCTATTAAAAGCTCATACTGAAGCAGTATGGTGGTTGGTTCTTGCTATTGTATAAATGTTCAGAGACCTCGATTTTTCTAATGTCTATGAACCTGGGGAATTTAAAAAAGCCTGCACCTCATTCCGTCAGGCAGTAGACTGCCGGGCGCAATTCTTCTTTTCGGAAGAGGTGCATGAGCTAGACGAGTCAATGTACCAGGAAATGGGGAATCTATTGCTCATCCATCCCTGTTTACTAGCTGTACATGCTCATCGTAACGCTCGTTTATGGCCTGATTTAGGTGTTTCTGACAAATTAAGGAAACAACCATTTTTATAGAAAAAGGGCAAAGAACAAGTTCTATGAAACTGTCCCGCGCCCTTTCCTTAAAAAATTATACTAACTCGATGATTACCATTGGTGCACCGTCTCCACGACGAGGTCCAAGTTTCATAATACGAGTATATCCACCTTGGCGCTCTTCATAACGAGTTGCGATGTCGCTGAATAATTTTTGAACAGCATCTTGGTTAGTTTCAGTGTTAGCTACCTCGTTGCGAACAAATGAAGCTGCTTGACGGCGTGCATGCAAGTCGCCGCGCTTTCCAAGAGTGATCATTTTCTCAACAACTGAACGAAGTTCTTTCGCACGAGCTTCAGTTGTTTCGATGCGCTCATTGATGATTAGATCTGTTGCTAAGTCACGCAGCATAGCTTTACGTTGTGAGCTAGTGCGTCCTAACTTTCTGTATCCCATGAAAGTTTCCCTCCTTTGTTGAAGTCATTCAATCTGCTGAAAGCAAACATGTAGATAATCAATTAATCTTCATTAATCAATCGTCTTTGCGTAAGCCCAGTCCAAGATCTTCTAATTTATGTTTTACTTCCTCAAGTGACTTTCTGCCAAGGTTACGGACCTTCATCATATCCTCTTCAGTCTTATTAGCTAATTCCTGAACAGTATTGATGCCAGCGCGCTTTAAGCAGTTGTAAGAACGGACAGACAAGTCGAGTTCTTCAATTGTCATCTCAAGTACTTTCTCTTTTTGGTCTTCTTCTTTTTCAACCATGATTTCAGCATTTTGAGCTTCGTCAGTTAAACCGACAAAGATATTCAAATGCTCAGTTAAGATCTTCGCTCCAAGAGCAACCGCATCTTGAGGACCTGTACTGCCGTCAGTCCAAACATCGAAAGTTAACTTATCAAAGTTAGTCATTTGACCCACACGTGTATTCTCTACCTGGTAAGAAATACGAGATACTGGAGTGTAGATGGAATCGATCGGAATCACACCGATTGGCTGATCTTCTCTCTTGTTTTGGTCAGCTGGTGTATAGCCTCGTCCGCGTCTTGCAGTTAAGCGCATGCGCAGGTGGGCATTCGAACCAAGAGTAGCAATATGAAGATCCGGATTTAGGATTTCAACATCGCTGTCATGTGTTACGTCAGCTGCCTTCACTACACCCTCACCCTGAACATCGATTTCCAATGTTTTTTCTTCATCAGAGTAGATTTTAAGTGCTAGTTTTTTAATGTTTAAAATGATAGATGTTACATCTTCTACGACGCCTTCAATTGTTGAGAACTCATGAAGTACCCCATCAATTTGGATCGATGTGACAGCGGCACCTGGGAGTGAGGATAAAAGGATACGACGTAAGGAGTTACCCAAAGTTGTACCATACCCACGCTCAAGTGGCTCGACGACGAACTTGCCGTACTTGGCATCATCGTTGATCTCAACCGTTTCGATTTTTGGTTTTTCTATTTCGATCATCAAAATATACCCTCCTTCAAAACGTCGAAACCCCGGCTAGCAATCTCTAACCGAAATTCCCCCATGTATACGTTCCCGTTTTGTGCACAACAACTGGAATAATTGTTCTGTATAACTAAAAATTAGTATCATATCCCATTATAGACAAGGATACAAATTCTATACAGAAAAATTATACACGGCGGCGTTTTGGCGGACGACATCCGTTATGAGGAACTGGAGTTACGTCTCTGATAGCAGTAACTTCTAGACCAGCAGCTTGAAGAGCACGGATTGCAGCTTCACGTCCTGCACCAGGTCCTTTAACAGTTACTTCAAGAGTTTTCATACCGTGTTCCTGAGATGTTTTCGCTGCAGTTTCTGCTGCCATTTGTGCTGCGAATGGAGTAGATTTACGAGAACCTCTGAATCCAAGAGCTCCAGCACTTGACCAAGAAATAGCATTCCCATGAACATCAGTGATAGTTACGATTGTGTTGTTGAAAGTAGAACGGATATGTGCAATACCCTGTTCAATATTCTTTTTCACACGACGCTTACGTGTATTAGTTTTACGAGCCATTTAAAGTTACCTCCTTTACTGATTATTTCTTCTTGTTCGCTACAGTCTTACGAGGACCTTTGCGTGTACGAGCGTTGTTTTTAGTATTTTGTCCGCGAACCGGTAAACCACGGCGATGACGAAGACCGCGATAGCTTCCGATCTCCATTAGACGTTTGATGTTTAGTGAAACCTCACGGCGAAGGTCACCTTCAACTTTCAATTTGTCGATGATGTCACGGATTTTGTTAAGTTCATCTTCTGTAAGATCACGAACACGAGTGTCTTCAGAAACACCAGCTTCAGCCAAAACTTTCTGAGCTGTAGATTTACCAATACCAAAGATATAAGTTAATGAGATTACTACACGTTTTTCACGTGGAACATCTACACCAGCAATACGTGCCATTATATAAGCGCACCTCCTTCGAATTAACCTTGTTTTTGTTTATGTTTAGGGTTTTCACAGATAACCATTACTTTTCCACGTCTGCGGATAACTTTACACTTTTCGCAGATTGGTTTAACTGATGGTCTTACTTTCATTATCCTAACCTCCTTAATAGTACGGAGTGCAATGATTATTTAAAACGATATGTGATTCTACCGCGTGTTAAATCATATGGAGATAGCTCAACTGTTACTTTATCTCCAGGTAAAATGCGGATGAAGTGCATGCGGATCTTACCGGATACATGAGCTAGCACTGTATGACCATTTTCTAATTCTACCTTAAACATTGCATTTGGCAAAGTATCAATAACTGTGCCTTCAATTTCGATTACATCGTCTTTCGCCATTGAACTTTATTCTCCCTTCTTCATATCATATACGAATTCATTTACATACTTTGCAAGCGCAAAGCGCAACTTTCCGTTTGTTACACGGCCGGTCTCCTGGAGACTGGTCTGAACTTCTGGAGAGATATAATTAAAAAATTGCAGATGCTGAACGTTCTTTTTCTTCGGGCGGTCGAATTTCTTCCTGCCGCCGTCAGCAAGCATAACATACTTTTCATCCAACAACCTTATAATTATAGCATATTGACCAGCATCGCTTCCACTTTTGATCAAAACAATTTGACCATGCTGCGGATTCGTATCAGAACCAACCAATGGAATCACCTGCACCTTAGGCTTTTGTCAGTATTTCATAACCGGATTCAGTGATCGCTATTGTATGCTCATAATGTGCACACCTTTTACCGTCAACGGTTACTACTGTCCAGTTATCGGTTAAGGTTTTAACATAACGACTTCCTGCATTCACCATAGGTTCAATAGCAAGTACCATTCCCGGCTTTAAGCGCGGTCCTCTGTTAGGGGGTCCATAATGAGGAATTTGAGGATCCTCATGTAAGTCTTGCCCTACACCATGGCCGACATACTCGCGTACAATGGAAAAGCCATTTGATTCCGCATACGTTTGGATAGCATGGGAGATGTTCGACAAGCGCTCACCCGGTTTTGCTTCTTCAAGGCCTTTATATAACGATTCCTCTGTCACATCCATTAGACGCTCGGATTCTTCATCAATTTGGCCAACAGCATATGTCCAGGCTGAGTCACCATGATAACCGTTATATTTAGCACCGATATCAATGCTGATTATATCACCGTCATTTAAAACTCGACCACCAGGAATGCCATGGACAAGTTCATCGTTAACTGAAGCACAGATGCTGCCGCGGAAACCATTATACCCTTTGAATGATGGAATTGCATCGTGTTTACGGATAAACCGGTCAGCAATAACATCCAGTTCGCGGGTTGTGATACCGGGTGCAATATGTTTTTTCAGTTCCTGATGTGTAAGTGCTACGATTCTGCCGGCCACACGCATTATTTCAAGCTCACGCGGGGTTTTGCAAATGATCATTGTAAGCCCCCGAGCAATGCATCAAGATCAGAAAATACTTTATTAATATCCTGCTGACCATCAATATTGCGCAGATAACCTTTCGTTTCGTAGAAATCAAGCAACGGTTTGGTTTGTTTAATATTAACGTCAAGTCTATTCTGAACAGTCGCTTCATTATCATCAGCACGCTGATACAGCTCACCGCCGCAGCGATCACACACTCCGTCTTTCGCTGGGGGATTGAATACTAAATGATAAGTTGCTCCGCAGTCTTTACAGATGCGGCGTCCTGTAAGACGTTCCATTAGAATGCTCTGATCAACATCAATATTAATAACATAATTAATTTTCTTATTTAAATCAGAAAGGATGCTTTCAAGGGCATCTGCTTGGGCAACCGTTCTTGGGAAGCCATCCAGCAAAAAGCCTTTTTCGCAATCATCCTTGCTTAATCGTTCACGTACAATGCCGATTGTTACTTCATCAGGAACAAGCTCGCCTTTATCCATGAATGATTTTGCTTTAAGGCCTAGGTCCGTTTCGTCTTTAATAGCCGCACGGAACATATCTCCGGTAGAAATATGAGGGATGCCGTATTTTTGGACGATCTTCTCGGCTTGTGTACCTTTACCGGCACCAGGGAGCCCCATTAAAACTAAATTCACGTCAATTTCCCCCTAGTCTCCAAATGGTATAAGGGAACATGCGTCCCCTACAACCAAATTATTTAATGAAACCTTTATAGTGACGTTTAACCAGCTGTGCTTCAAGCTGCTTCATCGTTTCCAGTGCAACACCGACAACGATCAGCAGGCTAGTGCCTCCAATTTGAGCAGATTCAGGCAATCCAGCGATATTGATGAAGAATACCGGCAGGATTGAAATCACTGTCAAGAATAGCGCACCGACTAAAGTTAAACGGTATAAGACACGAGTCAGATATTCCTGCGTGTTATTTCCTGGACGGATGCCCGGGATATAACCGCCCTGCTTCTTCAGGTTTTCCGCAACTTGTTCCGGGTTCACCTGAATGAAAGCATAGAAATAAGTAAAAGCAATGATTAATGCACTATAGATGACCATTCCGATTGGAGACGTATAGTCAAATATTCTTTGAATCCATAGCGTAACATCATTCTGCTCAAAGAAACCGGCAATGGTTCTAGGCGTGATGATGAAAGAAATCGCAAAGATTACTGGAATTACTCCAGCTGCATTAACTTTTAACGGAAGATGAGTCGATTGTCCGCCAGCAGAATTTTGTCCTGCTGTTACACGCTTAGCATATTGAATAGGAATCTTTCTTAATGCCTGTTGGATGAAGATCGTTCCTACAACAATAGCAATGACTGCGATCAGGATAAGCAGGACTGTCACAATGCGAAGGAATAGCTGCTCTCCAGCATTTTCAAACTGCTGAGCGTAAATCTGGTTAACCGTTGAAGGAATTCCAGCCACGATACCAGCAAAGATAATGATGGAAATACCATTGCCTACACCTTTTGACGTAATCTGCTCACCAAGCCACATTAGAAATGCAGTTCCGGCAGTCAATACCACAGCAATCAATAGATAAGAAGTGATTCCCGGATTCTCAATCAGCATTCCGCCTGCTAGGTTATTAAACCCATAAGACATACCAAGAGCCTGGATAAAACCAAGCACGATAGTAAAGTAACGGGTAAACTGAGCTAACTTACGGCGTCCAACATCTCCCTGCTTTGACCATTCCGTAAACTTAGGAACAACATCCATCTGCAGAAGCTGCACAATGATGGATGCCGTAATGTACGGCATGATACCCATTGCAAGAATGGAGAAGTTTAGGAGCGCCCCGCCGCCGAATGTATTCAGAACACCGAATACATTAAGTTCATCCTGGGCTTTTAACAGCTCTGCATTTACGCCCGGTACAGGGATAAATGTACCGATGCGAAATACAACCAGCATTAAAAGGGTGAAAATAATCTTTCGTCTTATATCACCCACACGCATAAAATTGGAGATTGTCTGAAACATTAAATCACCTCAGTTTGACCGCCGGCAGCTTCAATAGCTTCCTTTGCAGCAGAGGAGAATTTATGAGCTTTAACTGTAAGCTTTTTCTCAACTTTGCCTTTTGCAAGAATCTTGATTCCTGCTTTTTCGTTGCTTACTACACCAGTTTCGATAAGAAGCGCTGGAGTTACTTCAGCTCCATCTTCGAAACGGTTTAAAGCATCGAGGTTCACAATCGCGTACTCTTTACGGTTGATGTTAGTGAAACCGCGTTTAGGCAAGCGTTGGAATAAAGGTGTTTGACCACCCTCGAATCCAGGACGGACACCGCCACCAGAACGAGCGTTTTGACCTTTATGACCCTTACCAGCAGTTTTACCATTACCGGAACCGATACCACGGCCTTTGCGTTTGCGTTCCCCACGAGAACCTTCTGCAGGCTTTAATTCATGAAGTTTCATGTTGGCACCTCCTTATTTGTAGAAGAATAGATTTATTTTTCTTTTACCACAACAAGGTGAGCAACTTTGTTGATCATTCCGCGGATAGCAGGATTATCTTGATGCTCAACTGTTTGGTGCATTTTGCGTAAGCCAAGAGCCTTAACTGTTTCGCGCTGGTCTTGCGGGCGACCAATCACGCTGCGAGTGAGGGTTACTTCTAGTTTATTCGCCATTTGATATCCCTCCTTATCCTAACAGTTCTTCTACTGATTTACCACGTAATTTCGCTACGTCCTCAGCACGTTTTAATTGAGTTAAACCGTTCAAAGTGGCGCGAACCATGTTGATTGGTGTGTTAGTACCTAAAGACTTAGATAAGATATCACCAACACCAGCTAATTCTAGAACCGCACGAACTGGACCTCCAGCGATTACTCCAGTACCTTCAGAAGCAGGCTTAAGAAGGATTTCTCCAGCACCGAAGTGACCGATTACCTGGTGAGGAATTGTAGTTCCAACCATAGGTACTTCGACTAAGTTTTTCTTAGCATCTTCCATAGCTTTGCGGATCGCTTCAGGAACTTCCTGTGCTTTACCTGTACCAAAGCCAACGTGACCGTTTTTGTCACCTACTACTACAAGAGCAGAGAAACGAAAACGACGTCCACCTTTAACAACCTTTGCTACACGATTAATCGTAACTACGCGCTCTTCAAGTTCAAGTTTGTTTGGATCAATACGACGCATCTTTTTGTGTCCCTCCTTTGTCTATTAAAATTCTAAACCATTTTCACGTGCTGCATCTGCTAATGCTTGAACACGTCCATGATATAGATAGCCACCACGATCGAAAACGACAGCTTTAACGCCTTTTTCGACTGCGCGCTTTGCAACTAATTCTCCGACCTTAACTGCTGCATCAACGTTGCCAGTTGCATCAAGGTTTACTTCTTTATCTTGTGTAGAAGCACTTGCTACAGTAACTCCGTTTACATCATCAATAAGTTGAGCATAAATGTGCTTGTTTGAACGATACACATTTAAACGAGGACGAGCCGCAGTTCCAGAAAGTTTTGCACGCACACGAGCATGCCTTTTCTTACGAACTGCATTTTTATCAGCCTTCGTAATCATTTCGGTCACTCCTTTCGTTTACCTAAGCGGCATTACTTACCAGTTTTACCTTCTTTACGACGAACATATTCGCCTTCATAGCGGATACCTTTACCTTTGTAAGGCTCTGGAGGACGAACTTCACGGATCTTGGCAGCCAGTGCACCAACACGTTCTTTGTTAGTACCTTTAACAATGATCTTTGTGTTAGATGGCACTTCAACTTCAATACCTTCTTCAGGTTCGATTTCAACAGGATGAGAGTAACCAACGTTTAAAACAAGCTTTTTGCCTTGTTTTTGAGCACGGTAACCGACACCGATAAGCTCTAGTCCTCTTTCGAATCCTTTTGACACACCCTCAACCATGTTAGCTAGAAGTGCGCGAGTAGTTCCGTGCAGTGCGCGGTGATCTTTCGCATCAGATGGACGGGAAACATTGATTACGCTGTCCTCCACCTTGATTTCGATATCCTGGTTGAATGAACGAGTTAGTTCACCTTTAGGACCCTTCACAGTAACAGTGTTATTGTCGTTAGTAACAGTAACACCAGTTGGAATTTCGATTGGTTTTTTACCTATACGAGACATTTAATTGCACCTCCATTCATGAAAAACTCTATTACCAAACGTATGCTAATACTTCTCCGCCGACTTGTTTAGCGCGGGCTTCTTTATCAGTGATAACGCCTTGAGAAGTAGAAACTAGTGCGATTCCAAGACCGTTAAGTACGCGAGGTACTTCATCAGCCTTTGCGTATACACGAAGACCAGGCTTACTGATACGCTTAAGACCAGTGATAACGCGTTCGTTGTTTGAACCGTATTTTAGGAAAATGCGGATGATGCCTTGCTTGTTATCTTCGATAAGCTCAACATCACGTACAAAACCTTCACGTTTTAAGATCTCTGCAATTTCTTTCTTGATGTTAGAAGCAGGAACTTCTAATTTTTCGTGACGAACCATGTTCGCATTACGGATGCGAGTTAGCAAGTCTGCAATTGGATCTGTCATGACCATTGTTTTTACCTCCTTCCCATGCTTGGGGTTTACCAGCTAGCTTTTTTCACGCCAGGAATTTGACCTTTATATGCTAATTCACGGAAACAAATACGACAAAGCTTAAATTTACGGTATACAGAATGTGGACGTCCACAGCGTTCGCAACGAGTGTACTCCTGTACCTTGTGTTTAGGCGTGCGTTTTTGCTTCGCAATCATTGACTTTTTAGCCACGTTTTCGCCTCCCTCTATTTAGCGATTACTTTTGGAATGGCATTCCAAATTGAGTTAAAAGTTCACGAGCTTCTTCATCAGTGTTAGCTGTAGTTACGATAACGATATCCATACCACGAACTTTGCTTACTTTATCGTAATCAATCTCAGGGAAGATCAACTGTTCTTTGACACCTAGAGTATAGTTACCACGGCCGTCAAATGACTTCTTAGAGATACCGCGGAAGTCACGTACACGTGGAAGAGATACAGATACTAACTTATCAAAGAACTCATACATGCGCTCTCCACGAAGAGTAACCTTCGCACCGATTGGCATACCTTCACGAAGTCGGAAGCCAGCGATTGATTTCTTAGCGCGAGTGATAACCGGTTTTTGACCAGTGATCAAAGTTAGTTCCTCAACAGCTTTATCTAGTGCTTTAGCGTTTTGAACAGCGTCACCAATACCCATGTTGATAACGATTTTTTCAAGCTTAGGTGTTTGCATAACTGATTTATAGTTAAACTTGCTCATTAGAGCAGGAGTAATTTCTTTTGAATGCTTTTCTTTTAGGCGGTTCATTCATTGTACCTCCCTTCTTCTTTAAACTATTTATCTAGAACTTCACCGGATTTTGTTGCAACACGTACTTTTTTGCCATCAAGCGTTTTATAGCCTACACGAGTTGGTTCACCAGATTTAGGATCGACAGGCATAACGTTTGATACATGAACAGGTGCCTCTTGGCTGATGATTCCGCCTTGCGGGTTCATCTGAGAAGGCTTAGAGTGTTTCTTTACAATGTTAACTCCTTCAACAAGCACTCGGCTTTGTTTAGGGAACGCTGCAAGAATAACGCCCGTTTTGCCTTTATCCTTACCAGAGATGACCATAACTTTGTCACCTTTTTTCACATGCATCTGTGCGCACCTCCTTAAAGGCAATTTGATTTGTTGTTTATAATACTTCTGGAGCTAAAGATACAATTTTCATGAAGTTGTTTTCACGTAGTTCACGGGCAACCGGTCCGAAGATACGAGTTCCGCGTGGTCCTTTGTCATCACGAATAATTACACATGCGTTTTCATCGAAACGAATGTAAGTACCGTCATTACGGCGTACACCGCTCTTAGTACGAACAACTACCGCTTTAACAACATCACCTTTTTTAACAACGCCACCTGGTGTTGCTTGTTTCACTGTACAAACGATAACATCACCGATGTTAGCAGTTTTGCGGCCAGAGCCACCAAGAACTTTAATTGTAAGTACTTCACGAGCACCAGAGTTGTCAGCAACTTTTAAACGTGATTCTTGTTGAATCATGTGTGTAACCTCCCTTCGGGATAAATCTCCCAACCGAACAATTAGATAATAACTGCTTTTTCAACTACTTCTACAAGACGGAAGCGTTTAGTCGCAGATAGTGGACGAGTTTCCATAATACGAACGATATCGCCAGTTTTTGCTTGGTTTTGCTCATCATGAGCCTTGAACTTTTTAGAGTACTTAACGCGTTTACCGTAAAGTGGATGCTTTTTGTAAGTTTCGACAAGAACCGTTACTGTCTTATCCATTTTGTCAGAAACGACGCGTCCAGTGTAAACTTTGCGTTGGTTGCGTTCACTCATTGTGCGAACCTCCTCTCAATATCACTTGCTAAAGCCGATTTCTCTTTCACGAATAACAGTTTTCATGCGGGCAATCGCTTTGCGTACTTCACGAATGCGAGCTGTGTTTTCAAGTTGTCCAGTCGCCAATTGAAAGCGAAGGTTGAAAAGCTCTTCTTTTAATGATTTTACTTTTTGTTCAATTTCGGCAGTGGTCAGGTCACGAATTTCATTAGCTTTCATTTGATTCACCACCAATTTCTTCTCGTTTTACAAACTTACACTTAAGTGGAAGTTTGTGTGCTGCAAGACGTAGTGCTTCACGAGCGATCTCTTCAGATACACCAGCGATTTCGAACATTACTTTACCAGGCTTTACAACAGCTACCCATCCTTCAGGAGCACCTTTACCAGAACCCATGCGGACTTCTAGAGGCTTTGCAGTGTAAGGCTTGTGTGGGAAAATTTGAATCCAAACTTTACCGCCACGTTTCATGTAACGAGTCATTGCAATACGTGCAGATTCGATTTGGCGGTTAGTGATCCAAGAAGCTTCTAGAGCTTGAAGGCCATATTCACCGAAGTTTACTTCAGTTCCGCCTTTTGATTGACCACGCATTTTTCCGCGGTGTACACGACGATATTTTACGCGCTTTGGCAATAACATATTATTTGCCTCCTTCCCCAGTTTTCTTCTTCGTAGGAAGGACCTCTCCACGATAG
Organism: Cytobacillus firmus; assembly: GCF_023715565.1. GTDB lineage: Bacteria > Bacillota > Bacilli > Bacillales > Cytobacillaceae > Cytobacillus > Cytobacillus firmus_C. Next base: position 39,318 of record NZ_JAMBOJ010000029.1, on the reverse strand, counting down.
ATCCATACTTTTACGCCCAATTTACCGTAAGTTGTATCAGCTTCAACTGCAGCATAATCGATATCAGCACGAAGAGTATGAAGTGGAACTGTTCCTTCGCTGTATGATTCTGAACGAGCTATATCAGCACCGCCTAAACGACCAGATACCATTGTTTTGATACCTTTAGCGCCAGCGCGCATTGCACGTTGAATAGTTTGTTTTTGAGCACGACGGAAAGATACGCGGTTTTCTAATTGACGAGCAATGTTTTCCGCAACCAATTTCGCATCGATATCTGCTCTTTTAATTTCAAGAATGTTGATGTGAACACGCTTGCCAGTTAATGAGTTAAGTGATTTACGAAGTGCTTCAACCTCAGTACCACCTTTACCGATAACCATTCCTGGTTTCGCAGTGTGGATAGTGATGTTCAGGCGATTAGCAGCACGTTCGATTTCTACTTTAGAAACAGAAGCATCGCTTAAGCGCTTTGTGATGTACTCACGAACCTTAAGGTCTTCGTGTAAAAGATCAGCATAGTCTTTGCCTGCGTACCATTTTGACTCCCAATCACGGATGACACCGACACGCAAACCGACTGGATTTACTTTTTGACCCACTGATTATCCCTCCTTCTTTTCTGATAAAACGATAGTAATATGGCTAGTGCGCTTGTTGATTTGGCTTGCACGGCCCATAGCGCGAGGACGGAAACGTTTTAAAGTTGGTCCTTCGTCTACGAATGCTTGAGCAACTACCAGGTTGTTAACGTCCATTTCGTAGTTGTGCTCAGCGTTAGCTAGTGCAGATTTTAAAACTTTCTCTACGATTGGAGAAGCAGCTTTAGGTGTAAGGTTTAAAATCGCCACTGCTTCGCCTACTTGCTTTCCTCGAATTAAATCTACGACTAAACGAGCTTTACGAGGAGCAATACGAACTGTTCTTGCAACAGCTTTAGCTTGCATTAGAATGCCCTCCTCTCATTAACGTCTTGTTTTCTTATCATCATTGCCATGGCCTTTGTACGCACGAGTTGGAGCGAATTCTCCAAGTTTGTGGCCTACCATGTCTTCAGTGATGTATACAGGCACATGTTTACGACCATCATAAACTGCGATAGTGTGTCCGATGAATTGTGGGAAGATCGTAGAACGGCGAGACCAAGTTTTAGTAACTTGCTTGCTTTCTGTTTCATTAAGCTTTTCGATCTTTGTCATTAAATGTTCATCAACAAAAGGTCCTTTTTTTAAGCTGCGACCCATGATTGAACCTCCCTTCGTGATTGCTCTACGGTTCTTAATTGGAACCGTAGTACAATCCCGTTATTTTTTACGACGACGTACGATAAATTTATCTGATTTGTTGTTCTTCTTGCGTGTCTTGTAACCAAGTGTTGGTTTGCCCCATGGAGACATTGGAGACTTACGTCCGATTGGCGCACGTCCTTCACCACCACCGTGTGGGTGATCGTTAGGGTTCATTACAGATCCACGTACAGTTGGGCGCTTGCCTAACCAGCGTGAACGACCTGCTTTACCAATGTTAATAAGCTCGTGCTGCTCGTTTCCGACTTGACCAACAGTCGCACGGCACTCAGCAAGAATCATGCGAACTTCACCAGAGTTTAAACGAACTAATACGTACTTGCCTTCTTTACCAAGAACTTGTGCAGAAGTACCAGCAGAACGTACTAATTGTCCGCCTTTACCAGGTTTTAATTCGATGTTGTGGATTACTGTACCCACTGGAATGTTAACTAGTGGAAGTGCATTACCCACTTTGATATCTGCTTCAGGACCAGCCATTACTTCCATACCTACCTGTAAGTTCTTAGGTGCAAGGATGTAACGCTTTTCTCCATCTACATAGTTAATTAGTGCAATATTTGCAGAGCGGTTTGGATCATACTCGATTGTGGCAACGCGTCCTGGAATGCCATCTTTGTTACGTTTAAAATCGATGATACGATATTGACGTTTATGACCGCCGCCTTGATGACGAACTGTCAACTTACCTTGGTTGTTACGGCCGCCTTTTCTCTTTAAAGGAGCAAGTAAAGACTTTTCTGGTTGGTTAGTCGTGATTTCTGCGAAATCAGAAACCGTCATGCCGCGACGACCATTAGAGGTAGGTTTATACTTTTTAATCGCCATTTCGTTTCCCTCCTCTTCTAGTTATAGTGAATTAAGCTTCAAATAGCTCGATTTCTTGGCTTTCAGCTGTTAGTTTAACAATCGCTTTACGGCGTTTGTTAGTGTATCCGCCGAATTTGCCCATACGCTTGAACTTACCTTTGTAGTTCATGATGTTAACTTTCTCAACTTTTACGCCAAAGATTTGCTCTACAGCGTCTTTAACTTGAGTCTTGTTAGCACGTACGTCAACTTCGAACGTATATTTTTTATCAGCCATAATGTCAGTAGAACGTTCAGTAATTACGGGGCGCTTAATGATATCGCGTGCATCCATTATGCAAGCACCTCCTCTACTTTTTCAACCGCTGCTTTCGTCATGATAAGCTTATCATGGTTTAAAACATCTAAAACAGTGATTCCAGAAGCAGTTACAACTGTTACACCAGGGATGTTACGAGCAGATAGTGCTACGTTCTCATCTAGGTCAGCAGTTACGATAAGAGCTTTTGAACCAACAGAAAGACCAGTTAATAAACCTTTAAAGTCTTTAGTTTTAGGAGTTTCGAAAGCAAGGCCTTCTAATACTAGGATGTTTTCTTCTAACACTTTAGAAGATAACGCAGATTTGATTGCCAGACGGCGAACCTTTTTAGGTAATTTGTAGCTGTAGCTGCGTGGTACAGGACCAAATACAGTACCGCCTCCGCGCCATTGTGGTGAACGGATAGAACCTTGACGTGCACGGCCTGTGCCTTTTTGGCGCCATGGTTTACGTCCTCCGCCCGCTACTTCAGAACGAATTTTAGTTTTATGAGTCCCTTGACGTAGTGAAGCTCTTTGCATAACAACAGCTTCGAATAGTACGTGCTGGTTGGGCTCGATACCAAAGATCGCATCATTAAGTTCGATATCACCAACTTTAGATCCGCTTTGGTTAAACAATGCTACTTTCGGCATTCTGTTTTCCTCCTTTCCGGTTTAATTATTATGCTTTAACCGCACTTTTAATTTTTACTAATGCTTTTCTGGCACCAGGTACATTACCTTTGATCAAAAGAAGGTTGCGTTCAACATCAACTTTTACGATTTCAAGGTTTTGTACAGTCACTTGCTCTCCACCCATGCGGCCAGGTAATAATTTACCTTTAAATACACGGTTTGGAGCTACAGGACCCATTGAACCAGGGCGACGATGATAACGAGAACCGTGAGCCATAGGCCCGCGAGATTGTCCGTGGCGCTTGATGGCACCCTGGAAACCTTTACCTTTTGAAATTCCTGTTACATCAACAGTATCGCCTTCTGCGAAAATATCAACTTTGACTTCCTGACCAACTTCATATTGTCCTAAATCAGCTCCGCGGAATTCACGTACGAAGCGCTTAGGAGCAGTGTTTGCTTTAGCAACATGCCCTTTTTCAGGTTTGTTGGACAACTTGTCGCGCTTATCTTCGAATCCAATCTGGATTGCTTCATATCCATCAGTATCAACTGATTTCTTTTGAAGAACAACGTTAGCAGCTGCCTCAACTACTGTTACCGGGATAAGATCACCGTTTTCAGCAAATACTTGAGTCATACCAATCTTTCTTCCTAAGATTCCTTTGGTCATTAGTCACACCTCCTAAGTTTCTTATGATTATTTATTGATTAAAGTTTGATTTCGATATCTACACCAGACGGTAAGTCTAAACGCATTAGAGAATCAACCGTTTGTGGTGTTGGGTTAACGATGTCGATAAGACGTTTATGCGTACGCATTTCGAACTGCTCACGAGAGTCCTTGTACTTATGAACCGCACGCAGGATTGTGTAAATAGACTTTTCAGTTGGTAATGGAATCGGACCTGAAACAGCCGCACCAGAACGTTTTGCAGTCTCAACAATCTTTTCTGCTGATTGATCAAGAATTCTGTGATCATACGCTTTTAAACGAATACGAATTTTTTGTTTTGCCATTATTTTCCCTCCTTTTCGCCTATTTTAATATAGACATTCTCCGTGAAAATTTCCCACACACTCGCCATGGCAAAGCGGCCGGGTGTGTCAGCAACCTTTCACATCATCGCAGTCAAAGACCAACATTGTCTATTATACAGAAACAATAAATGAAATGCAACATGTTTATGTTATTTCTTTTTGTTCCGCACACTTTTACTATTATAACTGCTGAGTATTGAGTTTTCAAGAGTATAGGAAGAAGTCTAACTATTTGCACTGTGAGTAAATCGAATAGAAAAATATAGTGGTTATTATATATAGAAGAAAAGCGGTTTTGATCATAAGGTTTAGAGGTGGAAGGTTCTCTTTCAACGAGTTGCACGCAGGTGCGCAGGAAATATTATTAAACTTGAAATGATGATTTAAAATTCCCGTCGATTTATGTATTAAATATGTGAGGAAAGAAATAAAAAACAGATGGGTCGTCACCCATCTGTTTTCATTAGTTGAGATTACTCTTGGATTGTAGCAACTACGCCAGCGCCTACAGTACGTCCACCCTCACGGATAGAGAACTTAGTACCTTCTTCGATAGCGATTGGAGCAATTAGTTCTACAGTCATTTCGATGTTATCTCCAGGCATAACCATTTCTACGCCTTCAGGAAGATTACAGATACCAGTTACATCAGTTGTACGGAAGTAGAACTGAGGACGGTAGTTAGTGAAGAATGGAGTATGACGTCCACCTTCTTCTTTTGAAAGAACGTATACTTCAGCTTTGAACTTAGTGTGTGGAGTGATTGAACCTGGCTTAGCAAGTACTTGTCCACGTTGGATATCTTCACGTGCAACACCACGAAGAAGGGCACCAATGTTGTCTCCAGCTTCAGCATAGTCAAGAAGCTTACGGAACATTTCTACACCAGTTACAGTAGTTGATTTTGGCTCTTCAGCAAGACCGATGATTTCGATAACGTCACCGACTTTAACTTGTCCACGCTCAACACGTCCTGTAGCAACAGTACCACGGCCAGTGATTGAGAATACATCCTCAACAGGCATCATGAAAGGCTTGTCAGTGTCACGAGTTGGAGTTGGGATGTACTCGTCAACTGCTGCCATAAGTTCTTCGATTTTAGCTTCCCACTCAGCTTCTCCTTCAAGAGCTTTAAGAGCAGAACCTTTGATTACAGGAATGTCATCACCAGGGAATTCGTACTCAGAAAGAAGGTCACGAACTTCCATTTCTACTAATTCAAGTAGTTCTTCATCGTCAACCATGTCACACTTGTTCATGAATACAACAAGGAAAGGAACACCAACCTGACGAGAAAGTAGGATGTGCTCACGAGTTTGTGGCATTGGGCCGTCAGCAGCAGAAACAACTAGGATTCCGCCGTCCATTTGTGCAGCACCAGTGATCATGTTTTTAACATAGTCAGCGTGACCTGGGCAGTCAACGTGTGCATAGTGACGGTTATCAGTTTCGTACTCAACGTGTGCAGTTGAGATTGTGATTCCACGCTCGCGCTCTTCTGGAGCCGCGTCGATTTGATCGTATCCGCGTGCTTCACCGCCGCCTTTTTTAGAAAGAACAGTTGTGATAGCTGCAGTTAAAGTAGTTTTACCATGGTCAACGTGTCCGATAGTACCGATGTTAACATGGGGTTTTGAACGGTCAAATTTAGCTTTTGCCATTTGAAATTTCCTCCTTCAGATAATAAAAGTTAAGTATTTTATGCTGTGGAGAGGTATCCCCTTCCACAGCGCTTTCAGCCTACAATAGTAGTTATACTTTATTGAAAAGGTAAAATCAATTATTCACCTTTATTTTTTTTGATGATTTCTTCAGAAATTGATTTTGGTACTTCTTCATAGTGGTCAAAGTGCATTGAGAATGTACCTCGTCCCTGCGTGTTAGAACGCAATGAAGTTGCATATCCAAACATTTCTGATAGTGGAACCATCGCACGAACTACTTGTGCGTTACCACGAGCTTCCATACCTTCAACGCGTCCGCGTCGTGAAGTTACATCACCCATGATGTCTCCCATGTATTCTTCAGGGATTACGACTTCAACCTTCATAACCGGCTCAAGAATTACAGGGTTACATTTTGACGCAGCGTTTTTAAGTGCCATAGATGCAGCAATTTTAAACGCCATTTCAGAGGAGTCAACATCATGGTAAGATCCGTCAAATAAACGGGCTTTGATATCAACCATCGGGAATCCAGCAAGTACTCCTCTATCTAGCGAATCTTCAAGACCCGCTTGAACAGCTGGGATGTATTCACGAGGAACGACACCACCAACGATTCCGTTTTCGAATTCGAAGCCTTTACCTTCTTCATTTGGACTAAATTCGATCCAAACGTGACCGAACTGTCCACGTCCACCGGATTGACGTGCAAATTTACCTTCAACCTTAGCTGAACCACGGAAAGTTTCACGGTATGCAACCTGAGGAGCACCAACGTTAGCTTCCACTTTAAATTCACGTCTCATACGGTCAACAAGGATATCAAGGTGAAGCTCACCCATACCAGCGATGATAACCTGTCCAGTTTCCTGGTCAGTATGAGCGCGGAATGTAGGATCTTCTTCTTGAAGTTTTTGAAGAGCAGTTGTCATCTTATCTTGGTCAGCCTTTGATTTAGGCTCGATAGATAATGAGATAACCGGCTCTGGGAATTCCATAGACTCAAGAATAACAAGACTCTTTTCATCACATAGAGTATCCCCTGTAGTAGTGTCTTTAAGACCTACAGCAGCTGCGATATCACCAGCGTGTACTACTGAGATCTCTTCACGGGAATTCGCATGCATTTGCAGGATACGTCCTACACGCTCACGCTTTCCTTTAGTAGAGTTCTGTACATATGAACCGGAGTTTAATGTACCGGAGTACACACGGAAGAATGTAAGTTTACCAACGTAAGGGTCGGTCATAACTTTAAATGCAAGTGCTGAGAATGGTGCATCATCGCTTGATGGACGAGTAACCTCTTCGTCTGTATCCGGTAGTGTACCTTTAATAGAAGGTACATCAAGAGGAGATGGAAGGTAGTCGATTACTGCATCAAGCATTTTTTGAACACCTTTGTTTTTGAACGCAGAACCACAGATAACTGGGTAGAATTCAACGTTTACTGTACCTTTACGAATAGCAGCTTTTAGCTCTTCGTTAGTGATTTCTTCACCGCCAAGGTATTTCTCCATTAATTCTTCATCAAGCTCAGCTACCGCTTCAATTAACTTTTCACGATATTCTTCTGCTTGATCCATGTATTCAGCTGGAATGTCACGGTCTTCGATATCAGTACCCAAGTCGTTTCCGTAGAATGTAGCTTTCATTTCAATCAAGTCGATGATGCCTTCGAATTGATCTTCAGCACCAATCGGCAATTGAATTGCAGCTGCATTCGCTTGAAGACGCTCATGAAGAGTCTTCAATGAGTACAAGAAGTCTGCACCGATTTTATCCATTTTGTTTACGAATACCACACGTGGTACTCCGTAAGTAGTAGCCTGGCGCCAAACTGTTTCAGTTTGCGGCTCAACACCTGACTGTGCGTCAAGTACAGCTACCGCCCCATCAAGAACACGAAGTGAACGTTCAACTTCAACTGTGAAGTCTACGTGTCCAGGAGTGTCAATGATGTTAACGCGGTGGCCTTTCCACTGAGCAGTTGTCGCAGCAGAAGTGATTGTGATACCACGCTCTTGCTCCTGCTCCATCCAGTCCATCTGTGAAGCACCTTCGTGTGTTTCACCGATTTTGTGGATACGGCCCGTGTAGTAAAGTACACGCTCAGTAGTTGTTGTTTTACCGGCATCGATGTGAGCCATGATACCGATATTACGAGTATTTTCTAAGGAGAACTCTCTAGCCATTGGGTCTTTCTCCTTCCTAGTATGAGTGTTATTTTAATTATGCAGTATATCTTACCAGCGGTAGTGAGCAAACGCTTTGTTTGCTTCTGCCATTTTGTGCGTATCTTCACGTTTCTTAACAGATGCACCAGTGTTGTTAGCTGCATCAAGAATTTCGTTAGCTAAACGCTCTTCCATTGTCTTTTCTCCGCGAAGACGCGCATAGTTTACTAACCAGCGAAGACCAAGAGTAGTACGGCGGTCAGGACGCACCTCAACTGGTACTTGGTAGTTTGCACCACCTACACGGCGTGCTTTAACTTCAAGTACAGGCATGATGTTTTTAAGCGCCTGATCGAAAACTTCCATTGGTTCTTTGCCAGTGCGCTCGCTGATGATATCGAACGCAGAGTAAAGAATTGCTTGAGATTTACCTCTCTTACCATCAGTCATCATTTTGTTGATCAGACGGCTAACTAGCTTTGAGTTGTAAATCGGATCCGGCAATACGTCTCTTTTTGCTACAGGACCTTTACGTGGCATGGATTGTTCCTCCTTTCAAAGATGGTTGTCTATTAAATAGAATTATTTTTTTGCTGCTTTTGGACGCTTAGCACCGTATTTAGAACGGCCTTGCATACGGTTGTTAACACCAGCAGTATCTAAAGCGCCGCGCACGATGTGATAACGCACACCCGGTAAGTCTTTTACACGTCCTCCACGGATAAGAACAACACTGTGCTCTTGAAGGTTGTGCCCGATACCAGGGATGTAAGCATTAACCTCGATACCATTTGTTAAACGAACACGAGCATATTTACGTAATGCAGAGTTCGGTTTCTTTGGAGTCATTGTACCAACACGAGTACAAACACCACGCTTTTGAGGTGAAGCTACATTTGTTTGAGCTTTTTTGAAGCTGTTGTAGCCTTTGTTAAGAGCAGGTGAATTTGACTTCTCAGACTTAGTTTGACGAGGCTTGCGCACTAATTGATTAATAGTAGGCATTTGATTTTTCCTCCCTTCGAATTTGTTTAAGCCCACACATCCAGGTGGTTCATTTTGTTACAAAAACAAAGTTCTTGCAGATACCAATCTACAAAAACAGTTTTTAAATAGATATGGCAACAGCTGCTGCCCCAACTTCGATTCCACATGCCTTTCCGAGTTTTTTCATCGAATTGACATACACAATCGGAACGTTCATTTCAGTTGCTGTACTAACCACTTTTGCTGTAACTCTAGGATCAGCATCACTGGCTACTACGACTTCATCGATTGTTCCCAGTTTAAGAGCTTTGACTGTTTGCTTTGTTCCTACAATAATACTTTTTGCCTGCAATACTTTATCATAAGACATTTACGACATCCTCCAAAGTATCCGGTGAATAGGAGCACCTTTGCAATAGTAACACCTTCATATATCAATGTCAATAAGCAAAATGATTTTTATTTCGTTTATTCACTATAAAATGCGGCACTTGCTTTCAAATAAGCAAGCACCGCAATGATTAAATTATTCTACAGTAACAGTATCTTCTGCAGCTTCCTCGTTTGTATAAGGCTCTGCTCTTCTGTATCGCTGCATGCCTGTTCCAGCAGGGACAAGCTTACCAATAATTACATTTTCTTTCAGGCCAAGAAGCTCATCGCGCTTGCCTTTGATCGCTGCATCGGTAAGAACTCTTGTTGTCTCCTGGAAGGATGCTGCTGATAAGAACGAATCTGTTTCAAGAGATGCTTTTGTGATACCCAGCAGAACCGGACGTCCTGTTGCAGGCATTTTACCAGCAAGAATGGCTTTTTCATTGGCATCTGTAAATTGATGGATATCAAGCAGTGTACCTGGAAGCACATCTGTTTCTGCCGCATCAATTACACGCACTTTGCGAAGCATCTGGCGAACCATTACTTCGATATGCTTATCGCCGATTTCAACACCCTGCATGCGGTATACCTTTTGAACTTCACGCAGCAAGTATTCCTGAACAGCTGTTACATCTCTCACTTTAATTAACTCTTTAGGGTCAATGGAACCTTCAGTCAGTTCCTGACCACGCACTACTTCGTCGTTCACAGCTACTTTTAAACGGGCTGTGTAAGGTGCTGTGTAAGTCTTGGACTCAACTTCACCCTGTACAACAATTTCCTGTTGGCGATCGCGGCCTTCATTTAAGCCGACTACAACACCATCGATCTCTGAAATAACTGCCTGACCTTTAGGGTTACGCGCTTCGAAAATTTCCTGGATACGCGGTAAACCTTGAGTGATATCGTCTCCTGCTACACCACCGGTATGGAAGGTACGCATTGTTAACTGAGTACCTGGTTCACCGATGGATTGGGCAGCGATAATACCTACTGCTTCACCAACTTCAACCTCTTGACCGGTAGCTAAGTTGCGGCCGTAGCACTTCTTACATACACCATGGCGGGTGTTACAAGTGAATGCTGAACGGATCCATACCTTTTCAATGCCAGCTGAAACAATTTCGACTGCACAATCTTCAGTGATCAATCCATTTTCAGGCACGATCACTTCATTTGTCTCAGGATGTTTGATATTTCTTCTTGCATATCGGCCAATCAGACGCTCTTCAAGCGCTTCAATAACTTCAGTGCCATCCTTAAGAGACGCGATAAGCAAGCCGCGGTCAGTTCCGCAATCGTCGTCACGAACGATGACATCCTGCGCAACATCAACAAGGCGGCGAGTCAGGTAACCTGAGTCAGCTGTTTTAAGAGCCGTATCGGCAAGACCTTTACGGGCACCGTGTGTGGAAATAAAGTACTCGAGTACTGTTAAACCTTCACGGAAACTTGATTTGATCGGTAATTCAATAATACGTCCAGCCGGGTTGGCCATCAGTCCGCGCATACCGGCTAACTGAGTGAAGTTGGACGCGTTACCACGGGCACCGGAGTCACTCATCATGAAGATTGGGTTGGATTTATCCAATGACTTCATTAGTTTTGCCTGGATATTATCTTTCGCTGCACTCCAGATTGAAATAACACGATCATAACGCTCGTCTTCGGTAATAAGACCGCGTCTGAACTGTTTCATTACATTATCAACCTTGCTCTGTGCTTCCTGGATAATTTCCTGCTTCTCCCTTAATACTACGATGTCAGCAACACCGACTGTAATACCAGCTTTTGTGGAGTGCCTGAATCCTAGGTTCTTCATGCGATCAAGCATTTTAGACGTTTCCGTAATTTTGAAACGTTTAAAGACTTCCGCAATGATGTTTCCAAGGATTTTCTTCTTAAACGGATCTACCAGAGGCATTTCCTTGATAACGGCAGCTACATCAGTAGCAGGCTCTACAAAATATTTCACAGGAGTTTCAATCTCAAGGTTTTCTTTTGTAGGCTCGTTAATGTAAGGGAATGTTTCAGGCAGAATTTCGTTGAATATAAGTTTACCAACCGTAGTTAATAAAAGCTTCTTGTTTTGTTCTTCAGTGAAAGTCTGATTATTTAAGGATCCAGCATGGACAGCTACTCTAGTATGCAAGTGAACATATCCATTTTGATAAGCAAGCAGAGCTTCGCTTGTATCTTTAAAAATCATACCTTCGCCAACGGCGCCAGCTCTTTCCAGTGTCAGGTAATAGTTACCCAGTACCATATCCTGAGAAGGAGTAACAACTGGCTTACCGTCTTTTGGATTCAGAATGTTCTGTGCTGCCAGCATCAGCAAGCGTGCTTCTGCCTGTGCTTCAGATGAAAGCGGCACGTGAACAGCCATTTGGTCACCGTCAAAGTCTGCGTTGTAAGCAGTACATACAAGCGGGTGAAGACGAATAGCGCGCCCTTCAACTAATGTCGGTTCAAATGCCTGAATGCCGAGTCTGTGAAGAGTCGGGGCACGGTTAAGCAATACAGGGTGCTCTTTAATAACACTTTCAAGAACATCCCAAACTTCCGGCTGTACTCTTTCTATTTTGCGCTTTGCAGATTTGATGTTGTGGGCTAAGCCCTTCTCCACCAATTCTTTCATAACGAACGGCTTGAATAATTCCAATGCCATTTCTTTCGGAAGTCCACACTGGTACATTTTTAAGTTTGGTCCTACGACGATAACCGAACGTCCGGAATAGTCAACACGCTTACCAAGCAAGTTCTGGCGGAAACGCCCTTGTTTCCCTTTAAGCATATGCGATAGGGATTTTAACGGACGGTTTCCTGGTCCAGTTACCGGTCTTCCGCGGCGGCCGTTATCAATTAGCGCATCTACCGCTTCCTGAAGCATGCGTTTTTCATTTTGAACAATAATGCTTGGAGCACCAAGGTCCAATAAACGCTTCAAACGGTTGTTGCGGTTAATTACACGGCGGTACAGGTCATTCAGGTCGGAAGTAGCAAAACGTCCACCATCCAGCTGTACCATCGGACGAAGCTCCGGAGGAATAACCGGAAGAACGTCTAAGATCATCCAGGACGGTTCATTCCCGGAACCACGGAAAGCTTCAAGTACTTCCAGGCGCTTGATTGCACGAGTGCGTCGCTGACCCTGGGCAGTTTTCAGTTCCTCTTTAAGGGTATCTACTTCTTTGTTGAGATCTATGTCAGAAAGAAGCTTTTTAATGGATTCAGCACCCATGGATGCCTGGAACTTGTTTCCGTATTTTTCACGGTATGCACGGTACTCTTTTTCAGAAAGCAGTTGCTTCTTCTCAAGAGCCGTATCGCCAGGATCCGTTACAACATAAGAAGCGAAGTAAATAACTTCCTCAAGTGCACGCGGAGACATGTCCAGCACGAGACCCATACGGCTTGGAATGCCCTTGAAATACCAAATGTGGGATACAGGGGCTGCAAGTTCAATATGGCCCATTCTTTCACGGCGAACTTTTGCACGTGTTACTTCAACGCCGCATCGGTCACAGACCACGCCTTTGTATCGAACACGCTTATACTTTCCACAGTGACATTCCCAGTCTTTTGTCGGTCCGAAAATGCGCTCGCAGAATAAACCGTCTTTTTCTGGTTTTAATGTACGATAGTTGATCGTTTCAGGCTTCTTAACTTCACCATGTGACCAAGAACGTATCTTATCCGGTGAAGCAAGACCTATTTTCATATACTCGAAATTGTTTACATCTAGCAAGGGGCCTACCTCCCTTTTGATCTCCGGGTTTTACCCTTATTGCTCAAACAGCAGCAAAGTGCCAATAATATCCCCAGCGGCATCCGCCATGATGGCGGAGCGCCAAGGGATGAAGGAATTTATATTAAATTATTCTTTCGTAACTGCTTGCTCTTCGTTTTGCGTTTCCGGAGCGATTGTCAATGATTCAGCCTGCTGAACTTCATCTTCATCTTCCATGTCGCGCATTTCAATTTCTTCTTCATCGCCGGATAGGATCTTAACATCCATACCTAAACTTTGAAGTTCTTTGATCAGTACCTTGAATGATTCCGGTACACCTGGTTCAGGAACATTCTCGCCTTTGACGATTGATTCATAAGTCTTAACACGTCCAACCACGTCATCGGACTTAACTGTTAAGATTTCTTGAAGTGTATAAGCAGCACCATATGCTTCAAGTGCCCAAACCTCCATCTCACCGAAACGCTGTCCGCCGAACTGAGCTTTACCGCCCAATGGCTGCTGCGTAACAAGAGAGTAAGGTCCTGTTGAACGGGCATGAAGCTTATCGTCAACCATGTGTGCCAGTTTGATCATATACATGACACCAACAGATACACGGTTGTCGAACGGCTCGCCTGAACGTCCATCATAAAGGACAGTCTTCGCATCACGCGCCATGCCTGCTTCTTCGATCGTTGACCAAACATCTTCCTCACGTGCACCATCGAATACAGGAGATGCAACATGGATGCCAAGAGCTCTGGCAGCCATACCAAGGTGAAGCTCAAGCACCTGTCCGATGTTCATACGTGATGGAACCCCAAGAGGGTTTAACATGATGTCTACTGGAGTGCCATCCGGCAGGTAAGGCATATCTTCCTCCGGTAAAATACGGGAGATAACACCTTTGTTACCGTGACGTCCGGCCATCTTGTCACCTTCAGAGATTTTACGCTTCTGAACGATATATACGCGTACAAGCTGGTTAACACCTGGAGGAAGCTCGTCTCCGTCTTCTCTGTTAAATACTTTAACATCAAGTACAATACCGCCGCCGCCATGTGGCACACGAAGGGATGTATCACGGACTTCACGGGCTTTTTCACCAAAGATTGCGTGCAATAGCCTTTCTTCAGCTGTCAGTTCCGTTACCCCTTTAGGAGTTACTTTACCAACCAGAAGATCGCCATCTTTTACTTCCGCACCTGTACGGATAATTCCGCGTTCGTCCAGGTTGCGCAGTGCATCTTCCCCGACGTTAGGGATATCTCTTGTGATCTCTTCAGGTCCAAGCTTTGTATCGCGTGATTCTGATTCATATTCTTCAATATGGATGGATGTATAAACATCATCTTTTACAAGGCGCTCACTCATGATGATCGCATCCTCGTAGTTATAGCCATCCCATGTCATGAATGCTACAAGAACGTTGCGTCCAAGAGCTAATTCACCAAGTTCCATAGAAGGACCGTCAGCAAGGATTTCTCCCTTTGTTACACGGTTGCCAACAGCGACAATTGGACGCTGGTTATAGCAGGTTCCCTGGTTGGAACGGATGAATTTAAGCATTCTGTATTTATCAAGATCGCCTTTAACTTCCTGGCCATCCACGTTTTGAATGCGGCGAACCCAAACTTCACGGGCTTCTACATGCTCAACAATTCCCTCATGTTTACAGATGACTGCAGCACCTGAGTCCTTACCTGATACATATTCCATACCAGTTCCCACTCTTGGCGCTTCCGGCTGCATCAATGGCACTGCCTGACGCTGCATGTTCGCTCCCATCAGGGCACGGTTGGAGTCATCGTTTTCAAGGAATGGAATACATGCTGTAGCAGCAGATACTACCTGTTTTGGCGATACATCCATGTAGTCAACACGGTCGCGTTTGACAACTGTGTTCTCACCTTTGAAACGGGCAACTACTTCTTCGTCTAGGAATGAACCATCATCACCAAGAAGTGCATTCGCCTGGGCCACTACATAGTTATCCTCTTCATCGGCTGTCAGATAGTCAATACGGGCTGTAACTTTTCCGGTCTCAGGGTCGATTCGGCGATATGGTGTTTCAATAAAGCCGAAGCGGTTCACCTTCGCAAAGGAAGATAATGAGTTAATCAAACCGATGTTTGGTCCCTCAGGCGTTTCAATCGGACACATACGGCCATAGTGAGAGTAGTGAACATCACGGACTTCGAAGCCGGCACGTTCACGCGTCAGACCACCCGGCCCTAACGCAGAAAGACGGCGCTTATGCGTAAGTTCAGCAAGCGGATTCGTCTGGTCCATAAACTGGGACAACTGAGAGCTTCCAAAGAACTCTTTAATTGACGCAATAACAGGGCGGATATTAATCAGCTGCTGAGGTGTAATCGTATTTGTATCCTGGATGGACATTCTCTCGCGGACCACACGCTCCATACGGGATAAACCGATGCGGAACTGGTTCTGCAATAGTTCTCCGACTGAACGAAGACGTCTGTTTCCAAGATGATCAATATCATCTGTATCTCCTACAGAATGCAGAAGGTTAAAGAAATAACTGATAGATGCAATGATGTCAGAAGGCGCAATGTTTTTCACTGCTTCTTCCACATAGGCATTGCCAATCACATTGATGACTTTTTCGCCATCTTCATTAGGCGCGTAAATCTTAATAGACTGAAGCAATACTTCATCATCTACTACTCCACCTAATAGGCTTACCGTTTTGAAGCCGATATCCTTCTCAAGGTTAGGAATAATGCGGTCTAATGTACGGCGGTCAAGTGTAACGCCTTTTTCCGCAATAATTTCGCCAGTTTCTGGATCCACAAGCGTTTCAGCCAGTTTTTGGCCAAACAGGCGGTTTTTAATATGAAGTTTCTTATTGATCTTATAGCGTCCAACGTTCGCAAGGTCATAACGCTTTGGATCAAAGAATCTTGAGACAAGCAGGCTTTTCGCATTTTCGACCGTTGGCGGTTCGCCCGGACGAAGGCGCTCATAAATTTCAAGGAGCGCTTTATCTGTGCTTTCCGTATTGTCTTTTTCAAGCGTGTTGCGAATGTACTCGTTGTCTCCAATCAAATCAATGATCTCTTGATCAGAGCCGAACCCAAGTGCACGCAAAAGAACCGTAACGGGCAGTTTCCGAGTACGATCTATTCTGACGTATACGACGTCTTTGGCATCTGTTTCATACTCAAGCCATGCGCCGCGGTTCGGGATTACGGTTGCTGAATAGCCTTTTTTCCCGTTTTTATCAAGCTTTCCACTGAAGTATACGCTCGGAGAACGCACTAACTGGGATACGATGACACGTTCCGCTCCATTAATAACGAACGTACCTGTCTCTGTCATAAGCGGGAAGTCACCCATAAAGACATCCTGGTCTTTAACTTCGCCTGTTTCTTTGTTTACAAGACGCACTTTCACACGTAAAGGTGCAGAATATGTAACATCTCGTTCTTTCGATTCCTCAACGGAATATTTTGGTTCGCCAAGGCTGTAATCAATAAATTCAAGCGACAAATTACCAGTAAAGTCTTCAATCGGAGAAATATCATGGAACATTTCTCGTAAACCCTCATCAAGAAACCATTGATAAGAAGAGGTTTGGATTTCGATTAGATTTGGTAATTCTAAAACTTCACTGATTCGTGCGTAACTTCTACGTTGGCGGTGTCGTCCATACTGAACTAGTTGACCTGTCAACTGATTCACCCCTCAAATCAAGCGTTATTGTTGCTAATAGCAATTTATATCATCCTATAAGAAAAGCGATGAGCGCCTGCCTATCGGTTCAGGTATTAGCGACTGGACCGATGGCGCACGAAGCCAGCCAGTATAACTGGCCCAGAAACCGGGCTTCTCCCCAAAAAAGGCACAGGGAGATAAGCCAAGCTTCCATTCTTATAAGACAAAAAGAAAAAGGGTTTTCACTTCAAAAACCACATTTTCACAATACGACTATTATTTTGTTAGCTTTCCCATTAAAACCAATTTTATACAACTATTAGATAAATTTAGTTATAAATAGGAATATAATATGTTGGCATTTTACAATACTATCATAGCAAAAAAGTCAAGTCAATCTTTTTTTGCTCTTAATATTAAATAGCCTTTTTTCTTTTCTGCTGTCTCCACTTCACCGAATAACTCTGTCAGTTTATCGATCGCAGATGGTGCACCCTGCTTTTTCTGGATGACAACCCATAGCTCTCCGCCCGATATCAGAGCCTCGAAGCTTTGTTCAAAAATATCATGTACTATCTTCTTCCCGGCGCGGATTGGCGGGTTTGTCAGGATAGCCGCAAACTTATTGCCTTTCGTACTTTCAAGGCGGTCACTTTCATAGATTTGAACATTTTTAATGCCATTCAATTCTGCATTTTCCTTCGCCAGGCCAAGTGCCCTCTCATTT
The DNA here is from genome assembly GCF_023715565.1 of Cytobacillus firmus. Classification (GTDB taxonomy): domain Bacteria; phylum Bacillota; class Bacilli; order Bacillales; family Cytobacillaceae; genus Cytobacillus; species Cytobacillus firmus_C. Next base: position 21,874 of record NZ_JAMBOJ010000029.1, on the reverse strand, counting down.
ACATCAACCATATGGACTGTCCGTTCCGGCATAAGCTTTGCAGCAGTCAGCCCGATAGGCCCATATCCGCAGCCGACATCGAGAATATTCCCATCCACTTCCGGCTGTTCAAATGTTTCGATCAATAACTTAGATCCAAAATCCACTTCACCCTTAGAAAAAACACCATTGTCTGTTTTAAAACGGAAAGGGAACTCCTTTAAAGTATAGCTCCAGGTTTTAGGGCTGCTATCAACTTGCTGTGTTTTGGAATAGTAGTGTTCAGACATGAAATCACCTCCAGGAGAATATATAAGAAGATAAAAGGAGAATCACTAATTATATGGGTTCGAAGGAATTATATAAGATTGCCCACTAAAAAGCAAAAAGTTAAAGAATAATGTAATTTCGACCCCAAAACAAAAAGCCCGCTTAAGCAGCGGACTTTTCATAAAGGCTATTACTTAACTTCAACGCCAGCTCCAACTTCTTCAAGCTTAGCTTTAACTTCTTCAGCTTCTTCTTTAGAAACGCCTTCTTTAAGAGCTTTTGGAGTGTTGTCAACAAGTTCTTTCGCTTCTTTAAGTCCAAGACCTGTGATTTCACGTACCACTTTGATAACTTTGATTTTTTGGTCGCCTGCAGAAGTAAGAACAACTTCAAATTCAGTTTGCTCTTCAGCAGCGCCACCAGCAGCAGCTCCGCCCATCATTGCTACAGGAGCAGCAGCAGTTACACCAAATTCTTCTTCGATAGCTTTTACTAAGTCGTTTAGTTCTAAAACAGTCATAGATTTAACTGCTTCAATGATTTGTTCTTTAGTCATGATTATGTTTCCTCCTTATTTTTGGTTTGAATCTATTAGTTTAACGCTAAAATTAACTTACGCGCCTTGTTCTTCTTTTTGATCTGCAACAGCTTTTGCAGCAAGAGCAAGATTGCGGATAGGTGCTTGAAGTACGCTGAGTAGCATAGAAAGCAAGCCTTCGCGTGATGGTAGTTCAGCAAGAGCTTTGACATCTTCTACTGAAGCGATATTTCCTTCGATTACACCTGCTTTAATTTCAAGTGCTTCATGCTTTTTCGCGAAATCATTAAGGATTTTCGCTGGAGCAACAACATCTTCTGTGCTGAACGCGATTGCGTTAGGTCCAGTTAAAGACTCGTTTAAACCAGAAAGTTCAGCAGCTTCAGCAGCACGGCGAGTCATTGAATTCTTGTATACTTTGAATTCCACGCCAGCTTCACGAAGCTGTTTACGAAGTTCAGTAACTTCTGCAACAGAAAGACCACGGTAGTCAACAACAACTGTTGATAAACTTGATTTAAGCTTATCAGCAATTTCGTCTACGATTTGTTTCTTTTGTTCGATAACGCTGCTCATCCTTACACCTCCTGTAGAATTTTCTACATTCATACCGTCCAATAAAAAACCTCCACGACTTTGCAGACATGGAGGAAGTATACAATAGCAAGAAAAAGCAATTCTATCGTAATACCTCGGCAGGAAATTAAGCAATTAAGCACCTGCTGTCTACGGCACAAATGTTATTATATTTTAACAACAAAATACATATTACAGCATGTATTTTAGAATGTCAATTGTTATTATTTAACTGCAACAGATGAAGGATCTACTTTAACGCCAGGTCCCATTGTAGAAGTAACAGAAACGTTCTTCATGTAAGTTCCTTTAGCAGCAGCAGGCTTCACTTTCATCATTGTGTCGAAAATAGTGTTGAAGTTTTCAACAAGCTTTTCGTCTTCGAAAGATACTTTACCGATTGGCACGTGGATGTTACCAGCTTTGTCAACACGGTATTCAACTTTACCTGCTTTGATTTCGTTAACTGCTTTTTGAACGTCAAAAGTAACTGTGCCAGTCTTAGGGTTTGGCATTAAGCCTTTAGGTCCTAATACGCGGCCAAGTTTACCAACTTCACCCATCATGTCAGGTGTAGCAACGATTACATCAAAGTCGAACCAGCCTTGGCTGATTTTGTTGATGTATTCAGAATCACCTACGAAATCTGCTCCAGCAGCTTCTGCTTCTTTCGCTTTTTCGCCTTTAGCGAATACAAGAACGCGCTGAGTTTTACCAGTTCCGTTTGGAAGAACAACTGCTCCACGGATTTGCTGGTCAGCTTTCTTAGGGTCAACTCCAAGGCGGAATGCTACCTCAACAGTTGCATCAAATTTTGCAAAATTAGTTTTCTTCGTAAGTTCAATTGCTTCAGCAATCGGATAAGCTTTTGAAGAATCAACAAGCTTCACAGCTTCTGCGTACTTCTTACTTTTTTTAGCCATTTTTATTTCCTCCTTGATTGTGGTTTTAGCGGAATAACCTCCCACGAGTAAAAGCGAGGGCGTCTTGGTTGAAGGCGCCGCTGCTCAACACGAAAAGCGGAGGCGCCCATTAAGGCGCCCGCTCTTGACAGAACAAAGGTTGCGAGTGAAACCAAATTCAACGTCGCAACCTCATCCCTTAATCTGCTTCATACATGGATTAATCTTCGATAACGATACCCATGCTGCGTGCAGTACCTTCAACCATACGCATTGCAGCTTCTACGCTTGCAGCGTTTAGGTCAGGCATCTTTGTTTCAGCAATCTCGCGTACCTTGTCACGCTTGACTGTTGCTACTTTATTACGGTTTGGTTCACCAGAACCAGACTCGATTCCAGCCGCCTTCTTAAGAAGAACTGCAGCAGGAGGAGTTTTCGTAATAAATGTAAATGAACGGTCTTCAAAAACCGTGATTTCAACAGGAATGATTAAGCCAGCTTGTTCAGCTGTACGAGCGTTAAATTCCTTACAGAATCCCATGATGTTAACACCTGCTTGACCTAGTGCCGGTCCTACCGGTGGTGCAGGGTTTGCCTTACCTGCAGGGATTTGCAGCTTTACAAGTTTGATTACTTTTTTAGCCACGAGACACACCTCCTTAAAGTCCGTGATGTGGTAATAGGGAAATCTCCCTCCCACTCAACTTATAGTCTTTATATTAAGATAAAGAACTTTTAACTATTGTCCAGTCTCTTTGTCCGAGACATACTGACCTTTGAAATATTATCACTTTTCAAAGCCAATTTCAAGTTTTTTTACAAAGATATATTAAAGTACTTTCACAGAAGGCTGATTCTTACAGTTTTTCAATCTGTGAAAAATCAAGTTCAACCGGAGTGTCGCGGCCAAACATGTTCACAAGCACTTTAATCTTCGCCTTATCTTTATCAATATCTTCAATCGATCCTGTGAAGTTCGCAAACGGACCTTCGTTCACCTTTACCGTTTCGCCGATCTCAAAATTGATATCAAAGCGGGCTTCTTCAACACCCATATGCTTAAGAACTTGAGTAACTTCCTCAGGCAATAGCGGAGTAGGCTTTGAACCTGAACCTGCCGAACCTACGAATCCGGTTACACCCGGAGTATTTCTTACTACATACCAGGAATCATCTGTCATTACGATTTCCACCAGTACATAACCAGGGAAGACCTTGCGCTTCACTACCTTTTTCTTGCCGTTCTTTAATTCTGTTTCTTCTTCTTCAGGGACTACCACCCGAAAGATCTTATCTTGCATACCCATTGATTCAACACGCTTCTCCAGATTGGCTTTTACTTTATTTTCATAACCGGAGTACGTATGAACAACATACCAATTCTTTTCCATTTACGAGGACTTGTTCGTCCTTCCCTCCCTGTATTCAACAATTTATTATTTTTCTCCAAATTAAAAAACCCGTTTCCGGGCTTTGCAAATGTTTCCTGTGTTATTCTCCATTATACCATGGAAACTCAGGGGTTATTCAAGAATTAAACGAATCAATTCAGAAATTCCCAGGTCAAGCACTGCAAAAAACAGAGCGAAGAACGTAACTGTAGCAAGAACAGTAACAGTATAGCTTGTCAGCTCTTTGCGTTTAGGCCAGCTGACCTTTCTCATTTCCCGGCCAACTTCACGGAAAAAATTTACGATGCGCTGCATTTCGTAACCCCCAACTTTCGAAAGATATATCCTTTAACAAGAAGCGAAAGCGGCTTCAAAATCAGACCGGTCTTTCAATCAGTCTAAAACACTCAGCTTCAGTCTATTAAAAGAACAAACTTCTTATCTATATAATCACTTTGTTTCTTTATGGATCGTATGAGCACTGCATGTGCTGCAGAATTTCTTTAATTCCAGCCTTGCAGCATCATTTTTACTCGCAGTGGAATAATTTCTGGATCCACATACGGAGCATGCTAAAATTACCTTTTTCATATTTCCACCTACTAACTCACATTACGCCCTTAAAACTTTAACACGCACCCCAAAACATGTCAATAACTGCAAAAAAAGCAAGGTGTTGGAAAATTATGCTACAGGGAAAATTCGCGCACTTCCAGATATCTTTCCAGCTTTCTCTTCACCCGCTGCAGAGCATTGTCAATCGATTTAACATGTCGGTTCAGTTCTTCGGAGATTTCCTGATAGGACTGCCCATCCAAATAAAGAGCAAGCACCTTGCGTTCAAGGTCACTCAAAAGCTCAGACATTTTCACTTCAATATGGTCAAATTCTTCCTGGTTGATAATCAGCTCTTCAGGGTCCATAACCTTTGCCCCGGAGATCACATCCATAAGCGTTCTGTCCGATTCCTCATCATAAATGGGCTTGTCCAGAGACACATATGAGTTCAGCGGAATATGCTTTTGGCGGGTCGCCGTCTTAATGGCGGTTATGATTTGCCTGGTGATGCACAGTTCGGCAAACGCTTTAAATGAAGACAACTTGTCCTCTTTAAAGTCTCGGATCGCCTTGTATAAGCCGATCATTCCCTCTTGTACAATATCTTCTTTATCTGCGCCAATCAAAAAATAGGATCTTGCTTTTGCCCGGACAAAGTTGCGGTACTTATGAATCAGATAATCCAGCGCCTCACTCTCTCCCTTATGCACGAGCTCCACTATTTCTTCGTCCTCTAGCTGTATAAAGTCTATAAGATTTTCGTCGATTGTCTTGAAGTCAGCACTCACTAGGATCCCCCCGACCGTACAAGCATGGTTAGAAACATTATACAGCACGGTTTTTTCAAGCGTCAACCGCTCATTGGCCTCCTCTGCGCCATTTTTCAAAAATTTCTGCCACTTCATCACTGAGATGTATCTTGGAAACTGGCTTTTTCTCTTGAATTTTTTTTACTTTTTTTTCGATGCTGCTTTCAATCAAATTCATTTCATTCAAGAGCTCCCTCGCTGATTTCCTTAGGGCTCCTTGGCCAAATATGACCCATTGCTCTGTGAAATCGGAGGTTGCTACATGAATTTGAGTTTTAATATTACTGAGATCGATAGCCAATTTTTCGATGCGTTCATCTGCCGTTTCATTATTCCGCGTGAAAATAACTTCAACCTTTGAATTCTTAAACTTTTTTTCCGTGCCCTTTACGTAGTGGGCATCAAACACGACAATCACTCTGTACCCGGAATATCCCTGGTACTCGGCCATTTTTTCAATCAGGCGGTCTCTGGCTGAGGATAAGTCCTTGTCTTTGAGCTCCCTGAGTTCTGGCCAAGCACCAATTATGTTGTATCCGTCAACAAGAAGGATGTCCATTTTTATCCCTCAAGCGGGTGCCGTTTCCGATAAACCTCATACATGAGTAGTGCAGCGGCAACTGATGCATTAAGGGAGGTAACATGTCCAGCCATCGGCAGGTTAATGAGGAAGTCGCATTTATCACGTATCAGGCGGCCCATTCCTTTTCCTTCACTGCCAATCACAAGGCCTAAAGGCATCGCTCCATCCATCTGGCGGTAGTCCTGTTTTCCTTTCGCATCCGTACCGGCAATCCAGACTCCTCTTTCTTTTAATTCATCAATCGTCCTTGACATATTGGTAACACGGACAACCGGAATATACTCGATAGCACCTGTTGATGCTTTAGCTACCGTTGCTGTAAGCCCGACCGCTCTCCTCTTCGGGATAATGATCCCATGGGCACCGACTGCATCGGCCGTTCTCATGATGGATCCCAGATTGTGCGGATCTTCAATTTCATCCAGCAGCAGGAAGAATGGTGCTTCATTTTTCTTTTCTGCAACTGCAAACAGATCATCGATTTCTGCATATTGGTAGGCAGCAACCTGTGCAATGACTCCTTGATGATTTCCCTCTGCCATTCCATCTATTTTTTTCTTGGGTACAAACTGGACCAGCACCCCGGCTGATTTCGCCAAACCGATTACCTGCTGCATCTGCCCGCCCTGCGAACCTTCTGCAATAAAAATCTTATTAATATCCCTCTCTGACTTCAATGCTTCAATAACGGGATTCTTCCCAATGATAAAATCCTGGCTCATTTTACCGCTCCTCCTTTCTTTTTCTCAACTAAATCTATGGATTCCAGAATCAGCTCTTCCATCCGCTCCTGTCTTTTCGCTAAAAACAGATAGCCGATCAGCGATTCAAAAGCTGTGCTGTATCTGTATGTTTGGACATCTGTATTTTTTGGCACCGAACCGGACTTGGCATTCCGCCCCCTGCGGACGACCGCCAGTTCTTCTTCTGTCAGCCGTTCAGCGTCTATTAATTCATGAATGATAAGGGACTGGGCTTTTGCAGAAACATACCGGGTCGCCTCTTTGTGGAGAAAGTGTGGCCTGACCCGTCCATTTTGCAGGAGATGGTGGCGTATATAGGTCTCAAATACTGCGTCTCCCATATACGCCAGGGCAAGACTATTCAATTGTTTTTCATCTACTTTGTTATCATAGTGAAGCATTGTTTAGCCTCTTTTCCATCTGATTCCCTGCGGTGTATCTTCAAGGATAATATTCATTTCTTTCAACTGATCGCGGATTTTATCTGCCAGTTCGAAGTTGCGCTCTTTTCTGGCCTGCTGCCTCTCTTCAATCAGCTGTTCGATTTCCTCATCCAGAAGATCTGCATGTGCCTCTTCAAGTGAAAGCCCCAATACATCAAACAGTGTTTCAAATTCCTTCGTGAAAGCATCAATCACTTCCACAGCTGTGTTTTTCTCCATCAGATAATAATTCGCAAGCTTTGACAGTTCGAACAAAATGGAGACAGCATTCGCTGTGTTAAAATCATCATCCATATCCCGAATGAACTGCTCATGAAGAGCTGTAATTTTATCCAGCCACTCCTGATTATTATCGGTCAGGTTCACACTTGCTTCTCTGCGGTGCAGCAAATTATGATAAGACGTTTTAATGCGCTCTAGTCCTGTCCGGGTATTCTCCAAAAGCTCATCGCTGTAGTTGATCGGATGTCTGTAATGAACCGACAGCATGAAAAATCTTAAAACCTGCGGGTCATGCTTTTGGATAATGTCATGAACCAGGACGAAATTCCCCAGTGATTTGGACATTTTTTCGTTGTCGATATTAATATACCCGTTATGCATCCAGTAGCGGGCGAAGGTTTTTCCTGTCAGAGCTTCCGACTGGGCGATTTCATTTTCATGATGCGGGAAGGCCAGATCCTGTCCTCCGGCATGGATATCAATCATCTCTCCAAGGTATTTCTTTGCCATCGCCGAGCATTCGATATGCCATCCTGGTCTTCCTTGCCCCCAAGGGCTCTCCCACGCGATTTCCCCTTCCTTCGCCGCTTTCCAGAGAACAAAGTCAAGGGAGTCCTGTTTTTTCTCGCCGACGGCAATGCGCGCGCCGACGCGCAATTCATCAATGGACTGGTGAGAAAGCTTTCCGTACTCATCAAATTTCCGGGTATGGTAATAAACATCTCCCTCTGATTCATACGCATAGCCTTTATCAATCAAGGTCTGGATAAATTCAATAATGATATCGATACTTTCAGTTACTCTCGGATGGACATCAGCCTTTCTGCAGCCAAGTGCAGAAACGTCCTCAAAATAAGCATTGATGAACCGTTCTGCAATAGACGGAACATCTGTTCCTAATTCATTAGCCACCCGGATCAGCTTATCATCCACATCCGTAAAATTGGAGACATACTGCACATCAAAGCCGCGAAACTCAAGATATCTTCTTACCGTATCAAATACAATCGGCGGACGGGCATTCCCTATATGGATATAGTTATAAACGGTTGGCCCGCACACATACATTTTCACTTTTCCCTCTTCTAAGGGAATAAAATCTTCTTTTTGACGAGTAAGTGTATTATAGATTTGAATGGCCATGAACCTGGCTCCTTTCTTTCCTCAATGTTTCCACTTCCGTTTTTAACTCCCGCAGCTCCCCTTCCAGTTCCTTAAACCGGTCTGCAATTGGATCGGGAAGATCACAATGATTTAAATCCTTGCCGATTTTCACACCATCCCGGATTTTCACTCTTCCGGGAATCCCGACTACTGTTGAATTTGGCGGAACCTCATGAAGAACAACAGAGCCTGCACCCACCTTAGAATTCTCGCCAATTGTAATAGAGCCCAAAACCTTCGCCCCAGTTGCAATCAGCGCGTTGTCCTTAATGGTAGGATGGCGCTTGCCTTTTTCCTTTCCGGTTCCTCCCAGTGTCACACCCTGAAAAACGGTTACATTATCACCGATTTCACATGTTTCCCCGATGACAACCCCCATGCCATGGTCGATAAAAAAGCGTCTGCCGATCTTGGCTCCGGGATGAATTTCAATTCCTGTGAAAAAGCGGCTGATCTGGGAAACCACTCTTGCAAGAAAATAAAACTTCCGCTTAAAAAGAGCGTGGGCAATGCGGTGTGACCAGACAGCATGCAATCCTGAGTAAGTTAATATTACTTCCAAATAACTTCTTGCTGCAGGATCCTGTTCAAATACCACTTCGATATCTTCCTTCATTCTTGCAAACATGGTTCATTTCCCCTCCTGGCGTAGATCTTCTTTTTATTAATCTTTTTCTAAAATACTAATTTGTTGCGGGTTTTGCATATAAAAAAGCGCCTCTGCCACAATCGGACAGAGACGCTTACGCGCGGTTCCACTCTGTTTAGGCTAAAATAGCCTCAACTTTAACTTGTTAACGGATAAGTTTCCGCTCAAATCTACTTGGAAGCATGGCACCCGTTCGAATTGAGGCTCAGAGGCGCACTTCAGAATAAAGAGAGGCTTAAACCACTTTCAGCCGGTGATGGTTCTCTCTAAAAAGCATCTTTTTTCTTACTTTTCCTCTTCAACACTTTTCAATATAGAATAATTTACTTAATACTATATTACATTTTCTCCAAGATGTTAACCAATAATGCTCATTAAACGAGATTTTACTTTTTCTTTTCCTAAAAGCTCGATAGCCTGCGGCAGATCCGGTCCATGGGTTTGGCCAGTCGTTGCGGAACGGATAGGCATGAAGAGCTTTTTGCCCTTATGGCCTGTTGATTTCTGCACAGCCTTCATAGCCGCTTTAATTTCACCTGCCTTGAATTCCGCAAGTGCCTCAACTTCCTGCAGGAATGCAGACAGCACTTCAGGAACCTGCTCTTCAGCAAGAACTTCCTTCGCTTCTTCATCAACGGTCATTTCCTCTGTAAAGAACAGTTCTGATAGTTCGACAATCTGAGCACCAAAACTCATTTTTTCCTGGTAAAGAGTGATCAGGCTGTTAACCCACTCTTCGTTTTCCTGCTGCCAGTTTTCGCTGATCTTCCCTGCCTTCACCAGATGAGGAGCCGAAATCGACACCAATCGCTCCTGATCAAGCTTCTTCATGTACTGGTTATTCATCCATTCAAGCTTCTGCTTATCGAAAAGGGCCGGAGATTTTGAAAGGCGGTTTTCATCAAATATATCGATGAATTCTTCTTTCGAGAAAATCTCTTCCTCCCCTGCAGGAGACCAGCCAAGAAGAGCAATAAAGTTAAAGAGTGCTTCCGGCAAGTAGCCGAGCTCTTCGTATTGTTCAATGAACTGAATGATCGTCTCATCGCGCTTGCTCAGTTTTTTGCGGCTTTCATTGACAATTAAAGTCATATGGCCGAACACAGGAAGGTCCCAGCCCAATGCTTCATAGATCATCTGCTGCTTAGGCGTATTGGAAATGTGGTCATCCCCGCGCAGCACATGAGAAATTTTCATCAGGTGATCATCCACCGCTACCGCAAAGTTGTAGGTAGGCGTGCCGTCTTTCTTGACGATGACATAGTCCCCGAAGCCATCCGACTCGAATGACACTTCCCCTTTTACCATGTCATTGAATGTCAGCATCTTGCCTTTTGGCACCAGGAAGCGGATGCTCGGCTTTCTGCCTTCCGCTTCAAGCGCAGCTCTTTCTTCCTCTGTCAGGTGGCGGCATTTTCCTGAGTAAGCAGGAGTCTCGCCTTTTTCAGATTGAGCCTCACGCTCTGCTTCCAGTTCCTCTTCCGTACAATAGCATTTATAAGCATGCCCTTTTTCGAGCAATTCTTTGTAATAGGTTTCATAGATATGATTTCTTTCAGATTGGCGGTATGGACCGTATTCGCCTTCCCTGTCAATGCTTTCATCCCAATCCATGCCAAGCCATTTTAAATAATGAAGCTGGCTTTCCTCGCCGCCTTCAATATTCCGTTTCTTATCTGTATCCTCAATGCGGATGATGAATTTCCCGCCTTTGCTTCTTGCAAACAAATAGTTAAAAAGCGCCGTTCTCGCATTTCCGATATGTAAATGCCCAGTCGGACTCGGAGCGTAGCGGACGCGGATTTCATTTGACATACTGACTGCCTCCTTATAATCTTGAATCTTGAGTTTATCGTAAGCTATATTTTAACACTCAGGTTTTTCTCTTGAAAGGTAATTTTAACGGTTCTCTATCTTTTTCAGCAAGACAGTGGCCTGGGAAGCGATTCCTTCTCCCCGTCCCGTAAAGCCTAGCTTTTCTGTAGTTGTCGCTTTCACATTAATATTTTCTTTTTCGGTTTCCAGAAGCTCTGCAATCCGCTCCTGCATTTTACCGATATGAGGAGCCATCTTCGGCTTCTGGGCGATGATGGTGCAGTCTGCATTAACCAGCTCATACCCTTTTTCTTTTACGATTCCCCATACATGCTGCAGAAGCTTTGCCGAATCGGCATCCTTGAATTCAGGATCGGTATCAGGAAAATGCCGTCCAATGTCCCCTTCTCCTATAGCCCCAAGGCAGGCATCTGCCACTGTATGCAGCAGGACATCTGCATCTGAATGTCCTAAAAGCCCTTTCTCATATGGTATTTCAATACCCCCGATAATCAGCGGGCGTCCTTCAGCAAACTGGTGAACATCAAATCCTTGTCCAATCCGAAACATGATCATAATCCCCTTTACATATGAGTTCTTTTCTTTATAATTGCTTCCGCAAAATACATATCTTCCGGCGTAGTCAGCTTAATATTATCGTAACTTCCCTCAACAATCACCACTTCATTGCCTAACCGCTCTACAAGGCTCGCATCATCTGTTCCTAAAAAGCCGTCTTCGTCTGCCTTGCGGTGTGCCTCAAGCAGGGAAGAAACACGAAAGGCCTGTGGAGTTTGAACTGCCCACAGACAGGAACGTTCAAGCGTTTCTGTGATTAAATGCCCGTCTGCTTTTTTAACGGTATCCTTCAGCGGCACTGCCAGAACAGCAGCTCCTTTTTCCCAGGCTGCTTTCACCAGAGGCTGCAGTAAATCCCGGGTAATAAAAGGGCGGGCAGCGTCATGAACCAGCACTACTTCCTCGCCCGAAGCTGCCTCGGCCGCATTATAGACACTATGCTGCCTTTCCTTACCGCCTTCAACCATTGCAGCCACCTTCTTAATCTGGTGCTTGTTTAAGAGTGTGCGCATTTCTTCCTCATCCTGTGGATTAATGGCCAGAATAATGCCCGTACACTCCGGGTCGCTCTCAAAAACTCTTAACGTATGTATAAACACAGGGACATTCCCAATTTCCAGAAAAAGCTTATTCTTTCCGGCTCCCATTCGTTTCCCCTGTCCGGCTGCCGGGAGAATCGCTTGATAATTCATATCTTTGACTCCTCTTTTTAGAAAAGCGCAAGCGCCTTGGTCACCCCCGACACATCGAGAGGAGAAGGCGCTAGGGCTATATAGTTTATACTTTCTTTTTTGATAAAGGCTCTTTTTATATAAATTGTTGTTTTTCGCTTATCAATGGTGTCCGTTGATTGCAGTGAGAGGATGCTCAGCAAACCACGGGGCGGGCGGTGAGCCTCCTCGACGGTACGCGTCTGTGGGGTCTCACCTGTCCCGCTACTCCCGTAGGACGTTGAATAAGCTACCTTGAGTAAACACCGCACGAAGAGAATGCGAATGCATTTTCGAGGATCTCGCACCTTCCACTACAATCAACTCAGTAAATATAATATAAATAGCAACAAACTTTGCGAAAACAGCCTTGATAAAAAAGCAGGCAAAAAGGCAGGGAAATCAATCTCCCTGCACGTTCTGTCCTACTTTCCATCCTACATTATAAAGCTTTTTCCAGAAGCTTGGGTTTTGCAAAGATCATTCTTCCGGCTGATGTCTGCAGAACACTTGTGACAAGAACATCAATATGTTTGCCAATATAATTTCTGCCTTCTTCCACCACGATCATCGTGCCGTCGTCCAGATAAGCAATCCCCTGATTCTGTTCCTTGCCGTCTTTTATTACCTGTACTTTCATTTCTTCACCTGGCAGCACAACCGGTTTGACCGCATTAGCCAGGTCATTAATATTAAGGACTGCCACTTTTTGCAGTTCACAAACTTTATTCAAGTTAAAATCGTTGGTCACCACGACGCCATTCGTTAATTTAGCCAGCTTCACCAGCTTGCTGTCCACCTCTTGGATTTCTTCAAAATCACCTTCATAGATTTCCACATTAATCGAAAGCTCTTTTTGAATCCGATTTAATATATCCAGACCCCGTCTGCCTCGGTTGCGCTTTAATACATCTGATGAATCAGCAATATGCTGGAGTTCTTCAAGTACAAACTGTGGAATGACAATCGTGCCTTCCAAAAAGCCAGTCTGGCAGATATCAGCAATGCGTCCATCGATAATCACGCTTGTGTCAAGAATCTTGAGTGATTTTTTAGGTGCAGCTTCAGGCTCAATTTCTTCTTCATTGCTTTTCTTTTTCTTGCTTGAAAATAAGCTTAAAAGCTCATCCCGCTTTTTAAAGCCAACCTGAAATCCCAGATAGCCAAATATAAGCGTCAGCACAATAGGAGCAACGGTATTCAGTATCGGCACCTCAATCGCATTTAGTGCATATCCGATTAAAAAGGCAATGACTAATCCAAAAACCAGGCCGACACTTCCAAAAATAATATCAGTTATAGGTACTTTTACCAGTGATTCTTCTGCCCATCTCACAAAATTGACGACATGATCAACCGCCCAAAAAGTTAAAAGATAAAAAATAATAGCACCTAAAATGGCGGACACGTATGGATTGTTTAAAAGAGGAATGTCATCTAAACTGATTAATTTTAATAAGTCAGGAATTAAAAAGATTCCAAGCGTCACCCCAATAATAAGGAAGCATGCCTGTACAATACGTTTTAACATTCCTTCACCTCCTTTTAATCATTATAAACAAATTCACAAAATTGAAACCCTGAATCACGGGTATTTTCATTTTTGTTCCTTATTAATTATTTCACGATAGTAAAAGACCTGTTTCAATTAATACTTTCTTCCACTTTAAGGTTAGCACCATTGGCAATAAACTGTCAAATAATTAACTAATCATTTTAGCATAACCAATTACATAGTTCAATGGTCTCTTTATAGCTGACGATCCGCAAAAACCTGCTCCTTTATGAGCTTAAGTCCCTCTTTAATTTTTCTCGCCCGCACTTCCCCGATTCCTTCCACCTCATCGAGCTCCTCTACAGTTGCCGTAATGATATTCGGGAATTCTTCAAACCGGTTAATCAGATTATCAATAATAATTGGCGGCAGTCGCGGAACTTTATTCAGCATGCGGAAGCCGCGTGGGCATTTGAATTCTTCCGTGTGAATATACCCGTTATAGCCCAAAAGCTTTAGGATGACAGAGTCTTCGAGCATTTCCCCTTTTGAAAGCACCTGTAGTTTGACAAGGGCTTCCTTGGAGTCGATGTCTCTTGATTGAGAATAATCTCTAATAATCCATTCTGCTTCCCGTTCAAGCTCCACCAGCAGCTCATTCATCTGGAGCCGGATCAGCCTTCCTTCGGTGCCCAGTTCACTTAAATAAGTGAGCAGCTCATTTTTAATGCGCAGAACCATTTCAATATTATGAAAAACATGGAGGATGTCGCTGTAAGTAACAAGCTCCTCAAATTCCAGGATACTGAGATTGCCGATGCTCTGTTCAAGAACCACCTTATATTTTTCAAGCGTTTGAACAGCTACATTCGCCTTTGTTAAAATAACGCCAATATCCCTTAGCGCATAACGGGAATGCCCCTTATAAAGGGTAATGACATTGCGTCTCTGGGAAATGGCAATCACTAATGCACCTGTTTGCCGCGCTACCCGCTCAGCCGTGCGATGCCGCATGCCCGTTTCCGTAGATGGTACGCCGGGATCAGGAGCAAGCTGGGCATTCGCAATCAGAATCATGCTTCCTTCTTCATTTAAGATAATAGCCCCGTCCATCTTGGCCAGCTCATACAAATAACTCGGCGAAAATGGGCAATTAATCTGAAAACCCCCATCAACAAGGTTGCTCAGCTTTTCTTTTGAGCCCAATACAATCAGCCCGCCTGTATTGGCGCGCAGAACATTATCAATCCCTTCCCTGATAGGCGTACCCGGAGCCATGAACCGAAGGATTTCACTCATTGTTTTTTCGCCCATTTTTTTAGTCTCCATGTTTATCCCCCTAACGCAGCCTTTAGCGCTTCACCTACAGAGCTTACTCCGATCAGTTCAATTCCTCCCGGTGCGCTCCAGCCGCCAAGATTGTTCGCCGGCAGGATGACCCGTTCAAAGCCCAGCTTGGCCGCTTCCTGCACTCTTTGCTCGATTCTTGAGACTCTTCTGACCTCTCCTGTGAGTCCAACTTCCCCGATAATGCAGTCTGTTGCTTTTGTCGGCTTATCCCGAAAGCTCGACGCAATGCTGACTGCAATGGCCAAATCAATTGCCGGCTCATCCAGCTTTACTCCGCCGGCGACTTTTAGATAAGCATCCTGATTTTGCAGAAGCATTCCGACCCGCTTTTCCAAAACAGCCATCAGGAGCGGGACCCGATTATGATCGATTCCGGTTGCCATTCGTCTTGGATTCCCAAAGCTTGTCGGGGAAATAAGCGCCTGAATTTCAACCAGAACAGGTCTCGTCCCCTCCATGGAGGCAACGACTGTTGAGCCAGCAGCCCCCTGTGATCGCTCTTCGAGGAAAATTTCCGATGGATTGGCCACTTCCTCTAGCCCTAATTCCTTCATTTCAAAAATACCCATCTCGTTTGTTGACCCGAATCTGTTTTTTACAGCTCGTAAAATCCGGTATGTATGATGGCGTTCACCTTCAAAGTATAAAACCGTATCCACCATGTGCTCCAGAAGTCTAGGACCCGCAATGGAGCCCTCCTTTGTAACATGCCCTACGATAAAAATGGCGATCCCCTTCGTTTTGCCAATGCGCATCAGTTCAGCGGTACATTCCCTAACCTGGGAAACGCTCCCCGGCGCCGATGTGACTTCCGGATGGAAAATCGTCTGTATGGAATCAATAATGACAAAGTCAGGGTTGACTGTTTCAATCGTTCTGCTGATTTCTTCAAGACTGGTTTCCGAATAAACGAGCAGGCTGTCTGAAGAAACACCTAAACGGTCAGCGCGAAGCTTCGTCTGACGCATGGATTCTTCCCCTGATATATAGAGGACCGAATGTTTTTTGTTCGCCAGCTGTGAGGATACTTGAAGCAGCAGCGTTGATTTCCCGATACCAGGATCTCCCCCTATAAGAACAAGAGAGCCTCTTACAATACCGCCCCCGAGGACACGGTTTAATTCATTTAAATCGGTATGTATGCGGGGTTCGCTGACTGTTTCGATGGATGTAATCGGTGTAGCTTTTGCCGCTATGGCCGTTCCCTGTGAATGTGCAAAAGCGCCTCTTCTCGTTGAAGCTGGCTTCTCGACCTCTTCCACCATCGTATTCCATTGTCCGCACCCCGGACATTTTCCCATCCATTTCGCTGATTCATAGCCGCATTCCTGGCACATGAATTTCGTTTTTCTTTTAGCCATACTTCTTCCCCTCTCTGTACATTCATACCAGCCGCAGTAAAGGAACTCTTATTATTACCGGCCTTGCGTGAAAGAACCAGTGATGAAAGAAGTACGTTTACTTCCTATTCCCTTTTCCAGCGGGTCTTAAAATGATTTTGTCCAGATATCTTTTTCTCTCTTAAAATTAACATAAAACGCCTGAATAAACCTCTTTTAGGACTTCTTTTCAAAATGGCCTGAAAGAGTACAAAAAGGTACACGTATAACAGGAACGTGTACCTTTTTGCTGTGTGTGATCATCTGATGTCTTATTATTACAATTTATTTTTGAAGGTTTGCTGTTCTGCTTGGTTCTGCGGTTTTCACTACAAATTCTCCATCCTTTACATCGATTACCACGCTTTGTCCGGTTAGGACTGTTCCTCTTAACAGCTCTTCGGATAAACGGTCTTCAATATGCTTTTGAATGGCCCGTCGGAGCGGACGAGCTCCGTACTCAGGATCATAGCCCTCAACCGAAATTTTTTCTTTGGCTGCATCTGTCAATTCCAATGTAATATCCTGTTCCTTCAATCGTTTCGTTAATGTATCAGACATAAGCGAAACGATTTCCTGGAGATGCTTTTTCTCTAATGCATGGAAAACGATAATTTCATCGATACGGTTCAGGAATTCCGGGCGGAAGGACTTCTTCATCTCTTCCATTACCTTTCCTTTCATATCTTTGTAATCCTGTTCTCCATCCTGGATGTTAAAGCCAACGTATTTGTTTCGCTTAAGCGCTTCAGCTCCTACATTGGATGTCATAATCAGAACAGTGTTCCGGAAATCAACGGTTCTTCCCTTAGAGTCTGTTAATCTTCCGTCTTCCAATACCTGTAATAGGATATTGAATACATCAGGGTGGGCCTTTTCAATTTCATCGAGAAGCACAACAGAATATGGTTTTCTGCGGACTTTTTCGGTTAATTGGCCTCCTTCTTCATACCCTACATAACCTGGAGGAGAACCGACCAGACGGGATGTGGAATGCTTCTCCATGTATTCTGACATATCGATGCGGATCATCGCATCCTCATCACCGAACATCGCTTCTGCTAATGCACGGGCCAGCTCTGTTTTACCTACCCCTGTCGGCCCAAGGAATACAAATGAGCCAATCGGGCGCTTCGGATCTTTAAGACCAGCACGGGCACGGCGGACAGCCTTTGAAATGGCCTTAACGGCTTCTTCCTGCCCGATTACACGGGAATGAAGGATTTCTTCCAGATTAAGAAGCTTTTCTGTTTCAGTTTGGGCAAGCTTCGAAACAGGGATTCCGGTCCAGCTGGCTACCACATTGGCAATATCCTCAACCGTCACTTCACTGTTTTCTTTGCCCTGCTTTTCTTTCCATGTTTTCTTCGTTTCTTCCAGCTGTTCACGCAGGCGCTGCTCCGTATCCCTTAAGGAAGCCGCTTTTTCAAATTCCTGGCTTTGTACGGCTGCATCCTTCTCTTTTCGAACATCCTCAAGCTTAACCTCAAGCTCTTTCAAATTTGGAGGTGTAGTATACGAACGCAGTCTTACCTTTGAACCTGCTTCATCGATTAAATCAATCGCCTTATCCGGGAGGAAGCGGTCTGAAATGTAGCGGTCTGACAGCTTTACGGCTGCTTTAATGGCTTCATCTGTAATGGTTACGCGGTGATGGGCCTCGTAACGGTCGCGCAGCCCCTCAAGGATTTGAACAGATTCTTCGGCAGTCGGCTCATCAACCGTAATAGGCTGGAACCTTCTTTCAAGTGCCGCATCTTTTTCAATGTATTTTCTATATTCATCAAGTGTAGTTGCACCAATACACTGGAGTTCACCACGGGCAAGAGATGGCTTTAGAATATTGGAAGCATCAATCGCTCCTTCTGCTCCTCCTGCACCTATTAATGTATGAAGCTCGTCAATGAATAAGATGATGTTTCCTGCCTGCCTGATTTCATCCATCACCTTCTTCAGGCGGTCTTCAAATTCACCGCGATACTTCGTTCCGGCAACCACTGTACCCATATCAAGAGTCATAACCCTTTTATCGCGAAGAGTCTCCGGCACTTCATTGTTAATAATCTGCTGCGCAAGGCCCTCTGCAATAGCTGTTTTACCTACACCAGGCTCACCAATGAGAACAGGGTTGTTTTTCGTCCTTCGGCTTAATACTTCGATTACACGCTGAATTTCTTTGCTTCGTCCTATAACCGGATCGAGGCTTCCTTCTCTTGCTATAGCAGTCAGGTCACGTGCTAATCCATCCAGGGTAGGCGTGTTCGCATTGGCTGCTGATCCTCCCTGATGGCTGCCGGACTCATTGCTGCCTAACAGCTGAAGCACCTGCTGGCGCGCTTTATTGAGACTGACTCCAAGGTTATTCAATACCCTCGCAGCAACTCCTTCGCCTTCACGGATCAGTCCAAGCAGGATATGCTCGGTTCCTACATAGGAATGGCCAAGTTTTCTTGCCTCGTCCATGGAAAGTTCAATCACTTTCTTGGCACGTGGTGTATAGTGAATGGTCTGGGAAGCATCCTGCCCCCTGCCGATTAAATTCTCAACCTCTTTTTGGATCTTATCAGAGCCGAGCCCTAAAGCATACAGAGCTTTAGCCGCAATTCCTTCACCCTCACGTACAAGCCCAAGCAGAATATGCTCTGTTCCGATGTTATTATGTCCTAAACGGATTGCTTCCTCCTGTGCTAACGCCAATACTTTTTGAGCTCTTTCCGTAAATCGTCCGAACATCATAATTTCATCCTCCCAACTCTTGATCTTCCATTTTTAATCTTTCCCTAATTAGTGAAGCCCTGCGGATATCGCGTTCATGCGGTCTGAGCGGCCCGCCTGCATATTGCTGCAGGAATCCGGGCTGTGTCAGGATCATCAGCTCATTCAATATATTCTTTGATATATTTTTGATGTACTGCATATCAATCCCCAGGCGAACGTCTGACAAGCATTGTGCTGCTTCCTTTGATTCAATGATCCGGCTGTTTGATAAAACGCCATATGAGCGGAAGACTCTATCTTCTAATTGTATGTTAGAAGTCTTTGCTAATGCTTGCCTTGCCGATCTTTCCTGAGAAATAAGCTGACTGACAACGCTTTTCAGATCCTCGGCGATATCCTCTTCGGATTTCCCGAGAGTGATCTGATTTGAAACTTGAAAGATGTTACCTAAAGCTTCGCTGCCTTCCCCGTAAATTCCTCTAACAACTAAACCTAACTGGTTAATTGCCGGGATAATCCGGTTCATTTGGTGTGTGAGAACGAGACCCGGCAAATGCATCATAACCGATGCCCTGAGTCCTGTTCCTACATTTGTGGGGCAGCTTGTTAAAAAGCCAATACCTTCATCAAATGCATAATCGGCCTCTTCCTCCAGCCAATCATCAATTTCATTTGCCATATTTAAGGCTTCAGAAAGCTGAAAGCCCGGGAACAGGCATTGAATCCTTATATGGTCTTCTTCATTAATCATGATGCTGACTTCTTCATTTTCAGAAAGAAGGCAGGCACCATGAGTTGAATTCTCAGCAAGATGGGGACTGATCAGATGCTTTTCCATCAGGACTCTTTTTTGAAGAGGCTGAAGGCTATCCATTAATAAAAGCTCCATTTCCCCAAGTTTTGAAAAGGAAGAATGCTCCACCCTTGCCTTTATTTTTTCAATGATTGCTTCTGCTTCTTCATTTGAAAATAAGGTAGGGAATTTAAATTGCTTTATATTGCGGGCGAGCCTGATCCGTGAACTTAATACAATATCGGAATCAGGGCCTTCAGCACTCATCCAGGAGCTGATAGCTTGATTTATGAAACGTTCCAACGACAAGCTACTCCCCTCCCTTTTGATCGGCATTGAGCTGCTTTTCCAATTTCCTTATTTCGTCTCTCAATTCTGCCGCTCTCTCAAACTCTTCTTTGGAAATCATTTCTTTTAACTGGTTTTTTAAAACATCCATATTCCTGCGCAAGTGAATGGTTCCCCCGATTCTGGCCGGGATTTTCCCGCTGTGTGAAGAATTCCCGCTGTGCAGCCTTCTAAGAATGGGGGTTAATTGATCTTTAAAAGTCTCATAGCAGCTGGCGCATCCAAAACGGCCAACTTTAATAAACTGCTGAAAGGTCAGGGAGCATTGCTCACACTGCAGAACCTTCTCCTGCTGAAAAGGATCCTGGCCCGATCCCTGAAAGGCAGGCTGAATATTCAAGAGACCAGCAAGCAAATTATTTATTGAAAAACCGGACCCGCTGCCCAGCATAAACATTTCACCTTTTTCCTGCGCACATTTCTCGCAAAGATGAAACTCTGCTTTCTCACCATTTACAACCTTTGTAAAGTGCAGCGTGGCCGGCCTTTGATTACATTCCTGACAAATCATGATTTCACCTCTCCAGCTCACTACTATTTATATTTTAAAGTGGTTAACATCGCCTTAAGCATTCTTGCCCTTAGCTCATCCCTGAAAGGAAGATCTATATACAAGACAGAACGGTCTATAACACTTAGCATTATTTTTGCTTCCCTGTTTGTTATAATCTCTTCTTCCACCAGGCGGTAGATGACATTCTCCGCACTGCTCTGGGCAATTCTGCTCTGTACCAAAGATATTAATTGGTCAATCAAATCAGCATGGTCATAGGACTGGACTTTCATAATCCGGATGAATCCTCCGCCGCCCCGCTTACTTTCTACTGCATAACCTTTTTCAATCGTGAAACGGGTATTTATCACATAATTGATCTGAGAAGGAACACACTGGAACTTGTCAGCAATTTCGCTTCTTTTAATTTCCACGATTTCCCTTTCGCTTTTCTCTAAAACCTGTTTGAGATAATGCTCAATTATGTCGGATATATTTCTCACCAGGCCTCCCCCTATCTGACTTTGACTATATTTGACTTTAATTATACATGATTTATGTAATCTCTTGCAATTGGCGGGTATTAATAATTTTCCCCCATTTTTTGACTTCCCAAACCTGATAATGGAAGTTATTGTCGATAACAATATATTTTTGGATGGGCGGGTTTGTGCTTGACTGAAGGTAGTTTTTTGGATGGCAGCTAATGTGTATGGTTAAATGTACTCTGGGTGGGGATCGCAAAACTGGATGTGTGCGGGTTTTAGATTTTTTGAAGATGGGTTGGCGCGGTTTATCTAGCGTGTTTGGAGGTTTATCTTGCATGATTGCAGATTTATCTTGCTGGTTTTTAATTTATCTAACATGCTTTATGATTTATCTAGCATGTTTTGGAGTTTATCTTGCATTTGGCACAATCCTACGGTGCAGAGAACGAAAATGACTATAAAGATAGGAATGGCGCATATAATTGGATTCTGGCGCATATAGCGTGAAAGTGACGCACATGTTGACCGAAGTGACGCATATCTGCATTTCTCTGATTCAGCTACCAATCATTACACACAAAAAAAAGAGCACCCATCAGGTGCTCTTTCATATGCCCGGCAGCGTCCTACTCTCACAGGGGGACAGCCCCCAACTACCATCGGCGCTGAGAAGCTTAACTTCCGTGTTCGGTATGGGAACGGGTGTGACCTTCTCGCTATCGCCACCGGACTATTTGATTGAAGAAACTTCATTCCCTCAAAACTAGATAATGTATGAAGAAGAATTTGCCGAGTATTCACCAATATGACTTGTCTAGCTTCGGCTCCTAACTTCTCAGCCGTTTCGATCCGTCCCTCCAAATCCCAAAACCAGGATTT
>NZ_JAMBOJ010000028.1 GCF_023715565.1 Cytobacillus firmus | reverse complement strand
CCTTGCCAATCACCTCTAGATCAAAGCCTTGTTCAATAAAGATTTGCGATGGTGTTTTCCCACTTTTGTATTCCGCCACTGCTTTTATCTTAAATTCAGAACTATAGGAGATTGACCTCTCAGAAGCCTTCAAAACATTAGGATTCTTTTCAAGCTCTTTCATTTGGAATTCATTATAAATATTCTTACTCATGAAAAATCCTCCGCCCTATTGATTAAATCTATTGAAACACAAAAAACCCCAGAAAGGGGCACTTTTTTATAAGTGTCCAGTATCTGGGGTATAGTTCAATGAACTCAGGGAGGCTCTTTCTTTTCCCAATGAAATTCCGGATGTAAATCCTATCTTAGTCAATATTTTAAAATGGAGGATAGGGAGAAATGGACATGCAGCTGAATTGTGAAAGGGAAGAACATTTTAGGATAGTAATTTGAAATCTGAGAAAGAGCAATAAAAGAACTATTAGATTTTTGATAGATTTGTCGTGTCCCATGCTTTTTAGATATGCAACCCCCGTATATAACAAAGAGGCTTCAATAAGGTTTGAAGCTCATGGAATTGACAGTGACCTTGGCCGCTATGAACTTCTTAGCTGATGCTAGACATCAATACCAGCGTCTGCTATTAGCCCAGTGATTGAGGGCATGAAATGGAGATGTATGTGTGGAATGAAATCAACCTGTCTGCCAAAAAGGAGAATGGGCCAGACATCTAGACTAAAAAGCAGTGTGGAAAAGCGATATTAAAAATAGAAAACGGACTTCTATGCCCGTTTTCCAAATTCATTAAAATGGATAATGTCTTTCTTTAGTTTGTATCGATACCCATTTGGTTACTGTAAATTCCTCAACAACCCATGGATTCCCGAATCTGCCTAATCCGCTAGCTTTATTTCCACCAAATGGAATATGTGGTGCGTCATTTACTGTTTGATCATTCACATGTGTCATTCCACTATCAATTTTTAGCGCTATTTCTTCTCCTCGATTAAGGTCCGATGTAAAAATAGCAGAGCTCAACCCATATTCTGTATCATTGGCCATTTCAAAGGCTTCTTCATCTGAATCAGCCTTAATAATAGTTGCTATAGGAGCAAATAATTCAGTCTGAGCAAGGTTGCTGGCATTATCTACATTTGTAAAAACAAAAGGTGTTATAACATTCCCTATCCGCTTGCCTTCTAAAGCTAGCGTTGCTCCATCTTGCTTTGCAGTTTCAATATACTGAATTGCCTTTTCTAATTGGCGTTCGTTGATAAGCGGGCCTATCACCGTATTAGGGTCGGTAGGATCTCCATATGGCAATGATTTTGCACGATCAATAAATTTTTCTGTGAAATCATCATATATATCTTTATGAACGATAATTCTATTTACAATCATACATATTTGTCCCTGGTGGATGAACTTGCCGAATATCGCAGCGTTTACAGCCTGATCAACATTTGCATCAGAAAGTACAATTAGCGGGCTGTTGCCACCAAGCTCCAAAGCGACTCTTTTTAAATTTCTGCCAGCAATTGCCCCAATATGACGGCCTACTGCAGAAGATCCAGTAAAGCTGATTAGTTTTGAATGCGGGTCAGTCAACATATTGTCGCCAATTTCATTTATATCAGTTAATACAATGTTAAGAACTCCATCTGGAAGTCCTGCGTGTTCAAAGGCTTTTGCTATAATTGAACCGCCAGAAAGTGCAACTTGGATATCCGGCTTATGAACAACGCTGTTACCAAGTGCGATGGCAGGTGCAATAGTTCTCATTGAGAGATTCAATGGAAAGTTAAACGGAGAAATAGAGGCGATGACCCCTAGTGGCAAGCGATGGATGTGGTTTAGCTTTTCATCAGATCCTGCTACTTCTCTTACCTTATTAATTTCGTCTGCAAATTTAATAGATTCTTCCAGGAATTCTGTGGCAAGATGCAACTCTATATTGCTTTTGAGTACAGTACTCCCGGTTTCTTGTTGGATAATTTCAGTAATTTCTTTGCGATTATTTTTTAAATAGTCTGCTGCCTTTGAAAGGACTTCTCTTCTTTCCTCCACAGTAGACAAAGCCCATTCCTTTTGTGCTTTGCTGGCAATTTCGAAGGTTTCTGCCAGCTGATCCTTCGTCGCTAGTTTAACTGTGGTTACAACACTGCGGTCATACGGGTTTAAAATATCATAAATTCTGCTGCTTTTTCCTTCAGTCCAAACTCCGTTAATAAAGCTTTTGCTAGTATCTTCACTGATGAGGTTGTTAGTTCTAATTGATTGCTGCATTTCATTACCCCTTTTCTCGGAAATGGCAACGCTTACATGGTTGCTTGCAGTTTAGTATATCAACCTGGATTTATAGTGAAAATAGCAATATTGCGCTATATGAAATTCATAAAAAAATATTAGCATAGACTAAAGGAAAGCTGAAAAGGTTTCCAATAAAGATGATGCCCCTGCAGTGTTCTTATACTTGGGAGGGGTTTCACTTAAATCAAAGGGGTAATCTGATCCTGGAACAACTCTATTCTCTCCGACAGTTTTCACCAGGAAATCCAAACCTGAAGAGTTCCATAGTACTGAATCAAACCAAAAGCGTTTTATATATTGAGAAGGAGGTGCTTTCAAGTTGGAGGATACCTGATCCCATTGTTCATAGCCTTTATCAAGCCGACCAATTTGGTAAGGCAGAAAACCTCCTCCATGAGCAAATAAAATCTTAACATCTGGATATTTATCAATCATTCCGCTCAGTAAAATATCTGTTGCACACACAGTTGTTTCCCAAGGGACCCCAATTAGATTTGGCATCATTTTTGTTTTAAGTCTAGGATCCTCGCTCAATAGGGGATGAATAAACAGAATGGCTTTCTTGCTGTTGGCCATTTCAAATAAAGGTGAAAAGAATTCATCCGAAAGCATTTTGTCGGATAGACCTGGTCCGATAATTGCGCCTTTCAACCCCAGATTCATGGACCTTTCCAATTCAGCAGCAGCCATATCGGGATTGTTCAATGCCACAGTTGCAAGAGCAGATGTTTTTTCTGGTGCTAAAGATGCCAGCATAGCTAGCGCTTGATTATATATATTAGAAATCTCTGCTGTAATTTCTTGAGGGAACTCGTACATAAATAACTGAGGAATTGGTGATATCAAAGAGTGAGTGACTCCGGCCATGAATTGTTTATTACTATATAAATCAAAATGATAAAATTCAGGCTTTAACTCAAAGCCCCATTTATTATTGATAATTAAAAATTCATCTTTATCAGGTGATTTTTTTACCCGCTCTGCCTTTAATGCTGTTTGATTCTCTTTTATCCAATCCAGGACCTCCTGTGGAATAAAATGTGTATGGAAGTCGTGCATAATAATATCTCCTCTCTTTTTATAAAACTATTATTTCCAATAACCCATTCTGCTGGATATTTCATTGGCTGCACTGATAACTCTCTTTGAATAACCTTTTATTTTGCTCTGCTGAATTCTTTGTTTCGGCCCTACAATTGCTAATGCAGCAATTACTCTGCCCTTATAATCATGGATTGGTGAGGCTATAGAATTTACTCCTTCAAGATACTCTTCATTGCTCCAGGAATACCCTTGCTCTTTAATTTGCCTTAAGTGGGATTTAAGTTTCTCAGGTTTTATAATGGTAGTTTTAGTATGCTGTTCAAGCCCTTTTTGAAGAACAGTATTAAAAACCTCTTCATTTGCATGGGCAAGCAGGACCTTACCAGAGCTTGTACAGTAAAGGGGATTTCTCCTGCCTACATGCGTCAAAAATCTCACAGGATGATTGCATTCAACTTTTTGCAAATATATGACTTCATTGTTGTCTAAAACTGAAATATGGGCGGTCTCGCCCAACTCCTGTACGATTTTATTCAAGACAGGCTGTGATTCTCTATAAATATCCATCTGGCTGTTAACGATACCACCGAGTGAAAGTATAGAGAGCCCTAACCGATACTTTTTGCTTTCAGGATCTTTAAACACAAATCCTTCACTGGCTAATGTAGACATTGTTCGGCTGACTGTGCTCTTGTTAAGTCCAAGTGAAGCAGAAATATCACTGATTTTCTTTTCTGGCTCGTCCATAGAAAAACATCTCAAAATACGCAATGCATTCTTTACAGATGAAAGGTAGTTTTCTTCATTTGTCTGTATGGCCATTTCATCTCCTCCTTTAAGTTGCTATATGTTAAACATAGTTGCTTTATAGTGGAAAATATATCAAAGAAAATTACAAATGAAAAGATAATTTATTTTAAAATTTTGAAAATTTAGAGTTAAAATCTTGTTTCGCAGGAGTTTCAAGAGTTTTATAAAGGTTTCAAAAATTTGCACCTTGTTGCATATAGAGCAATTACTGTGTTGTGAGACATAAAAGTACGAGTTAACATAAAATTGTGAAAATTAAAAAGTTATCTGGGAGGACATCATTTTGCAAACAAAAGCTAAAATCAAATCGATTAATTGTCAGCATTTTATTAACGGCCAGTTTGTCGAATCCAAAAATCAAAGAACATTCGAAAATATTAACCCTGCAACGGAAGAGGTTTTGGGAACAGTCTCAGAAGGCGGAAAGGAAGATGTGGACTATGCTGTAGCAGCAGCTAGAAGAGCTTTAAAAGGTCCATGGAAAAATACCACATTGCAAGAGCGTTCAAAAATACTTCGCAGAATTGGGGATCTGATTCTTGAAAGACAGGAGGAGCTGGCACACTTGGAATCCTTGGATACGGGAAAACCATTTGGTCTAGCAAATAGTATTGATATTCCAAGGGCAGCATACAACTTCCACTTTTATGCTGATTATATTACTTCGATCGGAACTGAAGCTTATCAGCAGGATCAGCAGGCACTTCATTATTCATACCGCCGTCCGGTAGGGGTAGTCGGTATTATTAAGCCATGGAATCTGCCATTATTGTTGCTTACCTGGAAATTGGCACCATGTCTGGGTATGGGCAATACCGCTGTCATTAAGCCTGCAGAGTGGACGCCTATGACCGCTACAGTATTAATGGAGATTTGTAAACAAGCTGGTGTTCCTGATGGAGTTGTTAATCTCGTTCACGGGTTTGGACCTGATTCTGCAGGAGGTGCGATCTCCGAACATCCAGATATTGATGCTATTTCATTTATCGGGGAACCTGGTACAGGTTCAGCTATTATGAGATCGGCATCCGATTCATTGAAAAAGCTTTCTTATGAACTTGGGGGGAAGAACCCTAACATTATTTTTGCTGATGCCGAATTGGATGAAGTAATAGAAACAACGATTAAATCCAGCTTTGTAAATCAAGGGGAAGTTTGTCTTTGTGGCTCGCGGATATACGTGGAACGGCCAATATATAATGAATTTGTCAGCAGGTTTGCTGAAAAGGTAAGAGCTCTTATAGTTGGTCATCCTTTAGATGAAGATACAAATGTTGGGGCCATGGTCAGCAAAGAACACTATGATCGGGTAATGGGATATGTTGAAATCGCCAAAAAAGATGGAGGGACCATTGTAACAGGCGGTAAGCGTCCAGATGGATTTGAAAAAGGATTTTATCTTGAACCTACCATTATTACAGATTTGAGCCGTAATTCTAGGTGTATCCGCGAAGAAATCTTTGGTCCAGTTGTTACAGTTACCCCATTTGATATTGAGGAAGAAGTAATCATGCAGGCTAATGATACTCATTATGGGTTAAGCGCAACAATTTGGACTAGGAATTTAAAGCGTGCCCACCGTGTTTCTCATCAAATTGAAGCAGGTATTATCTGGGTTAATACATGGTTCCTGCGGGATTTGAGAACCCCATTCGGAGGAATGAAAAATAGCGGTATTGGAAGAACTGGCGGCATGCACAGCATTGATTTTTACTCTGAACTTTCCAATATAACCATCAAATTGTAGGAAGGAGAGTATTTCATGGGTCCAAAGATAAAACACTACGCAGCTCAGCTTTCCGTGGCCGAGTTATCCGGTATCGGGGTCTTGCCAATCACTTCCGATAACGCCGAAATTACTATTGAAGAGGCTTATCAAATTCAGCTTGAGAATATTAAGAGAAAAGTTGGAAACGGACAAAAAATTGTCGGCAAAAAAATTGGTTTAACATCCCTTGCTATGCAGCGGCTCCTCGGAGTGGATGAGCCAGACTATGGCCACTTGCTTGATAGCATGGTTGTTGAGAATGGAGGAAAAGTTTTAATCGAAAAGGTTCTTCAGCCTAAAGTGGAGGCGGAAATAGCGTTTGTATTAAAGGAGGAATTAAGGGGGCCCAATGTTACAGGTATAGACGTAATTAAGGCAACAGATTATATTGTTCCTGCATTAGAGATTGTAGATAGCAGAATTAAAGATTGGAAGATTAAACTTCCTGACACAGTTGCAGATAATGCTTCATCCGGCTTCTATGTTTTAGGAGGGAAGCCAGCAAGGCTTTCGGAGATTGACCTGGAATTAATCGGAATGGTACTGACGAAAAATGGGGAAGTATCTAATACAGGAGTTGGTGCAGCAGCTTTAGGTAATCCGATCAATTGCGTTGCATGGCTTGCAAATAGATTAGCAGATTTTGATATTTCGCTTAAAAAGGGTGAGGTAATTCTATCAGGAGCTCTTTCTGCAGCTGTTGAAGCTCAGGCAGGAGACTCTTTTACAGCGCGATTTGCTCATATTGGCCATGTTAGTGTTCATTTTTGATAGTTTTTTATCCTCTTCCGGGTTACACCCCGGGAAAGGACAGTTGAGTTGCGTTATCCAGAGTATTATTTCTCAATAAAGAAAGGGGAGCGTTATGACCAAGGTTAAAGTTGCAGTATTGGGTTCCGGTAATATAGGGACAGATTTAATGTTAAAGCTCCATCGTTCTAAAGTGCTTGAACTTACAACAGTTATTGGGATCGATCCTGAGTCTGATGGGCTAAAAAAAGCTAGGGAGCTTGGCTATCAAACAATTAATAATGGAATAAAAGAGTTCCTTGAAAGGCCGGAATTGGCAGACATCGTATTTGATGCCACATCTGCAAGAGCGCATGTAAGACATGCAAGGCTGTTGAAAGAAGCTGGAAAGCAGGTTCTGGATTTAACACCCGCAGCAGTAGGCCCATTTGTGGTTCCTCCTGTAAACATTTCGGAGCATTTAGACTCAAACAATATTAATCTGATAACCTGTGGTGGACAAGCTACAATACCAATGGTTCATGCCATTAATAGTGTGCAGCCTGTAGAGTATGCAGAAATTGTTGCCACAATCTCTTCCAAAAGTGCAGGTCCGGGTACTAGGGCAAATATAGATGAATTTACTCAAACTACTTCCAGAGGAATTGAAAAAATTGGCGGGGCAAAAAAAGGAAAAGCAATTATCATATTAAATCCTGCAGAACCTCCCATTTTAATGAGAGATACCGTTCATGTATTAGTAAATGGAGAAAAAGTTTATGAGGAAAAGATCATTGCTTC
Source organism: Cytobacillus firmus (assembly GCF_023715565.1). GTDB lineage: Bacteria > Bacillota > Bacilli > Bacillales > Cytobacillaceae > Cytobacillus > Cytobacillus firmus_C. The sequence continues at coordinate 58,856 of NZ_JAMBOJ010000028.1, read as the reverse complement.
AATTAAAGAAATGGAAAGGCAGGTTCAGTCATATGTTCCAGGTTATCGTTTGAGACAGGAGCCAATTTTTGACGGCAATAAGGTAACTGTTTTTCTCGAAGTAGAAGGCGCAGGGGATTATTTACCTAAATATTCTGGAAACCTTGACATCATGACGGCTGCAGCCGTAAAAGTGGCTGAAGAGTGGGCAAAGAACAAAATCAGCAAGGTTATAGTCTAAGAGAGGAGAGGGCCAGAAATGACTCTAAACAGAGATATCTTAATAACAGAGGTAGCGTTGCGTGACGGAAGCCATGCAGTAGGGCACCAATTTACAGTTGAACAGGTTACACAAGTAGCCCGTGGATTGGATGAAGCAAATGTCCCTTTCATTGAAGTGACTCATGGCGACGGTTTAGGCGGTTCATCTCTGCAATATGGTTTATCGCTGACCAATGAATTGGAGTTAATTGAAGCAGCTGCAGCTTCGGTTACAAATTCTAAAATAGCTGTGTTGCTATTGCCTGGAATTGGAACAATGCCGGAGTTAAAAGAAGCAGCCCGGTTAGGCGCAAAGATGGCTAGAATCGCCACTCATGTTACAGAAGCAGATGTTTCACCACAGCATATTGCATTGGCAAAAGATTTGGGCATGGAAACGGTAGGATTTTTAATGATGTCTCACATGGCGCCAGCAGAGAAGCTGATTGAACAGGCGAAGCTGATGGAAAGCTATGGTGCGGACACAGTATATGTAGTGGATTCTGCAGGTGCCTTGCTGCCGCATGAAGTGACAGAAAGAATTCACGAACTGAAAAACAGTCTATCAGTCAATATTGGATTTCATGGCCATAATAACCTATCTTTAGCCATGGGAAATACTCTTGCTGCAATTGAAGCAGGGGCTACCAGGATTGATGGGAGCATTCGCTGTCTTGGTGCAGGGGCAGGAAATACACAGACTGAAGTGCTTGTTGCGGTATTGGATCGGCTAGGAATCAAGACAGGTATAGATATATATAAAATGATGGATATTGCGGAAAATTTGGTAGCACCAATTTTGCAAAAACCACAGGAAATTACCAAGGATAGCCTTGTCCTTGGATATGCAGGAGTATATTCCAGCTTTCTCCTGCATGCACAGCGTGCTGCAGCAAAATTTGGAATTGATTCACGTGATATCTTGATAGAACTTGGAAAGAGAAATGTGGTCGGTGGCCAGGAAGACATGATAATTGATGTAGCAGCTGAAATATCAAAGCGAACCCTTGGTGCCAGCGTCTGAAAAGGAGGAAACTTAATGCCTAATCAAGAATATAAGAAGATTGCTGAATATTTAGTAGATGCTGAAGTGGGAAAGCGTGAAGTAATAAAGGTCACGGCTGAAATTAAGCCGGATCTTACAGTTGAGGAGGGTTATTTAGTTCAAAAGGAGCTGGTAGGTATTAAGCTGGCTGAAGGAAGAAGGATAGTAGGACCTAAAATGGGGTTAACGAGTCAGGCGAAGATGAAACAAATGAAGGTCGATGAACCGATTTATGGTTATGTATTTGATTATATGCTCATTGAGGATGGAGGAAGTTTACCTCTCCATGAACTGATACATCCGAAAGTGGAAGCTGAAATCGCATTTTTGATTGGGGAAGATATAACGGGTCCTGGAGTAACTGGTGCCCATGTTCTGGCTAAGACAGAGTATGTACTCCCGGCACTGGAAATTATTGATAGCCGTTATGAGAACTTTAATTTTACCCTCCCTGATGTAATCGCTGATAATGCCTCAACATCACGTGTCGTATTCGGTACTTCATTAAAGAAACCTGAACAATTAGAACTGGATTTGATAGGTGCCACTTTATCAATCAATGGTGAAATAAAAGATCTGGGTGCAGGAGCTGCGGTTCTGGGTCATCCTGCAAATTCAATTGCCATGCTTGCAAATATGCTTGCAAGAAAGGGAGAAAAAGTGAGAAAAGGTGATGTAATTCTAACTGGGGCACTAACCGGGGCAAGTATGCTGACAGTAGGCGATTTTGTCAGCGGCAAATTTGACGGTCTCGGTGAAGTGACATTCACAGTAAAGGAATAGGAAACCTGCCAATTTTTTAAGCAAAATATATTTAGAAGGAAGATGGAAGTTATGCCGATTATCAATATTCAAATCATTGAAGGCAGACCAAAGGAAGTGGTCTCAGAACTAATTCAGAATATTACAAATACAACTTCAGAAACATTGGGTGCATCAAAAGAAACTGTAAGAGTGATAGTGACAGAAATTCCTAAAACGCATTGGGGAAAAGCAGGTAAGCCCATGTCAGAACAATAAAAAAGATGAAAGACCCTTTACTAAGGAGGATGAGATAGATGACCATTGAACTAAGTTTACTCGTACCCCATGTTCCAAGTATGTGCCATGAAGACCAGGCTCCCGACTTCCAGCAGCCAATGGTAAGTGCAATGAAGGAAGTGGCTAAAGATATTGAACAAATTAAACCGGATGTGATTGTGCTGGTCTCATGTCACTGGCCGTCAACATTTTTTCACTATGTTGATGGCACACCAGTTCATAAGGGGACTTTAACTGCAATAGAAGCACCTGACTTAATAAAAGATGTTCCCTATTCATATCCAGGCGATGAAGTGCTGGCGAATGAATTGGTGAGTGCTGGAAAAGATGCTGGTCTTCAGGTGCAATGTGTGAATGATCCATATTATATATGGGATTATGGAAGTGTGGTGCCTCTAAGATACCTTGTTCCGAAAGAGGATATCCCAGTCATTAACCTTTCAGTTACCTTGGCTGCAAGTATTGAGGAAACCTATCAATGGGGGCAGGTTATTGCAAAAGTACTGAGTAAAAGCCAAAAGCGGATTGTATTTGTTTCGAGTGGTGCCCTATCTCATAATCTAGTTAGAGGAAGGCATAACAAGCCAACTATTGCAGAACATGCTCTTGATAAGCAGTTTATAGAGTTTGTAATGAATCGTGACTATAAATCTGCTTACCAGATGCTTCCTGAATATGCAAGAATGGCAAAAGTCGAATCGGGTGGACGCCATTTGGCGATGCTTTTAAGTATGCTGGAAGATAATTGGACCCCATCTTATTTGGCAGATGGTCAATCTTCAGGAAGCTGGAATGCTCTTATAACATTTGAAAAGGCAAATGTATCATTCAATGGGGAGATTGCAGAACGGGAATATGTAAACTAACTAATGAAAAAAAGCTGTGAATATGCGGTTTACACAGCTTCAATAATGCATGTATTCAGCTTTTAATCTTTTAGTCAATTAAGTTATTTGAGAAGTTTGGGTTATTCCTATTGAATGTCTCCAGGAAACATTTGGCGATTTGTGATAAATAGCCGTTTTTAAGCCATATTGCATAAGTACCTGTAGTGAGATGGCAATCATTAATAGAAAGAACTTTAAGGTTATCCCGGGAGTAGGATGTTGAAGCGGATAAAGGAAGTATTGCTGCACCTACTCCAGACTCTACTAATGATAATAGGATGGTTATATTTGGAGACTCTGCAACAATTTTAGGCTGTAACCCTCTTTTAACAAATTCTTCAAGAAGCATTTCATAAATACCTTCTCCGTTTACTCTATGCAAAGCTACTAATGGCAAAGTAGAGAGTTCTTCTAAAGTAACAGAACTGGATTTTCTTCCTAATGGCCACTTATTAGGCATTATACAAACAAAATGTTCTTCTTCGATTGAAATATATGAGAAATTTTTCTTTTCTATTGGGGAACGAACAATTGCAAGTTCAATTTGCCGATTAAGGATATAATCGGATAAGCGAAAAGGATCTCCTTCCCATATCTTAAATGTGATGTGAGGGTAATGTTCCTGAAAGTGGTGAATTCGTTCCGGAAGATAACATATACAAGAAATTGCTGTTCCGATATTGAGAGTTCCACGCAATCCTCCTCCTGTTTCTTTTACCTCAGTGATAATATCATCAAAGTTATATAAATGCTTTTTTCCCTTTTTGTAAAGAACTTCCCCTGCTTCAGTTAATTCAAGTGTTCTTCCATTACGAATAAGCAATTTTGTCCCAAGCTCTTTTTCTATATTTATTAACTGTTGGCTTAGGGGGGGCTGAGCCATATTTAACTTTTTAGCTGCAAGTGTAATTTGTCCTTCTTCTACAATTGTGATGAAATATTTGAGCTGCCTTAAATCCATATAAACCGCCCCCTTTTTTTATCTATACTTTTAAAGTATATAATTATTAGAAAATTGATATTTTTCATATATTTTATCATGTGATAGGATTTGATTAAACAGTAATGTAAACGCTTGAAAAGAATTGCATATAAGTTGTTACAAAAGGAGGAATGACCATGAGTGTTCAGGGAGTGAAAAAAGAGACAAGCGTGCCTTCAGATTATAAGACAATACATACAACAGCAGACGCTATGCTGGAAACATTACAGGAAAATGGCGTGAAATATATCTTTGCCAATTTAGGAAGTGACCATCCTGCCATCATTGAAAGCTTTGCGAAAGCTAAATATGAAAATAAGGACACACCTCAAGTTATTACTTGTCCTCATGAATTTGTTGCTATGAGTGCTGCACATGGATATGCCATGCTGACTGGAGAGCCGCAGGCGGTTATTGTTCATGTTGACTGTGGGACACAGAATCTGGGAGGGGCTATCCATAATGCTGCAAAGGCAAGAATACCAATTTTGATTTTTGCCGGAACTTCGCCTGCTACCCAGGAGGGGGAACTAAAAGGAAGCAGAAATGAGTATATTCATTGGCTGCAGGATTCGTTTGATCAACGGGGAATCGTAAGAGGATATGCAAAATACGATAATGAAATACGAACTGGCAAAAATATTAAACAGATGGTAACTCGCGCAATGCAAATTGCGAAGAGTGATCCAAAAGGGCCGGCATATTTAATGGCTGCACGTGAAGTGATGGAAGATGAAGTAGAAACTTACAAAATTGACTTAAAAAGATGGGGAAGCATATCTGCTGCGGCTATCCCTGATGATAGAATACAAGGAATAGCGGGCAGGCTGCTGAAGGCGGATAAACCTTTAATTGTTACTTCGTATTTAGGAAGGAACCAAAGAAGCGTACAGGAATTAATTAAGTTATCTGAAAGGCTGGCAATACCTGTACTTGAATCAGTACCAAGCTATATGAATTTTCCATCTGATAATCCAATGCATATCGGTTATACATGGAATGAACAGGATCAAAATGAGCATTTAGCAGAAGCTGATTTTATTCTTGTACTAGACAGCGATGTTCCCTGGATACCTTTTAAAAATAAACCCTCAGAGAAATGCGATGTTGTAATAATTGACATTGATCCATTAAAAGAAGATATTCCACTTTGGTATATTCAGGCTGAGGGGTTCTATAAAGCAGATTCTTTCACTGCCCTTTCTCAAATAAATTCCTATCTTAATCAACATGAAAGAATAATCGATGAATCATCTGTTTCAAAAAGATATAAAACTATTTTAAAAATTCATCAGGGGCAAAGGCGGGAATGGAAAGCTGCTGAGTATTCATTCAAGGAATCAATCATTACACCTGAAATGCTGACAGGGTGCTTAAGGGAGGTACTTAATGATGAAGATATAGTCATTTGTGAGGCTATTACAAATTTTTCTACAGTTACCAGACACCTTCCCAGAAATAAACCTGGCACTTATTTTAGTCCGGGAGCAAGTTCTTTAGGCTGGAGCGGGGGAGCAGCATTTGGTGCAAAACTTGCTGAACCTGACAAATTGGTTGTTGCTTTGACAGGTGATGGAAGTTTTATGTTTAGTAATCCAACTCCTTTGCACTGGATGTCAGGAAGATATGAAGTTCCATTTTTAACGATTATTTATAATAATGAGGGCTGGACAGCTCCTAAATACTCTACTTTAGGAGTGCACCCAAATGGCGTTGCACAGCAAACAGATGAATTTTTTGTTAAATTCAATCCTGCTGCAAAATACGCTGATATAGCTAAAGCTGCAGGCGGGACATTTGCCTATACTGTAAAAAAGCCTGAAGAAGTAAAAGATACCCTGCTAAAAGCAATTAATACTGTTAAGCATGAAGGAAAGTCAGCGGTGGTGGATGTCAGACTGCCACAAGGCTGACTTCGAAATTAAGGACAAGTCTTGTACTGGTGTGGCATCAACAGAATTGTTGTCCAGTTTGAAAGGCTTTACCAGCCATAAAAAGGGGTGGAATGCAGTGGGAAAAAAGAAGCAAATGATTAGAGGTATTAGTATCTTAGGAGTTGCAAGTGTATTGACTATTGTATTAACAGCTTGCGGCGGTTCTTCCGTAACAAGAGGAGAAGAGAAGTCTATTGATCTGGCTGTGTCCAGTTTTATGCCAAGCCAGCATCCGCAGCATACGGATGTAGTTGAGCCATTTTTGAAAGAGGTTGAAAAAGCAACTGAGGGAAGAGTCAAAGGGACAGTTTATTCAGGAAGTGCCCTGGGTAAGGCAAATGAACAATATGATTTGGCTGTAACCGGTACCGCATCTATGTCAATGGCACTTCATGCTAATACCCCAGGAAAGTTCCCTTTAACTAGTGTCACAGAATTGCCTTTTATGGGAGAAAATGCTGTAGATGGTACCCGTATTTTCTGGTCATTGTTTGAAAAGTTCCCGGAAATAGCTAAAGAACATGAAGAAACTAAAATCGCCTGGTTATTTAAAAATGATGCAGCTCAAATTTTCACTGCAAAAAAACCTATAAAGAAAATGGAAGACTTAAAAGGGCTAAAGATTCGAACCCCTTCTCCTGCTGGAACTGCTATTCTTGAAAAATTTGGAGCGACCCCTGTATCCATCCCGATGGATGGGGTATATGAAGCTATGCAGAAAGGAGTCGTTGATGGTGCTTTAGCACCTGCATCGGTGATAACAAACTTTCAACTATCTGATGTCACAAAGTATATTACCAAAGGGGATTTTTATACGAGCAGCTTATTCATGGTTATGAACAGGAAAACATGGGAAAGTATTTCCTCTCAGGATCAGGAAGCTATAGAGAAATTAATGGGGGAATCAATGGCAATGAAGGCAGGCGAATCCTATGATGAAGACGGTGAGCTCGGGTGGAAGCAAGCAAAGGAAGCGGGTATAGAAGTTTATGAGCTTTCTGATGATGAAAAAGCTGAATGGGAAAAAGCTCTGCAGCCGATTTATAGCAAGTGGATTGATGAAATGGAAGCCAAAGGGCTTCCTGGAAAGGAAGTCTATGATGAAGCTATACGTTTGAAAAATCAATAAAGATTATCCTTATATATGCACCTGTCCAGCATAGGGCAGGTGCATATATCGTTCTGTTATATATTTAAGGTCAGATTTTTTATTGTTTCAGAAAGCACATTTGCAGCTTTCTTTACAATTTTCGCTAGTTCATGTGCCCTTTGTGGATTAATTCTGGAGGATGGACCTGCAATGCTTATTGAATAATATGCTTTTCCAGGTTGTGAAAAAACAGGAGATGCAATAGATGAAACACCTTCGTGCATTTCTTCTCTGCTAAAAGCGTAGCCCTTCTTTCTAATATGAGAAAGTAATAATATAAATTCTTGTGGATTTGTGATCGTGTTAGCAGTTAACTTTGTCAATCCATTTTCAATTAATCTTTCAATCACTTCTTCAGGCTGGAAAGCAAGTATCGCTTGTCCTGAGCTTGTACAGTGGATGTAATTTTGCTTGCCGGCATGTGAAAGAAGGTGTACGTAGTTTACAGCATCCATTTTCTGCAGATAGATAACTTTATTACCTGTTAAGGTAGATAGATGTGCTGTTTCTCCCGACTCTTTGACCAGCTGCTTTAGAATGGGAGAAGAAAACCTGCATATATCATATTGGGACTGTATAGCGGCTCCTTTAGCTAGAAGTGATGATCCGAGCCGAAAGTTTTTAGAAACAGGATCTCTCGCTAGGAAACCTTCTAGCATAAGTGTATATGTTAAGCGAAAAATGGTGCTGCTGCCTAGACCCATTTTTCTGCTAAGGTCACTTAAACTTAGTTCTGGCTCCTCCATTGTGAAGAGATTTAATAGCCTTAGTGCATTTTTTAAAGAGGAAACTCTTTTAGAAGGCACACTTTCCATTGATTTGCTACCCCCTTATGCATTGTCAGATACCTGTTCCCAAATACCCCAATTTGTCAGAAATGACCTCAGCTGTCTTAATAATTTCCGAAGTGATTTCTATTATCTTACTTTCCGTAATTCTTTGCCTTGGACCTGCCACGGTAACTGCTGCCATTACATTACCGGTATAGTCTCGAATAGGTGCAGCGATGCTCACTGCATCTATATGAAGGACATCTATACATATTGCATACCCATTTTCTTTTATGTATTTAAGTTCTCTTAAAAGGTCGTCTTTGTTAATAAAACTATTAGGTCCCCTTTGCGGAAGACCTTTTCCAATTACTTCTGTAATTTGTTCAATAGACTGGTAAGCTAATATAATCAGACCAGAACTAGTGCAGACAGCGGGGTTGTCTTTGCCTATATAAGAATGGAGTCTTACTGGGTGCTTGCAGTCGTGTTTTAGTAAATAGACGATTTTGTCATCTTCCATAATCGAGACGTGAGCTGTCTCTTGAATTTTGTTTACAAGTGAATTTAATGGTTCAGCAGCTTCCCTGGTAATTTCAAGATGGGTAGTAAGGAGACCAGCTAATCGTAAAAGGGATAGCCCCAAATGATATTGTCTGCCGGATTTTTTCAGAAATCCTTCATCGGCCAAATCAGAAGTTAAGCGGCTTACTGAACTTTTGGGTAAGTTTAATTCACGGGATATCTCAGTTATACCCCAAATAGGCTTTTCCTTCGTAAATAATTTAATAATGGCCAGTCCATTCTGTACTGAATACAATAACTTCTTCGACTTGCTTGAAGCCAAATGAATCATCTCCAAAAAAATCTGCGTTGTTCCATATAGAAGAAAAAGTTTCTTCTATTCAGAATATTCTTATTATAACATAGGATTTGAAAGCGTTACCATTTAAATTGAAAATAAAGGAGATTGATAATTTGCGCACACAAATAGGAATCATAGGAGCTGGACCTGCAGGATTAATGTTGTCTCATTTACTACATCTGCAGGGTATTGAAACAATTGTTATTGAGAAGAGGTCAAGGGAAGAGATTGAAAGCACAATTCGTGCAGGGGTTCTGGAACAGGGGACAGTTGATTTACTGAATGCATCTGGAGTAGGAGAAAGAATGATGAAAGAGGGTGATATTCATCAGGGGATAGAGTTGCAGTTCAAAGGAAAAAGGCATCGGATCAACATGCAAGAATTGACTAACGGCAAAAAGGTAACTGTCTATGCCCAGCATGAGGTCATTAAGGATTTAGTGGGTGCAAGGCTTCAGGCAGGAGGAAAAATAATTTTTAATGCTGAACACGTAAGTTTACATGATATCGACACAGGAGAACCTAAGATTCGTTTTAGAAAGGAAGGAATGAATTATGAGGTAGCTTGTGATTTTATAGCTGGCTGTGATGGCTTTCATGGGCCAAGTCGACAGGCAATTCCCAAAATTCTCCGGAATGAAAAGCAGAAAGTTTATCCTTTTGGATGGCTTGGTATTTTGACTCAAACCCCGCCGGTAAATCCAGAATTAATTTACACAAACCACGAAAGGGGATTTGCTCTAATTAGTACGCGTTCACCCGAAGTGCAGCGTCATTATCTTCAGGTTGATCCGAATGATGATTTAAAAAATTGGTCAGGTGATCGCATTTGGACGGAACTTCATGCTAGGGTTGATAGTGAAGATGGATTTAAAGTGAAGGAAGGACCAATCATACAAAAAAATATTGTAGCAATGAGAAGTTTTGTTTGTGAAACTATGCAATATGGGCGATTATTTATTGCCGGAGATGCAGCACATATTGTACCGCCTACAGGTGCAAAGGGACTAAATCTTGCAATCTCTGATGTATATGTGCTTTCAAATGGTCTAGTGCAATTTTACCAATCGGGTAAAAAGGAGATTCTTTGCAGATATTCTGAGATTTGTCTGAGGAGAATCTGGAAAGCACAAAGATTTTCTAATTGGATGACAACTATTCTTCATCGTGATGTAAATCATTCATCCTATGAGTATCAAGTTCAGCTTGCTGAGCTTGATTATGTAACATCTTCTAATGCTGCTTCCACTAGCCTGGCTGAAAACTATGTTGGTCTTCCTTTAGAAATTCCGGATAATAATAGTATAATTTTTTCTGAAAGTTTATTAGTTTAAGGATATTTTTTCGCTCATAACGAGGGTATATCACACTCGTTATGAGTTTTTTGTTTAATAAAATAATATTTTTTCATTTCGTTTCACATAGAGCAACTAGAGTCTTGTTGATAGATAAACATTGAAATAACATAAAAATAAGAAGATATAAATAATTTGGAATATTCAAAAACCAGAAAAGGGGGCATAATCAGTAATATAGAGGTTATTTTAATGATTGGAATGAAAGCGTTTTATTTATAAAAATCTATTTTTATAAAATTTTAATAGTTAGAAAGGAGAATAGATATGAAAATATATAAAAAGTTTTCACTTGCGATTTTATTGATGTTACTGTTACTGGTTTTTGCTGCATGTTCAAGCAGTTCAAGCAATGAGGCTGATGCTAATGGGACAGTGGTGGAATTGAAAATGGGGCATATGAATTCACCGGATCATGTTCAAGATAAATTAGCTATGACACCTTTTAGTGAAGAGGTTGCTAAGGTTACAGAAAATAGGGTGAAATTTAAAATATACCCTGGTGGAGCCTTAGGAGGTCCTAAAGATACTTATGACAATATAGTTACAGGGATCATGGATGCCGGTTGGGGACTACAGGGGTATAATGCAGGAAAATTTCCAATTCATTCAGTTCTTCAGCTTCCATTCCTTACTGGGGGAAATGGTGCTGAATTAAGTGTTGTAGCCCAAAAACTGTATGACACATTCCCGGAAATTCAGAAAGAGTATGAAGATGTAAAACTGTTATGGGTACATGCTGCTGATCCGTATGCAATTATTACAAATGGAAAAGCTGTACGAAGTTTTGAAGATGCTAAGGGCTTAAAGTTAAGAACACCCTCCGTTGAAGCTGGAAAAATGATTGAGTCATGGGGAGCAACACCAGTTTCACTTCCTGCTCCGGAGATTTATGATGCTATGCAAAAGGGAGTAATTGATGGTGGCGTTTTGCCAGTTGCAGCCATTAAAGATTTTAACTTATTTGATGTAGTTGATTATGTTACACTTGGGGATTTTAATACAAGCATTTATTACGTTGCAATGAATAAGAGCAGCTGGGATAAGATTCTTAAAGAAGATCAAGAAAAAATTGATGAACTAATTGGCGTTCCAATGGCAGAAAAAGCCGGTGCTGCATTCGATAAACAAAAAGAACTGGCAGAGAAAGAAGCGAAAGAAGGAGGAACGGAGTTCATTTCCTTATCTGATGAGGATTTACAGAAATTTAAAGATGCATCAAAAGGTGTATCGGGAAATTGGATATCAGAAATGAAGAAAAAAGATATCGATGGTCAAAAAATCTATGATGAGACGATTAAGTTAATAGAGAGTAAGCAGTAACAAACCGGGAGGTGGTATCAATGGAACAACCAATACAAAAAAATATCTCGGTGGGCAAGGTAATTCCCAGCGAGCTTTCTTTTTTTCAAAAATTGACACTTTTACTAGAAAAACTAACTCTTATTACAAACAGCATCTTGCATACAGTCTCCAGCATATTGCTTTTCGCCTTAATGTTTCTAACTGCAGCAGACGTAATAGGAAGATACTTCTTTAATAGTCCGATAACAGGAACATATGAATTAACCGGTCTGGCACTTGCATTAATGATTTTCTTCAGTCTTGGCTCGGGTCAGATATTCAAGGATCATATTGAGATTGATTTTTTGACAAGTAAAATGCCTAATAAGGTTCAGGAGCTATTGAGAGGAGCTGCTTCTCTTATTCTGTTCATCCTAATGTCACTGACAACCTGGCAATTATTCGAATACACCAAAAGAACCTGGCAAGGAAATGAGTTAAGTGGAGATTTAGGATTACCGCTGTATATTTTTATAGGTTTAACAGTAATTGGTGCTATTTCTTTTACCCTGACTTTTCTATTGGATGCTTTTCAGTCATTCATAAAGGCGGTGAATAAACATGAGTCCTGAGACAATTGGTCTCATTGGTATTTTGTTATTGCTCACTCTGATTCTTTTAAGGGTATCAGTAGGCCTTTCACTATTCCTTGTTGGTTTTTTAGGTGTTTCATGGTTGTCTGATTGGAGTGTGGGTTTGTCGCAATTAGGTTCTTCTGCATTTGGATCTGCCAATAATTATGGTTTAAGTGTGATCCCACTCTTTATTTTGATGGGAATGTTTATGTCAAATACAGGTTTAGGAAAAGATCTTTTCGTTGCCGTTGATAAGTGGATTGGCCATTTTCGAGGCGGGCTGGCAATTGCAACAGTTGGTGCAGCTTCCATATTTTCTGCAATTTCTGGCTCATCGAATGCCACAACAGCAACATTATCGAAAATATGTATTCCAGAAATGAATGAATATCAATATAAGAAAACTTTTTCTACTGCTGCAGTAGCTGCAGGCGGTACATTAGGAGTTCTCATACCTCCGAGCGTACTGTTGATAATTTACGGTGCACTTACCTCTGAACCCATTGGGCCATTATTAATAGGTGGTCTTGTGCCTGGTATCTTAATGACCCTTTTGTTTATGCTGATGATTAATATACAAGTGCGTTTAAATCCTGAAATAGCTCCAACGAAACAGGTCGTTTCTACCACAAAAGAAAAATTATCTTCTTTAAAAGGCATCTGGCCGTTTCTGCTAATTTTTGCAATAAGTATCGGCGGTATTTATTTCGGAGTATTTACTCCAAGTGAAGCAGGGGGTATTGGTGCACTAGGAGCATTTGTGCTTACTATTCTAACTAAACGTTTGAAATTCAAAGGCTTGTTATCCTCTTTGGATGAAACTCTGAGATTGACAGTTATGCTATTTTTGATATTAATTGGGGCAGCTTTATTTGGGAAATTTTTAGCCTTAAGCCAAATTCCAATGTATTTAACTACGCTGGTAGGAGGACTTGATGTATCTCCTTACGTAGTCTTGGCTTTAATCCTGGTTGTTTATTTCATATTAGGGATGTTTCTTGAAGGTATTGCCATAATGACACTAACTCTGCCTATTGTATATCCAATTATTTCTCAATTGGGCTTTGATGGTTTGTGGTTTGGCATCATTATGATAATGCTTATTAACATTGGCGTATTAACTCCGCCTCTTGGGTTAAGTGTTTATATAATTAGCGGGGTAGTGAAGGATGTTCCGATTGAAAAGATTTTCAGAGGAGTAATCCCAGCAATTTGTACAATGGTAGTGTTAACTATTATCCTAATAATTTTTCCAGAAATAGTAACATTCTTGCCAAATATGATTAAGTAAATTCAGTAAAAGTGATAAGTAAATATTAATATACCTGGATGAGGGGGGATCCTGTGAAATGATAAAAAAAACATTGGACGAAAAGGCATTTCAGTTATTAAAGGAAAAAATGGACCAGGGCTTGTTTCCGCAATGGGTTCTTACAGATCCAGATATTTATGAACTGGAAATTGATAAGATTTTTGGACGCACTTGGCAGTTTCTTGCTCATGAAACAGAGCTTGAGGATCCAGGAAGTTATGTAACCAGATGGATGGTTAATGATCCCATCCTGCTTGTGAAGAACAGGCAAGGTGAGATAAAAGGTTACTTAAACTCTTGCACCCATCGGGGGACACAGCTTTGCACGGCTGATCATGGAAATAAAAAGACCTTCACGTGCCCTTATCATGGCTGGAGCTATAACTTAGATGGTGAATTAATTGGAATTGTAGCAGGTAATAAGGTTTATGGAGAAGAAATGGATAAATCGGAGTGGGGTTTAAGAGAAATTCCCCAAGTGGCAAGTTATCAGGGAATGATCTTTGGGTGTCTGGACCCTGCTGCAATGCCATTGGAAGAATACTTAGGTGATATGAAATGGTATTTTGATATATTGTTAGGCAGAAGTGATGGAGGAATGGAGGTAAGAGGTCTACCGCAGCGCTGGGTTGCAAAGGCAAACTGGAAAGCAACTGCTGAAAATTTTGCTGCAGACCCCTACCATGTTCAGACAACTCACAGGTCGACAGTCGAACTTGGAATTAGCCCGGAAGATCCCCTTTATGCGGGTTATGGTCATCAGGTAGTTACAGAAAATGGACATGGCATAAATGTCATAACTTCTAAAACAGGTAAGGCTAGAGTTCCGTATCAGGGTACTCCAGAATCAATGTGGCCGATGTTTAAAAAGAACCTGACACCTGAGCAGGATGATATTCTTTCAAAAGTGACCGTTTTTGTTGGAGGAGTATATCCAAATCTTTCATTTGTCAGCCCAATACATGGAACTGAAGGACATCTGCATAATTATTTGAATTTTAGAATGTGGAGACCTATTGGTCCAGAAAAAGTGGAGGTCTGGTGCTGGTTTCTTATAGACAAGGCAGCTCCTGAAGAATATAAGGAAGCTGCTTATAGGGGATATTTAGGTTCCTTTGGACCTACTGGCACGCTTGAGCAAGATGATACAGAAACGTGGGCCCGGATTGTTGAAGTCAGCAAAGGGCTTATGATGAGGGATAAACAATTAAATTATAATAATGTCAGCAATTATTTAATGGGATTTGATAGGGTAGAGCCAGATGAAACCTATCCAGGGCCGGGAATCGCCTATCCTACCACTTATATAGATGCTATATCGAGAAGTATGCATGAAAATTGGTTTAAGTTAATTTCAAAAGACCTCCTTTTAAAGGAGGCGGTAAAATGAATTCAGGTTTATCAATACCAATAACTGCCCAATTGCAAATGGAGATAATCAGTCTCCTTAACATGGAAGCCTATTATTTGGATAATGGAAAATATAAAGAGTGGCTAGACCTATTGTCAGATGATCTCATATATAGAATGCCGCTCAGGGAGACACTCGAAGGAGTAAGAGCAGATAATGTTTCCAAAGATGCTTCATTCTTTGAGGAAACTAAGAAGTCGCTAACCACAAGGGTAAATCGTCTATATACAAAGTCCGCATGGGTTGAGAATCCGGCCACCAGGCAGCGTCATTTTATATCAAATATTATGGTTGAAAGCATGGAAAATACTTCTGAATTTAAAGTGAGAAGTTACTTTTTATTTAAAAGGAGCAGAGGGTCAACCCATGATATTGAACAGATGTTTGGCGAGAGAAATGATATTGTAAGGAAAGAGGGTGACCAGTGGAAAATTGTATCTAGAACAATTATTCCAGATCAATCTGTAATTACGACAATGAATATGAGCATGTTTTTATAATAAAAAGCCACTCAAGACACTCTAGAGTGACCCAGTAAAATGAGACAAGGAATAAACACCCCCTGAATCGTATTTAATATCTATACGATTTTTGGAGGTGTTTTTCTTATGGGGACAAGAGTTCATTATCCAGAAGAAATAAAGTGGGAAGCGATTAAGTTAAAGCAAAAGGGATTAAGCAATCAGGCAATTATGGAACAGCTGGGAATTAGAAATGTTTCACAAATCAAAGCTTGGATGAAATGGCATAGAGAAGGTCAGGTTCATCGGTTTTCTCAGCCCGTAGGCAAACAATACACGTATGGTAAGGGGCCAGACGAATTAAGTGAAGTAGATGAACTAAGAAGGAAGAATAAACAATTGGAGATGCAGATGGATATTTTAAAAAAGTACCAAGAGATAGAAAGGAGCTGGAGCCGTAAGTCGTATTAAAAGTCGTAGAGGAGCTGTCTTCTGTGTATTCTATAATCAATATTTTAGGTACCTTGGAAGTACCAAAAGCTACGTATTATCGGTGGAAGAAAAAGTATATTCACACCATAATGAGTCCATTAGAAAAGCTTATAGTACATCTTTGCGAGGAAAATCATTTTCGTTATGGTCACCGGAAAAGTAAAGCTCTTCTCAAACGAAATCATCGGGTTGAAGTTAATCGGAAGACAGTCCAAAGAATTATGCAAAAATACAAAGTGCAATCCAGATAAAGGTGAAGCGACCTAAGTACTTAAATGGAGAAACCAATATTATTGTTGAAAACTTATTAAATCGGCAATTTAGAGCAGATAAGCCGAATGAGAAGTGGGTCACAGATATTACATATCTGCCTTATGGTCCATCAATGGTCTATCTGTCGACAATTATGGATTGATACAACAATGAAATTGTAGCGTTTAAGGTGAGCACAAGCCGGGAAACTCAATTGGTTTTAAGCACCCTTCGGGAAGCTCTAGAAAAAGAAAACCAGCTGAAGGAATCTTGATTCATACGGATCAGGGGGCTGTGTATACCTCCTATGCGTTTCAGAATATGGCAAAAGAAAACGGCTTGATCACAAGCATGTCCCGAAAGGGAAACTGCCATGATAATGCCGTCATCGAATCCTTTCACTCCTCGCTAAAGTCGGAAGGATTCAAAGATCAAAAAAGATCTTCTCTTTCTCATTGTAAGTTAGTAAATATCGTAAATCAATATATGAGTTATTATACCGAGATACGCATTCAGGCAAAATTAAACTACCTGTCCCCTATTGAATATAGATGACAGGCAGCATAGGTGTTTTTTCTAAGTCTCAAAACCGCGGGTCAGTCCAACTCTTTAGTGGTTTTTTCAATTATATTGCACAAGTAAAATTATAGTTATTTTAGTATTTATATTGCATAAAAATTAATTATTTTTATTAAAAATACAATTTCCTATTGTTTAATAAGTAATTCATCTTTTAATATTTTCTTGAAGAAGGATTGCCTTAATTAAAAAAGGCTCTTTTCGCAAAGTTTGTTGCTATTTGAATTATATTTACTGAGTTGATTGTAGCAGAAGGTGCGAGATCCTCGAAAACGCAATCGCATTTTATTCGTGCGGTGTTTACTCAAGGAAGTTTATCAACATCCTGCGGGAGTAGCGGGACAGGTGAGACCCCACAGGCGCGTAGCGTCGAGGATGCTCAGCGCCCGCCCGCGATTCGCTGAGCATCCTGGTGCTGCAATCAACGGGCAAAATATATAAGTAAAAAACAACAATTTTTACGAGAACAGCCTAAAAAAAGACTTTTATACTAAAATAGTAATAAACTAAATTTTATCGATTTTAAGGAGATGGGTAGGTAATGAAGCAAGAGGCATTAGCATCACTGGTCATTAAAAACCTTCACACAGTTAAGGATCTTGAAGCTGTATACGAACTTGAAGCTGGAATATGGAGTGTAGAAGAAGCTGTGCCAGTTAATCATACAGTGGCGACGGTGAAAAATGGCGGGTTTGTGTTAGGTGCGTTCGTGGGAGAGAAGCTGATCGGATTTCAATACAGTTTTCCCGGTTATGACGGCACAAAGGCATATCTTTGCTCCCACAGCCTGGGGATTCACCAGGAGTACCGCGCATTGGGAATTGGGGAAAAGCTGAAATATGCTCAAAAACAGACCGCTCTTGAAAAAGGCTATGATCTCATTTCCTGGACATACGACCCTCTAGAAACTGTAAATGCCAATCTCAATCTTCATAAGCTCAGGGCTGTATGCACTCAATATACTGAGAATGCATATGGCGAAATGTCAGATCAGATGAATGCCGGCATACCATCTGACCGATTTTTGGTGGAGTGGCGAATTCTAGATGAAAGCCCTGTGCGCCAATTGTCTGCTGAAGTTCTGCCAAGGGCAATAGAAATTGAGGTTGCTGATGGATTGAGTACCCCTGAAGGTGTGAATTTGGAATATGAAAATGAAAAGATTCTTATTCCGGTCCCAGGAAATTTTCAGGACATTAAAAAGAGGGAATTTGAATTGGCTCTAAAATGGAGAAAGAGCACGAAAGAAGCGTTTGCTCATTATCTCAGCAAAGGCTGGATTGTAACAGATCTTATAAAGGACGAAACTGCGGAAAACCAATACTTATATCTCTTAGAAAAGAGATGAAGTCGGGAGAATGGGAATATGGAAATTAATAGCATCATTTTAAGGCACGTGAAAATGAAGCTGCTGAATCCTTTTACAACAAGTGTCGGAACAGAGGATAAGGAATTTGTTTTGGCGGAACTAAAATCAAAAGGCGGATAATCAGGCTGGGAGGAGTCGGTTTCCATTATTGAGCCAATATACAATGAGGAAACAGTTAAAACTAATTGGCATATAATGAGTGATCATTTAATACCGATCCTTTTTGCATCAGAGATTGGGCATTCTAATGAAGTTTCAGAAGTATTCAGGCCAACCAGGGGTAATTTTAATGCTAAAGCAGCACTGGAGGGTTCTGTTTTGGACCTTTATGCGAGAGTGGGGATATCGCTCTCAAAAGCTTGGGCGGGGAAAAGGATAAAATAGAAGTGGGTGTTAGTGTCGGCATTCAAGAGTCAAAAATAAAGATGTTTAAGCAAATTGAAGGATATGTAAATGAGGGCTATCATCGGATTAAAGTGAAAATTAAGCCAGGCTGGGATGTGCATATCTTAAAATCCATCCGTGCCCAGTTTTCTGATATTAAGCTTATGTCTGATGCTAATTGCGCCTATACACTTAATGATATTAGTCATCTTAATAGGATGGTTGAACAGCCTTTGGATCATGTTGATAGTATTTACCATGCCAAGCTTCAAAGTTATTTGAACACACCAACTTGCCTGGATGAAAGTATACATACCTTTGAGGATGCCTGAAAGGCCATTGAGCTCAGAAGCTGCAGAATCATAAACTTGAAAGTTGACCGGGTTGGCGGGCTTACGAGGCAAGAAAAATTCACGACCTTTGAAGAGATCATAACGTTCCGATGTGGTGCGGCGGAGTGCTTGAAGCTGGAATAGGAAGTGCACATAATTAGCTATAACTTCCCTGTCCAATTTTACACATCCTGGTGATACGGCCCCGTCTTCCCATTACTGGAAAGGAGATATTATTGAACCTGAAGTCAATATGGACGACGGTTTTTTATTCTTGCCTCAGGGCCCGTGAATTGGCTATGAGCCTAATCGCTGTAAAATAGAGGATGTAACTCTTTATACCTGTATTTTTTCGAAAAAATAACAATGATAGTCAGTGCCAGAGACAGCTCTGGCGTTTTACTGTGTGAATTGCAGCTCGCTCCCTATATTTTTGTATTGTGATACAAATCACCGAAAGTTTGTCGGGGTTTTGATAAACCGATTGCAAAATTTAGAATTTTGCAATATAAGGAGTGTGTAGTTTGAAGGTTAAACGACTGGCATTTTCGACCATTATTCTTACCTATATTTTAATTGTGTTTGGCGGTTATGTGGCATCTTCGGAATCAGGGATGGGTTGCGGACCTGAATGGCCTTTATGTAATGGGCTGGTGATCCCTGTTTTGGAAGGAGATACATTAATTGAATTTACTCACAGAGCTATTGGAGCAGTACTTGGAGTAATGACGGCTATATTGTACTTTATAATTCAAAAATCAAATCAGGTGCGGGAACTTGATAAAGCTTCTAAGGTATTGATGCTGCTGTTAATAATTCAAATTTTACTGGGGGCGGCTGTGGTTTGGCTGGACTTGCCTGCTGTAATTGTGTCTGTCCACCTGATGGTAGCGATGGTTTTCCTTGCTGCACTAATCTGGATCTGGCGGCGTGCTGATGAACAGCCATGGGTTAAAACAAGAAGAGAACAGGGTGTGCAAAACAATATTAAAGCAGTTTTGTTACTTCTGTTTGTTACTTTATTTCTAGGTGCTTATACTAAGCATGAATCATTCGGATTGGCCTGCAGTTGGCTTGAATGTACAAATGGCTTTATGCCAGTATTTTTTTCGGAAATGATCCAGACTGGACATAGGCTTTTGGCGGGAGTTTTGGCCCTTTACATTTTTTTTCTTACATATCTTTCATTCAAAAACAGATGGGAGGCTGGATTGCAGAATCGGCTTATGGGTGCCTCTCTGCTGGTTTTAGGTCAAATCATAATAGGTTTTCTCACAATTATAAGCTACATTGAAATATCCTGGGCAGTTCTGCATCTTGCTTTTGGAACAGCATTATTTGCAATTGTTTGTGAGGCTGGAGTATTTGCCTCATATTCTTGCAGGGTCAAGAGGATGGGGGGAAGAGCGGTAATCCTTATTACGGATAATAACAATACTCAAAAAAGGCAGTCAGGTGACATGCCTTTTTTGTTTTGCTTCAGTTTATTTTTGCAGATCTTTTTTAGTAATTTCACTTCTGATTTCTGCGTCTCTTGAGAATTCAGCTTCCTGTTTTTTATTGTTCGGATACTTGTTCTTTCTTTCGCGGTTGTCGTTTTTGTTGGTCATAAGTCTGCCTCCGTTAGGTAAGTGTACTGAAAAATGAAAGGAAGACCGGTCCTATTTAGGACCGGTAGGCCAGCAAACATTATTATTAGTTTTGCTGGTTTTTAAGCTGCTGCTCTGCCATTGCGACAAGGCGCTTTGTCATTTCCCCGCCGACAGAACCGTTTGCTCGTGCGGTCGTATCAGCACCAAGCTGAACTCCAAACTCATTGGCTATTTCCTGCTTCATTTGATCCAATACATTTCCTGCACCGGGTACCAAAAGTTTGTTTCTTGCCATGATACATCACTCCCGACGATTATTTGAGCAAAATAGTATGCTCTTTTTTAACTTAACCGATTAAGTAAAGGCAGATGCAACAATAAAATTGCCAATCAAAAACACAATGTTAGATTATCTAACATAATAATTATAAATTTTCAAAAAACAGATTGACTTCTGCCAAAAACTGAGTAAAATAAGGATTAAATAAATTGGTGTTAGATAATATAACATACGAAACAACATTTATCTTACATCAAAATAAAAAACAGGGGGAATTACAGATGGACGCCACATATTTAATGAACAGTCTGTGGGTTATGCTGGGAGCTATTTTAGTTATTTTTATGCTTGGCGGATTTATTATGCTTGAAGCCGGTTCAACCAGAATGAAAAATGCCGGGCATATTGCAGGAAAAACTATTTTTACTTTTGGTTTATCATCATTGATGTTTTGGGCGATGGGCTTTGGCTTCATATTTGGAGATAATGCAAATATCATGGTTGGGCTTTCAAATTTCTTCTACTCAGGTGCTGAGCTTGAAGGGATGGGTTTATCTTCTTCGGTATTCTACGTATTTCAGCTGGCATTTGCCGGTATAGCTATCACAATTGCACTTGGCGGATTTGCTGAACGTGCAAAACTATCCGTTTACCTCATCTTCACCGTATTATTTTCCGCCATTGTTTATCCTGTCGTAGCACATTGGATTTGGGGAGGGGGATGGCTTGCAGAACATGGCAAGCAGGACTTTGCCGGTTCCACAGTTGTACACTTAACAGGTGCGATGGCAGCCTTGGCGGCTACTATCTTGCTTAAACCCCGAATTGGAAAATTTAATAAAGACGGTTCCGCTAACAATATCTATGGCCATAACCAAGTGTATACAGCATTGGGTGTGCTCATCCTGTGGGTTGGCTGGTTTGGGTTTAACGCCGGCAGTACATTGTCTGTGGAAGATGGGTTCTTTGGATTTGTAGCTCTTAACACAAATCTTGCTGCCGGAGCAGGTGCGGTATCTGCATTGATTATTTCATGGGTGGTAATGGGAAAATCCGATGTGCCGACAATGCTCAATGGTGCTCTTGCGGGACTGGTTGCTATTACAGCTTCCTGTGCATTTGTGGATACATGGGCGGCTGTAGTCATAGGGTTTGTAGCAGGAATCCTCGTCTTTTACAGTGTTCGTTTCTTTGAGAAGAGAAAAATCGATGATCCCATCTTTGCACTATCTGTTCATGGGGCAGCTGGGGTGTGGGGAACATTATCCACTGGTTTCTTTGCAACACCTGAATTGGCATCAGTTGGAAAACCCGGATTGTTTTATGGGGGAGGTTTTGAACAACTGGGAGTTCAGTTCATGGGAGTAGCAGTATCAGGCCTTTATGCTTTTGCGGCATCCTTTATTATTTTGGCAGCTGCCAAGAATGTATTGGGAGGACTTCGAGTAACTGAAGAAGAAGAAATTATGGGATTGGATTTAAGTGAACATGGAAGCTATGGATACCCGGAAGTTTTCATGGCTGAAGAAAACAAAAAGTTAAGCTCGTAAGAAAGGCTCGAGCATTCTTAAAGGAAGTGCCAGGATGGAAACATCATTGAATTCATACCAATCCCTAAAAAAGTGGAAAGAGGAGAAGATTTTAACATACCGTTCAAATGTCAGCGATTTGAATGAATTTCACGACATGATTATGAAATCTGTTGTTCGCATTGCTCAGGAGAGAATCAAAACTGCAAGGCCATCCTCATGGAAATTTGCCTGGTTCACAATGGGAAGTTCAGGAAGAAGGGAGCTGGGCTTTCTGAGTGACCAGGATCATGGATTGGTGTTTGAACCAGGGGCTGCTGAAGCTGAAGCATATTTTTTAGAACTTGGGAAGGAAATTTCCAAAGGTTTACAGGCGGTGGGCTATCCATATTGCCAAGGAAATGTCATGAGTTCTAATCCGCTATGGTGCAAATCACTTTCTCAATGGAAAGAACAAATCCATTCATGGATGAATGAGGAGAGTCTCCAGACGATGAGGAATCTCCATATTTTTTATGACAGCAGAGTGTTGGCAGGCGAGGAAAAGTATATAGCTGAATTGAAATCCATTATTTACGGGAATTTCAAAAAAACCCCTCATCTGCTGACCAGAATGGTAGAGACCAGCATGCATTTGAAAAAATCAGTAGGTCCATTTGGGCAGCTTCTGGCTGAAGAAAAGGGAAGGCATCAAGGGGAGTTGGATCTAAAATATTCTGCATTTATTCCTTATGTAAATGCTGTTAGAATTCTTGCTCTAAAGGAAGGAATCCAGGACACTTCAACTATTGCCCGGCTGAATAAAATTATGAAAATTAGTGGCTATGAGGGAATTTGGAAATATCAAAAGAATTTTGCAGTTTTGTTAAAATGGAGACTTCGCTCATACAGGGAATCAGATACTTATGAAGATACTCATTACATTCAGCCTAAAACGTTAACAATATCAGAACGTAATGAACTGAAAGATATCTTAAAGGATGCCAAAAAACTGCATCTCTTGGTGATTAAGTCCATTAAAAAGGGTGCAGGCTAATGAGATTCAATCCTTTTATCCAATTTGTCCGGGGTATACAGGGCAAACTTCAGACTAGTGTGTTAGGTGGAATAAATGGCCAAAATCCGAATCATGTAGCATTTATCAGACAAATGCAGAGGGAGCTGCAGTATGCTGATTCAATGTCTGTTCCCTTAAGAAATTTGAATGTGGCTGTGTTTGATATTGAGACAACTGGATTTTATCCGGATAAAGGGGATCAAATTATTTCAATTGGTGCAGTGAAAATTAGTAGCGGGAAAATCAGTGAAGACAGCTTTTATTCACTTGTTCAGCTTGATAAGGCTCTTCCTGGTGATATAAAGGAGCTGACAGGTTTAACAGAGGCTGAATTAGAAAAAGCTCCACCCCTTCCGGAAGTATTTATTAGCTTTCTTGAATTTGTAAAAGGGATGCCGCTTGTTGCCCATCATGCGAATCACGAGAAAAACTTTATGCAGTATAGCAGCTGGAAGCTTTTTCGTACGCCATTCAAGCACAGGATATTAGATACTTCCTTCCTTTATAGGATAACTGATCACAATAAAGTAATATGGAAATTAGAAGATATGTGTGAGTTTTATAACATCCCTGTAAAGGACCGCCATCACGCGCTGGGAGATGCAAAGCTGACAGCTCTCCTTTGGTGCTGCCTGATCGAGAAAGTTCACAATTTAGGATGCTCAAATTTAAAAGAAGTGTACGAGCGCCTGGCCAGGTTAAAGTGAAAAAGGCCGCTTTGAACGGTGAAGATTAAGCCTGCTGAGGTACTTCGGTCAGAAATCCTGTAGATAAGGAGGTTTGAGTTTGAAGCTTGAGGAACTTCAGACAGAAAATCTGTGAATATGGCAGTTTGATTCTGACCCTGAAGTCTCCTATATCCCAATGTTCTCTAATGTTGTCCAAACCTTTGACCCTAAAAGATATGAAAACCCTCTCGATAAAACTTATTATACAAATCAAAGCCCCAATCAATATGAGATTGGGGCAAATTTGGCATTCAATACTCCGAGGCAAAATACTTCCTTAGAATTCCCCATCAAATGGAGTAAAAGGGATGTTAAGTCTATTTTCAACAGTTCTTAGTCTTTGGTTCAAACGATTAAGCCTTCGTGTATGGCGGTCAACGGTCTGATTAAGCATCCTGACCTGGTCAGTCAAATTGACCAGCTGCCTGTTAAGGCGGGTAATCTCTCTGGATTGATCCTGATTTTGTCTTTCCAAAGCAGTAACCCTTCTTTCGAGCTGCTGGGGCTGTCTGTCTGTATCATATTGTTCGTACTGCTGAATTTCATATTCTGGGGTGAAGTGGGCTGCTGGCTGAGGAAGATAACCTTGATAATAGCCATATGGGTACATTGGGCACTCTCCTTTTATGCAAAAATCCAATAACTCCGTATAATGTATGCACAAATGGGCGGAGAGACACGGCATATGCCTATATTAATTGCGGGCTGCTGCTTTGTAGTCGGCATTTCTTAGAAGAGAGGTTTTAAAACAGCCGCACTCTGTTTTACATGAAAGGGGGTACTTTGCTGATTTCCGATACAAGGGAAGAAAGTGACTGCATCTGCTGTTCATCGAGGTCAAAAGCAATTTTGATCTTGTTCTCCAAATCAGATGTTACCCTTCTCTTACCCACTTCAACCAGAGCGATCAAAGAGAAGCTGCAGCTGACAACTCTTGCGAAATCACGCTGTGTCATGTTATAGCTCTTTCTGATTAACTTAATAATTTCTTTGTTCATTCTTATTCATCCTTTAACATTTTCCCCTTATTCTCAGGGCTATGTTTTTTGTCTTATAGCTATTAAATTAGCATTGTGCTATATGTTTGTCAAAGTTATTTAATTACAATGGAAAAGCAGTTTAATAGATTGGCAGGACGTATATTAACTAATATTAGGGGATAAAAATAAAAAAGAAGGGAGCTTTGCCTTGTGAATATACTATGGGATTTTGATGGCACTTTAATTGATACATATCCTGCTTATACAGCGATCGTAAGAGAAGTTATGGGTGATAAAAAGGTTTCCGATGAAGAGATTTTTTGTCATCTAAAGGAATCTTTCAGTCATGCCTTTCATCACTTCAAATTAAATGAGGAACAAATAAGAACAATCAGGATGAGTGCGAGACAATTGCGTCCAAATGAATTAAATCCTTTTCCTGGTGTGTATGAAGTTTTAAAACAGGCTGAAAAGAATGTGATCATGACTCACAAGGAGAGAGATGATGTTCTTTCTATATTAGCCTTCCATAAATTAGATGGATACTTTACTGATATGGTAGCAGGGGACGATGGCTATCCTCGTAAGCCTCACACAGCTTCTTATGAATACTTGCATGAAAAGCATAAGCTTGATTTAGCAATAGGGGACAGGGAAATAGACATTCTGCCTGCAAAGAAACTTGGAATCAGAACCTGCCTTTTTCAGAATGAAACGCCTGGTGCAGATTATTATCTGAACCACTATAGAGACTTTAATAAGAAAATAAAGCTATATTAAAAAAAAAACCTGGCACTTCTGGGTGCCAGGGGGTAATACATGGTCCTTCATAGCACCGTGTATCTCTTATGTTCTTGTTCCATCGTCATATTTATCGCCAAACAGCTTTTTCTTTTTTATTGTTTCAAAGTCTGCTTTGTACTTTTCCTCTGTGGATGAACTGCTCTTTATGTTTGATCCGTTTTTTTCTTCTCCCTGCTCCTCTTTTAAGTCTTCCATTGGAATAGGATCAACATTCTTTTCGCTTTCATACTTGTCAAATAAACTTTCTTTTTCGGTTTTATATTGTTCGGGGTTATCCATCTTTCCATCCTGAATGTTTTTGTCAGCCATATTGGTCATCCTCCTTATTTCCGGTTTTCTTCCTGAGGTTTTTCAGGCTCTCTTTGGGGTTCGATATCTCTATTATTTTCTTTCTTTTTTTCTTGTTCTATCGAATTATTTTTTTCTGAATTATTTTTATCCGCCATAGTTAAACCCTCCTTTAATTGTTAATATTCATTACCCTCTTAAATTAGAGCAAAACCTTCTGAGATATGGATTAGCTGAGCAGTGAAGAGAGAATGGACCAATATGGATCAGGCATATAAAAATGCACCTTCACGCGTGTGTGAGGTGCATTTTTATGTTTTAAGCAGCTTTTAGTTTGGAGTTATTCTTGCTCAGCTGCCTTTGTTTGACGATTTGATAAACATACCAGCTTGTAATAAAGACTGTGATCACTGATCCGATCGTCAGTGATAGTTGATAGTCCATTTGAAAGCCCTCAGGGGCATAGAAGATATAGGTGGAAACTACACCGGTCATAAACAATGCAGGAACACCGCAAATCCAATGGAATTTGTTATTTTTCAACAGATACATAGTGGCTGTCCAAAGCATAAACGCCGCTGTAACCTGGTTTGTCCATCCGACATATCTCCAAAGAAATGAGTAATCGATTGTCGCGAGATAAAAAGTTGGAATAGCCACGGGTAAAGTGGTGATGACAACCTTCCATTTCCCATCCATTTTCAATATTGATGAAAGCGATTCTGCAAGCATCATTCTTGAGGAACGAAGGGCCGTATCTCCGGTGGTAATCGGAAGGATGATTACTCCTAGTATAGCAAGGATTCCTCCTAACGTTCCAAGGAGGCTGCCGGAAATTTCATTAACTACTCCTGCTGGACCGCCAGCAGCTAATGCATCTTGAAGCCCTCCAGTCCCTCCGAAAAATGTCATGCCAGCTGCGGCCCAGATTAAGGCAATAATTCCTTCGCCAATCATGGCGCCATAGAAAACCTTTCTTCCGTCACTTTCCTTTTTTAATGTGCGTGAGATAATTGGACTTTGTGTTGAATGAAAACCTGAAATTGCTCCACATGAAACGGTGACCATCAGTAATGGCCAGATTGGAAGTTCACCGGGATGAAGATTGGCCAACGTAAAATTCGGTATGGATTTTTCACTGAAAAGCAGTGCGAATGCAATGGAGACTGCCATAAAAATTAATATTGCTCCAAATAAAGGATAAATCTTTCCGATAATACGGTTTACAGGCAGTACAGCTGCAAGGATAAAGTAGCCAAAAATAATGAACAATGAGGCCATAAAACTTAATGGAGATATGCTTGAAATCAGCTGTGCCGGACCGGCAGTAAATGCTGCGGCAACTAAAATCATTAAAAGAATTGAAAATATATTTATGAAAGTTTTGGCTGGTTTTCCTAAATATCTGCCGACAATGTTTGGAAACTGCTCCCCTTTATGCCTTAATGAAAGCATTCCGGAAAAATAATCATGAACACCCCCGGCAAAAATGCAGCCAACTACAATCCAGATAAAAGCTGTCGGTCCGTATAATGCGCCCATAATTGCTCCGAAAATGGGACCTAATCCTGCAATATTTAAGAGTTGAATTAAGCTGCCTTTCCACCAGCTCATCGGAACATAATCCATCCCATCTTTCTCTGTATATGCTGGTGTAGGACTGCTGTCATTTATGCCAAAGATACGCTCTACTACTTTGGAATAAACGGCATAACCTACAATGAGCAACACAATTGAACCTAAAAAAGTAGCCATGAAAAAATCCCCCTGATGTAAAATAATAATAAGTATAGTCTGAAACTTAAGAATATGTGGAATATTGTACAAGTAATCCAGATCGAAATGCAAGCATATTTCAGAAAAAAAGATATTTTCCGATAATAAATAACATACTTGTGACAAATCAGGAAGAAAAATAACGGAGGAACCCTCCAGCAAAAGAAACCATAAGCTACTATAAGTTCATTTGAAGGGGGGAAGACAATGATTATCCTTTCGAATAGTCAAAAAAAACCGGGTCCATCCAGCTTTTTTGGAGTTCAGCGTGAAATTTATCAGGCACTTGACGGCAGTCCTGAGACTCATCAATATGATTCATTGCATGAACTGCTATTTGATATTCTTTTGAGAGAGAATATTATCAAAGCAGCCAGGCAGCTTCATGGAAGCCGTGTGGAGTTTGCACCCTTTAACACATCACGCTTCAATCCGCGCATATGGAGAAGGACAAAATATGGATACCTGCTTGATCCATCTGTTTTACCTTCCGATGCAATCATGGATGTGTTCACGAACAGCTGGGAATATGCTTTTGAATGTACAACAGCCATTGTGCTGATTTTTTATAAAGCTGTATTGGACTCCATTTCTGTCAGCCGCTTCAATACACTTTTTCAGGGATTGCTTGTATGGGATTGGAACTATGATCATGATCTGTCGATTGTTACAAAAAGAGGGCGAAATTTCATACCTGGTGATGTAGTTTACTTTTACAACCCTGATTATGATCATCCAGTTTGGACAGGTGAGAATTCTGTTTATTTGGGCGGGGGTATGTTCTTTGGGCATGGAGTAGGCATGGAAAGCGAAGCAGGGATGATAAGAGCGCTTAACACGCTTAGAAAGCCAGGTGCTACAAGGGATGCTTATCTCATTTCACAGCATAGCCGATTGAACGTGCAGTATCTTTCCCAATTTGCCAAGCGGCCGTTATCTATAGTTTGAAACGCAATAAAGCTGACATTTCAATAGGGTGAATCGCTTATTTTTCAGAAGCTATTCACCCAGATTTATCCTAAATTCTAGTATATTTAGATGATATTCTGTTTACCCCGATATTTCTATCCTTAAGTAGGCATATTTCCTGTATATGTGGGAAAACAAAAGATAATGAATATAGATATATACACCAAATAACTTGATGTTTAAACATTAAAGGAGACAGAAATATGAAATTATCCAAGGTTATTAATTGCCTAAAGGATAGCGGGGAGTTGGGTGAACTGCCAAACGATCCTGATATTACAAGGATTGAAATGGATTCACGCAAAGTGGGGAAAGGAAGCCTTTTTGTTGCAATTAAAGGTTTTCAGGCAGACGGACATGATTTTATTGGACAAGCCGTTGAAAATGGAGCGTCTGCTGTAGTGGGGGAAGAAGCAATTGAGTTAAATGTGCCTTACATAAAAGTAAAGGATAGCAGAACCAGTCTAGGGAAACTGGCGAACTGCTTCTATGATCGACCATCAAGAAAGCATAAAATAATAGGTATTACAGGAACTAATGGGAAAACGACCACTGCCTATATTTTAAAGCATATACTGGAGACTGCAGGCAGGACCTGCTCACTCTTGGGTACAGTAACAAACATTATTAATAACAAGGAATATAAGACCTGCAACACGACACCGGATGCCCTGCAAATTCAAAAAATGCTGAGTAAAAGTCTTGATGAGTTTGTCGTTATGGAGATTTCTTCTCATGCGCTCGAACAGTCAAGAACTGAAGGTCTGGAATTAGACTACGGGCTTTTTACTAATCTGGCCCATGACCATCTGGATTATCATGACAGCATGGATCAGTATTTTTATGACAAAAGGAAAATCTTTTCTTTGTTAAAAAAAGACGGTAAAGGAGTCGTCAACCTCTATAATTCATGGGGAGAAAAAATGGCAGAGCATTTGCAAAATGAAAAGATCCCTTTGATTAAGCTGGGTGATGAGAAATGCTGTTCAATAATAGACATTGCTGTAAATGGAAAGACTGTTTTTATTCTGAAGGTGAGAGGGAAATCTTTTGAAGTTGAATTTCCTCTTCCGGGCCACCATAATGTTTATAATGCAGCAATGGCTTTTTTGACAGGTATTGATTTGGGGATAGACCCGGAAGATATTATTAAGGCTTTGGCTTCATTCCCGGGTATACCTGGGCGTTTTGAAATGATTATCCATCCATCAGGAGCTAAATTTGTCGTGGATTATGCTCATACAGTGGATGCGTTTGAATATTGCCTTGACACAGCGAAGCAGCAGGGGGCTGAAAGGATCATTCAAATTTATGGATTCAGGGGCGGAAGAGATCAATCAAAACGTGTGGATATGATTAAAGTCTCGGCAAAATACTGCCACAAATTCTATTTGACCGCTGATGACCTGAACGATGAGTGTGAAAATGAAATGCTAAGCCAATTAATTTCTCTAAATGAAGAATTTGGAGATGGTAAAGGTGAAGTGATCCCCGACCGGACAATGGCTATCCGGAAAGCTTGGACTGAAGCTAAAAAGAATGATTGGATCTTTATTACAGGAAAGGGCCCGGAAGCTTATCAACAGTCATTTGCTTTACCGGCAGATAATGATTTGGAAACCTTAAAACTGCTAAATACCGGAAGAAAACAGGCAGTTTTATAAAAACGGGGTACAGACCAGACTCGGACTGCACCCTTTTTGTCTATTCAATAAGGTCTAAATAATCAGCTACAACTCCGTCCAGTGGATAATGCTTTAATTTATCTGCTTCTTTTTTTGAGCGCACAGTCCAGGCAATTGCTTTCAAACCATTCGCATGAATTTGATCGATCACGCGCTTATTAACCACGGTCCACTTAGGATTCAGGTAGCTTGCATATTCGGCAATGTTTTTGATCTCCATTTTGTCAGGAGGATAGTTGATTAAGATGGCGACAGGGATTTCCGGCATCAGTTCATGAAATAATTTCATTGAAGCTGTATCAAATGACTGCACAATAATATGGTCTTGACCTTTTGAATCAAGTTTTCTTTTTTTTAGTTCCTCGGCGATCATCTTTTCAATGCCCGGATATAGGGATGGTTTTTTCAACTCAACTAAAAGGCCGACACGATCCGCATATCTGTCCAAGACCTCTTCAAATGAAGGGATACATGCACCGCTGAATTTTGTAGAAAACCAGCTGCCGGCATCCATTTTTCTGAGTTCATCAAAGGTAAAGTCAGAGACTTTTCCTTTATGGTCGGTTGTGCGGTCTACAAGGGAATCGTGAATCACCACCAGCCTTCCATCCTTGCTTAATTGTACATCAATCTCCAGATAATCTGCTCCCATTTCGATTGCACGGTCATACGAGGGAAAAGTATTTTCCGGGCAGTAGCCGGCAACTCCCCGATGGCCAATTCTTTTTATCTTATGTGCATTATTTGCTATTTTCTTAATGCCGAAAAATGAAATAACTGTAGCTAAAGCTGTAAAAAAAACATTCTTCATAACCTTCAAAGTCATTTCTCCTCGCCATTTTTGCTCATCTTAAAGGATGTGAAAACATTTTGTCAACTGCAGTGGATTACCGGGTTTTGATCCCTGTTCATTTCCAATCCTCATAAACAATTTTACCGCCAGTCAAATCCAGGGTATTTCTTTCTCCTTTATAAAATAGTTTTCCTTCTTCTTCAACAATAAGGTTTTCATATGTAAATACACTCTTTCCGGAAGGAAGCTGAATGATAATTTTCTCACCCAGATCTTTTTTGGGGGCTTCAATAATTATGAGACTTTGAGAATAAAAATATAAAGCTGTAAAGGTAGCAGTTATACATCCCAATAGGACAATTGACACCAGCATAAATTTACTCTTGGGCTTCTCCATATGCAATTCAGATCTTGTCATAATTCCTATCCCTCCGCTAACCAGATATATAAGTTTATTCCACCATTTTTCACCATATAATCCTAAATAGGATTTTAAATCCTCAAATATGGTATGCGGAAATAATAATGAAAATGACTAAAACAGGATGAAAATAAGACAAGCTGAAGAAGCAACAGTATTAATTTGGGAAAATACTAGAAAAATGAAACAAATTCAGTTCTTTGTCCGTATATGTATTAAGTTGTAATAGTAAAAAGGAAGGAGGCTAAGGATTGATAGCCTGACTATAAAAATGGATAGGGTGCATGTTATGGAACTATTTGGTTTTCCTATTCAGACAATTTATCTCAGCACACTCATCTTTTCAGGTATTTTAATTATTTTTTATGTGTTTTTTGGGGATGTGGCAGACGGAATGGGAGAGGGAAGCTTTCTAAATCCAGTACTGATTCTGGCGTTTATTACTTTTCTCTCCGCTGCGGGCTATATCTTAGAAATGACAACCTCTCTTAATAATGCAGTTATTCTATTGATAGCGGCTGTTATTGCGGTTTTGCTGGATATATTGCTGAATATCTTTGTTCTTATTCCGTTATCTTCTGCTGAAGAATCTCTCGTTTACACAGATGAATCCTTAAGAGGGAGAGTAGGTACAGTATTAATATCTATACCGGAAAATGGTTTCGGTGAGATTTTAATTGAAAATATAAGCGGAAGAATATCCAAGCCTGCTTCAAGCTTTGAAAATACGGTCATAGCAGAAGGAAGCAAAGTGCTGATTGTTGAAGTGGCAAATGGAGTTGTTAGAGTGATTGATTATAAAGGATTATAGACAGGGGGACAAAGTATGTTAATGGTTTGGATTGTTATTGGAATTTCAGTATTTATGCTCATTGCTCTGCTTGGTGTGTTTATTACAAAATATCGGACTGCCGGGCCGGATGAAGCATTAATCGTAACAGGCAGTTATTTGGGAAGTAAAAATGTCCATGTAGACGAATCAGGAAATAAGATAAAAATAATCAGAGGCGGAGGAACATTTGTACTTCCTGTCTTTCAGCAGGCAGAGCCATTGAGCCTACTGTCAAGCAAACTGGAGGTTACCACTCCGGAAGTATACACCGAACAGGGAGTTCCTGTTATGGCAGATGGAACTGCAATTATTAAAATCGGCGGGAGTATTGGGGAAATTGCCACTGCTGCGGAACAGTTCCTTGGAAAATCAAAGGAAGATCGGGAAAATGAAGCAAAAGAGGTTCTTGAAGGACATTTGCGGTCGATTCTGGGATCTATGACGGTCGAAGAAATCTATAAAAACAGGGATAAATTTTCTCAGGAGGTACAAAGGGTAGCATCACAGGATCTGGCCAAAATGGGTTTGATCATCGTTTCATTTACAATTAAAGATGTCCGTGACAAAAATGGATATCTTGATTCACTGGGAAAGCCAAGAATAGCCCAGGTTAAAAGGGATGCGGATATTGCCACGGCTGAAGCAGAAAAGGAAACCAGGATTAAACGGGCAGAAGCAGCTAAGGATGCTCAAAAGGCAGAGCTTGAAAGGGCGACTGAAATAGCTGAAGCCGAGAAAGAAAATCAAATGAAAATGGCTGACTATCGAAGGGAACAGGATATTGCCAAAGCTCGGGCAGACCAGGCATATGACCTTGAGACAGCCAGAGCAAAGCAGGAAGTTACGGAGCATGAAATGCAAATCAGGATTATAGAACGCGAAAAGCAAATTGAGCTGGAAGAAAAAGAAATCTTAAGAAGAGAACGTCAATATGATTCCGAAGTGAAGAAAAAAGCAGACGCAGACAGGTATGCTGTTGAACAGGCAGCAGAGGCGGAAAAGAAAAAGCAAATTGCCGAAGCAGATGCAAACCAATACCGTATTGAATCACAGGCACGTGCAGAAGCTGAAAGGGTGAGGGCAGATGGGATGGCAAAGGCTGATTCTCAGCGTGCTCAGGGTGAATCTGAATCCGAAATCATTCGCCTAAAAGGTTTGGCAGAAGCAGAGGCAAAGAGAAAAATCGCAGAGGCATTTGAACAGTATGGCCAGGCGGCTATGATGGATATGGTCATTAACATGCTTCCGGAATATGCCAAACAGCTTGCAAGCCCGTTATCGAATATTGATAAGATTACTGTGGTTGATACAGGGAGTGACAGCACTAATGGCGGTGTCAATAAAGTTACTGGCTATGCCACCAATCTGATGTCCACGATGCAGGAAAGTCTGAAAGCTTCATCCGGTATAGACGTGAAAGAGCTTCTCCAAAACTTTTCAGGCAAAGGAAACGTACGTCAAAGCATGGAGCAGCTGACTGAGGAAATCAAAGAAAAAGAACCCATCCAGCCCGCTAAAGGCATCCAGGCCACTCTCGCTCATAAGAAGTAATAAAATTGCCTATTTTTATCTGGAGAAATAACCGCAAAATGCCTTTATATCAACGGTAATTCGAAGCCTTCACACCGAAGGCTTCTTTTTTATGAAGAAAACTGTGTATTCGTCTATCGCACAATCTGGGTGAAATGAATAGGATATATTGAATCAAACAAAGGAGGTAATTGACTATGTCAGACGGTTGTGGATACGGCGGCGGTTTCGCCCTCTTAGTTGTATTGTTTATTTTACTGATTATTATCGGTGCTTCTTGGGGTTACGGTGGATTCTACTAATAAAATAAGCAGACAGATTTAATTGGCAAGGGAGGGGATTTTATAATGTATGGCTACGGATATGGCGGCTGCGGATACGGTGGTGCTGGATATGGCGGGGGATTTGCGCTAATTGTGGTTCTATTCATCCTATTGATCATCGTAGGTGCTTCTTGCTTTAAGTGGTAATAGATTACAAAGAAAAGCAGGGGAACCTGCTTTTCTTTTGTCTGCATACATAACAGTGTTTCCAAAGATCCCAGATGGGGAAAGGAATTAGCATAAAAGAATCAGCAAAAGAAATGGGAGGTTTCAAAATGGATGAACTAAAAACACAGGATCGGGAAAACACTATGAGGGAAATTTACTCCATATTGGAGGGCGGACTTCAGCGGAAAATGCATCAAGATGAGTATAGGCTTGTTTCGGAATGGGTAAGCGGTTTTAATCTGGAGGAAAGAGCAACGGTTTTAAATATGCTCAAGGAGCTTACCAATAAGCATATCCGAATTGATTAAAGGTCTCCGGGGCAAAAGCGTATTCGCTGCTTGAGATGAGCCTATTGACAATAAAAGCCAGAACCTTATATACTACAATTAAACAGGTTGAAAGGATGATTTAGGGGCATGAAGTTATAATCTTATTTTTTCTGGTATCTTTTTATATTTAAAAAGCTTATCCCGGAGAACATAGGATTAGTGTGCCCTTTTATAGTTATCCCTTATCGGAATTGGTTTCTGCTTATTTGTCTGTAAGCAGATTGAATCTTATTTAGGCGCGCGTTTTTTATTGTGTTTGCACCATTTACAATAATGGGTGCACATTCCTCTCCGGGTATGGGGAGGTTTTTTTATGTGTGCAAATAAAATCAGTAATCATAATATACCGGTTATCATGGCCAGGGATCTGCAAAAGTCATTCGGAGATAAAATGGTTTTTTCGAATGTGGAATTCGATATTTATCAGCAGGATCGCATTGGTCTTGTTGGCTTAAATGGCACAGGTAAAACGACATTGGCCAATATTTTATTTTGCAGTATTCAGGCGGACAAAGGAAGTATCGAGCGAGTGAAGGAGCCATACAGAATTGCCTATCTTCACCAGTCAGCAGATTATTCTGTGAGCGATCTTCATGCCCCAGACCAAAGCCCGGAAGGAGAATTTTTCCGCCAGGCAAGCAGATTAGGACTTTTAAAACTCCATGAATGGAAAACGGAAAGGCTTGATTCTTTAAGCGGGGGAGAAAGGTTGAAGCTCTCATTAGCAAAGGTTTGGTCATCAAAACCGGATATGCTGATTTTGGATGAACCAACCAATCATTTGGATTTACAGGGAATCGAATGGCTAATTGGAGAAATTGGCCAATTCAGCGGTCCTGTCATGATCATTTCCCATGACCGTCACTTCCTTGATAGGGCTGTCGGCAGGATGTTTGAGCTCCAGGATGGCATATTAACCATGTATAACGGGAATTACACAGCCTATCGGGAGCAAAAACAGAAAAAATATGAGGATCAGCTTCATCAATATAATGTACAGCAAAGAGAAATCGAGCGGATCGAACATCAGATGGCCAATTTAAAGAAATGGTCGGAAAAGGCTCACAGGGAATCAACTAAAGGCGGAAGCCCATCCGAGAACAGGCAGATGGGCTTTAAAGAATATCACAGGGTGAAAGCCAAAAAGATGGATCAACAGGTTAAGTCAAAAATGAAAAGGCTTCAGCAGGAGTTGGATAAAAATAAAATAGAGAAGCCGGCAGAAGAGGCGAAAGTTCACTTTCAATTTGATTCCTCGGGGAAAAGAGGGAAGAGGATCATCGAAGCAAAAAACCTCTCAAAAAGGTTTGGAGACCGGACTCTTTTTAAGGATAGCCAGTTTTATATAAAGCATGGGGAAAAAATAGGAATTCTTGGATCCGATGGGTCTGGCAAGACAACATTAATCCGAATGCTGTTCGAAGAGGTATCACCTTCTGATGGGGAACTCTGGATCAGCAGCACCTTAAAGATGGCCTATTTAAGTCAGGATATTAATGATTTACCGTTAACAAATAACGCGATGGAAGTACTTGACCTCAGCGAACGTGAGCAGATTTACAAGGCAAGAACTCTTTTAGCCAATCTGGGCATGAAGGAAGCGAAGCTGAAGCAGCCGATTGGACAGCTTAGCATGGGTGAACGAATCAGGGTAAAGCTCACAGACATGCTTTTAAAGGAATATGACGTCCTAATATTAGATGAACCGACTAATCACTTGGATTTGCCGAGCAGGGAGCAATTGGAAAAAACACTCAAGGAATTTTCAGGAACACTCATTATTATTTCGCATGACTTATACTTTTTGGAGAAACTGAGCACAAGATTGCTTGTTTTTGAAAATAAAAAAATTACCAGATTTGAAATGAATCTAAAGGAGTATCTTATGAAATCCGAACGGTCCGAAAAGGAAAAGGATCATGATTCTGTAAACGAGCAAATCCTGGTTATTGATAACCGCATCAATGCGGTACTTGGTGAACTCAGTCTGCTAGCTCCGGGTGACAGCAAATATGCTCAATTAGATAAGGAGTTTAATGCCTTATTAAAGGAAAAAAGAACATTATTAAATAAATAATCGCAAAAAGGCAGGCCCCAATTAAATGGGCCTGCCTTTCCATCAGGTATTTACTTCTTTTTAGTGCTGCTGTTATCCTTCTTTTTTTCATTAATCCATAGTTTGCCTTCTGCAGTCTTACGGGTTTCATTGCCGTAGTCATCGGTCACTTTCACTTCAATTTCGGCACCAGGTGCTTTTACATTTGAAGTGGCAGTATAGTAGCCGACGTAATGACCAGGGGATGTTTCCATCATTGGAAGCTCAGTAGCGTTATTTAGCAGGACGCCAGCATTTGTTAAAGGCATTCTGATGGCAAACGTCGCTTTTAAACCTGGTTCACTATCAAATTCAATTTTTACGGATTCGCCTTTTTTAAGCTCCTTATCTTCTGCAGGTAGAAGATTTTCTAAGGACGGAGCGGTATATTTAGCATCGACTGTGACTGTTTTTTCTTCACTGTTTTTCGCTTTATCCTGTGCAGTTACCGTAATAGTGTTTTCCCCTTCATCCAGCAGGATGCGAAGTGAGTATTCACCGTCTGTAACCTTTGCTGCCTGACCGTTAACTTTTACCCAATCTAGGTTATCGTCAGAAACGGTTCCTTTAACAGTAACTGTTTCTTTATTTGTTTTGGATTTGTCTGCAGGGCTTGTTATCGACAGTTCCGGTTTTGTTTTGTCATATATTACTTTTACAGGCTCAGAGGCATCGGTGGACCCTGACTCGGTTGATGCTTTGGCAGTAAGAGTGTTTTCCCCTTCAGTTAGGGAAACTTCTGCTGAGAATGTGCCTTCGTCTGTGCTCTCAGCCGATGCAACTTCATCTCCATTATTAAATACTTTTACAGTCGTTGTTGGAGCGGAAGTACCTTCAATTGTAACTTTCCCCTGGTTCGTAAATGTTCCATCCGCCGGTGAAGTAATGACAGGTGCTGTAACTTCATAGTTCACTGTCGCGCGGATCATATAGTTTCCTTCATCTTCAGGCGACGGTGACCATGCTCCACCTACAAGCTGCCAACTGCGCCCTGCATACTTTCCATCCTCATCTGTGCCAAGGCCAGGGGCATTAGGATTTGGTGCAGATTGGATATAGACCATATAGAAGTCACCGTTTGCAACGATTCCTTCGTCACTGAGATCTACATGTGTCCATTCACCGTTTCTTAATGCTGTAGCTTCAAATGGACCTGCAAGTTTCTTGCCTGGGGATCCATCCGGTCCGCTTGCATCATATACTTCCACTTTGAAGTCTGTACCGCCCGGAGTCGGCCAGCTGGTATCCCAGAAGCGGAATAAGCCGCCTGTAACCATTGCGCTGTCATGGCCCGATGCCAGAGACATCTTAACTGCCCAGCCATTGCCGGCATCGTAGAATGCACGTGCATTTTCAGCAGTACCATCATCGTATCCAATTTCACCCGGATATCCGATAAATGGCTTCAGTTCAATATTTTGCTCTATAGAAGAACCGCCTTCAATTGTGATGCTCTTCTCGGCGCTATAGTATGAAGGTGCCATTGCTTTTAGAGTGTACGTTCCTTCATATGCTGTAAGTGTATATTCACCGTCTTCATTAGTTGTTACCGGCTGTACTGCTGCATCTTCTACTAAAAGAAGAGTAGTATTCGCAACAGGCTCACCCGTTGCTTCGTTAGTCACAGTACCTGTAACAGTTCCTTTTTCTATTTCTTCTAGGACAAAGTTAGCAGTCGCTTCTCCATCCTGTGGAATATTTACATTTTGTGTTTGAGAACGATATCCGTATGCTTCTGCTTTGACAGTGAAATCACCAGAAGCATGCGTCATTTCAAAAGATCCGTTTTGAGGATTTGTGAATACTGACCTGCCAGATTCCAATACACTTACTTCAGCTGTAAGCGGTAATAATACTGGAGCTGGCTGCTGCTGTTTATCATCCTCTTTTGCAGGGACATCTTTCTTTGGAGCAATCTTATCAGGATTCACTTTATCTTTCTTAAGTTCTGTGGAAGGTTTTTCTTTGCTGATGCCAAGCGTGGCTTTTCCTGCAGGTTGAGCAGGAGTATCAGATAATTGGACATCATCGATATACCAGCCTTGCTTTTGAACAGAACCATCTGTAGTCACATTGAATGCTACATAAATTCTTTGTCCCGCATAAGTACTTAAATCAACTTCTGCATTAACCCAGTTTGTTGTAGTACCGTTAACGCGAAGAACCTGATCCCAGTTTTCCATGTCTGTGGAAACGAATACATGACCGTAATCATAGTTATTTTCCAGTTCATGCCATTGTTTGAACTGTAGGAAGGCATTTCCTTCCGGCAGATCAATAGGAGGCATCTGCAGGTTCATGTTTGCACTATTTCCATAGTTGCCGTCAAGTTTTGTTGCATATACTTTTTCGCCGGATGCGGCATTGCCGGGACCTGAGGTAGGGACACCCCACTCCCAGCTGTTTGCCGGTCCATATGAAGTCCAGCCGGACGGCTGTGATTCGAAGTCCTGAGAATAGCCAATGCTGATTCCAGGTTTTACGGCCACTTCATAGGATTCCGTTTCAATTAGATTACCGCCAAAATCATTAACCTTCCATTTATATGTTACAGCTGGTTCTGCGATGTCTTCTCCAGGAATAACTGCCTGGTAAGTACCATCTTTATAGGTTCCGGCTGTTCTTGTAGCCTCGACCGCGGCCCAGCTGCCGTCAGCTTTTAAGTATTCGAGATCCACTCTTGTGACGCTTACATTATCGGATGCAGTCAATTCAAGTGAGAGATCCATTCCCGCATATGTTTCCTGAGGTGCTTCATGATTGGCTTGAGGAGCTTCGGAGTCATCTCCTTCTTTTGCAACCTGGCCTTTAATTTTACCAAGGCCGGTCATTACGGAAGAAACCGCATCGAAGGCATTGACGAGTCCGTAACCAAAACCATTATTTGGTGTCTCAGGATAAGTACCATTTGTCAAAGGAGTAGAGGTTGTAAGAAGAATTTCCTCCATTTCTTCAACTGTCAGACTTGAGTCAACTTGACGAAGCAGTGCTGCAACTGCAGAAACATGCGGCCCGGCCATAGAGGTTCCGTTCCAGCCGCCTTCATAATTGCTTCCTGGAACTGAGGAACGTATGTTAACTCCAGGTGCTGATACATCAGGCTTTACTTCCTGATATGGAGATGGCCCTTGCAGTGAAAAGCTTGCTAAGCCGTTGTTTATATCAGTTGCACCAGTAGCAAATGATTCCGGGTAGTTTGCTGGTGTAGCAACTGAACCAGGTCCGCCTGGGTTAAATATAGTAGTGTTTCCTGCGGAGAACTCAGGGAAAATTTCAGCTGCACGCCATGCCTGCACCATTGGGCGATACCATTCATCCAATCCAGGCCCGCCGCCCCAAGAATTATTGACCACATCAGGAGCCTTCTCAGGATGAGGGTTTCCATTAGCATCCTTTGGAGCAAGGATCCATTCACCGGCTTCGAGAAGGTCTACATCAGTTCCGCCGTTTGCTGTAAAGGCTTTTACTGCGATCCATTTCGCACCTGGTGCAACTCCGATTTGATTGGCACCATTTGGTTCGGATCCAACCATTGTACCTGTTACATGTGTCCCGTGTCCCTGATCATCATAAGGAACTGACTGGCCGGCAGTGGCATCAAACCAGTTGTATTCATGTGATGGGGAATCTGGCTGTGCTGGGTTAAAGCCCCGGTACTTTTCTTTTAATGCCGGGTGGTTCCACTGAACACCTGTATCAATGGAAGCAACGACTGTACCTGATCCGTCAATTCCCATTTCCCATACGGCAGGAGCTCCTACACGATCAATGTTCCATTCGATCGAGCTGGTTTCTGCTTGTGTTTTAAGTGATTTTTCCGCCGCTTTTACAGGCTTATGAAGCTGTCTTGTTTCATTTGGAAGAATTTTCTCAACTTCAGGAAATACTGCGATTTGCTCCATAACGTCCTTTGTAGCTGTTACTGCGATTGCATTTACAATATAGAAGGATTGAACATCTTTTGCTTTGCCATCCTTTTCCTGTTTTTGAAGGAAATCGGTGACATGGCTTTGAGTTTCAATTGCTGTAGATCTTAGAGAGGAAAGTACTGCAGACCGTTTCATGTATTTTGATTTTGAAGCAGTCAACTTTTGGGTTGCAGCCGCTTTTTCAGCCTTCTTGGCTGCTGCTTGAGCATCAGCCTGTTCCTTGAATTTTATCAGAAATGTTACCTTATCTTCTTTATCAAATTGTTTCAGCAGAGAGCTGTTAATTTTGCTTTTTGCAGTTTGTGGTGCAGCTTTCTTAACTGAAGTATGCGGAGAGCTTTTGCCTTCTGCTGACCCCATGCTTGGCAACATCAGCGGCAAAATCAGAAAAGCTGTCAGCATCACATAAAGAAAGCGATTAATTGTTTTTCTTTTTCTTTTCAAGTAATTCCCTCCTTGTTTTGGTAATTCAATAGAAAATGCTGTTAAAAACTCAGAACATAATCACCTCCTGTGGGTATTTCCAAAAATGGAAAACCCTGCCGTTACCATGTACTTTAGCTAAATTAATGGCTGGATATTGTCGAAAAACAGAGTTTTTTGCAGCAGTATTATTAAAATAGCTAAAAGGTTTCATAGTCCACTCATGGTTACAGGCTTAAAGAATGAACTTTTTATGGATATTTATAGATTAAAAGTATCGCTTTTACATAATGTGAGATTTTTCTTGGGAAAAATAAGGAAAAGGAGGGAGGCGGTAATTTTACAGAATGATAAAATAAATATATAAGGTCAAGCATTTAAAGGATATCATTTCAGAAA
Organism: Cytobacillus firmus; assembly: GCF_023715565.1. Lineage (GTDB taxonomy): Bacteria > Bacillota > Bacilli > Bacillales > Cytobacillaceae > Cytobacillus > Cytobacillus firmus_C. The sequence continues at coordinate 17,146 of NZ_JAMBOJ010000028.1, read as the reverse complement.
TTCAAAAAATTAAATTTAAAGATGGGTAGTCTGGAGTGAAACTTAATCTAATTTTTACTGATAAAATGAGGGTGAAAAAAGTTACAGGTAAAAATGCACTTTTTAAGATTCACCCAAAATTTAATACTAATTAATCAGATTGTTTCGAAATATAGGATAAAAGATTGGGATTTGAAATATCGTTTTCTTTTAAGAGATTTAAGCAAACCAAGGTAAAGTGTTTCTTTTCTGATTCTTATTCGTCTAATAATATGCGAGGTGGCGCCACTATGGAGAGAATATCGGCAGAAGTGTTTGAAGATATATACAGCGAGTACAGTGATCGAATCTATGGATACATATTTCTTCTCGTAAATGATAAGGAAGTGGCTGAAGATCTGACACAGGACACATTTATAAAAGCTTACAAATATATGAATCAATTTAATGGGGAGTCCCAGATCTTTACCTGGCTTGTCCGTATATCAAGAAATGTAGCCATTGATTATTTGCGCAAAAAAAGCAGATTCAAATTTTTCTCAATAGAAAAATTCCAGCTTCAATCAGATGAAGATACTCCTACAGAGATAATGATTAAGGGGGAGAAAGTTACACTCTTATATGAAGCAATCCGCCATTTGAAATTAAGCTACCAAGAAGTGCTGATTTTGAGAAAAATAAAGGAGTTTTCGATCAAGGAAACGGCCGAAATTTTGAATTGGAGCGAAAACAAAGTGAAAATCACCACTTCCAGGGCACTCGCAGCGCTAAAAAAAGAATTGCAGAAAAGGGGGGAAATCCATGAAGAGCTCATTCGGATCCGATAATTCCTTTCGAGAATTAAGACGTATTCCGCGGGCGCAAAAGCAAAAGCAGGAAAGTTTGCAAAAAATATTAAGCGCCATCGAGGAAAAACCTCAAAGTAAGAAACCTATTTTCCCTAGGCTTTTATCTGCCGCCGCAGTTATGGCTGCTTGTGTGATGTTCGCTTTCATTATATTTTCAGAGGATCCCATGTCCAGAGGGAGCAGCAGTTCAGAGATTCTCGGAAATAGTATAATAAGCCAAACAACGATTGCTTTATCAGATACTGAGAAATCCTTCTCTGCTGATGGAACATATACGACTGAAACTGCGATTGTAAAAGATACAAAGTGGGAAAATACGGCTAGAAATGCCATCAATTCGGCAATTCCTGCAGAAGCAGTTATTGATGCCAGCCCATCCTATGATATTCAATTTAGTTTAAAGGGAAAAGACCCTGTAAAGATGAAAGTCTGGAACGAGCAAGGCAAGACTTATTTCAAGTTAATGGACAGTGAAGAAATTTATTCAGTTTCTGCCGCAGAAGGTGCCATATTTATTGAATCTTTAATAGCAATCACACAAAGTATTCATAACACTCATTAATTTGACTCCTTGTAAGGGGTCTTTTTTTTTGTAAAAAAGGCAGGGATTTGCCAAATATCGAGATTTTTTTCAAATAAATGTTTTATTCCCTAAGAGCAGGGTAATACATACTTAGTTATAAATACTTTTATTTGCGGGCTATTTTATTCCTGTGCGCAGGGAATAGGCTGAAGCATGAAGCTGAAAAATATAAATATTAGGGGGAGCATCATGAAAAAAGGACTTCTTTTTATTATTTCCGCATTCCTGTTTATTGGCATATTAGCAGGCTGTTCCGGGGAAAGTGCTCAGGCAGAAAAGACTAAGGATGGAAAGGTCGTTGTTGATTTTTGGAGTTTTTGGGGTTCAGAAACCAGAAGGCCAATCATTGAAAAAATCATAGATGATTTTAATAAATCACAGGATGAAGTTTTTGTTAAGCATACATATTTGCCTTGGGGTGACATTTGGACAAAGAACCTCGCATCCGTTGCTGCCGGCAATCCTGCGGATGTTATCATTAACGATATTAACACAGTTGCCCAGCGGGCAGACAATGGACAATCTGAAGACTTGGGCAAGTATATTGATGATTCGTTTAAAGAGCAGTTTTATCCGCATTTATGGGAAACGGTTTTGTACGAAGACAAGCCTTATGCCGTTCCATTTAACACAGATACAAGATTGCTATTTTACAATAAAGATGCCTTCAAAGAAGCTGGCCTTGATCCGGAAAAACCCCCTGCGACATGGGATGAACTTGAGGAGTATGCTGAGAAGCTGGATCTTAAAGACGGGGATCGTTATGAGAGAGTTGGCTTTTATCCGCTCTGGGGCAGTACTGGTGCTGCAAGCTGGATGACAAGTGCTGACGGCGGAAAAGGATTTATTCAAAATGGAGAACTTTATATCAATACACCTAAAAAACAGGAAGCGTTACAGTGGCTGCTGGGATGGAAGGAGCGTCTAGGCGAAAAAACAGTTCAGTCTTTTGAAGCTGAGTTTGGAAGTGAACAATCCAATCCGTTCATTGCAGGTAAAGTGGCCATGTGGATTGATATCGGTACATTTTACACACAAATTCGTGATTATGGAGATGATATGAATTTTGGTGTTGCCCCAATTCCTGCATATGAAGAAGGTTCTGGGAACTGGAGTGATGGCGGCGGGTTCGTAGCTGAAATTCCCAAAGGAGCAAAACATCCTGAGGAAGCTATGAAGTTCATCGAATACCTTACAGGCCCTGAGGCCCAAAAATACTGGGCTATGAAGAATTATGATAATGTCGCCAATATAGAAGCTGCAGAAGCCGTGGTTAAAGAGCTTAAAGGTGCTGATCAATATGTGTATGAGGCTACCGTGAAAAATCTGGATCAGACGCAAATGTTCCCTGTTCCGATAGAGTACCCGGATTACCAGAATCGCATTAATCCGCATATAGATAATGTTCTGCTCGGTAAAACCAAGCCAGAAAAAGCGCTGGAAAAAGCAGAAATAGATGTTGAAAAACTAAAGAAAAATTAGAACAAAGAGAGAAGGGCTATCCTTCTCTCTTTATAAATAATACCAAAAGAAGGTGTAAGGGTTGAAATCATATGAGACACCGATTGAGCGCCGGAGAGCAGCTCTTGCAAACAAACAGGGAATGACATCAAATAGACGGATATCCCGCAAAACAAGAGACAATATCATTGGATATCTCTTTATCAGCCCATGGATAATTGGATTTCTGGGACTGACACTTGGCCCGCTATTATTTTCCTTATTCGCAAGTTTTACAGATTATAATATTACTTCAAAAATGAATTTTATCGGATTTGATAATTTTAAACGCATGTTTACAATCGATGACCTTTTTAAAACGTCCCTTTGGAATACTCTTTTTTACGTTATATTCTCTGTCCCGCTTACTACTGCAGGGGCGATATTTCTATCGGTTCTTTTGAATCAGAAGGTAAAAGGCATGAAATTTTTTCGCACACTTTATTATCTGCCTGCTATCCTCTCAGGTGTAGCGGTTTACTTTTTATGGATGCAGCTGCTGAGTCCGTCAACTGGTCTGGTAAATACGTTCCTGGCATGGTTCGGGATTGAGGGGCCAGCGTGGCTGTTTGACCCTGAGTGGACAAAGCCAGCTTTGCTTTTGATGAAAATGTGGAGTGTGGGCGGAGGGATGCTTCTCTATCTGGCAAGTCTGCAGGGAGTATCAAACTCCCTTTATGAAGCAGCGGATCTGGATGGAGCCGATGTAATTCAGAAATTTTTTCATATCACATTGCCGATGATTTCACCAATCATATTCTTTGATGTACTGACAAGTACTATCGGTTCATTTCAAATCTTCCAGGAAGCTTATGTCATGACGGAGAATGGAAGCGGGGGACCTGGAAATTCACTCCTGTTCTATAATCTTCATATGTGGAATAATGCGTTTGAGGTGTTTGACATGGGCTACGCTTCTGCAATGGCCTGGCTATTGTTTATTGTCGTTATGATACTGACCATCATTAATATGAAAATCGGTAAAAAATGGGTTTATTATGAGGGGGGAGATAATAAATGAGAACGGCCGCCGCCCCGAAGTTTTATGAAACGAAGAAATTCAAAGATAGATTAAAGCAGATGTTAGTTTTCATTGTTTTATTAGCAGGAAGTGTGCTGGTAATCTCTCCGCTGTGGTGGATGATTTCAACTTCCCTGAAATCTCCTGCTGAAATAGCTCAATATCCGCCGACCTTTGTGCCTAAAGAAATCCATTTTTCAAATTATGTGAAAGCGTGGCAAACAGCACCGTTTACCCGCTGGGCTATGAATACGTTCTTTATTGCCTTTTGCGGAATGGTGGGAAGTGTTATTGTCAATTCGCTGGTTGCTTATGCATTTGCGAAAATACGCTTCAAAGGAAGAAGTTTCTTGTTTATGGTTGTGTTATCAACCATGCTGATACCAGGGTTTGTCACTATGGTGCCTCAGTACATTTTATTCTCCAAGCTTGGCTGGGTAAATACATATCTGCCTCTCATTGTTCCGGCTTTTTTGGGTAGTGCCTTTTTCATTTTCCTGCTTCGCCAGTTTATGATGACAATTCCGAATGAACTGATTGAAGCAGCTGTTCTGGACGGCGCAAATCATATTCAGATATGGTGGCATATTATGCTTCCGCTGACGAAGCCCGCCCTTATTGCTGTAGCGATTTTCTCATTTAATGGCGCATGGAATGACCTTCTTGGCCCGTTATTATATTTAAATGATGAAAGTCTTTACACTTTGCAAATTGGCCTTCAAACCTTTAAAGGAACTGTACAGACACAATGGCATTACCTGATGGCCATGTCAGTAATGGTATTATTGCCTGTAGTACTGTTATTTTTCTTCTTCCAGAAGCATTTTATAGAAGGCTCGAATATAGCATCCGGTACGAAAGGATAACAAAACCGGCTAAGCAATTCGCTTAGCCGGTTTTTTCATTGTATAGGGCAATAGGTTCTCCATTCTCCGTCAACACACACCTTATGGCGGGGAACATAGCAATCAACTACCACTGAATCCGGATTAATTCCGTTTTGTTCAAGCTGGGTTGATACTGAAGCTTCAGACACTGTATTAGCGGATGAACATGGAGTACCTCCGCGCCATTCATATTTTGTGCAATAGTAGCATAACTGGCCTGATGCTGCAGCTTTATCGGAAGAAGCAAGACTGACTTTGGCCACTTCTTTAATCAGCTGAGTTTTTTTTGTTTCAACTTCTGCTAAATAATCAGTAAAGGTGTCGTCTTTTGATATATCAATTTTACTCTCTTTCCCAGACTTCAGGTCTTTTACATAAAAAGCCTGATCCTCAATAAGCCTGCTGTAATCAACCAGCCGCACTTTTAATTCCTTCCCTGACTCAAATGAGAATGATAGAAGGGACGAAAAATTTACGAGAGCATTTTCATCTAAGGAAATGTTTTTTTCGTTGAATTCAATTTCATATTGCACTGTCCAGCCATATTGTTTTCCTTTTTCATCAATAAGAGCTTTTGGCTGGGGGGAGGCATCTTTTAATATAGATGAATTGAATTCCTTAAACTTATCAGATTTTAACACGGCTTTCATGAAATCTTTCTCAGTTAAACCTGCCGAATTACTTTTGGGCTGTGCAGAAACATTGCCTGCGAAAACTAGTAAAATAGTCAAGAATAAGAAAATATACTTTTTCATCACATACCTCCTAAAAGTATTGTCCAATATAAGATTAACCTATATTTCCATAATTAGGAATGGTGCGATGTGATTATATTCGCCTGGTATATTTTGACTAGTCTGACTTAAATGACAGCTCTTTCAGTGCATGATGGATGCTTCTTTTGCATTCAAGGAATTTTTCATCCAGGAAAATTTCCTCCATTCGCGGTCGCGCAAAAGGCACTGTATATTCCTGAACCACTTTAGCAGGCTTGCTGCCGAGTATTAATATTCGGTCAGAGAGGTAAATGGCTTCTTCGATATTGTGAGTGACAAACAGAATCGTCGGCTTATGTTCATTCCAAATATCGAGAAGCCATTTTTGCATATCATGACGCGTAAGCTCATCCAAAGCTGAAAAAGGTTCATCCAGCAATATGATTGGCTGTGGGCTTAAGAGTGCCCGGATAAAGGCTGTCCTTTGCTTCATGCCTCCAGATAATTCATGCGGAAATGCATTTTCATAGCCACCGAGTCCGGCCTTTTGAAGCATTTTTCTGGCTGTTTCCGGTTCCGTTTTTCCCATAATTTCCTGTCCAAGCAGAACATTCTGAAGGATGGTTCTCCATGGCATCAGGGAAGGTGTCTGGGGCATATAGCTGATTGAACCGCGTTTGCCGCTAATTTCGGCTTCCCCAAGCATTATGGATCCTTCATCAGGCAGGAGCATTCCGCCAATCAGGTTAAAGATAGTGCTCTTTCCGCTGCCTGATGGACCTATAACCGAAACAAACTCTCCTTTGTTTACATGAAAACTCAAACTGCTTAAAACCTGAATTGAATCAAAACTTTTCGATAGAGAATTAACCGATAATTGTATCATTTTCTGCCACTCTCCCTGGACTTCCATTTAATAAGCAAACGTTCTGACAGTAAAATACCTCCAAAAAGCAGCAAACTTAACAGCATAATCGCAAGTATGGCTACAAAAACACGGTCTGTCCGAAAGGAAGAAGAGGCTAGAGTCATATAAACCCCAATTCCGGCTTTAGCTCCGAGCCATTCAGATATTACAGCACCCATAACACTATAGGTTGCAGAGATCTTTAGACCGGAAAATAAAGATGGAAGGGAATGGGGAAGCTCCAGCTTCCAAAACAGCTGTCCTCTGCGAGCTCCAGCCATCAGCATATAATGCCTGAGATCTGCTGGAGTTTGCCGAAAACCATCCAATGCTGCAACAGTAATGGGAAAGAAGCATACCAGTGTAATGACAATAAGTTTTGGAAGTATGCCAAATCCAAACCATACAACTAGTAAAGGAGCCAGAACAATAATTGGCACATTCTGTGAAAGGATGAGAAGCGGGTAAACAGATTCCCTAATAAAAGGCAATAAGTGCAATATTACAGCTGTAAGCAATCCGATGAAAGTGCCAATGGCAAATCCCCTTAATGAAAGCAGGACTGTCGATTGAAGGTGCGGGCGGAAGCCATCCCAGCCAAAAACTGCCTCATGAATGATATCAGTCGGGGGAGGCAGGAGCCAGGCAGGGACTTCTGCCAGATTTACTGATAATTCCCAAAGAATGAATAAAAGGAGGAGAACCGCAGCCGGCCTCCACCCTTTTCTAAATACATTGATCATCGACGGTACTTCTCCGTTAAATGACTCATTTCAATTCCATCGGGCTGATAGAGAATCTTAACCTGTGAGATTACATTGCTGCTTCCTTTTTCAATCATTTTTCTGTTCATATCAGCAATTATTTTCAATAAATATTCTAAATCGCCTTCCATCGTTGTTTCGAGCGGATGCACTTCGAACTTTACACCGGATTGCTGAATGACACTGATTGCTTCATCAACGTATGGGATAACATTTTCCCCATCTTTAGTTTTTGGAATGATTTGAATGCTTACAAGTGCGTTTGCCATTTCATAAACTCTCCTTATTCCGGCAGGAAATCATTTGTAAATGCTTTGCCGGCATCTAATTCTTTATCTAATAGACCATTTTCATACATCCAGTCTGCATAGTTTTCCCAGACCTCAATCTTTTGTTCTCCCCATCTGGGAGCATCGTCCTGATAACGCGGGGATAGCCACTCCTGGCTCTTTTTAACTAATTCGCTGTTCAGGTCAGGAGCATTCTTTAACAAAATATCTGCTGCTTTCTCCGGCTGTTGGATTGCAAATTCATATCCTTTGGCTACAGCATTTACAAATGCTTTGACAGTATCCGGATCATCTTTAATCAATTTTTCACTCGTAGCCAGAACAGGCGTGTAGTAATCCAGTTTTTCTGAGTAGTCTGTGAGGTAGACCATATTAATCTTTTCCCCGCGAAGCTCAGCTTCTACACCTGTCCACCCGTAATAAATCCATGCGAAGTCTATATCTCTTTTAACCGCTGTAAAAAAATCTGCATCTCCTATGTTCACAATTGACACTTTTTCAGCATCGGCATTTTCCTTCTTCATTAGGGAGTCAATTACTGATTTTTCTACAGGAGCTCCCCAACCGCCATACGTTTTTCCTTCAAAATCTTTCGGTGATTTAATGTTTTTTTCAGCAGGGGATGCAAAACCGGAAGTATTGTGTTGAATGACAGCCGCTATTGATACCAGCGGCACACCCTGTACACGGGCTTCTGTAATGCTTTCCTGATAGCTGACACCGAAATCGGCCTTGCCTGATGCCGTCAATTGATCTGCACCTGCTTCGCCTGGCGTGATAATCTCGACATCGAGCCCTTCTTCTTTAAAATAGCCTTTTTCTTTTGCGGCATATAAGCCGGTATGATTGGTATTTGGCGTCCAATCCAGTACGACAGTAACTTCTTTCAATTCTTGTTTGCTGCCTGGACCTTCAGTCTTAGCATCCTGGCCGCTGCCGGCACAGCCGGATAACAGCAGCACCGCAGTAATAGCTGTTATACACTTTTTCATATAGAAACCTCCCCAAAAAGCTTTATGTAGTAAGGAAAGCTGGTATTAGTCTGCCCTTAAAAAATAAAAAACGCCCCGGCATATAACCGGGACGCATATAAAAACATTTTATTATGTTTAAGAATATGTTCCCTACGCCGGTATTAGCCAGATCAGGTTCAAAGGGTCAGCATCTTAAGGATGAAGTCTCAACCGGCACACCGGTTCCCCTACATTTCTTGCTATTTAATTTTAACAGGCATGAATACTTTCCTTGATTTATTATAGCAGACAATATCAAAATGGACACCATTTGAAATTATTTCATTTCAATAGTCCGGCTTTCTTTCCAGGTTTTGAATTTCTCAAGTTCACCTGTAATCTGGCTGACGGCAAAACCAAGTACTGCTGCATCATCAAGAAGCCCTATTCCAATTAAAAAGTCTGGAACCAGGTCGATAGGAGAGACAAAGTACAGTATGGATGCAATAATAAAGATAATTGATTTTTTGGAGATATGCCGGTAATCCCCTTTTGACCATGCCTTAACTAAATCGATCAGCAGCTGAAACTTTTCCCATATATCACTTAACGAAGATTTGTTTTTCTCAGCTTTAAGTGTAGCCTTTTTTAGCAGACCTTTTGTTTTTTCAGGATCCTCCGCATAACGCTTTGCCCTGGAAGAAAATTTTTTATAGCCGTCCTTATAATCTTTCGTTTCTATTTCAGGCATAGCCATCACTCCTATATTGATAATTCGTAAAAACAGTTATAATCTATTATTTACCGCATACCTGACATGACATAAACATTTAACCTGGAGAAAAAAATGGAAATAGCCTTCAACGCTGTAACATTATTTTAGTGGGAGCTGATATATATATGCTTGAGAAATGGCTGAAAGAATCAAATTATACAGTAATATTCTCTGGAGCAGGAATGTCAACGGAAAGCGGACTGCCTGATTTCAGGTCAGCCAATAATGGCTTATGGAATGGGGAAGACCCTGGGAAAATTGCGAGTACTGAAGCATTGAATGAAAATGTGAAGGGTTTTATAGAATTTTATCGGCACCGGGTAATCGGACTCAAAGAGTGCAGCCCTCATAAAGGCCACTATATACTTTCTGATTGGGAAAAGAGAGGCATTTTAAAGAGTATTATCACCCAGAATGTGGATGGATTTCATCGGTTGGCGGGGAGTGAAAATGTATCAGAACTTCATGGGAATCTGCAGACACTCCATTGCCAGGAATGTAAGAAAGAGTTCCCGAGCGAGGGATATTTGCATGGACACGTTCAATGTAATTGCGGGGGGCTGCTTCGTCCTTCAGTAGTTTTGTTTGGGGAAATGCTGCCTGAGCAGGCTTTAGATTTTGCAGCGGTAGAATCAGAAAAGGCAGAACTATTTATAGTTCTGGGATCATCCCTGACGGTGACACCAGCCAACCAGTTTCCGCTGATTGCGAAACAAAACGGAGCAAAATTGGTGATTATTAATATGAAACCTACTGATTTTGACTTTTATGCTGATGAAGTGATCCATGAGCGCAAAATTGGTGATGTTCTCGAAGAGCTTGATCGTGCGATTAATCAACGGGAGAATGAGAAATTATAAAAATAACTCTCATACTATGATTTTATGAGCCAATCCCCTATAATGGACAATGAACATGATTACTGCTGTTTCAAGCGATATGATATATAAGGAGTGTTCAGCATGTTATCAAACATCGGTATTCCAGGCTTAATTCTCATCCTGGTTCTTGCTCTTATTATTTTTGGTCCTAAAAAACTTCCTGAAATAGGGAGAGCATTCGGGGAGACCTTAAAAGAATTTAAGAAATCTACCCGTGATCTCACTGAAGATGATGATAAAAGAAAATAACCTACTGGTTTAGAACCGGCTTTGTAGACGATTAGTCTCTAAGCCGGTTTTTTTTAGGCTTTCGAACCGAGTGAATGGGTATATAAAAGAAGGGAAAGAAAAAATAGTTGACTAACATGTATATACAGGATAGAATGAAAGCGTAAACAGTTCATGTATATACAAGTTAATTTGTGTGTAATGGATAGATTTATAAAAATCGAGAACGATAAATAAGAACCTTATAACTGTTTTTTTCATTATTATGAAAACGGTAACAGGAGGAGAGCGTAGAATGGCCACAAATAAAGAGTCAGCAGAGCAAATCGTAGAAGCTATCGGGGGCAGGGATAATATCGCTGCGGCCACTCATTGTGTAACAAGGCTGCGTTTTGCATTAAAAGATGAAGGTAAAGTCAATAAAGAAAAGCTCGAAGATATTGATATTGTAAAAGGTTCATTTTCCACCAATGGACAATTCCAGGTTGTGATTGGACAAGGTCTCGTTGATAAAATATATAAAGAAATGACAGATACAACCGGTATTGGTGAATCGTCAAAAGAAGAGACAAAAAGTGCAGCTGCCGAAAGCTTAAATCCCTTGCAGCGTGGAATAAAAACACTGGCTGATATTTTTATTCCTATCCTCCCGGCTATCGTAACAGCTGGTTTGCTGATGGGAATCAACAACATTATGACAGCACCTGATATTTTCTTCAATGATAAGTCGTTTGTTGATGTTTATACAAACTGGGCTGATCTGGCGAGCATCATTAACCTGATTGCCAACACGGCTTTCGTATTTCTTCCAGGGCTGATTGGATGGAGTGCTGTAAACCGGTTTGGCGGCAGTCCGCTTCTTGGTATGGTGCTTGGTTTGATGCTGGTGCATCCTGATCTATTAAATGCATGGGGCTATGGTGCAGCAGAAGAAGTTCCGAAGTGGAATTTATTTGGTCTTGAAATTGAAAAAGTAGGTTACCAGGGCCAAGTGTTGCCTGTATTATTTGCTTCATATGTTTTGGCTAAGATAGAAGTATTTCTGCGAAAAAGAATCCCTGATGCGGTTCAGCTTCTGACTGTCGCACCAATCGCTTTGCTTATTACCGGATTTCTTTCTTTTATTGCCATCGGACCAATTACATTCACGATCGGCAGCTGGATTACAAATGGGGTTGTCGGAATCTTTGATGCTGTTCCGGCCCTTGGAGGCTTGATTTACGGAGGATTATATGCACCTCTTGTTATCACTGGCATGCATCATACATTCCTGGCAGTCGATCTTCAGCTAATCGGCAGCATTGGCGGCACGTTTTTGTGGCCGATGGTGGCACTATCCAATATTGCACAGGGTTCAGCTGCTTTTGCCATCATGCTGTTAAGCAAAGGGAACGAAAAGCTGAAAGGGCTAGCGCTCACTTCTTCTATTTCAGCTTGGCTGGGTGTAACGGAGCCGGCGATGTTTGGGGTTAATCTTCGCTTTAAGTATCCGTTCTTTGCAGCGATTATTGGGTCAGCTGCAGCAGGCATATTTATAACTATTAATGGAGTTAAGGCACCGTCAATTGGTGTAGGCGGATTACCGGCATTCTTCTCCATCTTTGCGGAAAACTGGGGTGCATTCTTTATCGGAATGGGGATTGCTCTAGTTGTGCCGTTTGTATTAACTTTAGCTTTCTCGAAATTTAAAAAAGCTTAAATAGAATGATTGATGCCATGGATTTCTAGGATTCCATGGTATCGCCATTTTTAGGCATGCTCAATATTTTTATATACCGGAGGTTGCATTATGAAGAAACAATGGTGGAAAGAGAGTGTAGTTTACCAGATCTATCCTCGAAGCTTCATGGATAGCAATGGAGATGGAATAGGAGATTTAAATGGAATTATCTCAAGACTTGATTATTTGAAAGATCTTGGAATTGATGTGGTGTGGCTTTCTCCAGTATACAAATCACCCAATGATGATAATGGCTATGATATCAGTGATTATCAGGATATTATGCGTGAGTTTGGAACAATGGAGGATTGGGAAGAGCTTCTTGCGGAGCTGCATACAAGAGGCATCAAACTCATTATGGATCTGGTAGTGAATCATAGTTCAGACGAGCATATCTGGTTTTCCGAAGCAAGGAAATCGAAAAATAATCCATACAGGGACTACTATATATGGCGTGAAGGGAAAAATGGAAAGGAGCCGAATAACTGGGGCAGCAATTTCGGCGGATCTGCCTGGGAGCTTGACGAAAGTACTGGAGAATATTATTTGCATCTGTTTTCAAAAAAACAGCCTGACCTCAACTGGGAGAACCCGAAACTGAGAAATGAAATTTACGACATGATGACCTGGTGGCTTGAAAAAGGGATTGATGGGTTCAGAATGGATGTAGTCAACTTTATCTCCAAAGTGGAGGGACTACCAGATGATGAACCAAAGCCAGGGAAGAAATATGCTTCTGGAAGCAAGTATTATCGAAACGGCCCCAAAATTCATGAATACCTTCAGGAGATGAATGAAAAGGCTCTTTCGAAGTATGATGTAATGACAGTCGGTGAAATGCCTGGTGTGAATCCGGAGTGGGCTCGGCAGTATACAGATGAATCACGCAATGAGTTAAATATGGTATTCCAGTTTGAACATGTCAGTCTTGATAACGGGCCAAATGGCAAATGGGATCTTAAACCCCTTGATCTATTTGATTTAAAAACAAATCTGACCAAATGGCAAAATGAATTGGATGAGGTTGGCTGGAACAGTCTTTATTTTAATAACCATGATCAGCCACGCTCTGTTTCAAGATTCGGGAATGATGGAGAGTATTGGGATAAGTCAGCAAAGATGCTGGCAACTTTGCTGCATATGATGAAGGGAACTCCATATATTTATCAGGGCGAAGAAATTGGAATGACGAATGTCCGTTTCTCAAGCATTGATGATTACAGAGATATAGAAACACTCAACTTTTATAAAGAAGCTCTTAACGATGGCTGGACAGAGGAAAAAGCACTGAAGGCCATCTATGCAAAAGGGCGTGACAATGCAAGAACTCCCATGCAATGGGATTCTTCCAGGCACGGTGGATTTACGGAAGGAACTCCATGGATAAAAGTAAATCCTAACTTTAAAGACATTAATGTCGAAAAGGCCATGAAAAACCCTGACTCTATTTTTCATTATTATAAAAAGCTTATTGAACTCAGGAAGAAAAATGAAATTATTATATACGGAAAGTATAATCTTATACTTGATCAGCATCCTGAAGTCTACGCCTATACAAGATCACTGGGCAATCAGACTCTTCTCGTCATGTGCAACTTCTATGGAGGAAACACCGAAGCAGAACTCCCTGCAAACCTCCGGGAGAAGAAATTTGAACAGCTGATTGGGAATTACAATGAAATACAAATTGACAGAACCATAAAACTTCGTCCATACGAAACTCAGGTGGTTCTCTTTAACAGCTAAAAAGAAAAGTATTATTCTAAATAAACTGAAACAGGGTGATTCTAAATGAAACAACCATGGTGGAAAAAAGCAGTAGTCTATCAAATTTACCCGAAAAGCTTTAACGACACGACAGGAAATGGAATTGGAGACATTCCTGGAATTATTGCCAAGCTTGATTACATAAAGGAATTAGGTGTGGACGTCGTCTGGCTGACACCCATTTATAAATCTCCGCAGCGTGATAACGGATATGACATCAGCGACTATTTCAGCATCCATGAGGAATATGGAACAATGGCAGACTTTGATAAGCTTCTTGAAGAAGCCCATAATCGTGACATAAAAATCATTATGGACATTGTTGTGAACCATACATCCACTGAACATGAATGGTTTCAGGAAGCAAAAAAATCCAAAAACAATCCGTATCGGGATTTTTATATATGGAAAGACCCAAAGGAAGATGGAAGCGAGCCGACAAACTGGGAATCCAAATTCGGCGGGAATGCATGGGAATATGATGAAGCAACCGGACAATACTATCTTCACCTATTTGATGTTACACAGGCAGATCTCAATTGGGAAAATGAAGAACTGCGCAGCAAAGTGTATGACATGATGGAATTCTGGTTTAAAAAAGGTGTGGATGGCTTTAGACTTGACGTAATCAATCTTATTTCTAAAGATCAGGATTTTCCGGATGATGATGGTACTGTACCTCCGGGGGATGGCAGGAAGTTCTATACAGACGGCCCGCGTGTTCATGAATTCATCCATGAAATGAATGAAAAAGTCTTCTCAAAGTACGACAGTATGACAGTCGGGGAAATGTCATCCACTACAATTGATCATTGTATAAAATATTCCAACCCTGAGCGGGAAGAATTAAGCATGACGTTCAATTTCCATCATTTGAAAGTGGATTACCCAAATGGGGAGAAATGGGCACTCGCTGAATTTGATTTTAAGGCCTTAAAGCAGATATTATCGAAATGGCAAAAAGAAATGCACAAGGGCGGAGGCTGGAATGCTTTATTTTGGTGCAATCATGACCAGCCCCGGATTGTATCAAGATATGGTGATGACAAAAAATATCACCGCGAATCTGCAAAAATGCTGGCGACAGCCATTCATATGATGCAGGGGACTCCATATATTTATCAGGGTGAAGAGTTTGGCATGACGAACCCGGGCTTTGATAGTATAGATGAATATCGAGATGTGGAATCATTGAATGTTTATTCTATCCTTAAGGAAAAGGGAATGGCAGAAAAAGAAATTATTAATATTCTCAAAAGCAAATCGCGCGATAACTCCCGGACACCGGTTCAGTGGGATAGCTCTGAAAATGCCGGATTCACCGAAGGGACGCCATGGATTCATGTTGCATCCAATTACAGGGAAATCAACGCCGAAAAAGCATTGAAGGACGAGAATTCTATATTTTATCATTATAAAAAGCTGATCCAGCTTCGCAAGCAGTACGATATTATCACCTATGGCGACTATGAACTGATTTCAGAGGATCATCCTGATGTATTTGCTTATGTTCGAAATGGTGATAATGAAAAATTGTTGGTCGTAAATAATTTTTATGGGAAAGAAACATCCTTTACCCTTCCTGAACACATTCAAGCAGATAAATATAAAGCAGATATTTTACTTGCCAATTACAAGCAGTCACCTACTGCTGCGGAGACTATCCAGTTAAGGCCATATGAATCGGTTATCTATTATTTAAAGAAATAAAAAAATCCTCCCGGCCTGCGGGGGGATTTTCCATATTTCATAGTTCATTAAAACAGCATTCCGGCTATGGCGGCACTTAGCATAGATGCCAGGGCACCCGCAGCAACTGCCTTTAAACCAAGCCGAGCAATGTCCTGCCTCCGGTTCGGGGCCAATCCGCCAAGTCCTCCCAGCAGGATGCCCAATGAGGAAATGTTTGCAAATCCGCAAAGGGCGAAGCTTACGATTGCCACCGTTTTATCAGATAAAGTCGGGATATCCGGTGCAAAAGCAGAATAAGCAACAAACTCATTTAAAATTAACTTCTGACCAATATAATTTCCTGCCTGTACGGCTTCTGACCATGGAACTCCTATAGCAAACGCGAGCGGAGAGAACACATATCCAAGTATGATTTCGAGCGTCAAGCCTTCCAGCCCGAATAACCCTCCAACCCATCCAAGAAGACCATTAATTAAAGCAACCAAAGCAATAAAGGCCAGCAGCATTGCGCCGATATTTAAAGCGAGCTCTAGTCCGACACTTGCTCCTTTTGCCGCTGCATCAATGACATTTGCAGAATCGCTATCCACTTCCATCTCAAATTCTTTAGGCTCTTCTTTATCTTCCGTTTCCGGAAGCATAACTTTGGCCAGGACCAAACCGGCAGGTGCAGCCATAAAGCTTGCTGCCAGCAGATATTCAAGAGGCACACCCAATAAGGAATACCCGATCAAAACTGATCCTGCCACAGAAGCAAGGCCTCCTGTCATGACTGCAAACAACTCGGATTTTGTCATATTGGCGATAAATGGGCGGATTACAAGCGGAGCCTCAGTCTGGCCTACGAATATATTGGCTGCTGCCGACATGGATTCCGCTTTTCTAGTACCAAGAAGCTTAGCCAGTCCCCCGCCGAGGATTTTAATGAAAAATTGCATAATCCTTAAGTAATAGAGGACGGAAATCAGTGATGAAAAAAAGATTACAACAGGCAAAACCTGAAGAGCGAAAACGAAGGTAATTCCCGATTCATCTGTAAAAAGACCGCCAAATAAGAAATTTATTCCCTGGTTGGCATAATTGATTATATCGTTTACCTTCATTGTGAGCCATTCCAATCCCTTTCTGCCGCCTTCCCACTTTAAAACGAGAAAGGCGAAGATCAGTTGAATGGCAAGCCCTCCCGCAACTGTTCTTACACTTATCGCTCTTCTATTGCTGGAAAACAGGAAGGCTATTCCTAAAACGACAATGATTCCGAATATCCCCCAAATAAAATTCATGTTTACACCTCTTCACTATGTAGTAGTTTTTCCCGGCATTAACCAACATCAGTAATCCTATTCCCTTGTGAAACTGTTTGTAAATACAATAGTTGTATTATGTGCAAAAGGAATAAATTCATGAAAAACTATGCATGAAATAAATGAGGGGGATAAACGAAAAAAGATGAGCACAGTGCTCATCTCAGACTGTCGACAAACTCGATGAAAATCGTACTTGTCGGGAGTCTTTTTTGATTTAAAATAGAAGTAATACAATGCTTGAGGTGATTAATATGCTTTCTAAACATAATCCAATTCAACGAGATCAAATTGAAATGATTGCACTAGACGAACTTGTACCAGCGGATCA
>NZ_JAMBOJ010000027.1 GCF_023715565.1 Cytobacillus firmus | reverse complement strand
AGGATTACATCTACCATTACAATTACAAACGAAGACAAAAGAAACTAAAGAAACGCGCGCCGATTGAATATCGACACGCGCTCACTGCTTAGCTTTTTATGTTGTCTACTTGACAGGGACAAGACCACATCATGGAACGGCTTTTCCTCTTTAATCAGCATTCACCATTATGGCACTCGACTCCGATCACACGGAATCCATTTGCATCCAGTTCTTTCTTGATTTTATCCAAAGTTTCTTCAGTCGTATCTTTCGGTAATGTAAAAAGGACACGGCGGATCAGACTGACATGGAAATTAGATGAATCCAGTGAGATAACACCCTGTATATCGCTGTATTTACTGATTATGCCTGTCATCTTCTTCAGGGTACCCTGTGTACCATAGCTGCCCACGGTCAGAGTATAACTGCCGCGGTTCAGCCCCCACGCTTCCTCCAGCAGTTCAAGTACGGCCGCATGTGTCAGCAGCCCAACAAACTGGCCATGATCATTCTCAACCGGCAGATAAGGATATCTCTTCAGTGTGAAAAAGGCTTTCATGAAGGAGTCATCCTCGTCAATTGTAGTATGCTGGTCTTTAGCCAGAGCCGTAATCGGTTCATCCAAAGAATGATTTTCCTTGTATTCTAAAATATCAACCTTATAAATATTGCCGATAAACTTGGTATGTGCGGCATCAAGAATAGGGACACAGCGGTAGCCAGTTTTATTTAAAAACTGCAGTGCCTTTTCCAAATTAAAGGTCTCATCACAAAAGCAAACATCTTTTTTATCCACCATCTGATGGCGAATCAGCATGCTAGCATCCTCCTTTACCCCTAACCTTCTCTATTCTATGCCGAGGCCATTTCGGCAATGATAAGAAATTAAGTGAAACCCCTTCCGAAAACTTGTAGAATAAGAAACAACCATCATCATGAAAGGTGCTGAGAAAGCATGGAAAGCATTACAGTTGTATCGCTGCTGGATGTAATTGGAGAGCTGTTTTCCGATGAGATTTCGATTGCGGTTTCCAATAAGAGTGAATATATCTATTACCGGCCGAGCAAGCGCATCGACTTGAAAATCAGGCCGGGTGACAGGGTGAAGGAAGGAACCATCGCCTTTAAGGCTTTAGGGACACAGCAAAGGGTGTCGGAGTTTATAGACCGCGATGTATTTGGGGTCCCGTATCACGGCATGGCCGTGCCGTTTTTGCATGAGGGAAAGCTTGAAGGCTGCGTAACCGCGATTTTTCCGGCTCTGACGGACGGCAAATCGGTTGTGACGATGAAAACAAATGATGGCTGGATTCCGATTCCTTTTTCCGAGGTTATCTACCTTGAAGCAAAGGATAAGAAGACCTATGTACATACCGGCGGCCATTCAGGCACCCATAAATACTCGCTTCAGGATTTTGAGTATTCGCTGCCGAAGGACAGTTTCATCCGCTGCCACCGCTCGTTTATTGTCAATGTCAATCAAATAAAGGAGATCTTTCCTGACTCGCATTCCACCTTTCTCCTTGTTATGAAAAACGGGGACCGGGTGCCGGTCAGCCAGTCTTATTCCAGCTATTTCAGAAAACTGCTTGGTTTTTAGAAAATTCTTTCTGTTTCAGCTTGATAATTTGCTGTTTTATCCGAATATTCCGTAATATGATCAGAAAAGTCCTGGCTCCCTTTTTATCCGGGTAAAATGATGATAAAACGATGGAAAAGGGGAGGAGCAACATGGAGAAACAATTGGATCGGATTCGCGACAGCCGACTGCATGACCGGGTAGTTACACCAGAAGAAGCAGCATCATGGATTCAGGATGGCATGACTCTGGGGCTAAGCGGCTTTACACGTGCAGGTGATGTGAAAGCGGTGCCATTTGCGCTGGCGGACCGGGCCAGACATGAGAGTTTTAAAGTAAATGTGTATACGGGAGCTTCTTTAGGATCTGATGTGGATAAGCTTTTTGCAGAAGCGGGGATTTTGGGAAAGCGGCTGCCATTTCAGGCTGATCCAACTATGAGAAAAGGCATAAACCAGGGGGATTTCTTATTTATTGATCAGCATTTATCCCACACGGCAGAGCTTGTGCGCGCCAATGTCATGGATCCTGTTGATTTCGCTATTTTGGAAGCGGTTTCTATTACGGAGGATGGCCTGATCATTCCGTCTACCTCAATCGGAAACTCGCTGTCTTTCGCGGAAAACGCCAGACATATCATCATCGAAATCAATCTGGCTCAATCCACACAGCTGGAAGGATTGCATGATTTATATGAACCTGGCATACAAGGGGAACGGGATCCAATCCCGCTTACGAAAGCTGACGACTGCATCGGCACGCCGGGAATTAAAGTGGATTTGGATAAGGTGAGGGGAATCGTGTTCACAAACCAGCAGGACTCCCCTTCGACAATCGTGCCGCCGGATGAAGAGACCGCCATCATGGCACAGCATCTGCTGCAGTTTCTCCGCGGGGAAATTGCAGCAGGGAGATTGACGAATAGTCTGGCACCTCTGCAGTCGGGCATTGGGTCTGTGGCAAATGCCGTGCTTCATGGAATGCTCGACTCTGAGTTTGAGAATCTGAAAGTCTATTCAGAAGTGCTGCAGGATGCAGTATTTGACTTGATGGATGCTGGAAAGGTAGACTTTGCGTCCTGCTGTTCTATCACCCTGTCTGATAAAAAAATGAAAGAGGTTTTTGCGAACTTCAACCGGTACAGGGACCGCTTAATTATGCGGCCGCAGGAGATTTCCAACCATCCTGAAATCATTCGCCGACTCGGCTTGATTTCGATCAATACCGCACTGGAGCTCGATATATATGGGAATGTGAATTCCACCCATGTCCTTGGAACGAAAATGATGAATGGCATCGGCGGATCGGGGGATTTTGCCAGAAATGCCCGTCTGGCTATCTTTGTGACAAAATCGATTGCCAAGGACGGCAAGATTTCAAGCATCGTCCCATTTGTCTCCCATGTCGACCATACCGAGCATGATGTCGATGTCATTGTAACAGAGCAGGGGTATGCAGATCTGCGCGGGCTGGCACCAAGGCAGCGTGTCGAGCTGATCATCGAAAATTGTGCACATCCGCTCTACCGTGACCAGCTTCGCGACTATTACCGCGAAGCCCTCACAAGAGGCGGCCAGACACCCCACGTACTGGAAAAAGCCCTCTCCTGGCACACAGACTTCGCCCAAAACGGAACCATGCTGAAAGAAACAGCGGCAGCAGCTGCTCCTCAGTGGAGCTTCTGCTAAAAAACAGAGGGTGACAGGCACCTATACCACTTCAGCCAACTGGTATAGGTGCCTGTCACTTTTAATGTTACAATGATAGCTATACTAACAAAATGATTGGGTGGATTTATGAGTAATGCTATCAAATTAATTGCGGCGTCTAAATATAAGAATAGTTTTAGGGATGGTTATCCGCTTGTGACTGAGGAGTCTGTGCAGCAGATTCCGAAGAATATAGAAGAGGGTGCGGTCATTGAATTGACTGATGAGAGCGGCCGGTTTATCGGCAAAGGGTATTATGGGAAGCAGAATAAAGGCAGAGGCTGGATTCTTTCCCGAAATCCTCAGGAAACCTTCGATGAAGCGTTTTTTGCAAGGAAATTCAACGAAGCGCTGAAAAGGCGGGAAGCTCTATACCATGATCCCGATACAACAGCCTTCCGGGTTTTCAATGGGGAAGGAGACGGCATCGGAGGCATCACGATTGATATTTATGATGGTTTTTACGTGATCAGCTGGTACAGTGAAGGCATTTATACGTTCAGGGATACGGTGATTCAGGCATTGATGAGCAGCGCTGATGTGAAAGGGCTGTACGAAAAGAAACGGTTTGCTGTAAAAGGCACTTATATCGAGGATGATGATTTTATAGCAGGAGAACGGGCATCTTTTCCACTGATTGTGAAGGAGAATGGCATCAGATTTCCTATTTATCTGAATGACGGCGCTATGGTAGGTGTATTCCTTGACCAGAGACATGTCCGCAAGACAATCAGGGACAAGTATGCGGCCGGAAAAACGATACTTAACACATTCTCTTATACGGGTGCTTTTTCGGCGGCAGCCGCATTAGGGGGAGCCTTGAAAACAACCAGTGTCGACCTTGCCAATCGCAGCAAAAGCAAAACGATCGAAATGTTCAGCGTCAACGGCATTGATTATGAAGCACAGGATATCATTGTGGAAGATGTGTTCAACTACTTTAAATATGCAGTGCGAAAACAGCTGAAATTTGATATGGTCATCCTCGACCCTCCAAGCTTTGCCCGATCCAAAAAGCATACATTCAGCGCAAGAAAAGATTACCCGGAGCTGCTCGCACAGGCCATCCAGATTACAGAAAAGAATGGAATCATTGTGGCATCATCGAACTGCAGCACATTCAGCATGAAAAAATTCAAAGACTTTATCAAAAAATCGTTCTCCCAAACAGGTGACCGCTACAAAATCCTGGAGGAATTTACCCTTCCTGAAGACTTCCGCACCATTAAGGAATTCAAAGAAGGAGACTACCTTAAAGTAGCATTCATACAGAAGCTGTAATAACAAAGGGTGACAGGTACCTATACCACTTCAGCCAACTGGTATAGGTACCTGTCACCCTCATTCATTCATATTTACCCCGCAGTTTCTTCATCTCTTCCACCAGATTCTTCCCGATATCCCTTGAGAAGTCTTCATAGATGGGATCCAGCACAGCTTGCCACTCCTCTTTTTCTTCGGGTGTAAGCTCGTGTATCTGAATGGAGGAATTCTGCCTGATTTTTTCAAGCAGTTCTTCGTTCATTTCAAAGGCCATCCGGTTGTTCCATTCAGTTGTTTCTTCCATTGCCTCGAGCAGAATCTTCTTTGTTTCCTCACTCTGCTCATTCCAGACCTTCCCGCTCATCATGACCGCATACCCCAGATATCCATGATTGCTGATTGTAATATGCTTTTGCAGGTTATAAAATTTTTTTGAGTAGATATTGGAAACCGTGTTTTCTTCACCATCCACTTCACCTTCCTCCAGCAGCTTATAAGTGGAATTGAAAGAATCCTGAATAGTCTTTGCCTTCAGGCGGCTGAATTGGGCCGATATCACATCACTTTGCATAATACGGAAGGATTGTCCTCTTAGATCCTCCGGTTTTTGAATGGGCCCCTTATTTGTGGTGATCTGCTTAAATCCATTAGGCCAGTGGGCGAGTCCTATAATGCCGTTCCCCTTTAGAGAATCCAGCAGCTGCCTGCCGATATCCCCGTTCAATCCTTTCAGTGCCGCTTCACGCGAAGGGAATGCAAATGGCAAGTCGAGCACACCCCATTGCGGTGAAAGCATGCCAAGCTTGGACGTGGAGGGGGCAATAAAATGAACCTGTCCTTCCTTAAGCGCATTGATTTCTTCAATATCAGAATAGAGGCTGCCGTTTGGAAACACTTCTATCTTAATATGGCCATCCGATTTTTCGGCGACAAGCTTTGCAAACCTCTGGGCTGCAAGGCCCTTCGGCGTATTTTCTGCCACAACATGACTGAACTTAAAGACAATTTGATCCTTGAGCCCTTCCTGGTCATCATCGTAGGGAATCTCTTCCCCCGGAAAAAAGCTTCGATAGCCCAAGAAGGCAGCCAGCAGCAAAACCATGCCGGCAAGGAGAATATAGCTTTTCATTTGAATCCTCCTTTTTAAAACTATTAATGTTATCATACTTACAAGAATTCTATCCGTAAAGACAGAAGGGAGGACCCTTGTGAATCAGCTGCCCATCCGCTGGAAGATTACTATCCTGTCTTATGCCGTCGTCATTTTTTCTCTATTGATTGGCGGAATGGTCGTGATTGCAAACATCCAGGAGCAGGAGGAGAAAGAACTGAGGATACGCTCGATGAATACCGCCAGAACGGTGGCAGAGCTGTCAGATGTGAAAAAGGGAATCCTGCAGCCGCAGGGCTGGAAGACAGTAAACAAAGTTGCAGAGGAAATCCGGATTATTAATGAAACAGACTATATCGTGGTCATGAATATGGAGCGTATCCGCTATTCCCATCCGGTCAGGGAGCTGGTCGGCAGGCCATCATCAGGTGAGGATGAGAAACCGGCTTTTGCCGAGCATATATATTTTTCCAAGGCAGAGGGAGACGTGGGCACCTTTATCCGCGCATTCATCCCAATTAAAGATGAAAGCCTCAATCAAATCGGCGTGGTTGTTGTCGGTAATAAGATCCCTTCGATTACGGAGATTATTACAGATCTGGCAGACGAGATCAGCATCATTGTGCTTTTGACGCTCATATTTGGATTGATCGGCTCTTTAATGCTAGCCAATCATATTAAAAAGCAGATGTTCCAGCTGGAACCCCATGAAATCAAACGGATTCTGGAGGAAAGGACAGCCACTTTCCATTCTATCAATGAAGGAGTAATTGCGATTGATAACCAGGAAAACATTACGATTTTCAATGAAAAGGCAAAGAAAATTTTTAATGTATCAGGCAAAGTCGCGGGTAAAAAAATTCGTGATGTGCTAAAGGACACAAGGCTTCCCGAGATTGTAGAAAGTAATCGTGCTGTCTATAACGAACAGATTATTGTAAGCGGAAAAGTCATTCTGAGCACTAGAATTCCCATCCGGAAAGACAATGAGAAGATTGGAGCTGTGGCCATCTTCCAGGACCGCACGGAAGTTACGAAACTGGCTGAAGAGCTGACAGGCGTAAAAAGCTTTGTTGAGGCGCTCAGGGTGCAGAACCATGAACATATGAACAAGCTTCACACCATTGCCGGCTTGATTCAGCTGGGAAAAGCAGACAAAGCACTCCAGCTGACGTTTGATGCATCTGAAGAGCAGGAGAACCTTTCGAATTTCCTCAGTGATAAAATTAGGAATGATGCCATTGCAGGGCTTTTATTAAGCAAAGTACGGCGAGGCAAGGAATTGGGTATTACGGTGGTCATCGACCCAAACAGCAATCTGGAGGAGTTTCCGAGCAACCTGGATCACCATGACTTTGTTTTGCTGCTGGGTAATCTGATTGAGAATGCTTTCGGGGCTTTTGAGCATAGTGAACGTGAAGATAGAAAGATTGACATCAGCATTGAACAGACCAATGAGATTTGTGCAGTGCTGGTGGAAGATAACGGCAGCGGGATAGAGGAACCGATATTGCCGAAAATATATGAAAAAGGATTTACCGTTAATAAATCTGGCGGGACAGGCTACGGGCTTTACCTTGTCAAGCAAATTGCAGAAAAAGGCGGAGGAGGGATCGAGGTATCAACTTGCCCAGATGAAGGAACTTCTTTTACGATTACTTTTCCGATGGAAGCGGAGGGAGAATTACATGGCGGTTAATGAAGAAATCAGTGTGCTGCTGATTGAAGATGACCCAATGGTCCAGGAAGTGAATAAGGAATTCATTGCAAGTGTGCCCGGATTTACAATCATTGCTGCGGCCGGGGATGGGGAGGAAGGCATTGCTCTTGCAAAAAAACTGCAGCCGGATCTGGTGATTTTAGATATTTTTATGCCGAAGAAAGATGGCCTTCAAACACTGCAGGAGTTCAGAAAGCAGCACTTCGATTCGGATGTCATCGTTGTTTCCGCTGCAAAGGATAAGGAAACCATCAAGCAGATGCTTCAAAACGGAGCCAGGGATTATATAATAAAGCCCTTTAAGCTGAACAGGATCCAGCAGGCTCTCGAAAAATACCGTCATTATAGAGAAAGCCTTAATGAATCGGGCACCCTCTCACAGGAGCAGCTTGATGCACTGATTTATGCGAAGCAGGCAAAGAAAGAAGAAAACGGATTGCCGAAAGGGCTGAATGAATTCACCTTAAATGAAATTACTGCTTTTATGAAACAGCAGACCGAACCCCGCTCTGCAGAAGAAGTCGCTAACGGCATTGGCATTGCCAGAGTTACCGCCCGCCGCTATCTGGATTATCTTGAAAAAAGCGGAGCAATAAGGCTGGATGTGCAGTATGGGGGCGTGGGCAGACCTGTGAATCGGTATGTTATCATTTAGCTGTATTTCTTGAGACCAAAATGAACAAAACATCCGTTATGACCATAAACTTCTCTCATTTATCTGAAAACGCTATCATTTCTAATAGAATGAATAGTTAGAAAAAAGGAGCTGAGAGAAGAGTGAAGAAGCAGCGGATATATAAGAATTTAACCTTTCAAGTGTTAACAGCTATATTTATCGGTGTTATGGTCGGGCTTATTTGGCCGGAAGTCGGAAAAGAAATGAAGCCTGTAGGCGACACCTTTATAAACGCAGTCAAAATGGTTATCGCTCCGATTATCTTCCTGACCATCGTCCTTGGAATCGCTAAAATGGGCGATATGAAAAAAGTCGGCAAGGTAGGCGGAAAAGCATTTATTTATTTTGAGGTTGTTACTACACTTGCTTTAATGATCGGCCTGATCGTCCTGAATGTCATTAAACCCGGTTCAGGTCTGAACTTTAATGAATTGGAAAAAGGAGATGTTTCACAGTATACAGCCAATGGCGGAGAGGGTATCAATTGGATTGAATTTGTGACACATATTGTTCCTTCCAACATGGTAGATGCCTTTGCAAAAGGCGATATCCTGCAAGTACTATTCTTTTCTGTCCTTTTCGGTGTCGGCTTGGCGGCACTTGGAGAAAAGGGCAAAATCGTCATTGAATTTTTGGATAAGCTGTCACTGGTATTCTTTAAAA
The DNA here is from genome assembly GCF_023715565.1 of Cytobacillus firmus. Lineage (GTDB taxonomy): Bacteria > Bacillota > Bacilli > Bacillales > Cytobacillaceae > Cytobacillus > Cytobacillus firmus_C. Next base: position 58,107 of record NZ_JAMBOJ010000027.1, on the reverse strand, counting down.
TCATCGGCTATGTCATGAAGGCAGCACCGCTTGGAGCATTTGGAGCTATGGCCTATACAATCGGACATTTCGGACTGGCCTCACTTGTTCCGCTTGGCAAACTGATGATTTCTGTGTATGTGACCATGTTCTTATTTATCTTTGTTGTTTTGAATATCATCTGCAAAATGTACGGATTCAGCTTATGGAATTATCTGAAGTTCATCAAAGATGAAATCTTAATCGTATTAGGTACGAGTTCTTCAGAATCAGTGCTTCCGAGAATGATGGATAAAATGGAGCGCATCGGCTGCTCCAAATCAGTAGTTGGACTTGTCATTCCCACAGGCTATTCCTTCAACCTGGACGGGACATCCATCTACCTGTCCATGGCGGTTGTCTTCTTAGCCCAGGTATTCGGAGTGGATCTGACAATCGGCCAGCAGATTACGATTCTGCTAGTGTTAATGCTAACTTCAAAGGGAGCAGCAGGTGTAACAGGCAGCGGATTTATAGTACTGGCTTCCACGCTTGCAGCCCTTCAGGTTATTCCTCTTGAAGGCTTGGCGCTTCTTCTTGGTGTAGACCGCTTCATGAGTGAAGGAAGAGCGATCGTGAACCTGATTGGAAATGGAATCGCCACAATGGTTGTAGCAAAGAGCGAAAATGAGTTTGATGAAAATAAGGCTAAGAAAGCCATCAGCGAAATGAAATTAATGAAGCAGGAACAGCAAAAGCAGGCAGTATAAAGGGAAAGGCCATTCTCCTCTTGGGAGTATGGCCTTTTCTTATATATTGTCGAAACTCAGATGTGCACGCGACAATAACTGCAGTCATTTCCCGGGAAAAAATAAGAAGTGGCAGTATTTCCTTGTCGTTTCAATCAAAAGTTTGATTGAAACGACAATTGTTGAAAAAACACGAAAGACAAATAAATTTAGAAAGTTATAAAAATTTTATGGTATGATTATTTTTAAAAAATGTGAGTGACAGGTACCTATACCACTTGGCCAAAGTGGTATAGGTACCTGTCACCAGGAAAGAAGGTTTACATAGTGAAGCGCTTAAAGGTTCATTATGCGTGGATAGTTTTAGTGCTGACGTTTTTGGCTTTGCTGGCTGCACAGGGGGTACGATTGTCGTTTGGCGCTTTTATGGCGCCGTGAGAGAATGAGTTTTCCGCAAATCGAAGTGTTATTTCCTTCATTGCTTTTGTCAGCTATATTGTTTTTGCTATTTCACAGCCGTATGTCGGCAGACTGATTGATAAATATGGCATTCGTTATATTCTGTCCTTCAGTATTCTGGTTATTGGTTTTTCTACACTTCTGACCTTTTTTACCACCAGCCCCCTCCAGCTGATGATCATTTACGGAGTAATCGCCTCAGTTGGCTTTGGCGGTGCATCCAATGTTGTGGGAACGATGGCAGTTGCGACCTGGTTTGCAGATAAAAAGGGAATGGCGATGGGCCTGATGTCTGCAGGCACCGCAGCAGGACAGCTTATTCTCGTCCCGCTCTCCTTATTCCTGATAGACCAGCTGGGCTGGAAGACAACCGTTCTTGTGCTCGGCTGTTTTTTGATTATAATCATTTTTCCGCTGCTTCTGCTCTTTATCCGTTCGAACCCGGCTGATCTGCGTATCCATGCGTATGGAGCAAAAGTGAGTGAAAGTGATCAGGGAATGCAGGAGAGAAAGGAAGCACCAAAAGGGATGCTTTCTATATTCCAGCTCTTAAAGCGGAAAGAATTCCTGTTTCTCATGCTCCCGTTTTTCGTATGCGGCGTGACGACTACCGGGCTGATGGATACGCATCTTATTCCCTTTGCCCAATATTGCGGATTTACGCCTGGTGTTACGGGAGCCGCTGTCAGCCTGCTCGCCGGCTTTAATATTCTTGGCACAGTCGTTTCCGGGTTTCTGGCAGATAGGTGGAATTGCAGAAAAATCCTTGCCTTTCTTTACGGAGTGAGGGATCTGACCATTGTTCTGCTTCTGATCATCCTGAATGATGCTTCACTGTTTGGCTTTTTCATCACCGAGTCCCATCTGCTCATTCTGTTTGCCATCAGCTTTGGAATTGTTAATTTTGCCTCTGTCGCACCAACCATGAAGCTGGCAGCGGAATATTTCAGGCATTTGTCAGCAGGAGCAGTGATTGGGTGGATCTATTTAAGCAATCAGCTGGGTTCAGCTCTCGGCTCATTTGTCCCTGGTGTATTATTTGATCTGACAGGCAGCTATGACAGTTCTTTCATTGCCTCCATTATTCTTTTGATATTCGCATCAGCCTTAAGCATACTGCTCCCAAGGCAGGGGGCAGATTATCAGTATGCAGCCGGCAGAGATTTAGCCGAGTATAGGTAGAAGCTAAAAATCGACACTTTATTTCTCTTCGGTTAAAATAATCTTATTGAAATAACAGATCGGTTAGGGGAGACGGGCATGCATCGTAATCATGATCTATATCAATTTTTCCTTGAGAAAACTTGGGATTTAACAGAGGAATGGTATAAAAGCGTAAATAAAGAAGAGAGTGGCGGAGTGTATGCCTCGGAAGACCCCGCTGTGATCGAATGCTTAAAAAAGCAAAATTACGAATTTCACAAGAAGTTCTCCGAAGTATTCCATAAAGATGAAGAATCCTTCTTTAGTGATTTGGAAGTCTGGATTGTCAAAGTGGCGGAGGATGATGAACATCTCCGTACACCTCTTGAGATGATTCTCAAGGAGTTCTTTAACACTCAGGAACAGTATTTGAATGTGCTTGAGCAGTTTCTTGAAATCAATCAGAGCCAGTATGATGACAAACAAATCGGCTTATGGCGCAGGATGATCATCAGAACTATTGGAGAAATAGTTACCTGGTTCACGGAAGAGTATAATAACCATTCCCATAGGAGGCTGCAGGCTCAGCAGGCTTTAATCCTTGAGCTCAGTTCCCCGGTCATTTCTTTGACAGAACATATCGCACTTCTGCCGCTTGTCGGGGATATTGATACAGCACGGGCAAAAGTCATGCTTGAAAATACACTGCAGCAATGTAATAAATTAGGCGTCAGCCAGCTGTTTCTTGACCTTTCAGGCGTAGTCATGATCGATACAATGGTAGCCCATCAGCTATTCCAGCTGATCGAAGCGCTAAGCCTGATCGGCGTAAAGACCACAATCTCCGGGTTAAGACCGGAAATTGCCCAAACCGCAGTACAGCTTGGGTTGTCTTTTGATCACGTCAGCATTAAATCAACGCTATCGACTGCCATTAAATCAGCGAACATAATCACAGGTTAATAAAAAACACGATGAAGAATGTCTTCATCGTGTTTTTGCATCTATTCCAATCCTTTAATATTCATTTCTTTCACAGGCAGGAATGCCTCACCTGTATCCAGATAGTTAACGTTGACATGATCACCTTCCTGCAGGTAAATGGCCATCGGCACGGTTTCAGATGAAACCACACAGCTTTTTCGGTTGTCCAGAAGGAATGATACAACGGTGAAATCACCGGATTTCTCCTTGTACACTCGCACCACAGTGCCGCTTATCTGTTTTTCCTCTGCTTTCGAGCTTCCGTCTACAGTGCCTCCGCCCCGCTGCAATGCGGTTTTATACAAACGCAATGCTTCATTTGGCGTCGTTCCATAAGCGGAAATTTCCGGATTGGCAGCTGAAACAATGAAATAGTTCTGCAGGAATCCGTTGGCATCGAGCACTGGCGTCAGCCAGCTCGCTTCACCGTAGAAGTTGTACAGAACAGGCATTTCACCGCTCCATTTCTTCTCAATGAATTTCTTCTCAATAATCTGAAGGGCACCTTGCGAATCCATATAAGATTCTTCAAGATTGCCTGTAAAGAAGACTGCTTCGCCTGTCCTTGAATTTGTCAGAGAATAGCCAAGCATCGAGTCGACGCCTTCTTTTGGACTCGTAAAATCAGTGAAGTAGTACATGTCACCATTTTCATCAAAAATAGGGCTTACATTGGCTTCTGTCCCCTCATCAGATGGAAGCCTTACATCAGACTTTCCGAATTTGCTGTTCCAGAAGCCATGGACATAATTTCCGAAATAGCTGTTTTGCAGACTAACCGTCTCAGGCGAAACTGCTCCATCAATAAAGGCGGGCACATCCGCAAGTTTATAAGTCTTTGTCTGTCCATTCAGCGGGTCAACCATGACTATCCCTTGAACATCAAAACCGTTTCGCGCCGATATAAACTCACCATACGAGCGAATATAAAACGGCTTTCCGTCGTCATCCACTTCCAGCTGCACTTCTCCGTGAAAAATGGCTTGCGGATACTGCATCCGGATATGGCGCTCTATATTTTTATTAAAATAAGAGGATGGTGTGTACACCATATCGCTCTTCACGAATTTTGGATTAGCTGAGGAATCAGTTGCGCTAATTGTAAAATAGCCTGGTGTCTTATCCCCATTCAACCATTTGAAAAAGCCCGAAAACTCAACAGGCGCAATATATACATACTCCCCATTGACCTTCTGGATCTGCAGGCTGCCAAGTTCATAATAACTTGTGTTAGGAACCTGCCCGAAAGCCTTCTTCATCTTATTGCGCGCAAACTTAGGAGGCACGCTCGCGGGTGTTTCTTTTTCATCAAATGTTTCAATCTCCGTTTTTTCCTTCATTTTGGCACTTTCATACTTATCATCTGCATTAAACAGAAAAGCTGTCAGAAAGAAAGCCCCTGCAGCTAAACTAAGGACAAACACACCCATTTTGATTATACGCTCCCGGCCAGTCGCTAAAACGGCCCCGATTAAAGAAGCGATCATCGCGAACAGCCACAAGCTGGTCAAGTTACGGTCCAGATTGGTTAAATAATACACGGCAAAAACAAGCAGCACAGATAAAGCGGCTGTGGCGGCCAAGATTCCTGTTCCCATTTTCCTGCCTTTGTCTTCCTTCGATTTTTCCTTCTGTATATAGCTAAACGGAATCAGTAGAATTGCAATCGCCAGTCCGGCGATGAGTGAAAAAATAAATATATTTCCCATTATGACTCTCTCCTAACAATAAGTTCGTTACTATTCTTTACGGGTGAAAAGCAAAAAAGTTTCAAAAAGGTAATCATTAATTCTTCTTGTGCCTCAGGATTGCACAATCCTTAAAAGGAAGGATTTTTCTGCACCGAACCCGAATAGGAATAGGATTCCGTTGTGAACTAGATTTATAAGGCTTAAAGAATACGTCCTCAGTCTAAAGCTGTAGCCGCTTTCAGCCGAAGCGGCGATTTAACAGAACGTTTCCAGCAGTAAAATGGTTAATATAACCAGTATGAGAAACGGAGGCAATATCTATGGAAAAATATATATGCAAAACGTGCGGAACGCAATTTCCACCATGCGATCATCAGCCTGAAAGCTGCCCGATCTGCATGGAGGAGCGCCAGTATGTTGGACTCGGAGGACAGGAGTGGACTACTTTACATGAAATGACGGAAAGCCAAGAATTTTCGAATGAAATAAAGAAGGAAGAATCCAATCTTTACAGCTTGAAAACAGCTCCGGAGTTTGCTATCGGCCAGACAGCTTATCTTGTCCAGCATAACGGTTTTAACCTAATGTGGGATTGCATTACCTACCTTGATGAGCGCACGATAGAAGCTATCAAAGAACTGGGAGGGATCAGCGCGATTGCACTGTCCCATCCCCATTATTACTCAGCACAAGTTGAATGGGCGGAAGCATTTAATGCGCCGATTTATATCCATGAATACGACAGGGAGTGGGTTATTCGGGAAAGTGATCACATCATTTTCTGGAGCGGGGAAAGTCTTAAGATTCATGATGGACTGGTCATCCACCGCCTTGGCGGCCATTTTAAAGGCGGTGCTGTCCTTCATTGGGAAAATGGGAATGGGGGCAAAGGCGTCATGCTCACGGGCGACATTATTCAGGTCGTTGCGGACAGAGAATGGGTAAGCTTCATGTACAGCTACCCAAATCTCATTCCACTTCCCGCTGAAACGGTTGAAAGAATGGCCAGAAAAATCAAACCGCTGTCTTTTGACCGGATTTACAATGCGTTTCACAGAGTGGTAGAAAAGGAGGCAGACCTTGCAGTGCAACGGTCACACAAACGGTATGTTAAAGCAATCAGGGGTGAGCTTTTTCAGACCTGAAGTTGGCCCTATAGGTGAAAATTCAGTAAAATAAGATAATAGAATGGGAGGGAACAAGATGTTAAAGAAACCTGGATTGGATGAATATGCACCGTATTATGAGAAATACGTCAGCTCCGTACCGGAAAGGGACCTTCTGAAAATCCTCGATGAACAAATGAAGGAGACAATCAATCTGGTAAAAGATCTGAATGAAGAACAGGCACATTTCCGCTATGCTCCGGAAAAATGGACGGTTAAGGAAGTGATCGGCCATATTACAGATACTGAACGCATCATGAGCTACCGCCTGCTTTGCATTGGCAGAGGGGAGAAGGCTGAGCTGCCGGGATATGATGATAACCAGTATGTAAAGAATGGTAAATTCAACTCCTTCAGCATTGCGGAGCTTTCAGCACAGCTGTCCCAGGTTCGCCAAAATACGATCGGTTTACTGAAAAGCCTGGATGATGAGGCGTTGCTAAGACGAGGGAATGCGAACGGCACCAGGGTAACCGCAAGAGCCATTGCCTATATCATTGCAGGACATGAACTTCACCACCGCACTTTAATCAAAGACCGGTATATGGGTGCAGAAAGTTTTGGTAGCACATGATTAAACATGAAATAGCAGACTGGCTCAAGTCCCTTTTGATTGCCTTTGGAATCGCACTGGCCATCAGAGTCTTTCTTTTTTCACCGTACTATGTGGAAGGAGCCTCCATGGATCCTACTCTTCATGACGAGGAAAAAATATTTGTAAATAAATTTGAAGAACTGAAGAGAGGCGATATTGTCATCATCAGGGGCGATGAAAAGAACTATGTCAAGAGATTAATAGGTTTCCCCGGTGATGAACTGGAAATGAAGGAAGACCATCTGTATATTAACGGCCAGCAATGGGATGAAGACTACCTTGCTGAAAATCGCGAAGCAGCAGAAGGAATTGTCAGCAAACTGACTGGTGACTTCGGTCCTATCACGGTTCCGAGTAATCACTATTACGTCATGGGGGACAATCGCCTTGTCAGCCTGGACAGCCGAAATGGGCTCGGTTTTATTGAGAAAGAGCGGATTATTGGCGTAAGTGAATTTGTCTGGTATCCTTTTACAAGTATGAGGAAAATAGATTAGCTGCAGGAGCGGTAAAGACCGCTCTTTTGCTTAGAGAAGGGAACACCTAAACAATCCAGTCAAAAGAAAGGATGGTATTACATATGACAAGAATCGGATTAATCCGGCACGGAATCACAGCGTGGAATAAGGAGCGTCGGGCACAGGGGAGCTCGGATATTCCCCTTCATGAAGAAGGTTTGGCTGAGGCAGAACGCCTGGCGGAACGGGTTAGCGGCGAAAAATGGGATGTGATTTACTCCAGTAATCTTCTAAGGGCAAAGCAGACGGCAGAAGCCATTCAGAAGAGAAACGGTTCCATTCCCCTTTACCTCGACCCCCGAATAAGAGAAGTCGGTGGCGGGATGATTGAAGGCACAACTGAAGCCGAACGACTTAAAAAATGGGGCCAGAATTGGCGTGAAATGGACCTTGGTTTCGAGCCGAAAGAAAGTGTTTTGGAAAGAGGGCTTGGCTTCCTGCAGGAAATTAAAGAAAAGCATCCGGGCGAAAACGTGCTGATTGTAAGTCACGGCGCCTTCATCCGCCATCTGTTAAAGGAACTGGTTCCGCAGATAGACCTCACGACTCCGCCGAAAAACACATCTATCACGGAACTGTTAATAAAAGAAAGCAAGTGGGACTGTGAGCTTTATAATTGCACGAAGCATTTGGAAGCGGAGCAGATAGAATCATAATGAAAAAAGCATAAGCAAAAGAGGCCGGACAGGCGGAATCGCAGCCTTTTCCTGAGAGAAAAATAAAAGCCTCCCCGAACCGGGAGGCAAAGCTTACCAGTACATATTTTAGTTTATTTTCTTTTTATCTTTACTTAAGATCGTCAGCTCATATGGGTCATTTCGAATATCTTCTGCTTTTTCATGTGTTTGTAAGAAGCTCTTGATTTCCTCTTTAATGCGTTCTGCCAGCACCTTTGCGTCCGGATCATCTGCTTTCACGGATGTTTTCACCTTTATTTGCAGCGGGAGAGGATGGAACGAGTATGAAAACCCTTTTACCTTGAATTCTTTGTTTTCCATCAAGCCGCTTGCGATGACGTGAATGACTCCGGCTTCATCCCATTGCTGTTCCTGTTCTCTGGCTTCCATATCAATCTGTCTAATGTCATATTTGAACCCCTTTCCATATTCACTTGAAATGGAATTCAATAAACTATTAAGCTCGTCAGTCCTTTCTTCAGTCTTCGGAATAGCTACAAAAATGTATTTCTCAATTTCATTTATCCTTGCCTGAACTGGGAAGGCCATCGTGTAATTATTCGCTTCAAGCGCTTTAATGATTTTTTGTTCCAGCTCCAGGCTGTCAGCTTGCTGCTTTTTCATTTCAGGGGTTTCTTCTGGTATCGTGTTATCATGTTTGTCCCTTTTTATTCTAATATCATACGCACCAAAGTTATGATCTTTTAATGAGTGGCTGAAGGTTTTTTTTACATCTCCTTTAATGCTGTTTACATCCTCCTTTGTTCCTCCAAGCCAGACGGTTAACTCTTTATCGGGGATGGAGGCATCCATTCTTCTCAAGTCATAGCGATGCTTATTAGCAGTATCACTAATGACATCATATAAAGCATATTTGTATTCTTCCTGTTTTATAAATACGCTGAAGTAAGGAATCTTGGCGGCTACCTTTGCCATTCCGGGAGAAAAATAAGCTGTCCCGATAAAAAGAATGAACAAAGCTGCTGCAGCTGTACCTGAATAAGCCCATTTCTTTTTCCGGCTTATTCTTTCTTTCTTTTGAAAAGAATATGAGTTAGGTCTTACAGCTTTTAATACCATTTCTTTTTGTCTATCCTCGAATCGAATTTGATTATCAGGGTATTTAAAATGATTGGTCATGTCTGTTCATCTCCCTTCTCTGAAAGAACGTCTTTTAAGGAATTTCTTGCCCGGTGAAGCCGCGTTTTGACTGTATTCATATTTATGCTCAGGAGGTCGGAAATTTCGGCAAGCGTTAGCTCTTCATAATAGTGAAGGATAATGACTTCACGCATTTTCAAAGGAAGCCTAAGAACTCTGCTATACAGATACTCCTTATTTTCTATATGAAGCAGCTCAGTTTCAACAGAATCCATTCGATCTGCCAGCAGGGATCCAATCCATTCTTTATAAAATAAATTTTTATAAGACCAGCTTTTTAAAACATCCTTGCATTTGTTGACAGTGATCCTGTAAAGCCAGGTTTTATAGGCAGCTTTCTTCTGAAAACCTTCAAGGTTCTGGTAGCAGCTAATAAAAACTTCCTGAGATACGTCTTCGGCCAGCTGCTTTTGTTTTAAATAGGAGAAGGCAACCCTGATAACCATGTCCCCATATTTATCCATTAGCCAAATAAGCTTCTCTTCTTTGGACTCTGTATCGGATTGAAGGGGAGGCCCTTGATTGTCTGTTATTTTTACCAGCATGTTTATGCTCCTTTCGTTGGTAACACTTAGACGAGGGGTACTGGTTCGAGGTTCCATAAAAATTGGAATAAATAAAAACAGCAGTGTTGACCCTGCTGTTTCTTTTAGACCTTATGTATCTCCGGCTTATAATTCGGAAATGTAAAGCTGAAAACAGTCCCTTTATTGACTTCGCTTTTGACGCGAACATTGCCATCCATGGCCCTTACAATACTGAATACAACCATCATACCGAGTCCGGTCCCTTTGGAGCCTTTAGTAGAATAATAGGGTTCTCCCAGTCGCTGAAGCTGTTCGGGAGTCATGCCAACACCAGTGTCTTTTATTTCGATGGTGATTTGGCTGCTGCTGTAGTGCGTTTCTATGTATAATTGCCCGCCGCGCGGCATAGCCTCAATTGAATTTTTTATTACATTCAAGAAGCATTGGTGGAATTTTTGCCGATCCCCCTTAATTGATCCGAGGAGGGAAAAGTGGGCATTGATTTCCACGGAATTCTGGTTGGCTGTCGGCTTTAATATATTCATTACCTGCATGAGTTCTTTTTTTACATTGATTTCCTCAATCCTATCTAAGGATGGTTTGGAAAAGGTTAAATAGTTCTGGATGACCTGCTCTGCTGATTCCAGCTCAGCCTTCACAATACTCAGATACTCCACCCTTTTTCGTGGAGGCAGCCGCTGCTCCTGTAAAAGCTGCACAAATCCGATGGCGGCTGTCAGGGGATTGCGAATTTCATGAGAGATGGCTGCACCCATTTGCTCGACTGCTTCAAGCTTTTCAGCGCGGACTAGATTCTCCCGCATATCCAGATTCCTTTTAGCAAATTCAAAAACATATGTAATCATAAAGACACCCAACGGGGGAATCACCAAATAAGCAAACCAGGCGTCAAATCGGTCTTGAGGAGGTGTACATATTTCCATTACCATAACCGTCACTACACTTAATAACAGGGTAATGTAAATCGAAAAGCGAACTCTTTTTTGGGGCACCTGCTTCCAAAACCAGGGATAGAGCTTCCATAGTATAATCCCCAGGGGCAAATATAAAAGAATATTAGAATAAAAACCAGGTTCTATTCCATAAAAACTTCTCATTAAAATCACAGACCCGGCTAATGCTGGGCCGATCCCCGCATATAAACCGCCGACGATGACAGGTATCAAACGTAAATCAAAAAAATAATGTGGGCTTGGCTGATATGAAAACTGAAAGCATATCCAGATCATAAACAAAAGCCATACAAAGGAGCAGCCTTTGGAAAATCGGAATTTCGAGCTTTTTTCCGCCCATACAAGCACAACAAACAAGATAACGATCAAAAGCGATAGATTAAAGAAAAAATGCTTTGTGATTTCCACCGTTTCACCTGCCTCTTTATGAGGTTATATGAAAATTCTATATTGTTTTACTATTATTGACAATACTCATTTGCTTTTTTTATATAATATTGTCAGAAAAAACAAAAATTTGGTAAGCTAAAGAACCAATTCCTGTAAAAAGTAAATGAGTTTTCTTTTGAATTAATAGGAATGGTCCCGCTGTTTTCTTTTATTTTGCTGTTTACCTCCTTTGATGTAGGGTACTTCAATTGTAGATACATACGTAATCCAGAAGCATTTGCTTCTTAAATATAAGGAGGAATGAACATTTGAAACAGGATCCGAAAAACAAAGGTGTAAATGAACACAGCAAGGACAGGCAGCTTGAGGATTTCCGCATGGATAACGCAGGCAAGAAACTGACGACGAATCAAGGGGTAAAGGTTTCGGAGGATGAGCATTCACTGAAAGCAGGTACCCGCGGTCCGACCTTGATGGAGGACTTTCACTTTCGGGAAAAAATGACGCATTTTGACCATGAACGCATCCCTGAACGGGTTGTTCATGCCCGCGGGTTTGGCTCACATGGCTATTTCCAGGTGTATGAGTCCATGGGAGAATACACCAGGGCCAAGTTTCTGCAGGACCCATCTGTCAAAACCCCGGTCTTTGTCCGGTTCTCAACCGTTGCCGGCTCCCGGGGCTCGGCAGACTCTGTACGTGATGCCCGCGGATTTGCCACCAAGTTTTACACGGAAGAAGGCAATTACGATTTAGTCGGCAATAATATCCCGGTATTCTTCATCCAGGATGCCATTAAATTCCCGGATCTCGTTCATTCATTCAAGCCGGAGCCGCATAACGAAATGCCGCAGGCTTCAACGGCCCATGATACGTTCTGGGATTTTGCAGCCAACAATACGGAAACTGCCCACATGATCATGTGGACAATGTCAGATCGTGCCATTCCGCGCAGCTACCGCATGATGGAAGGCTTCGGTGTTCACACATTCCGGTTTGTGAATGAGCAGGGCAGGGCACGATTTGTAAAGTTTCACTGGAAGCCGGTTCTGGGCACGCATTCACTTGTTTTTGACGAAGCCCAAAAGCTTGCCGGAAAGGATCCGGATTTCCACCGCCGCGACCTTTGGGAAGCAATCGAAATGGGAGACTACCCTGAATTTGAGCTGGGTGTCCAGATGATTGATGAAGAAGATGAATTCTCCTTCGATTTTGATATTCTGGATGCAACAAAGCTGTGGCCGGAGGAAATGGTCCCGGTAAGGATTATCGGAAAAATGACGCTGAACCGCAACCAGGATAATGTATTTGCCGAAACGGAACAAGTCGCATTCCATCCTGGGCATGTAGTACCGGGAATTGATTTTTCAAATGACCCATTGCTGCAGGGACGCCTGTTTTCCTATACAGACACCCAGCTGATCCGCCTTGGCGGTCCGAACTTCCACGAAATCCCGATCAACCGTCCTGTATGTCCATTTCATAATAACCAGTATGACGGCTATCATCGAATGACCATTAATAAAGGGCAGGTTGCTTATCATAAAAACTCGATGCAGAATAATGATCCAAGCCCTGCCACAGCAGAAGAGGGCGGGTATGTTCATTATCAGGAAAAGGTCGAAGGGCGCAAAGTGCGCCAGCGCAGCGACAGCTTCAAAGACCACTACAGCCAGGCGAAACTGTTCTGGAACAGCATGTCCGAAGTAGAAAAGGAGCATATTATCGAAGCATTCCGTTTTGAAGTTGGCAAGGTGCAGAACAAGGATATAAAGCAGCATGTTGTCGATATGTTCAGTAATGTGGACCTTTACCTGGCTGAACAAATTGCCCTTGGCGTCGGTGCGAAGGTGCCGGATGCGGCGGCAGAATCTAAAGTCACGCTTTCTTCTCCTGCATTAAGTCAAATGAATGCAGCCAAATCAGCTAAGACCCGGAAAGTAGCCATTCTTGCTGATAATGGGTTCGATTATTCAGAAGTCAAAAGCGTAATGGAAGCCTTGAAAGAGGCTGGAACCATGCCGGAGATTGTCAGCAGAAACCTGGGCATGATAAAAGGTGACGGCGGAGAACTGGAAGTTATGAAATCCTTCCTGACTTCTCATTCTGTGATGTATGATGTCATTTATGCTGCCGGCGGCAAAGAAAGTGCAGAAGCGCTGAAAAAGGTGCCGCAGGCCAGGGAATTCGTCAGTGAAGCCTACAAGCATTTTAAAACGATTGCGTTTAGCGGTGAGGGAGCGGAATTACTGCCTCCAGAAGCCTTAAAGATGCTGGGGCAATCACAAACACTCTCTGATATGGGGATCGTAGAAATCAGAAACGGAGATCCATCTTCCAGTGAGAATCTAATTAATACGATTGCCATGCACCGTCATTGGGGACGTTCCATATAAAGTCGAAGCCAGCTGCCTGTTAATGGGCGCTGGCTTTTATATGATCTTTTAAATCGCCGAAATGATGCTGATACTGACCAATAAAAACCGCATCTGAAATTTTCCATTCAGCAGGTATTCTCCGCCTAAAATCAGAATAATTTAATATCCGCCTGCCAAAACAAAGCAAAAAATGACAGGCAGCCAAAATGAGATAAAGATAGGATATACATAAGGGAGTGATCAGTAATGTCATGGATTGAATCGCTGCAGAAGGCTATTGATTATATAGAGGAGCATTTGCTGAATGAGGATTTTTCAGTCAAGAGAGCTGCGGAGGCAGCGAACTCCTCCGTATTTCATTTTCAGCGCACGTTCGCCATTTTGACAGATATGCCGGTAGGCGAATATATCCGGGGAAGAAGATTAACACTCGCCGCACAGGACCTGGTTTGTAATGATATCAAAGTGATTGACCTCGCCTACAAATATGGCTATGACACTCCCGAAGCTTTTACAAAGGCTTTTCGCAGACAGCATGGCATGAATCCAACTGAAGCCAGAAACTTATCCGGAAAGCTGAAATCCTATAACCGCCTGAGAATCCAGGTGAGTCTGAAAGGGGCAGAACCAATGCAATATGCCATTGTCGAAAAAGAAGCTTTTCAAGTAGCCGGTATCAGGAAAGAATTCAGTCTAATTAATGAAGACAATCTGGCCGGCATCCCGAAAATGTGGGATGAAGTGAACAGTAATGGAACCTCTGATAAGCTGTTCAAGCTGAATAATGGAGATATCAAAGGTCTTCTAGGCGTGTGTGTTGATAACCGCAGTCAGAAGCCTGACAGCATGGACTACTGGATTGCCGCAAGCTTTAAAGGCGACAAACCTGACAGCTTCGAGTGCCTGCAAGTCCCTGCTTCCAAATGGGCGGTGTTCGAAGTACATGGCGCCATACCGTATGCCATGCAAAACACCTGGAAAAAAATCTTCTCGGAATGGTTTCCATCAAGCGGCTATGAACATGCTGCTGCACCTGAACTGGAGGTCTATACAGCAGGTGATGCATCCAGTCTGGATTATTATTCAGAGATATGGATTCCGGTAAAATAACAACTAAAAATTACGTCTATACTTTCTTCTTCGGAATCCTCCCAATTCCAAGCTCCTTCGCTTCTTTCTGCAGAGCCTTGATCAGACTGAAGGTCATTAAAGCCATAATAACGGAAAAGGGAAGAGCGGCTGCAATCATTGTATTCTGCAGAGCCTGCAGTCCGCCGGAATAGAGCAGGACCAACGAAATGGCAGCAAGCAATATTCCCCACACCAATTTAATCTTGTTGCCTGGGTGATGTGAGCCATTTGTCGTCATCATTCCCAGAACATAGGTGCCGGAGTCGGCAGAGGTAATAAAAAATGTGCAAATAAGCAGGATGGCGATGATTGACAAAACCGTACCCATCGGAAGGTTGGAGAATACGCCAAACAATGCTTCCTCAGTAGCCAATTCAGAGATCTTCGCTATGCCCTGATGCTCCTGCATAATGGCTGTTCCCCCAAAAGTGGCAAACCAGATGAAGCCGATGAGTGACGGAACAAGCAGAACCCCAAAGACAAATTCCCGGATCGTTCTCCCTTTTGAAACACGGGCAATGAAAATGCCAACGAACGGTGCCCAGGCAATCCACCACGCCCAGTAAAAAATCGTCCAGCCATTAATCCATTCCCTGACCTCCGGATTCAGAGGGGCAATCCTGAGGCTCATGCCGGGTAAATATTGAAGATAGCTTCCGAGTGTATTGGTGAATAGATTCAGTATAAATAATGACGGTCCAAGAAAGAACGCCAGAACAAATAGAACAGCCGCAAGAATCATATTCGCATTGCTCAAAATTTTGATGCCTTTCCCCAATCCCGAAAGAGCTGATACGACAAACAGGACGGTAACGATCACGACAATGATAAACTGCACTGTGAAATTGACAGGAATGCCATATAAATAGGACAATCCCCCATTTATCTGCACAGCTCCAAACCCAAGTGTCGTTGCTACACCAATAACAGTTGCTACTACTGATAGGATATCAATGACTTTTCCAGTAACCCCCTGTGTACGGTCTCCCAATATGGGCTTTAAGGTGGCACTGATTAAACCGGGTTCCCCATGGCGGAAATTAAAGTACGCCAGCACAAGCGCAACAATTCCATAAATCGCCCATGCATGGATACCCCAATGGAAGTACGTATATCTCATCGCATTCTTGATAGCTTCGTCCGTCCCGACTGCACCGCCGGTTGGAGATCCGACTGCATAATGATAAATCGGCTCGGCTGCACCCCAGAAAACCAGCCCGATTCCCATCCCGGCGCTGAACAGCATTGCAAACCAGGTTGGCCGGGAAAATTCAGGTTTATCCTCCTGCTTCCCAAGCTTGATTCTTCCTAAAGGGCTGATTAAGAAATATAAACAAACAATGACAATAAACGAAACAAGAATTAAATAATACCAGCCGAATTTATCGGTGATAAAAGCCTGCACATTGGCTGTAACGTTCTCCAGTGAATCAGGAGCAAACACACCGAAAAAAACAAGCAATAATAAAATTCCGGCAGATATATAGAAAACCATTAAGCTTTTCTTCACATGCAATCCCCTTTCTTCTCATGTTGCTTCTTTTAGCATTAAATATATGGCAAGTAATTATGCGGCTAAAAATAAATTTGAGGGATATTCTCATATGAAATGTAAAAAAAACATCAAATAGGACATATATCACCGAAATAATTTTTAAGCTTCCATAAAATAGGGTTTGGGGGATTTTTGAATATTTTTTGGGAGGGGTAGAAATGTATCAGCTTATCGCAATGTATGCGACTGTTTTCTTTGTTTTCCTGCTGGCCTTGGCTTTTGCGTTTGTTTACGGTGAATCCAAGCGCAGCGGTGAATATAGCGCCATTCAGAAAAAAGGATATAAAATCAGGAAATTCTATTTTCTCGGACTTATTGCCATTATGGCTTTTGCCTCTGTTATGACGCTTGGCAGGCTGCCGTATGACAGCAATCAGGCAGAAGCGGAAGGGTTTAGTGAAACGAAGGTAGTGAAGGTAACAGGAATCCAATATGCGTGGGAGATGAGTGAGGAAAGGTTCAAAGTTGGGGACCAAGTCCAATTTGATGTGACGTCATCTGATGTTACCCACGGTTTCGGCTTATATAATGAAAAAATGGAGCTTGTGGCACAGACTCAGGCAATGCCTGAATATACAAATACCGTTTTTTATACATTTATAGAGCCTGGAACTTATCAGATTTTATGTCTTGAATATTGTTCAACCGGCCACCATGTGATGGTAAAAGAAATTGTTGTCGAATCGGAAGGGGGGGCATCTGATGAATGAAGTCATTCACCCATTAGCCAGGAAAGCAGTGATTTGGCATCTGGCTGTGACTGCACTCGTTTTGATTCTCATGATGATCTTTGGGGTTATCATGCTGATGAATCAGGGGGGAATGATCAGCATTACACCGCAATGGTTCTATAAAATCATGACAGCACACGGTACAGGCATGGTTGGCATCGCAGCATTGGGCGGAACGGCCATACTATGGTACTTCCTGTCTAAATACGTAAAGCTTAACCCTGTAATCCTCATTGCAAATTTTGTCCTTTTTTTAACCGGAGTCACGATGGTTCTCATCGCCGTTTTTGTCTTTGACTTTTCAGATGGATGGACGTTTTTATATCCGCTTCCTGCCCAGTCAGCCAAACTGTACGGGGCAGCAGGGGCAGAATTCTTCTTATCTGGCATGCTGATTCTCGGCATGGGCTTTTTGCTTCTGTACATGTATTTGGCTGCTAGACTGACAGCAGTTTATGGAGGCCTCGGAAAGGCGCTCGGATGGGATATCATTTTCAGGGGGAAGAAAGGATACGGGCCGCCTGCTGCTGTCGTGGCGACAGCAATGGTTATCATCACCAACTCGACTGCACTGCTGGCAGGTGCCACGGTGCTGACCGCATCATTGGTGAATATTATCAATCCGGCCATTACGATAGATCCGCTGCTTGCCAAGCACCTTACCTATGTGTTTGGCCATATCTTTGCCAACTGTACCATCTATATGGCTGTAATTGCCGTTTATGAGGTCCTGTCAGAATATACAAAACGTCCGTGGAAAGCTAACAAGGTCTTTTTAATCGCTTGGAACTGCTCCACACTTTTTACCTTAATGATTTATACGCACCATTTGTTGATGGACTTTGCAGTACCAAAATGGATGCTCATTATTGGGCAAGTGTTTTCCTATGCTAACGGCTTGCCTGTTATGGTCGTTACGGCCTACGGAGCAATGATGATTGTCTACCGCTCGCGTATGAAATGGGACTTTGCCTCAAGCCTGTTTTTCCTTTCCATGTTCGGTTGGGTGGCAGGAGCCATTCCGGCCATCATTGATGCAACCATTGTTGTAAATCATGTGATGCATAACACCAAATGGGTTCCGGGACATTTCCATACATATATGGGAATGGGGGTAGTCGCCATGATTATCGGATTTATGTATTATTTCAATAAAACCGAAGGCAATCAGCGGCACAGGGGAATCGATACATTCACCATTGCGCTCTACTTTGCGTTTTTTACGGGTCTGGTGGGCTCTTTCCTTTATGCAGGCGGAATCAGTGCACCAAGGAGATGGGCAGAGCACTTGCCACAATGGGTACTATCCGACCAGGTAGGCGCTGTCAGCGGAATCTTTATCGTTCTGGCTGCGATCATCTTCACCGCAAGGTTTTTTGCAGGGTTAAGGAACGTCCACACGAAAGTTCCTTACAATAAAAACTCAGCTGCTGGCTGATTGCTGAATGCTCTAGAGATTCTCTGGAGCATTTTTTTATGTTATACTAATAATTGGGAAAATTCTAACTATAACCAGGTGATCTATGAAACCATTTAATTGGAAAATATCATCATTACTGCTGACGGGAATTGGAATATCCAGATTGGGAGATTTTATTTACCTGATTGCAATTAATTTAATTGTATATGAAATGACTAAATCGGCTGCCGCTGTGGCAGGCTTATGGATTATCGGCCCAATCACTTCCGTTTTAACCAATTCATGGAGCGGGGGCATGATTGACCGGAAGAATAAAAAGAGCATCATGATTTGGACGGATGTGGCTAGGGCACTAGGTGTAGCGCTGATACCGTTTCTAGGAAGCATCAGCTTCATTTATGCAGTCCTATTTCTGAACAGCATAGCGAAAGCCCTTTTTATGCCGGCTTCCGCCACGTATATAACCAAGCTGGTGCCGATCGAAAGCAGAAAAAGGTTTAATTCCATCAACAGCCTTGTGACTTCAGGCGCTTTCATCGTAGGACCAGCTATCGCCGGCGGCTTATTCCTTATTGGAACCATTGAAGCAGCCATCTTCCTAAATGCGGCTTCTTTTATCTTTTCATCTGTCATCATCTGGCTGCTGCCGGACACGGATAAAGATTTGGCGGAGGCTGCAATCAAAACGTCAGCCTATGAAACGCTCCGGGATGATTGGAAGCAGGTCATTGCGTTTGGCAGGAGAGAGGCTTTTATAATCTCTGTCTACGGATGCTTCATGGCATTCGGTTTGTTTTCTCTCGCAATGGATTCCCAGGAAGTTGTTTTTATCCAGGATGTTGTTGGGCTGACAGAAGCGGATTATAGTTTCCTTGTCAGTATCACGGGAATCGCCTTTGCGGTGGGAGCTCTCTTTATCACCATCGTTTCAAAAATGCTTAGCATCAAGCAGCTCATGGGATCTGGCATGTTTTTGGTGGCGGCAGGCTATCTGATTTATGCATTGGCAGACTCCTTTATGATGGTTGTTACTGGATTTACTGTACTCGGCATTTTTAATGCCTTTTCAAGTGCGGGATATCAAACCTTTTACCAAAATAACGTGCCTGTTGAAATAATGGGAAGAATGACCAGCGTAATCGGTGTCATTCAAAGCTTTACGCAGATTATCTTGCTTATCGTTATTGGTGTTCTGGGTGATCTGTTTCCGCTCCGCTATACAATAATCATTTTAGCATTCCTGAATTTACTTCTTTCTCTATATGTCTGCTTGCAGCTATTAAAGCCGGGGAAGGAGCAGTATTTTTCAGAAACAACATCCGCTTAAAAAGAAGCGCCGCTCCTAAAGGACCGGCGCTCGCATTAATTTCGCATTATGATATAAATTAAATAAATAATGTAAGAGGCTGCGAGAAAACCCCCTTCATATTTTCCGATGGCATAATGGCTTCTTGAAAAGATAAGGAGCACGAATGTAATTAAAATTAAGATTGTAATATCGATGAACATTTTAGGGTCCACAGGAAGTGGGGATATGGCAGCAGATGCCCCAAGGACGAAAAGGATGTTAAAGATATTGCTTCCTACGATATTTCCTAAAGCAATTTCACTCTCTTTTTTTATGGCAGCAGCGACAGAGGTCACCAGTTCCGGCAGAGATGTCCCGATAGCAACAATCGTTAAGCCGACCAATGTTTCACTCATCCCCAAAGTAAAGGCAATCTCTGTACTGCTTCCAACAACCAGGTCACCGCCAAAAATAATGGCAGCCAATCCGGCAATCGTCAAAAGACTTTGCTTTGTCCATTGGGCGGTACTTGTTTTGACAGGAGCAGACTTCGTGCTGCTTCGGCTCTCGCGGGCCACCTCAAATAAGTAGTACATGAATACGGCAAATATGAGCAGCAGCACAATGCCATCACTGCGTGAAACCACATTACTGCTGATAGAATCAAGATATTGATCACTGATGAAGATCATAAGAGCGGCAGTGGCAAGCAAAGTAAAGGGAATCTCCTTGCGGATGGTTGCACTTTCGACTTTTAAAGGGAAAATCATGGCGGTCACACCGACCACCAGCGTGATGTTAAAGATATTACTGCCCACAACATTTCCTATAGCCACATCGGCATTTCCATCTAGTGCAGCGAGAATGCTGACAGTGGCTTCAGGTGAACTTGTTCCAAATGCAACGATTGTCAGCCCGACCAGCAGCGGGGAAATCTTTAGAAACCCTGCAATTTTTGAAGCGCCATCCACAAAAAAGTTTGCCCCTGCAATCAATAAAGCAAATCCAACAATTAAAAGTAAATATGACACCTTTATGAGTTACCTCCTGTTTTTAATAAGAGTACCCTATTGTAGGTTCAATTAAAATGCCGGGATTATACCTTGTGGCTTATTTGATATCCGCTTCTTCTTTCATAACCTTATACCAGCTCTCAGTGTCTGCGGGATTTTTGCTATTAATAAAGATCTGCTCATCTTTAAGTTCAATGTACAGAATCGGCGTATGTCCTTTCTGGATGAATAATAAGCTGCTACCATAGCCAGTCACTTTAAAATGCCCCTGTGAAAGGGTGGGAAGGCCGATTCCATTCTGCTTCCAGGTTACCTCAGGCATCTTCTCTAATAAATGAACAGACTGAATATCCCGATAATCCCATTCGTCTCCGTACATTCCGGAGATTTCAAATGAATTCTCTGCTAAGGCCATTTCATAGCCTTTATGGCTGGAGACAGTCAGGTAAATGAGGGGGACAAGGGTTACTATAAAAATAATGAGAGCAATAATATAACTTCGTTTTCTTTTAGCCGGCACTTCATATCTCGATAAATAGATGAATCCCCCAAGTAAAACAATCATCATAAAGCCGAATTGCACTTCCATTGCAAATCTGAATCCGGTAAATGATAAAGGCAGAAGCACCAGCATCCCGATAGCAGTGCCAATTAGCAGGCTGCCGGTTTTTTGCGGATAACCACTGTTAATTAATTGTTCTTTTTCGTTCTCAGAACGCGAGGCGAAACCGGAAATGAGCCAGTAAGCTTTTTTGAATCGTACGGCCCATCCCAGAATCAGGAAGAGCAGGATTACAGAAATTTGAGTAATGATAAGTCCAATCATGGCAAAAACCTCCTTGCTATTCTTTACGGATAAAGCGCCCATTTAGTTTCGGTTTTGGTATAATAATAAGACAGTTTTTAATGAGGAGGCACATCCTTGAAAAGCAAAAATATATTATTTTATATATTAGTGGCGCTAATGCTTATTACTATTGTCAGTATCGTTATGGGCTACCATCGCTTCGGTTTTGGTGTAGGTTTTCTGTTCGCCTTTCTGTCTCTTGCAACAGGATATTTCTATTCCATGAAAAACCGGGAATACATGCACCAGAATTATCATGCGGACTATGTAGATCGCCTGAAAAATGATAAAAAAGTCTAAGAGCGGTTCCGCTGGCTTTCAGCACTCCTCTATTATATGCTTAATTTATAATCTATAGAGGAGGCAGGCAATGAAAAACGAGGAAAAGTTGGGATTGCTGCTGGATGTGGAGACCACGGGGCTTGGACCAAATTCCGATGAAATCATCGAACTGGCATTAAAGCTATTTTCATATCGTGCCGACACAGGGGAGATTCTTGATATAAAGGATAAATCTGCCTTCCTGCGGGAGCCCATCAGCAACTCGGCCAAAAACAATTACAGCCGTGCATTCAGAGTCCACGGGATCCCATATGAAGCGGTCAGCGGAAAATACTTTGATGATATCAAGATAAAAAAATACTTCTTTCACGCTGATTCGGTATTCGCACATAATGCATCCTTTGACCGCAGCTTTTTATACCGGATGTATCCAGAAGATATTAACGAATTAAAATGGTATTGCACAATGAGAAGTGTTCCATGGAAGGAATACGGCTTTGCAGACAGCAAGCTGCTCACTCTTCTTCAATCCCACCGGATTGCAGACAGTCAGACACACCGCGCCATGGATGATATTACATATCTCTTAGAACTGCTGAAAAAGACAAATCCGGCCGGTGACTTCTATCTGCGTGATGTTCTGGCAAAAGGCCCGATGAGGAAATACCAGCCAGCAGCCCAGGGCCGGCTTGGCTAAAAGTCTATACAGGAAGGAAAAAGAGTGCATGCGGCACTCTTTTTCTTATTCATTCTTCAGCAAAGGAAGGGTGATGTGGACTGTCGTCCCCTGACCGATTTCACTATCATACTCAATCGTTCCCTGCATTTCACGAATGATTTTGTTCGTCACCATGCTCCCCAGGCCTGTTCCCTTAGTTTTCGTTGTGTAAAAAGGCAGACCGATATTTTGTAATTGCTCGGATGTCATACCCCGCCCATTATCCGCAATCGTTAATTTAACCGTGTTAAGAAAATAATCAGCTGAAGTAATGATAGAGATTCTTCCTTTTTCCTGAACCGATTCAATGCCATTCTTAATCACATTCATGATGGCCTGCTTCAGGTGATCTTCATCACCCCTCACATAAAACGGCCCTTTATTCCCGTACTCAATCACTACATTTGAATAAGAGGCAAGCGGCCTCATGAGCAGGACGCAATCCTGAATCACCTCATGCAGGGGGACATTAGCCAGATGGAACTGTTCGGGCTTTGAGACTTTAAGATAGTTGGTAATGATACTGTTTGTGCGATCCAGTTCTTCAATTATGAGAGGGGAGAACTTTTTAAAGTTCTCATCCGCCGTATCCTGGCTCAAATATTGAATGAAGCCCCTTACAGTAGATAAAGGATTTCTAATTTCATGGGCAAAGGAAGCTGCCAGCTGGCCGACCATTGTCAGCTTATCCATATACACCATTTCACTAATCTGTTTATTCGTTCTGAACAGGCTTTCAATTATAAAAATAAGAGCAATAAAAGTCAGGTAAAATGCTGCGAAGTAGGTTAGATAAAAAAAGGTGTCCAGAAACATGACGGCTGTCGCAAGAATGGCTATATACAGATAAAAATAAAAAAAGAGAATAAATGAACCAGTAATTATCCGGTGTTTGGAATTAAGAAACACCCTCCTAAAGGAAAATGTAATCACAAATGATAATATGGATACCAACATTCCAATATAAATAAATTGACCGCCAATTACATATCGGGTAATGACGGTACTCAGCATTACAATGGATCCTGGGAGCCACCCTGCATACAGTGTCACAATCATGATTGCGACCATGCGCAAATCAAAATGGGTTTCCCCCAGTGTTTCAATAGGGTAAAACATACATAGAAGTGCCCCGAATAAGCCAAGCAGGCCATATATCAATTTCTGCTTAAAAGTAAGGGGGGGCTTTGTCTGATAGGGAAAAAGCAAATTTCCGTTAAACGTAAATGAGAAAAGTATCGTAATATTTACCAGTAAAGGTTTAATCAGTGTAACCAATAGTCTCCTCCGTGAGTTATCAAATTAAAAGGCCGCTCCTTATGGGTGCAGGATTTGTTTTACCCGGCCAACCTTCCCATCCTCAAGCCTTACTTTAATGCCATGCGGATGGGAAGGGGACTTCGTTAAAATATCTTTCACGATTCCTTCTGTCAGCACACCTGTCCGCTGGTCCTTCTTAAGTACAATCTTCACTTTTAATCCTGGAGCTATGGCAGAGCGATTCCGGCCTTCCATTACACACCCGTCCGTTTCCGCTGATTATTGGTCTTCTTAGTCTGCTGGCTTTTCATTGCTTTCGTGGATTTTACAGGGGCATTATTGAAAGTTCCGCTTGACTGACCCTGCTTTTTATTCATAAGCTGCTGTTTCATTGCTTCTTTAAGGCTGGTTTTTTTGGGTGCATTGTCTTCTATATTAGTCATGTTAGAGTCTCCTTTATTTACATATTTCTCTATTATAAATCATTAACCTATTAAAGGAAATTTCTTAGAGAAATATTCTTTTTACCTGTAACTTTTCTGAAAAATAAGTCTTTAGGATCACGAAATTTCATGCAAAACCATGCTTTCCTCCTATTTCGAAAATACTGAATATTTTATAATATTTAGATTGCAGAAATAGATTATAGGGAGTGAGTATATTGTTAAAAGTTCTATCAACTTCAGCTTTAACCCTTGCTTTAGCAGGAAGTGCCGTTTTTGCAGGAGCCGGGCCGGCAGATATACATACTAAGCAGGGAAACAAGTATCAAATCAATCTTGCACATCATGTTGGGGCGTCTCCAGAGCTCGCTTCAAAAGCGAAGGAACTGGGAATCGATCTGTCAAAGGCAGATCCGGCTGAGAAAGCTGCCAAGGCAGGAGCGAAATTCCAGCAGCCTGGCGACAATCATGTTGCATACAATGAAGCAACAGGAGATATACCGGTTCTGGTTCTTCTAGCAAAGTATCCGGATGGTGATGAGCCTGTCGGTGATATGCCTGGACAAGTCCCGGCTAAATATTATGAGGATTTGATTTTTGGTACTGAGTATAATCCATATGAGCTTACTCAGTTCAAGAAATACGATGGACCGGATGTTCCAAAGGACCGCACAATGCAAAACGCTTATAAGGAATCCAGCTATGGAAAAACGAACCTGGTCCGTAAAGAGAACACAGAATTTGTTTGGGTAGAGATGCCAAAAGGTGCTTCCTACTATTTGGATCAGGAAGGTAAATATGCTGAAGATGGTAAATATGTAAATGGGAACGTGAATGGTGATGCCCATACAGGTGAATTCATCCGTGACTTGCTTAAAGCGGCAGATGATCAGGTTGATTTTTCAAAGTATGCCGAAAACGGGGAAGTGCCTAATGTTTTTGTCATTCATGAAGGAACAGGGGCTGAATTCAGCCGTGACCCAGCACAGTTCTGGTCTCATAAATGGAATATCCTGAGTGCCCTTTACTATGGGAAATACTATGAAACTGGCCAGCCCGCACCAGTAAAAGAAGGAATGCCTGAAGAAGCATGGATTGACAAAACTGTTAAAGAAGATATGACATATGATGGCGTAATCGTTAACAATTACAACATCCAGCCGGGAATCGGCGGTAACGTGGCTGGATTTGATGCAGCAACAAATACGTATAAGGATGAAGCAAAAACAGGTCCTTTCCCTGCTCAAACTGGGGTCTATGCCCATGAATTTGGACATGCATTAGGATTGCCTGATTTCTATGATACGGTCTATAGCTCAGAAGGGGTAGGAAACTACTCCATGATGGCAGGCGGTTCATGGCTGCGCTATCCGGATAAACCTGAATTTGGCGGAAATTCTCCCGCACACTTTGATCCATTCTCTAAGATTTTCTTAGGATGGATAAACCCTATTGAAGTGACACCCGAAGACGGGCAGCAAACGATCACATTGCCGGCAATCAGCAAAGCGACAGCTGACAATGGCATCGTCAAAATGGAAGTCCTAGGCTCAAACGGTACTGAATACTTCCTATTTGAAAACATTCAGCAGGACGGCTTTAATAAAGGGTTTATCCGCCAGGGAGAAGACGCTAAAGGCTTAGTGGCGTGGCATGTAGATGAGAACATCATCAACCTGTATCAGACAGCCGGCTTCCGTCCGAACAATGTGGAGAACTGGATGAATAAACGCTTCCAGTACAATCAATCCGAAACAGCTAGTGACGGAACAGTGGTAACACACTATGGCTTATCTGTTCTGCAGGCTGATGGCAAGTATGATCTGGAGAAAAATAAAAACCGCGGTGATGCAGGTGACTTCTTCAAGACAGGCAGCAAAATCACACCGGTTTCAGGAAAGGTCCACACTGGCTCTTACTACTTTTGGAAAGGATACGGCTCTACACCGGCTGACTCCGGAATTCATGTAACAGACATTAAAGAAAATGCGGATGGATCCATCACTGCAAAATTCTTCTATAACACGAACAGCAGCAAAAAATAATAGATTAAAAAATCCGAGCGGGGGTGGCCTGCTCGGATTTTTGTTATTAAAGACTATTTTTCTCATAAACTTGCAGGTTCGCATAAATAGCTCCAAGAACAGGAGCATCTAAATCCAGCAGATCAGCCTTTTCCAGCAAGTATCCAAAGAAATGATCCGCTTCAATAGCCTGCCCTTTTTCCATATCCCGCTGCAGGGAGGATTTCATTTCATAGCCCATTTCATGTACTTTCTTTACCTGGCTTTCTTCAATCCCATCAGCGAGCGGAGCATCTAAGCCTTTCATAATGGCAGATGACTCTTTCAAAACCTCTTTAATCGAATTCAATCCGAATAACTGCTCGCGAATCGGCCCGATTGGTGAGCGGAACAGGGAGGTGACACCGGAAAGTGTGGAGATAAACAGATACTTATGCCACATCTCCTGTTCGATATTTTCAGAGAGACGGAAGTTTGCTTTTGTTCCTGAAAGTGCTTCATGAAGCTTCAGACTCCGTTCCGTCTTTTCGCCGGAACGCTCCCCGAAAACCAAGTCATGGACAGGGCTGGTTTGAATCACTTTGCCATTTTCACCGAGAGTGGTTTCAATAAAGCAAAGTCCTCCCAGAACGTTTTCTTCTCCAAAAGCTGCTGTCAGCTGATCCATATGGGCAATTCCATTTAAGAGAGGAAGAATCAAAGTTTTATTGTCTGTGTATGGACGGATATCCCTGATGGCCCCCTCAAGATGATAAGCTTTGGTAGAGAGCAGGATGAGGTCGAATGAATCTGCCTTTTCTCCTGCCTTAATCGTTTTTGGTTCCGAAAACAGCATTTCCCCGTGAACACTTTCCACGCGCAGCCCATATTTCTCAAGCTGCTGCTTTCTTTTCTCCCTTACCAAAAACGTAACATCCATGCCTTTTTCCAAAAGCCTTCCGCCAAAATAGCCCCCAATGGCTCCGGCTCCAACAATCAATATTCTCATACAATAGTACCTCCTTGGTTAAAGGGAAAAGTGCACGCAAGTACGTGCACTTTCCCAGATTGCTAAGTTAAATAGATGAAGAATCCTGCTCCTGCTAACATAAATGCCACTAAAATCAATTTGGCAGAAAGAGACAGAGAAAGAGACAGAGAATCTTTGCCTTTATCGTTTAATTCTTTTTCTTTCTCATTAACGGTATCCCGGTATTTGGGATTGCAGCAGCCCATTAAGCAGATCTTTTCCAGCCAGAAATATCCTCTTCAAGCGGCAGGTTATTCGCCCGCGCTTTTTTGGCAGCGGAGAAGAACAGGACTACAAGAGCAACTGTGCCGATTGCGCCGCCAATCCAGGCAGCAGTCCAGGATAATCCGAAGCCGATCGGTGCATTTAAGATATACGTTAAGACCATCAACAACATGAATGTTCCAGGTATAAGCGAGATCCAGTAATTTTTCTTCGCAATATACAAGTACATGGCACCGACAAACAGTGCGATCACTGCAGTTGATTGGTTAGCCCAGCTGAAATATCTCCATAGAAGGTTAAAGTCGATTTGCGTAAGTGCCAAGGAAACAGCAAACAATGGAATCGAAATCCATAAACGGCTTGAAATTTTCTTTTGTGCGAAATTGATATAGTCAGCAATGATCATACGGGCACTTCGGAATGCTGTATCACCAGATGTGATTGGAAGGACCACTACCCCAAGAATGGCAAGTGTTCCGCCGACGGCACCAAGCATCATAGTGGAAGCTTCGCTGACGACAGCTCCAGGACCGCCGTTTGCAAGGAAGTCACTTAATCCGTTATAGCCATCAAACAAGCTCATAGCAGCAGCGGCCCAGATCATCGCAATAACACCTTCTGCAATCATCATGCCGTAGAAAATTTTACGTCCCTGGTTTTCATTCTGAGTTGTACGGGAGATAATCGGTGTCTGGGTTGCATGGAAACCGGATAGAGCACCGCAAGTGATTGTGAAAAACAGTAATGGAAAAATAGGTGCGTTAGCCGGGTGGAAATTCTGAAGAGAAATTTCCGGGATTTTAGCACCGGTTGCAACTAAGCCTATCCCTACACCAAGGGCACTGATTAAAAGCAATGCGCCAAAGTATGGGTACAGGCGGCCAATAATTTTATCAACAGGCAGTAAAGTCGCTAAAATATAATAGATGAAAATTGCAGCAATGATTAGTGTCAGAGATACCTTCTGATCCATCACAACATAAAGCAAATCAGCCGGAGTCGTAACAAACACCGTACCAACCAACAACAGAAGCAGAACAGCGAAGGCGTTCACAACATGCTTCATGACTTTGCCGAGAAATTTACTTGCAAGCTCAGGCAAATGGGCACCGCGGTTGCGGATAGAAATCATTCCTGTTAAATAATCATGAACTGCACCTGCAAAGATACAGCCGACTACAATCCAGATAAAGGCCACTGGGCCGTAAAGAGCACCCATAATCGGGCCGAAAATAGGACCGGTCCCCGCAATATTCAATAGCTGTATTAATGAGTTCTTGGGTGTGCTCATAGCGATATAGTCCACACCGTCAGCATGAGTATAGGCTGGAGTCGTCCGTGCCTCTTTCACACCGAATACTTTTTCAACAAACTTACCGTACGTAAAATAACCAACAATTAAAAGTGCTATACAGACTAGAAAAGTAATCATTTGTATCCCCCTTTACGAATTATGAATGCGTTTACAATTATTATATAAAAGAAAGATAAAATTTGAACAATTTGTGTCCAACATGTAATAAATGAAGATTAAAAGGCAATGGAGAGAGATTAAGATGCAGAAAGGGGTGAGAATGATTAGAAAATTCTCTTTATTAATAGACATTGAGCTGAAAAATTGACCTGAATTCAAAGCGGAAGCCCTGAATATAGCCGTCAATTCCACATAAAAAGCACCGTTTTCCGATGCTTTTTCACAATTCCAATCGCACTCGCAATGCTTTCACATAGTTCCTGCTCACAGGCAAGAGTTCATCCCGGCCTTCCATCTCCAGCTGATAGGCGCCGTTAAACCAGGGGGTCAGCCGGGTTATATAGTCCAGATTCACCAGGTAACTTTTATGAATCCTGAAAAAAGAGAAGGGCAAGAGCCTGCTTTCCAAATCCTTTAAGGGAATTTTGGTTTCATGCTCTCCGGTTTTGGTAATGATCCTGGATACTTTTTCTTCCCGTCCAATATAGAGGATATCTTTTGGCTCCAGGTATAAAATTTCCCCATCTTCTTCAACTGCCAGTTTGCCGGCCGGCTTGCCAATGTCATTTTCTTTTTTGCGGCAAATCAGTTTTTCCACGCGCCTGATCGTCTGTTCGAGCTGTTCTTCATCGTAGGGCTTCAATAAATAATCTGTCGCTTCATAGCGGAAGGCTTCAGCAGCAAACTGCGGGTAGGCCGTTGCAAAGATGATGAGCGGCACTTTTTTCAGTTCGTACAGAGACTTGGCAGCTTCCATACCGTTCATTTTAGGCATCTCCACATCCAGGAAAACCACATCCGGCTGAAGCTGGATGGCTTTCATCACTGTTGCTTCACCTGATTCAGCCTCACCGACAACCTGAATGGCAGGGAATTTCTCCATTAAATGCTTTAATTCATCTCTGCTGTAGCGTTCGTCATCAGCGATTAAGGCACGAATCGTTTTGTCCATCAGTTTTTTCCTCCGTTTGTGGAATAGCGAATTGAATGACAGTGCCGATGCCAGGCGTGCTGGCAATTTGCAGGGAAGCTTCTTCACCAAACATCATCGACAGCCGTCTGTTAATGTTGTAGAGTGCAAGGCCGGATCCCGATTTGGAGGTAAGGGTTTCTTTCCCAATTTGGTCAGCTCTCTCCATGCTCATACCCTGTCCGTTGTCCTTCACTTTAACTATCGTTTTTCCATCTCGATTCATTATTTCGATCTTAATGAGACAGTCATGCTCTTTGTCTTTAATCCCATGCTTTACAGCGTTTTCTACAATCGGCTGCAGAGTGAGCGGCGGAATTCTCTCCGAAAGGGCTTCTTCCTCAATGTCATATATGACCTCTAGCCGATCCACAAACCGGGTTTCCTCTATGGACAAATAGGCCTTTACATGTTTGAGCTCCTGTTCGAGGGTTGTACAGCTGACTGTTGTGGCTGTCAGGTTTTGCCGGAGAAAGTGTGAAAGTGATACAAGCAATTTTCGTGCTTGAGCAGGCTCAATCCTCACAAGGGAAATGATCGTATTTAATGAATTAAATAAAAAATGCGGTGAAATTTGCGCCTGCAGTGCTTTAATTTCAGCTTCTTTTGCCAGCTGGTAGGCTTTATCAGCTTCAGCGATTTCGAGCTGATTGCTGAGCAGTACACTCAGTCCAGAGATTAGCTCCATCAAGAGATTGGTCATTTCTTTTTCCGAAGTGAAGTAAAACTTCAGCGTCCCAATTGTTTCTCCACGCAGCTTCAAAGGAGCGACAATGGCTGCACCAAGCGGACAGTTTTCCTGCTGGCAGTGAATGGTCTGAACATTGGCAGCCGCAATTTCACCGTGCTCTATGACATCACGTGTGATCTGTGTCTGAATCGGGCTTCCGGAACGGTGGTGGTCGTCACCAATGCCGACATGGGCCAGGATTTCAGTGTGATTGGTGATCGCAACAGCTTTCATTTGAAGTTCCTTATGTAATATCTGGCAGACAGCCAGTGCGGATTTATTATTAATCCCGTCCCGAAGGTGAACAAGGGTCTGATCTGCAATCCGTAGCGTTTTCTGTGCATGAAAAGCACCTGCTTTTTCTTCTTCGTTAATGACATTTTTTATGATCAGCAGGAATAAGGCGCTTCCAAGTCCATTTGCTACAATCATGGGAATTCCAATCATTTGAACAAGAGTCACAGCTTTTTCCATGGGTCTTGATATTCCAAGAATAATCAGCATTTGCACAGCTTCTGCCGCAGCCCCAATGAAGAAGGCTGAGGACAGCTTTACATGCTCGTTCTTTCGGCGGAAAAAGCCGGCAAGCAGCCCTGCGACTATGGATGCAAGGCCGCAGGCAATCCCGGTAAAGCCGCCAAGTGTAAATCGGTGAAATCCTGCGATAATACCCGCACCAATTCCTACTTTAGGACCGCCAAGCAATCCGGCAAGCACGACCCCGATCACCCGCGAATTGGCAATGGCTTCATCCGAGGCAAGTTCGGATGCCCAGCGGTTAAACTGCAGAGTGTCTGTATTAAAGGCCAGGCCGGAATAAGTTCCAATGATGCCAAAGAAACCGAAAAAAAGAATGGCTTTATACTCGTGCTCTCGTTTTAAACGTTCCCCATAAATCATCTCCCTGAAAAAGCGGAACCTTGTCAGAATCAATGCAATGGTGACAATTATTCCAAGCCGCTCGAGCATCGTAATCAGAAGTTCAAACATCCCATATGCCCCTTTAACCAAGTCTATTATCATCATTTTAATGTATTGAAGAGTAAATGAAAAATGGCCTGTTTGAATTTTTCAAAAAAATCGCAGGCATTTTATAAATAATTGACGAAAATATCTTGTTAGCAGGATTGTTAACTGTTTTTTTTTAGATGTTAATAGAGCTGACAAAATGATTGAATATAAAGTGGATATAGAAGGTATATCATCAGATATGCTGGACGGTTTTTTTATCAATCAGAAAAGCTGAAACAGGGGAACCGGAAGCTGGGTATCCCTTCAATTTAGTTTATCTAAAAGAGGAGGCCAATATTATTTGGACACAGAAATACTTAATATTTTCGATGATAACAGAAAACAAATCGGTGTAGCTTCCCGTGCAGAGGTCCATAAAAAAGGCCAGTGGCATGAAACTTTTCATTGCTGGTTTGTGAGCAGGGAACATGATCAGGATTTTATTTATTTTCAATACCGCAGCAATGACAAAAAGGATTACCCCGGACTTCTGGATATAACGGCTGCTGGCCACCTCATGAGCCATGAATCGGTCATGGACGGTATGAGGGAAGTGGAGGAAGAACTGGGAATTCATGTTGATTTTGCGGATTTGATGCCACTGGGTGTCATTGAATATTTGGCAGAGAAAGAAAATTTTATCGACAAAGAACTGGCGCATGTGTTTCTTTATGACAGCGTCCATACACTGGAGGAGTTCAACCCGCAGCCGGAAGAAGTAACAGGAATCTACCGGATTGCTCTGGAGGACTTCTATGAGCTTTGGTTTGAATCAAGAGAACATATTAAGGCAGAAGGGATTCAGGTTGAAAGAGATGAAAGAATCTCTTCTGCCATTGCAGTGAGCAAAGAGGACTTTGTTCCGCATGAGGATTCCTACTACAGGCGCGTACTGCATTCAATTCGGGAGATGGAGAAGGAACATGCTGATTAAGACTGAAGAAGATATAGTGAAGGTGGTAAAGCAGGACAAATGGATGATGACTATCCTAACAGCCGCAAAGTCATTAGACCTCCCTGACTGGTGGGTCTGTGCAGGCTTTGTGAGGGCAAAAGTCTGGGATACTCTTCATGGATTCAGTAATAGAACTCACTTGCCGGATGTGGATGTCATTTATTTTAATAAGAGTGACCTTAGCGAAAATACGGAAAAAAAACTGGAGTCTCAGCTTAAATCCTTTCTGCCTAAAGTGCCCTGGTCAGTTAAAAATGAGGCAAGAATGCATCTCATTAATGACCTTCCCCCATATACTTCATCAGTGAATGCAATCTCAAAATTTCCTGAAACGGCTACTGCCCTTGGATTAAAGCTTGATGACAAAGACAATATTATATTAACTGCTCCATGGGGGATCGAGGACCTGCTTGCTCTTAAAATAAAGCCCACACCTGTGTTTGCTGAAGATAGCAAATTGTTTGGAGTTTACATGGAACGAATTGAAAAAAAGAACTGGAAATTAGTATGGCCTGGGATAGAAGAAATTCAATCAAACGTTTGATTGATAGGTAGAACCAATTAATAAGTGACTTTAATACTAATGATGCTCATGATTATCAGGTTTTTATTAAGAGAAAATGCGAATTCTTATTAAGCAAGTCACATTTAGATTATAATAGAGAAATAACAACTAAAGAAAAGGCAGGATTCTGTATGATTGTAAAAAACGAAGAAGAATTAGCAAAACTGAAGGAAATCGGCAAAATTGTTGCGGAGATTCGCGATGTGATGATCGAAAAAACCAAACCAGGCGTAACAACCAAGGAGCTTGATGACCTAGCTGGAGAGCTATTTGAAAAGCATGGAGCGATTTCAGGACCTAAAGGAGAATACGACTTTCCAGGGTTCACATGCATCAGCGTGAACGAAGAGGTGGCCCATGGGATTCCGGGTAGCCGCATAATAAAAGAAGGCGATCTGGTAAATATTGATGTTTCAGGATCTAAGGACGGCTACTTCGCAGATACAGGCCTATCATTTGTAGTTGGCGAGGACGAGAAGCTGCAAAAGTTATGTAGTGCAGCACAGGAAGCTTTTGACGAAGGCCTGAAAAAATTAAAGCCGGGCGGCAAGCTGAGCCTTGTTGGTAAAACGGTTCATAAAGTCGCAAAAAACAATGGATTCAACGTAATCATGAATCTGACCGGCCACGGTGTTGGCCGCTCCCTTCATGAGAAGCCCGACCATATCCTGAACTATTTTGATCCATGGGATAAGCAGCTGCTAAGAGAAGGAATGGTTGTAGCTTTCGAACCATTTATCTCGAGCGGAGATGAAGAAGTAAGAGAAATGAGCGACGGCTGGACGTTCGTCACACCAAATAAAAGCCATGTCGCCCAATGCGAACATACAGTTGTTATCACAAAAGGAGGACCCATTATCTTAACGAAATAAACATAAACCAGGGACATTGCATGTTCCTGGTTTATTTACTTCTAAGGATTAAAAAAAACACTTGAACATTCCAAACCAATCCGCTAAAATAATAAAAATTTCAAATTTTAAAGTAATGACAGAAATCAGTAGCTGTTCTCTCCCTGTTTTAGAGAGCTGATGCCCGGTGAAAATCAGCACATAGATAACAGTGAATTACCTTCTCGAACTTTCTCTGTGAACAGAAGTAGCAGGGAACGGCACGGACCGTTAATCCGCTGAGTGGAAGAGCAATCTTTAATAAGGGTGGTACCGCGTTAACCACGTCCCTTTCTATAGGGGCGTGGTTTTTTATATTTCAATAATAGAAAGGATGGGGAACATGGAGAATTTTTTTGAAAAACTTACACAAGATCAAAAGCTCGAAACAGAGAGGCAGCTTGAGATTTACTCTAATGGTGTCCAGGAAATTCTGCCTGAAGCAGAGTTAAAGAATAAAATCGCCAAATCCATTTTTCAAAATCAGCCTTTAAAAATTAAGCTTGGGCTAGATCCATCGGCACCGGACGTCCATATTGGCCATACGGTTGTGCTGAATAAATTAAAGCAGTTTCAGGACAACGGACACGTCATCCAGCTGATTATTGGCGATTTTACAGGAAAAATTGGCGACCCGACAGGCAAATCGGCAGCCCGAAATCAGCTCACAGATGAAGAAGTGAAGTATAATGCCAAAACATACTTCGAGCAATTCAGCAAAGTGCTGGACATGGACAAAGTCGATCTTCACTACAATGCAGCATGGCTTTCAGACCTCCAGCTTGAAGATGTTATCCGCATGTCCGCAAGCATTACGGTTGCCCGCCTGCTGGAACGAAATGATTTTTCAGAGCGCCTGGCCACAGGAAAGCCGATCTCCCTTCACGAATTTTTCTACCCGCTGATGCAGGGCTACGATTCGGTTGCTCTTGAAAGTGATATCGAGCTCGGCGGCACTGATCAGCATTTCAATGTTCTGATGGGACGCCATCTGCAGGAGCATTTTGAAAAGGAAAAGCAGGTTGTCATCCTGATGCCGCTCCTTGAGGGCCTGGATGGCAAAGAGAAAATGTCCAAATCGAAAAAAAATTACATCGGTGTGGATGAGGATCCGAATAATATGTACGGCAAAACGATGTCTATACCGGATGAGTTGATTATAAAATACTTCAATCTTGCAACCGATTTGCCGGTGACTGAGAAGCAGCAAATTGCAGCAGGGCTGGAAAATGGAGCGCTTCATCCGCGTGACGCTAAAATGCTATTAGGGCGCACGATCGTCCGCATGTACCATGGTGCATCTGCAGCTGAAAAAGCCGAACAGCATTTTCAAACCATTTTCCAAAAAGGTGCCATGCCAAAGGAAATCCCGGAAATCGAATGGAAGGGAGAGGGTGAAATGCTCATTACAGATCTGATTGCAGGACTTGGGCTTCTTCCATCCAAAACAGAAGCAAGAAAAATGATTGCAGGAGGAGGCATCCGGTTAAACGGAGAAAAAGTCAACGATGTAAAGCTGATTGTGAAAATGACAGATGGATTAGTTCTTCAGGCAGGAAAAAGGAAGTTTGTAAAACTAAGGCTAAGCTAGGCATATCTCTTTTTTCTCGGCTCCTTCTCAAGCTATGATAGAATAGACGAAATTTTTAAAGAAAAGCAGGTGGAGGAAATGAAAGCGATCATTCATAAAGGAATAGCGGGTCTCGACGGGTTATCATATGGTGAAATGGAAAAGCCTGAGCCGGGTGCAGGCGAGGTCAGGGTGAAACTAAAAACGGCAGGATTGAACCATCGTGATTTATTTGTCCCGCATCGCCACAAACCGGAAGATCCGGCGCTTGTCATCGGTTCTGATGGTGCCGGGGTCATTGATGCAGTCGGGGAGGGTGTATCAGAAGTGAAGCGGGGTGATGAAGTCATCATCAATCCGGGGCTTGGCTGGAAGGAAAAGACCGAGGCACCGCCCGCCGGTTTTGAAATCGTCGGCTTGCCGTATCATGGGACATTCGCAGAATACATTGTGATTCCGGCTGAAAATGCCGCAAAAAAGCCAGAATATTTAACCTGGGAGGAAGCAGGCGTCCTCTCCCTTGCAGCACTAACCGCATACAGAGCATTATTTACAAGAGGAAAGCTTAAGGAAGACATGAAGGTGTTCATTCCTGGAATTGGAGGGGGAGTGGCAACCTTCTTGATGCAGTTCGCTAAAGCGGCAGGGGCGACTGTGTATGTGGCTTCCCGTTCCGAAGAGAAATGCCGGAGAGCTCTGGAGCTTGGTGCAGACAAAGCCTTGGACAGCAGCGAAGATTGGAAGGAAGCTCTTGGCGGGAAAAAGGTGGATCTTGTCATTGAATCTGTCGGCCCGGCTACATTTAATAAATCTCTGGAAATCCTTCGAAATGGCGGAACCATTGTAACCTTTGGATCCTCTACAGGAGATGCGCTGGAACTTAATCTCCGCAGTCTCTTTTACGCTCAGCAAAACCTGCTTGGCTCGACAATGGGAAGTGCAGAGGAATACGATGAAATGCTCCAATTTATTGATAAACATCAAATAAGGCCGGTATTGGATCAGGCATTTCACCTGGAACATTATGAACAGGCTTTTGATAAAATCTCAAACGCAGAGCAATGGGGGAAAATTGCCTTTACGATTAGATAAGAAAATAAACACCTCGGAACAGAGGTGTTTATTACTATAAGGAAAAATTTTGGGAACATTCTAAAAATTTATTGTTATGAATCATTAGTAGTGGTAGAATAGCCTTAAATTCTACATGTTTCAACTTTGGAGGCTATAATGAAGTTCTATCAATCTTTAAGGTTTAAGATGAGCCTGATTATGATCCTGCTTTTACTAGTTCCGTTAATGCTAATCGGATTTTTATCGTATCAGCAGACTAAAGTGCTGGAATATGCAATTATCCCCAAGAGCTCATTGGAGGAAATCAATCCGGACTTCAAGGGAATTTTTGCAGATTATGAACAATTTTTAACAGAATTAACTGTTTCGGAAGAACTGAAGTCAAATACATACTCATTTCCGGATAAAATGGCAAAAGAGATTACAAATATGCCGGCAGCCAATGACCCATTGAAAACACAATTCTATGAAACCTACCTGAGCAGTAAAGCAGGTGATTACGAAAACACCTTAAACCTATATTTTGCAACAGAAGGTAAGGGAGAGTTTTACCTTTCAAATATCCCGCCTTCAGAAGTAGACCTGAGGGATTTTGATCCTAGGCAGCGTGACTGGTATTTAAGTGCAAAAGAGGCAAATGGAAAGGCAATCTGGACTGATCCTTATATTGACACTGGCACAGGGAAATCTACTATTACATTAGCGAAAGCTTTTAAAAATGAAAATGGGAATATTGAGGGAGTGGCAGGGCTTGATTTTGATATGCACAAGCTTGCTCTTCTAATAAGAGGAGATATACTGAATAAGTCCTTAATCATTGCCGGATTATCTGTGCTGGCCGGACTGCTGATTGTTTATATCTTTATGAAAAATTTCATAAAACGGCTTGGAGCACTTCAGTCAGGCATGTATAGACTGGCAAAAGGTGATCTTTCAGTCGATAAACTGTATTCAGCGCAGCAGGACGAACTAGGCATGCTGGTATCAAGCTATAACGAAATGATGGATCATTTAAAAGAGCTGATAACCAACGTGATAGATACTTCTCAGCAGGTGGCAGCCTCTGCAGAACAGCTGAATGCAAATGCGGACGAAGTGGCAAAGGCCACAGACCAAATTGCAGGATCCATCCAGGAAGTATCTGAAGGGACGGAAGGCCAAGCTGGAAAGGTTGCCGAGTCCCGCGAACATTTGAATCTAATTACAGACGATATCAGGGAAATTTCTTCTTTGTCAGGAAAAGTCGCACAGTCCTCTGAATATACAGCTGCCAGGTCAGAAGAGGGTATGCTGACCGTTAATCGTGCAATTAAGCAGATGGAAATTATCAGCCAAAACACGGATGAGACTGGCAGAATTATTCATATGCTGGATGAGAAGTCTGCAGAAATCGAGAAGATTCTATCGATTATCAGTCAGATTGCTGATCAGACCAATTTGCTTGCATTGAATGCTGCTATCGAGGCTGCCAGAGCCGGAGAGCACGGCAAAGGGTTTGCAGTTGTTGCAGATGAAGTCCGAAAACTTGCTGAGCAATCAAGTGCTTCTGCAAAACAAATTTCTTCACTCATTCTCGACATTCAGGATCGAACCAAAATTGCGGTTGAATCCATTTCAAAAGGAGAAAGAACAGTAAAAGAGGGTATTATACTTTTTGGTGAGGCTTGGAATTCCTTCGATGGGATATCGGCTGCTGTAAAAGAAACGTATGCACAAATGGAGCGTGTATCCGGAAAAATGAAAAAGATACAGCTTAGCACGAGCCAGCTCTCAGGTTCGTTTAATACGGTTGATGAATATGCAACTCACGCTGCGCTGCTTACTCAGGAGGTTGCAGGTGCAACAGAGGAGCAGAGCGCTGCCATTCAGGAAGTTTCATCCGCAACAGGTGTCCTTGCAGACATGGCACAGGAGCTCCATGAAAAGGCTATGAAGTTTAAAATCTAAAGAAAGAGCCTTTGCGGGCTCTTTCTTTTCATTAACTTATACATTTAAAAACTTCACACAAACCGGATCAGGCACTTTCACATCAGACTGAAGCAAAGTTAGCCTCCCTGTATGTTCATCTCTCGAGAACAAAACAATATTGCTTGAATTCTGGTTCGAGCCAATTACAAATTTTTCAGATGGATCGATTACAAAATCACGCGGCCAGTTTCCTTCTGTGGAGGTATACTCCACAAATGCAAGCTCTCCATTATCCTGATTGACGGAGAAAACAGCTATGCTGTCATGCCCGCGGTTGCCCGCATAAACAAAGCGGCCGTCTCTTGAGATATGAATAGCGCTGCCCTGGTTATTTTCCGTAAAACTTTCAGGAAGCGTGGTTACAGCCTGCTTTTGAACGAAACTTCCATCTTCATGATACTCAAGTAAAAGCACTTCAGAGCTAAACTCGGTCATCACATAGGCATACTTTCCATTTGGATGAAACACCAGGTGTCTCGGTCCGCTCCCAGGTTTAACGGATAGGGTGCTAGTTTCCTTTAGAATGCCATTACTTACTTCATACGTAATCACCTGGTCTGTTCCGAGGTCAACTGCAGCTAAGTATTTTTCGTCCGGAGTAAGCCCCGCGTAATGGGTATGAGGCTTTTCCTGCCTGCTGTCAGGACCTGATCCACTATGCTCTATAACCGAAACAGCAGGATTTAAAGAGCCATCTTCATTGGTTAAGTAAGACTCGACTGTTCCTTTATGATAGTTTGCACTGAAAACATTGCGGACGGCAGAATCTATACTGACATGACATGGAGGGGAACCGGCAGAAACCTGGCTGTTGATCTTCTTAAGTGAACCGCTGCTGCTATCCAGACGATATGCAGCTACTCCGCCGGATTCTCCTTCCTTGGCTACCGAGTATAAAAAACGGTTATCCTGGCTGATTGTTAAATAGGTGGGATTATCCAAAATCGCTGCCGTTTTCACATCGGAAATTTTGCCGGCATCGGTATCCAGAATAAATGTATAAATCCCTTCACTTTCTCCCTTAGTATATGTCCCTATGTATCCTCTGTACTTGGCCATATGGAGCCTCCTTTAAATTCTTTTCTCTGAAAAATACTCTATCATAGATTTCAGTTCAAACAAAAGGAAGAGGAATTTGATAATCCAAAAAGAATAGTAAATAGAAATATATATGAGAGGATGATCATATTGAAGGCACCCCAATCGATATTGTCTGTTTGGCAAAAATTTGATCACTTTCCGATGGAGACACTGACAAAAGCATGGTTTTCCGATAAAGCAGGAACGAAAAAGCAGCGGGATGTTTCTTTAATGAAGGAGCACCATGCCCAATATGGCATTTCCGGAAACTGTTTTGACCTCGCCATTTGGCTTCTGCACGAATTTAAGGAGGCTGGAATTCAGGCCTATCCGGTTGGCCACGAATTACATAATTCTTCAGCCCATGCTGCAGTGGTGGCAGTGGATGAAGAGGGCCGCCGCTTTCTATGTGATCTTGGCGACCAATGGCTGCAGCCCATATTAATTGATTCAAAGTCACGGAATTTTACTCCGGAAAAGATAAGAGGATTCTTCCCGGCGGCAGATGTTCAGGTTTCATCTGAACCGGGACAGCTGGAAATTGCCTATCATCGGCCGAACGGAAAAATATCGCGGCAAAATTATGATACGGATCCGGTTGAAATGAACTTCTTTCATGAAGCAGCCGAACGTTCCCAAAACTATATTTATCCAAAGGCTTTGCTGGAGCAGCGGATTTCCTATAAAAACGAAACCGCACACTGGGAATTTTACAACTGGCAAAGCTTCCTTAGTACCACAGAAGGCCTGTACCATGATGCTCCCGCAGAATCTATTGAAGGATGGGCGGCCCGGATTCATGAAAAGACAGGGTATGACCGCGAGTTTTTAATAGAGGCTCTCAGTATTTATAAAAAGCTTGAAAACAGCAATCTTGCCCATTAGGGGAATTCTCCTATTTATTTCCCGTTATGTCATTTTAAGAGAATAGGAGGACATAATTTGAAGCAAGACATAAGAGGGGAGATATGTACACAGATGGAGCCTATTCATAATGTTTCAGCGTATCTTACTCAAAATGCGGAGGTATTATCCGAAAAGCTGGTTACAGAGATCATAAAACGATTTGGTTTTGAAATTCCAAAACAGGAATATAAGGCTGCCGTTTTGATGTATGTGGAGTTTATGAGGCTCCTGGGAACCATGATTGCAAGAAGCGATGAGAGGATTCATGAAGGGTTGGTTGAATGGAGCAAAGGAAATGGCGAACAGGCTGCCTCCAAGGGAAGGAGAATTTCTGATTTCGTTATCCGGTATCCTGACACCCGCCTCGTTTTTACTGATAGAATAAACAAGATTTGCAAAGAGTTGGAGTTAACGGCTGATGAAATTATTTCTATTGTTAAAAAAGTGAACTTTATGCTGGACATAAGTATTAATGAGACCGTATTTGCTTTTGAACGGCACTCCGAGGAACAACTGAGAGAGACGCAATCCCAGATAAATGAGCTGTCTGCGGCCATTGTACCGATCCAGGACAGCATTGCAATCCTTCCATTGACGGCAGTATAGACTATGACAGAGCTCAAATCATCATTGAGAAGACAGTCCCTCGGGTCCGTCATCTGGGAATTGAAACCTTAATTATTGATTTTTCCGGCACTGTAAATATAGATGTTGAAATTGCCAATCATATTTTTGATATCCGTAATATTCTCCAGCTAATAGGTGTTAAGACCATTGCAACAGGAATCAGACCGGATTTGGCAATGAATGCCGTTGTCCTTGTATTGACTTGTCATCCCTTGAAGTATACTCGAGCGTCCTGCAGGCGATCAGAAGCATTAAATAGCGGTAATGAATGGAGCTGCTCCTAAAGGGCTTTTTTTTTTTCGAAGTTTAAAAGTGGAATATTTAAAAAACAATTGTCGAACCCCAGGTCACATGATAGTATTTAGATATTTTCCAATATAATAAATTGACAAAATAATAGCTACTATCAAAAAGATTCGTATGGGAGGCTTTTTGCATGACTGTTTTTACATCCGCATATTTTACAATGACTGAACAGGAAGCCATTGAATATGCCAAAACAAGGCTTAATTATTTTGCTTCAGATGCTGAATTGGAGTGCGGGGAAATTGGCGATGGCAATTTGAACTATGTCTTCAGACTGACTGATCATAAACACAAGAAGTCTCTAATTATCAAGCAGGCCGGACCGGTTGCTAGAATATCTGATGAATTTAAGCTGTCTCCTGACCGCAACCGCATTGAATACGAAATACTTGATCTGCAAAACAAGCTCGCTCCAGGCTTCGTACCACAAGTGTTTAATTATGATCCAGTAATGAATTGTACCGCAATGGAAGATCTGTCAGATTACACTATTATGAGAACAGCCTTAATGAAGCATGAAAAATTCCCGCTGTTTGCTGACCATATCTCGACTTTTCTGGTCAATACCTTATTGCTAACTTCAGATGTCGTAATGGGACATAAGGAAAAGAAAGAGCTCGTCAAAAAGTTTATCAATCCGGAACTATGCGAAATTTCAGAGGATCTCGTCTTCACAGAACCGTTTTACGATTGTGTGAGAAATGAAGTGTTTGAAGGCACCAGGGAATTTGCCAAAAAGGAAATGTGGGAGGATCCAAAATTTCAGCTTGAAACAGCAAAGCTTAAATTTGAGTTTATGACTAATGCCCAGTCCCTGCTGCATGGCGATCTGCACACAGGTTCAATTTTTGTAAAAGAAAATTATACTAAAATTATTGATCCTGAGTTCGCCTTTTATGGCCCGGCAGGATACGATGTCGGAAACGTGATTGCCAACCTGATTTTCGCCTATGTGAACGCAAAGTATACCATTTACGATGATGAAGCAAGAAGCGATCAGCTGGGTTATCTTGAAAATACTATTGAAGATATTATCGACTTGTTTCAATCGAAATTCCTGCAGGCCTGGGATGAGAAGGCATCTGAACAAACTGCCAGCTATGAAGGCTTTAAAGAATACTATGTTGATACAATCCTGCGTGACACAGCAGCCGTCACAGGACTTGAATTGTGCAGAAGAATTGTCGGGCTGGCATCTGTAAAGGATGTCACATCCATTGAAGATTACACCAGCAGAGCTTCAGCAGAAATGATTTGTCTGGCAGCAGGAAAAATATTTATCATGGATAGGGAATCTTTTAAAACAGGAGCCGATTTTGTTCGTACTCTAAAAGCCTGTGAAAAAAGATTCTAAAGGAGGCAGCATGATGGGAAAGCCTGTGGATGTTATCCAGTCTGTAAGATTGGATGATGAAAACAATACACTCATTCTATTAGATCAAACAGTTTTGCCGAATGAAAAGAACTTTTTGCATTTGAAAGAAGTAAAGGATATCTGGGAGGCCATCTATCATTTAAAGGTCCGCGGTGCACCTGCCATTGGGATAGCCGCAGCTTACGGTGTTTATTTGGGTACAAAGCAATCAGCGGCAGAGAGCTATAATGAACTTTATCTGGATTTTAATAAAGCGAAGGAATATCTAGCGTCCTCGCGGCCAACTGCAGTCAATCTGTTTTGGGCGCTCGACCGGATGGAAGCCCGCTTCCAGAAGGAAGAAGGTAAGAGTGCAGTTGAAATAAAGCAGGCACTGAAAGAGGAAGCAGAAAAAATTCGGGCTGAGGATGAAAAAGTCTGCGAGACGATCGGACAGCACGCTCTTTCTGTACTGAAGCCCGGATGGGGAATTCTGACACACTGCAATGCCGGTACAATTGCAACCGCTAAATATGGGACAGCCCTGGCTCCGATTTATTTAGGTCAGGAAAAGGGGTATGATTTTAAAGTATTCGCCGATGAAACCCGCCCGCTGCTTCAGGGGGCGCGCCTGACTGCATGGGAGCTCAAAGAAGCAGGTGTCGATGTTACGCTGATCTGCGATAATATGGCCAGCATCGTCATGAAAGAAGGCAGGATTCAAGCGGTACTTGTCGGCTGTGACCGTGTTGCAGCCAATGGGGATACTGCCAATAAGATTGGAACATCTGGCGTTGCGATTCTTGCAAAACATTATAATATACCTTTCTATATTTGTGCTCCGCTGTCAACAGTCGATCTCGCATGCAAAACAGGGGATGATATCCATATAGAATTAAGAGATTCAGAAGAAATTACTTCCAAATGGTACGAAAAGCCGATGGCGCCGGAAGGTGTAAAAACGTATAATCCCGCATTTGATGTAACGGATAATGAACTGATCACAGGCATTATCACGGAAAATGGCATTGCTTATGCACC
Organism: Cytobacillus firmus; assembly: GCF_023715565.1. Classification (GTDB taxonomy): domain Bacteria; phylum Bacillota; class Bacilli; order Bacillales; family Cytobacillaceae; genus Cytobacillus; species Cytobacillus firmus_C. The sequence goes on along the minus strand of NZ_JAMBOJ010000027.1, from coordinate 14,270 downwards.
TTACACAGAAAACCTTCCCAAAATGTTCAAATAAGAATATAAATCCTCCTGCCAAAGCGGTTAGGAGGATATTTAATTCTTTATACCTTTAAAGCGTTTAACTAGGAAAATATCCCTGAAACCGACAAAATATAGTGTAATTTTACTCTTTGCATCGATCGATTGAACTGTTGTATTTGAGGTGATTCATTTATTTAATGGAAAAATTATGAATTAAACAACATGTAAATAATATAAACTATTTGTAAACCCTCCAAATTACCTGATACTTTTTAAGAAACTATGTTTTAGTGCCTGATTCCAAAGTCTGACAATTAAATAATTTAGCATATTGATAGAGTCTGAATATTTCAAATATACTTTAAATGCAACAAGAAGCGACAGAAAAAATAAAGATTCGAGAGGAGAAAAAGGATGAAGAAAAAAAGGGCATTAGGAGCAGCACTTCTAAGTATGACAATGGGGTTATCAGTTTTCACAGCGGGGGCATTTGCTAAAGAACCGGAGACTCAAAACGAAACCTATAGGGTATTGATCCAAGGCCCATCAAATGCTACAGCTTCTGTGAATTCACAAGTGGACAAGCGCTGGGATTTTGGCAGCGATGGTATGACTGCAGAGGTTAATTCTAAGCAGTACCAGGCATTATTGAAAAATAAAAACTTAAAGATTGAAAAAGTTCATGAAGTTAAACTTGATACAGTTAGAACAACAGCGTCCAATAAGGCTCAGGCTGCTGGATACCCAAGTGACCAGACGCCTTGGGGGATTGAATCCATCTATAACAACAGCAGTATAACGAGTACTTCAGGCGGAAGTGGGATTAAGGTAGCTGTCCTTGATACAGGCGTATATACAAGCCATATTGATCTGGCAGGCTCCGCAGAGCAATGTAAAGATTTCACACAGTCCTCTCCGATTGTCAATGGCTCTTGTACGGATCGTCAGGGACATGGCACACATGTAGCCGGAACCGTATTGGCGCATGGCGGATCTGATGGACAGGGGATTTATGGGGTAGCCCCACAGGCGAAATTATGGGCTTACAAAGTACTTGGAGATAATGGTTCAGGTTACTCAGATGATATTGCAGCTGCAATCCGTCACGTTGCAGACGAAGCATCCCGCACAGGTTCTAAAGTGGTCATCAATATGTCACTTGGTTCAAGTGGCAAAGATTCTTTAATCAGCAGTGCAGTTGATTACGCATACAGCAAAGGTGTGCTTATTGTGGCAGCGGCAGGTAACTCAGGCTACAGTGCTAATACAATTGGATATCCTGGAGCATTAAAGAATGCGGTTGCAGTTGCAGCACTTGAAAATGTTCAGGAGAACGGTACATACCGTGTGGCAAACTTCTCTTCACGCGGAAACCCTAACACTGATGGCGACTATGTGATTCAGGAAAAAGACATAGAAGTGTCTGCACCTGGTGCAAGCATCGAGTCAACATGGTATAACGGAGGCTACAACACGATCAGCGGAACATCCATGGCAACACCTCACGTAGCAGGCCTTGCAGCAAAAATCTGGTCATCCAGCCCATCCATGAGTCATTCCCAGCTTCGTACAGAGCTTCAAAATCGTGCTAAGCAATATGACATTAAAGGCGGATACGGAGCAGCATCTGGTGACGACTATGCGTCAGGCTTCGGATACCCTCGCGTAAAATAAACGAAAAGCATCATACTCCCGAAACCGTCTGATCTGATCAGGCGGTTTTTTATAATATTTCCGCGGAAATGATCAAATTTTGGCGAGACATGTAAACTGATAGAAAATGCTGAAACAAATTAATTTTGAATATACAATAGGGAGTAGATGTGAATAGGAGGGGACTGACAGCCGTGGCTGATAATAATACATACCATAATGACCAGGAAGCAAAGGAATTCATCTGCGAAATCGGCAGAAGAATATACAATAAAAACTTCGTTGCTGCAAACGATGGAAACATTTCCATTAAAGTGAATGAGCGTGAAATCTGGACAACACCAACGGGAGTGAGCAAAGGGTTTATGACACCTGATATGATGGTTAAGATGGACCTTTCAGGCAATATTCTGGAAGGGAAGCTGAACCCATCTTCAGAAGTAAAGATGCACCTCAGAGTATATAAGGAAAACCCTGAAGCAATGGCTGTTGTCCATGCCCATCCTCCTGTGGCCACTTCGTTTGCCATAGCTGGAATTAGCCTTGAAAAACCTGTTTCACCTGAAGCTGTAGTCCTGCTTGGCAAAGTGCCAGTAGCCCCTTATGCCACTCCGGGGACACAGGAAGTTCCAGACTCGATTGCCCCATATTGCAGGGATTACAATGCTTTACTTCTCGCGAACCATGGAGCCCTAACCTGGGGAAGGGACATAACAGAGGCCTATTTCCGGATGGAGTCATTGGAACACTATGCACTTATGATGATGTATTCTGATCACATTATTCAAAAGTCAAACGAACTAAGTACAGACCAAGTTGCCGAGCTGATCTCAATCCGTGAAAAAATGGGTATTCATACAGGCGGAATACCCGTTCCGAAACGTGATAAGGAAATCCGGACAGCTCCGGGCATGACAGAAGAAATGATTAGAAATATCGTTCGGAAAGTAACGGAAGAAGTTCTGAAAAACGTTTTAAAATAACCAAAAAAGGATAGTGGTAAGGGTATGGATATTCTGTATAATTTCAACCTTTTAACGAAACCTATCTTGAATACTTTTTTGAAACGCGAGGAGAGATTCCGATGAAATTGCTGGTCATTGGCGGAGTGGCTGCAAGTATGTCAGCCGCATCGAAATTAAGGAGAATGGACGAACAAGCGGAAATTACGGTCTATGAAAAGGGTAAATTCTTATCTTACGGAGCCTGCGGTCTTCCGTATTACATTTCCGGCGAAAATGACGATTACCGTAAAATGATCGCAAGAACACAGAAGCAATTTGCTGAGAGGAATATTAAAACACATCTGCAGCATGAAGTCTTAAAAGTAGATACAAATAAAAGGGAAGTAACGGTTAAAGACCTTGCATCAGACAAAACCTTTACGGATACATATGACAAGCTGATGATCGGGACAGGCACGTTTCCGATCATGCCTCCATTTCCGGGAGCTGATCTCGAGAACATTCATGTGTTGAAGACACTCGAAGATGGGATGATATTAAAAGAAATTTCCCGCAAACCTGAAGTGCAAGATGTGGTTATCGTCGGTGGTGGTTATATTGGCATTGAAGTGGTTGAAGCGATGAAAGCCCTCGGTAAAAATGTTCGAGTTGTTGAAATGGGCGAAAGAATCCTGGCTCCATTTGATAAGGAAATAACCGATATCGCTGAAAAGGAAATTCGAGATAACGGTGTAGAGCTGAACCTGGGAGAAAAGGTGGAAAGCTTCAACGGCAATGGGAAAGTGGATAGTGTCAAAACGGATAAAGGCACTTATAAAGCTGATTTAGTGCTTGTGGCTGTTGGTGTAAAACCTGCTACGAAGTTTCTGAAAGGATCGGGAATAGAGATGGCGGAAAATGGAGCCATCATCATCGACCGTGAAATGAGGACAAACATTGAGGGTGTTTATGCCGCGGGGGATTGCGCCCAGGTTTATCATAAGGTGCTTGAAGAAAATGACTATATTCCGCTGGGAATAATGCGAATAAATGCGGCCGCCTGGCTGGTGGCAATATTGCCGGAAACCATGAAAAATATGTGGGAACTTTGGGAAGTGCAGCGATTAAAATCTTTGATATGGAGCTTGGAAGAACGGGGCTTTCCGAGGAGGATGCCAAAAAGCTTGGTATAGGATATACAACTGAATTTGTAAAAGCAGCCGATCATCCGGACTACTACCCGAATCAGACTCCTATCTGGATCAAGCTGATCTGTGAGAAAGGGACAAACCGGTTACTAGGAGCCCACGCCATTGGAAATAAAGGAGTGGTCCTTCGAATTGATATATTCGCCGTTGCTATCCACAACAATATGGCAGCAGAAGAGCTTGGCATGGTAGATCTTTGTTATGCGCCGCCGTTTGCGGGTGTTTGGGATGCTGTCCATATTGCAAGCAATGCAGCAAAAAAATAATGAAGCCAGCAGAGATGCCGGCTTCATTATTTTTTAATAAGAAGAATCCTTTGCAAGCTTCGGATGGCGGTTCATCGCTCCTAGCAGAATCAATCCGCTCAAGATGAGGAGAAAGCTTGTGACGACGAATACGGCTGAAAAACCAAGATAGCCAGAGATCATACCGCCGATAACGGGTCCGATAATATTCCCGAAAAAACGGAGGCTTGTGTTGTAGCCAAGTACTTCACCCTGCATGGCAACCGGGGCTTCCTGGCGGATATAAGCGATTCGGACAGGGATGATGCCCCCAATGGTGACACCAAGTGCAAAGCGGACAAGAACAAGCTGCCACATGTTAGAGACAAATCCTCCAGGCAGATAAAACACACCTGCGAGGAAGAGGAGAACAATTAGCGTTTTTATATAACCATACTGGTCCCCGATTTTCCCCCATTGCCTTGCCATCAGAAGATTGCCAAGCCCTGCAGCAGAAAAAGCAATTCCCGCAAAAAATGCCAGATTTTCCGGTCCGTGCAATTCGCTGACATATAAGGATAGGATAGGCTGGATGCTGAAATGTGCAATTTGAACAAGCGTTGATATCAGCATAACTGTAAGCAGGACGGGATTACTGATAATATGCTGAATGACCGCCTTGCTTGAATACCGCGTTTTCTCGCCCTTTTGAGTTGGGATTTGGTGTTCTCTTGTGAAAAAGACAAGAAAAGCGGAAACAAAGATGGCGATGGAGGTCCACTTAAAGGTATCTGCAAATCCGAATAAGTCTGCAAGGACTCCCCCAAGAAGAGGACCCATCAAAGAACCTGTAATGCTTCCTGTCTGCAGTGTCCCCATCACTCTGCCGGCCATTTCCTTCGGAGTCTGCGTGGAAATGAACGCCTGTGACATACCGATGAAGCCAGTAAAAATTCCGGTAAACAGCCTGAGAAAAAACAGCTGCCAGACGTTTGTCACATATCCCATCAGGAAGATGGAAATCCCCATGCCGATTCCTGACAGAATCAATATTTTCCGTCGCCCAAAAAGATCCCCTATTCTTCCCCAGACAGGAGAGAAAAGAAATGCAGTAACAAAAGTAATGGCAAACGTCCACCCTGACCAGTGCTGCACATAGGTTGGAGAATGATTGCCGAAGCTTTCTATATATAACGAAATAAAGGGAAGCACCATTGTCATGCTGCCTGCCACAAAGAAATTGGCAAACCACATAATCATTAAATTTCTTTTCGTTTGTTTTACCATTTTTGAAACACTTCTTTCCGGTCAACGTTTCGTTTCCCTAAAGATATAATAACGAAAATGACAAAAAATAGAAAGGGTTATGCTATTACTCTAACTTATATATATCCTCTCACCTATGAAGAAAACCGCTTTATTCAGGTAATCCAGAAATTTCTATGACATTATTACTACAGTCCGTTAAAAAAACATTGTCTTATAACAGTATTTATTCTATAATTCCTAATAGGAAAAAGATTCAGAATATATACTAAAAAGGGGGAAGTTGTTTGGAAGCTTTTATTAATCAGCTAAACGGTATTTTATGGAGTACACCTGTTATTTACATCTGTCTTGCAATAGGGTTACTATTTACAATCCTAACTCGATTTTTGCAGGTCAGACATATTAAAGACATGATTATGCTGATGTTCAAGGGGAAAAGTTCCGAATCGGGCGTATCTTCATTTCAGGCCTTATCTATTGCTCTTTCTGGCCGTGTAGGAACTGGTAACATCGCAGGTACTGCAACTGCAATCGCAATGGGAGGACCTGGAGCTGTATTCTGGATGTGGGCTATGGCTTTTATCGGAGCTGCTACGGCATTTATCGAGTCAACGCTTGCCCAGATTTACAAAGAAAAGAAAGACGGGCTGTATCGCGGGGGTCCGGCATTTTATATTGAAAAAGGTATAGGAATTAAATGGTTTGCCGTGCTTTTTGCCATTTCTGCTTTGCTTGCAATGGCATTATTAATGCCTGGTATTCAATCCAATTCTATTGCCTTAGGGATGGAAAACGCATTTGGAATCAATAAAAGTGTAACAGGCATTATTATCATTGCACTCTTAGGTTTAATTATTTTCGGTGGAGTAAAGCGTATTGCAACAGTTGCCCAATATGTTGTTCCTTTCATGGCTGTGGGATATATTATTGTATCTCTAATCATTATTGGCATGAATGTCGGTGAATTGCCTGGAGTATTTTCTTTAATATTCCGAAGTGCTTTTGCTGCTGACTCTATCTTTGGCGGTCTTGTAGGAAGCGCGATTGCATGGGGAGTAAAGCGCGGAATTTATTCAAATGAAGCCGGACAGGGTACAGGTGCCCATGCTGCAGCGGCAGCAGAGGTTTCTCATCCTGTAAAGCAGGGGTTAGTTCAGGCATTTTCTATTTATATTGATACTTTGCTTGTATGTTCCGCAACAGCATTCATGATTTTGTTCACTGGTATGTTCAATACCGTTGGCACAGATGGCAAGACATTCGTTGTTGAGCATTTGCCCGGTGTAGAAGCTGGCCCAGGATATACACAGGCGGCTGTTGAATCCGTATTGCCGGGATTCGGTGCAGGATTTGTTGCTGTATCCCTGTTCTTCTTTGCTTTTACAACGATTATGGCTTACTACTACATGGCAGAAACAAACGTTACTTATTTAATTAAAGGGAAAAACCTTAAACTTGCTACTCATATATTGAAAGTGGTTTTGCTGGCATCAACTTTCTATGGAGCAGTCAAAACAGCGGGCCTTGCATGGGCACTCGGGGATGCGGGTCTTGGTTTAATGGTATGGCTAAATCTCATTGCCATTCTGATTCTTGCCAAACCTGCACTGCTTGCGCTTAAAGACTATGAAGCACAGAAAAAGCAGGGGCTTGATCCAGTCTTTAACTCTACTAAACTGGGCATCAAAAACGCCGAGTATTGGGAAGATGGCTACAAAGTCCAGGAAGAAAAAGTATCTTAATAGAAAGATAAGAGATGTCCGGCTGATGCCGGACATTTTTTTTCAGTAAAATAATTAACAAATCATGGATATAAGTGGTGTTAATAAAACCGTTCGGAGGGTATAGCTTACTAAGTCATATAAGGAGTGTGAAGCATGAGAGCCGTAACTTACCAGGGAGCAAAAGATATTCAGGTGAAAAATGTGGATGATCCGAGACTTGAGAAAAGGGATGATGTGATTGTACGGATCACGTCAACAGCTATTTGCGGATCAGATCTTCATTTATATCAGGGAAACATGCCATTGCGGCCCGGGTATATTATCGGGCATGAACCGATGGGAATCGTTGAGGAGACAGGCCCTGATGTGACACGTATAAAAAAAGGCGACAGGGTGGTTATTCCATTTAATGTGTCATGCGGGCATTGCTTCTACTGCCAGCATGAAATGGAAAGCCAATGTGATAATTCCAACCCCCATAACGATTCGGGAGGCTATTTTGGCTATACCGAGAAATATGGTAATCATCCTGGCGGCCAGGCAGAGTTTTTGAAGGTGCCATTTGGCAATTTCATGCCCTTTGTCATACCGGAATCATGCGAGCTGGAGGATGAGTCACTGCTCTTTTTATCGGACGTGCTGCCGACAGCTTATTGGAGTGTGGAGCATTCAGGTGTAAAAGCGGGAGATACAGTAGTCGTCCTTGGCTGCGGCCCCATCGGGTTAATGACTCAGAAGTTTGCCTGGATGAAAGGTGCTAAGCGGGTAATAGCGGTCGATCACCTTGATTACCGTCTGAACCATGCCAAACTCACTAATGATGTGGAGGTCTATGACTTCACGAAATATGATGACATGGGAGCTTATCTAAAAGAAATCACCCAGGGTGGAGCAGATGTGGTCATCGATTGTGTGGGCATGGATGGAAAGAAATCCGCAGTGGAGAAAATTGAACAGAAGCTGAAGCTGCAGGGGGGAACACTTGGCCCAATTCAAATAGCGACAAAAGCCGTCCGTAAATTTGGAACCGTCCAGCTGTCAGGTGTGTACGGGCTGACATATAATAAGTTCCCGCTGGAGGAATTCTTCTCGAGAAATGTTACCCTCAAAATGGGACAAGCGCCTGTTGTGCACTACATGCCAGAGCTGTTCGAAAAAATCAAGAACAAGGAATTTGATCCAAAGTCGATCATTACTCATCAGATTCCCCTCCAAGAAGCAGATCGTGCATATAAGCTTTTTAATGACCATGAAGATGACTGTATCAAAGTCATCTTAAAACCTTAGCTATTATACAAACTGGCCAGGAAATACATTGGCCGGTTTTTTGAAGTTTAAGAATATAACATAATTTTACAAATTTCGACACGAACGTATATAATAGTGCTTAAGGCATATTATTACTAGAATTAACCAAGGAGCTTGTAAAAAATGAAAGGCTTTAATCAAGATACTCTGATAAAAGAAGAAACAAAAGCAGTCACCCTTTTTATCTGGCTGTTTTATATTATATTAGTACTTTATGATTTGTTTTATTATTATCTGTTTCCCCTCAATACAGGTGGAAATCCCGGGATCCCAAAGGGCGGACTTGGCTGGGGGTATTATCTCGCGAATATTGGACTCTTGCCGTTTGCGCTGTATTTAATCAGGATGGGACGGCCTTTTCAGGTTAAATACTTATTTTTTGCAGGTTTTTTTCTGATAGATTTTAGTAACAGCATGCTGACCTATCTTGGTGAGCCGAAGGAATTCCAGAGCGGAAGCGCAGTAGAACTATTATTTATTATATTTGCGCCAATTTTTGTGAATAAGCGCTATTTTTGGATCGTATCCGGAGGCATGATTGGGAAGTATCTTTTGGCTGGATTATTGTTGAGCAGCCAGAAGGTAATGGTGCCAATCGTGCTTATGGTCATTTTTTCGAGTGTTTCCTATGTTCTGCTGAACCGATTTCATTCATATATTCACTCGCTTACACATGTTTTCCAGGAACTCCGCCAGACGGAAAAGCTGGCTGCTGTTGGAAAGATGGCTTCAGCAGTGGGCCACGAAGTGAGAAATCCTTTAGCGGCATTAAGAGGGTTTACTCAGCTGCAGATGGAAAAGCACCCTGAAGATAGAGATCGATATAAAATGATGGTTGATGAAATTGACCGCATTAATTTGATTGCCGATGACCTTATGATCCTGAGTAAACCTAGGCTGCCTTTGTTTAAAAGAATTGAACTGAGTGCAGTGATTCACTACGTCCTCTCAATCATTAAAGAACAGGCAGCAAATCAGAATATCCGTTTTGAAACAGACAATCTGAAATCTCTTCCTAAAGTTCAATGTGATGAGCATATGCTGAAGCAGGCTTTTATTAATCTGATCAAAAATGCGATGGAATCTATGACAGAAGGCGGTACAATTGTGATTTCTGCCAAGTTGACGGAGGCTGAGCAGGTGTTGGTCAGCATTAAAGATGAAGGCTGCGGGATAGATGCAAAAAGTATGGAACGGGTCGGGGATCCCTTTTATACAACGAAGCCGGATGGAACCGGTTTAGGACTAATGGTTACCAAGCAGATTATGGATGAACACAAGGCAGAGATCCTATTTGAGAGTGAAGTGGGAAAAGGCACCATCGTGAACCTCATGTTACCTATAGAGCAGCAGGCAGAATTATAGACTTACAGGGGATGTACATTTAATGTGCATCTTTTTTTTTATATTAAGGACTATTGACCTGATTTGAAAAAGAGTTAATAGTTGCTATTTACCTATTTAATATACATAATATATACAAAATATATACAAATTGGTTAGAGAGCCGGAGGGACACTATTATGCTATTTCAGTTAAAAAAGAAGAATCCATCTTCATTTTTTCAGCCGGAAATGAACTTTCCGGAATCAGAGGAAACAGTTAAAGTAAAGGATCAGCGTATTAATGAACGAATGTGGTATATGGGCTTTTCAAAAAAATATCTTGACACTCTTCAGGATCTGAACCCGGTGATTTCACCACTGCTGGATGAATTGCTCCAGAAAGTTCTGGATCATCTTTATAAACAGTCGCCATTAAAGAGAATTGCTGAAAATAATACAAGCAGGGATAGGCTCTATGGCGTATACGTCCAATATTTCCAGAGCTTATTAAGCGGCAATCTGGATGCTGAATACTTTGCGATGAGAACGAGGATTGGAAATACCCATAACGGGGCTGGTCTTCCAGTTGAGTGGTTTCTGGCCACCTATTCTGCCATTAATACATTATTGGTGCCTAAGATCGTAGCGGAACTGCACCAGGATCCTGACAAGCTGACAAACGCATTGCTGGCTCTTACACATATCATTAATCTGGATTCCCAGCTTGTTGTCGAAAATTATCTACAGGCCAGAATGAATGAACTCAATGAATTAAATGCTTCAAATGCACATCTTCAGAAAGAATTAAATTCTATCAGCCAGGAAGTAGCAGCCTCGGTACAGCAAACGGAAGCTTCGATTAATGAGACAAGCTTGAAAGCTGATCAAATCCGCAGTGAAACCGAAACAACGCAAAAAAGCAGCAAAAATCTGCTGAGCCTGACTAACCTCAACCAAACACAAATGGATGAGATGGTTCATGCTTTCAATAAAGTCCTTCTGGATGTGGAGCAGTCTATAAGCGGAATTGAAGCTTTAAAGGGAATCTCGGAGCAAATTATCACGATGACAAAAGGGATTGAGGATATTGCCGATCAGACTAATCTTCTGGCACTGAATGCATCAATTGAGGCGGCCCGGGCGGGTGATGAAGGCCGGGGATTTGCCGTAGTGGCAACCGAAGTGAGAAAACTGGCAGAAAACTCTAAGAAGATGAGCAGTCACATCAAGGAACAAATTGAAAAAAGCGACAATCAAATCAGCGTGCTGGTTGATACTATGAACTCCATGAATCTCTCAACAAAAGAATCACAAGCTCAGATTCAGCAGGTAAAAGGCGGGCTTGTTACTGTTAGAATGGAAATGGAACAGTATCTGGATATGTTCGGCCGCAACAAAACGGACCTCGACAGCATCGTTCACTCAATTCAGGAAATTAATCATTCAACCGAAAATTTGTCCGTTCTTGCTAATGAACTCAAGGAAAAGGCTGAGGGCGGAGATAGGAATTATTCATAACTGCCTATTAAGCCAAATGAGGAGCCCCCGGTTGAAGCATTAGCGTTAAAAATTGAGAGTAAGGGTAGCAGCTGAATATGCCGGTACTCTTTTCTTAAATAATCGGCTATACTATAGGCTAGAAAATAAATCTGAAGAAAAGTTTAATTTTACATAAAAAAGGAGTTTCTTATGACACAATCTATGATTCAAGATATGAAGCCGTTTATCCAGGAAGCATGGAAAAAGGCTGCATTTGTACAGCCGACGACCATTCAGGCAGAGGCGGTTCCTCCTGCTTTGGAAGGCAAAGATATTATTGCCGAGTCCCCGACTGGAACAGGCAAAACACTTGCTTACCTTCTGCCGGTCCTTGAAAAAATTGACCCGGATAAACAGGCCGTCCAGGCTGTTATTTTGGCCTCTTCCCAGGAGCTAATCATGCAAATTTTGGGGGAAATTCAAAAGTGGGCAGAAGGAAGCGGAATTAAAGCAGCTTCTTTTATCGGCGGAGCCAATGTGAAAAGGCAGCTTGAAAAATTGAAAAAGCATCCGCATATTGCTTTAGGAACGCCGGGACGGGTGATGGAGCTGATTAAACAGAAAAAGCTGAAAATGCATGAAGTCAAAACCGTTGTACTTGATGAAGGTGATCAGCTTCTCGTTAAGGAACACACTCAGACGGTTCAAAACATTGTTAAATCTACACTTAAAGAACGACAGGTCCTACTGTTTTCTGCGACACTGCCGCCGGTTGTTGAGCAGCTTGCGAAAGAACTGACAGCTGATGCCGAAGTCATTCGTGTCGAGAAGGATGAAACCATTCAGGCTGCAGATGTGGATCATATTTATTTTGTGGCAGAAGCGCGGGACAAAATCAAAATGCTTGAAAAGATCTCAAGGCTTGAAGACATTAAGGCACTCGTATTTGTTAAAGATATCGGCAACCTGACCGTAATGGCCGAAAAGCTTGATTTCAAAAATATCTCTTCAAGCACTCTGCACAGCGACCTGAACAAATTTGACAGACAGAAGGCCATCAAGAACTTTCGCAACGGCAATACGAATATGCTGATTGCCACAGATGTTGCGGCAAGAGGGCTGGACATCAAGGGAGTTACACATGTCGTACATTTCGACTTCCCGAAGGATATCAATCAATATGTCCACCGCTCTGGAAGAACAGGAAGATTCGGCGCAGGTGGAACCGTTATTTCTCTTGTCACTGAAAGAGAAGAACGCGAACTTAAACAAATGGCAAGAGAACTGGGCCTCACTGCAGAAAAGAAAGTGATGCGCGGCGGCCAAATCGTATAAAAATCAAGTGCCGGGCACCTATATCATTGGCGCCTGGCATTTTTTTATAAAAAGGTATTTCTCTTTTTCTAAGCGAATTAGTTAGTAGAACTTTATTAACTAAAGAATAAGGGGAAATCGATGATGGAGAATCCAAGGCTAAACAAATTTCATGATGACTTTTTACTTGAAGCCACGATAGATGAAATGCAGGAAAAAATGCAAAGTGGGGAGATTACATCCCAAGAACTTGTATTAATATATATGAACCGAATTGGACAGATGGATAAAAACCTTCATTCTGTTTTAGAAGTCAATCCTGATGCACTGCATACTGCAGCTGCTCTTGATGCAGAAAGAGAAAAGAAGGGGCCGCGCAGCCCTCTTCATGGCATTCCCATTTTGTTAAAGGATAATATCGACACAGGAGATAAATTGCAGACAACTGCCGGATCACTTGCTTTGAAAGGTCACTGTGCACAAAATGATTCCTTTGTGGCATCTCAATTAAGAAAAGCGGGAGCTGTTATTTTAGGAAAAACAAATATGACAGAATGGGCCAATTTTATGACTGAAGGGATGCCGAGCGGTTACAGCTCACGGGGCGGACAAACCTTAAACCCTTATGGGCCGGAAAAATTTGATGTGGGAGGTTCAAGTGCAGGGTCCGGTGCTGCTGTCGCCGCTAATTTTGCAGCCGCAGCCATTGGGACGGAGACATCAGGTTCCATATTAAGCCCTGCCAGCCAGAATTCTCTCGTTGGAATAAAGCCGACAGTCGGACTTGTCAGCCGAACCGGGATTATTCCAATTGCCCATAGTCAGGACACTGCCGGTCCAATGGCAAGAACGGTAAAGGATGCAGCATTATTATTAAACGTGCTGGCAGTCTCTGATGAAAATGATCCGGTTACCCTGACAAATCAGGATCTGCAAGGGAAGGATTTTACCTCTTTCCTTGATGAAAAAGGACTGCATGGCGCACGAATCGGCATTGCCAGAGAGACTTATTTTGACTACTTAAGTTCTGAAAAGCTCGCCTTAATGAACCAAGCCGTAGCCCGGTTAAATGAACTGGGGGCAGAGGTGGTCGACGAAATAGTGATTCCTTCCACAAAAACGGAGTGGAGCTATGACGTTCTCACTTATGAATTTAAAGCGGATGTGAATGCCTATCTGCGGACTGTCGCCCCGCACCTACATATTCGCACCCTGTCCGATGTCATTGAATTTAATGAAAAGAACAGCGAAATGTGCTTGAAATACGGTCAATCCATTTTGATTGAAGCGGAGGAAACAAGCGGAAATTTAACCGAAATGGCCTATATATCAGCACTAGAGAAGGATATCTATTTTTCAGGGGAGCAGGGCATTGACTATGTAATGCAGAAACATAATCTGGATGCCATTGTGTTCCCTAATAACTATGGAGCAGGCATCCCTGCAAAAGCGGGATATCCATCCATTACAGTACCGGCCGGGTATACCCCTGAAGGAGAGCCGGTGGGCATCACATTTACTGGACTTGCCTATAGCGAACCGGTCAAGCCCATATAATTGTGTAAAAAGAAAATGAGTCAAATTAATTCCTTTGGTCAACAATGTTATCAGCTACGAAAAACAAGTTGGAGGAATTAATTATGACTCAATTACAGTTTAACCTAAATCTTGACAATTTAAAAGAATCCGTCATGAATTCAAACATCGACTCAGTGATAAAGGCTTCTATTGTCCTGGTATTAAATGAGTTCATGGAAAAAGAACGTGATCATCATCTGAATACATATCCTTATGAGCGAACAGCTAGCCGTCATGATTACCG